>NZ_BCQI01000064.1 GCF_001544355.1 Alicyclobacillus acidiphilus NBRC 100859
GCGGCTGGCCACCGCCCGATCACGCCGTCCCCCATCGCACCCGCCCCCATCCCGCCGGTCCCTTCCATCCTCACCTTTGCTTCGGGTGCAGCGCCTTCACGTCCAGCCAGCCCTCCGGATGGACGTGCCACTCGATGTCGTACTCGTCTCCCCACGCTCGCATCGTTTGTTCGTAGAAATATCGCTTGATCTCGATGAATTTCGATCTCGCCTCTGGCCGCGTCATGTTCGATCCGTGATGCCGGATGTGGTACAGATCCTCGTCGACGTAGATGAAGTTGCTGACGTGGATGAGCTTGAGCAAGAGCAGCTTGTCCTCGAAGTAGCGGCCGTGGGTCATGGGATCGTCTTCGAAGCCGCCTACCTCGCGAACGGTCTGGGTGCGCAGAAAGCGCGGTACGAGGTTGGGGCCGAATTGGAAGAAATCGTACTGATCCGTGAAGGCTCGGCCGCGCTGGGTAACGCCGCGAACGAGCTGGCCGTCCGGCGATTCGTGCCAGTTGACGCCGTTGGCGCACGCGAGCGAGACCGTGTCGCCGGCAGCCTCCATCGCTGTGTAGAGGTGTTCGACAGCGGTGGGCGCGAGCCAATCGTCGCTGTCGAGAATGACAAAGTAGGGCGTCGCCACGCGTTCCAGGCCGGCCTGCAGCGCGAGTCCCAACCCGCGGTTTTGCGGGAGTCCCAGGACTTTGATGCGGGGATCGGAATCGGCGTAAGCGAGCGCAATCTCGCGGGTTTGATCCGTGGACGCGTCGTCGATCACGATACACTTCCACCGCGGGTACGTTTGCGCCAACACGGATTCGATCGCGTCGGACAAATAGCGTTCGCGATTGTAGGCTGGGACAAGCACGGTCACAGTCGCTCCGGAGCGGGCGCGATCCGCGCCACCCGCGCACTTCGCGCGATCCCCGCAATCCGTCCCCTCAGGTTCTTCACAATCAGGCTGCGTCATAGGGCTCAGGCTCCCGGCAGAGAGATTTCCACTTCAGTGGTACATCCATTATGTTGTTCGATCCGCTAGAATGGAAGCGAGATGGGGGGGACCCGAGCTTGACACACGCGCTTTCGGAATCGCAGGTGGAATTTCATTGGATGGGCGATCAGGCCCTGTTGATTCGGTTGCGCCTGCCTGCGCCCGAATTGTTGGACAGGTTGCTGCACTTGGTACGCCGCTTGGAGGTGGTCTTTTGGGAAAATCTCGGCGTGCTGGAATGGACATTGGGCTACGACAGCGTCGCACTTCACTACGACGCGCTTGCCGTGGAACCCCGCGAGCTGTTGGCGCGCGCGAAAGCGGCGTGTTTTTCGCAGGAGGATGAAGCTGCTCCAGTGGGCTTGGATCGTCGCTCCGCTGAGGATATCGTGACCATTCCGGTCTGCTATGGTGGCGAACTGGGGCCGGATCTTGAGGAGGTCGCGCGCGGCGCCGGTTTGTCTGTCGAGGAGGCCGTTCATTTGCACGAAGGTGTCGTCTACAGGGTGGCCGTGATTGGCTTTGCGCCGGGATTTCCATATTTAGAGGGTCTGGATGCGCGTTTGGCGACGCCGCGAAAGGCGACGCCGAGGCCGTGTGTTGCGGCGGGATCGGTCGGGATTGCCGGTCGGCAGACGGGCATCTACTCCTTCGCGACGCCTGGTGGATGGCAGATCATCGGCAGGACGCCGATTCGCTTGTTTGACGCGGGGCTGAGTTCGCCGTCGCTGCTGCAGCCGGGCGATTTGGTGCGCTTTCAGCGCGTGACAAAGGAGGAATATGATGACCTCCTTCGGGCGTAGACATGTGGAACATACCTCGATGGGCGATCGCGTTCAACGGATGGGCGGCGTGAGCCGCGGCGGTTCCATCGCCGGGGACGCAGGCGGCGTTGGCGGCGTTGGCGGCGTTGCGACGGTCGTCCGGCCTGGCGCGTACACGACGCTGCAGGACGCGGGAAGGACGGGCTATCGCAACCTTGGGCTGACCGTCGGCGGCGCGCTGGATCTCGACGCCATGCGGCTGGCCAACGCGATCGTCGGAAATCCGCCGAACACGCCGGCGCTTGAGTGCACAGGGGTCGGGCCTGAGATTCGGTTCGATAGGCCTGTGTGTGTCGGCTTGTGCGGCGGTGACTTCTCCGTGTGGGTGGATGACGAACCTGTATCCGTGGGACGCCCGCTGTGGATTGCGGCGGGCAGTCTCCTTCGCATTGGCGCGGCCAGATCAGGCTATCGGCTGTACATGTCCGTCCGCGGCGGCTTCTGCGTCGACGACGTGCTTGGCAGCGCGAGTACCCTCGCGCGGTTCGGGATCGGCGGCTGGGCAGGGCGGCCGCTCTCTGCCGGGGATCGGCTGCCGTTTCGCCAAACGGCGGAACCGCCGAACGGACGGAGCTTGCGCCAGGAAACGGCGAGTGTGGTGTCGACGCCGTGGCGGATCGATCCGGACGTGTTCCGGCCGGATCTCGTCGATGCCGACGGCCACGTTGTGCTGCGGGCGATGGAAGGCGAGCAGTACCCGTTGTTTGACGCGGACGCGGTTCGGCACTTTTGGGCGTCGACGTTCGTGGTGGACGGGAGATCGGATCGAATGGGCATTCGACTGAAAGGCAGCCACGTCCCGTCGCAAGCGGGCAGCATGAGCTCGGAACCTGTGGTGCCGGGGACAGTCCAGGTACCGCCGTCAGGCGAGCCCATCGTGCTGCTGCCTGAGTGTCAAACGACCGGCGGCTATGCGAAAATCGCGACCGTGATTGGCGCGGATATTCGGGTGTTGGCACAATTGCGGCCAGGCGACAGACTTCGTTTCACCCGCGTCGCGTTGGACGAAGCGGTGCAGCTTCGCAAGCGGCGCTTCGCGGCCATCAAGGCCTTGATGATGGAGATTCAGACGCATGTAGGCGACATCTAAGGAGGGCTCTGGATGAAATCGATCGATCTCAACGCGGACTTGGGCGAGAGTTTTGGCCCGTACCGAATCGGCTGCGACGACGAACTGATGCCGCTCATTTCGTCGGCCAACGTCGCGTGCGGGTTTCACGCGTCCGATCCGACGGTCATGCGCGCGACGGTCCAGCTTGCGGTTGCCGCGGGCGTGGCGATTGGCGCGCATCCGAGCTATCCGGATCGGCAAGGTTTCGGCAGGCGAGAGATGAAGATGAAACCGGACGAAGTGTACGATCACGTCGTCTATCAAATCGGCGCGCTCCGCGGCTTCGTGGATGTGGCGGGGGTGGCGCTTCACCATGTGAAGCCGCATGGCGCATTGTACAACGTGGCGGCGGTGGACGCCGAGATGGCGAAAGCCATTGCGCATGCCGTCAAGGACGTGTCGACGGGGCTGAAATTATACGCGCCGTCCGGGAGCGCGCTCGCCTCGATGGGACAAGCCTGCGGGCTGACGGTGTGTCACGAGGTGTTTGCCGACAGGCGTTACGAAGCGGACGGCACGCTCACGCCCAGATCCCGGCCGGACGCGGTCCTTCACGACGAGGACGAGGCATGTGAGCAGGTCCTGCAAATGGTCCTCGAGGGATGGGTGATAGCGCGCACCGGAGAGCGGGTCGAATTGCAGGCGGATACGGTATGTCTCCACGGCGATGGGCCGAATCCGGCAGGTTTCGCGAGACGGCTGCGGGATCGTCTCGAAGCGGCTGGCGTCAAGGTGTCCAATCGATAGCTGGGAAGAGGGAGGAAACGGTGATGAATGAGCAATCGGTGCGGTTTGAGGTGGAAGATCAAGTGGCGTGGATCACGCTCAATCGGCCCAATGCCCGCAACGCCATCAATCGGAGCATGTTGTCGGAACTGGGAGCCTGTTTGGCGATGCTGATGGGACGCTCCGACGTGCGGGTGGCCATCGTCCGCGGTGAGGGCAAAGCGTTCGCCGCGGGGGCGGATATCGCGGAGATGAAGGAATTGTCGCCGCTCGAAGCCGAAGCGTTCGCCCGGCTCGGACAGCGCGTCTTCACGGCCTTGGAGCGCTTGCCTGTGCCCACCATCGCTTTGATCCACGGCTACGCGCTGGGCGGCGGCCTCGAACTTGCGATGGCCTGCGACATCCGAATCGCGGAGGAATCCGCCATGCTGGGCCAGCCCGAGGTCACACTTGGAATTGTTCCGGGGTTTGGCGGGAGCGTGAGATTGCCAAGACTGATTGGACAAGGAAGGGCGTTGGAACTCTTGCTGACAGGTGACAAAATTTCCGCCGACACAGCCCTGTCCTACGGTCTTGTCACGCATGTCGCGCAAGCAGGACGACTGAATGAAACGGGCATGCAGATTGCCAACCGGTTGAAGGCGTTGCCGAAGACGGCCCTTGCTTCCGTCAAACGCTCGGTGTACGATGGCTCGGAATTGGAAGTTGGGGCAGCCCAATCGCTTGAAGCCACACTGTTTGGATTGGCGTTTTCGACGCCGGATCAAACCGAAGGCATGGCGGCATTTCTCGAAAAACGCGCCCCGGATTTTTCCAGACGATAACTGCGAGAAGTCATTGGCGCGGCCAAAAGAGCTGTGCTATAATCCATGTATTTGTTACAGGGTGACCGTGATTTGCGTAACCCCGTTGAGAAGGGAAGGGTCATTGAATGGCAGTCTCACTGGCGCGGCCGGATCATGAGATCCAACAAATGCCTTTGGTGGAACTGGTTTATGAAATTCTCCGGGCACATAAAGAGCCGCTTTACTTTCGTGACATCATGAAAGAAATTCAGGCGCTCCGGAAAATGACCGACGACGAGGTCGCGGAAGTCATTGCCCGCGTGTTTACCGAAATTAACGTGGACGGTCGTTTTGTCTGCATCGGACAAAACGTTTGGGGACTCAATCGGTGGTATCCGACGGATCGTGCGAACGAACGAACGAACACGAAGAAATTTGTCCGTAAAACAGGAGACGCATTCGGCGACGACGACGAGGACGAAGAAGAGTTTGAAGAGGACGTCGACGAGCTCGATGAAGACGAGGTCTTCGGCGCGGTCGATACGGAAGAAGATGCGGAATTCGACGCAGCGGTCGATGAAGAAGAAGAAGATACCGAAGATGCCCTTGATGAAGACGAAGAGTTTGAAGAAGAGCCGTTGTTCGACGAGGATGAGGAAGACGAAGAGGAAGAAGAGGACTGATCTCTCTTCGCCCGCTTCCAACCGCGTTCTGGATACATCCGGAACGCTGTTTTTGTGTGTTTGATTGGCCTGGCCGCAGGCAACAGATTTGAGGAGGACGCGTTCCATGAGCACGAAATATATCTTCGTCACTGGCGGAGTGGTTTCTGGATTGGGAAAAGGGATTACGGCCGCGAGCCTTGGCCGTTTGTTGAAGAATCGGGGACTGAACGTCACGATTCAAAAGTTCGATCCCTACATCAACGTCGATCCAGGGACGATGAGCCCATACCAACACGGTGAGGTGTTTGTCACGGATGACGGCGCCGAGACGGATCTGGACTTGGGCCACTACGAGCGGTTCATCGACAACAACCTAAGCCAGGCGAACAACGTTACGAGCGGCCGAATTTATTGGTCGGTGATTCAAAAGGAGCGCCGCGGCGACTACCTAGGTGCGACTGTGCAGGTGATACCGCACGTAACCAATGAAATCAAAGAGCGAATCATGAACGCGGCGACTCCGGAAACAGATATCGTCATCACGGAAATCGGCGGGACGGTGGGCGACATCGAGAGCCAGCCGTTTCTCGAGGCGATTCGCGAGATGAAGGGCGAGGTTGGCCGCAACAACGTCCTCTACATTCACGTGACGCTGATTCCGTATTTGCGCATGGCGAGCGAAGTCAAGACGAAGCCGACGCAGCACAGTGTGGCGTCGTTGCGCAGCATCGGCATCAGCCCCAACGTCATCGTCTGCCGAACCGAAGTTCCGCTGAGCGACGATGTGAAGCGCAAGATCGCGCTGTTCTGCGATACGGACGAAGACAGTGTGATTGAAGCGCGGGACGCGGATGTTCTCTACGAAGTGCCGCTTGCGCTCCGCGAAGAAGGGCTGGACGACATCGTTCTTCGCCACTTTGGCATGGAAGCGCCGCCTGCCGACATGGCCGAGTGGGAACGCATGGTCGAGCGCATTAAACGGATGCACCGGCGGGTGGAAATCGCTGTAGTCGGCAAATATGTCGCATTGCCTGACGCGTACGCCAGCGTGATTGCGGCGCTCCATCACGGAGGGTTCGAAAACGACACCCACGTCGACATCCGATGGGTCCATTCGGAGGATGTCACGGAAAGCAATGTGGACGAGCTGTTGAAAGGGGTCTCCGGCATTTTGGTGCCGGGCGGCTTTGGCGATCGCGGCATTGAAGGCAAGATCATCGCCTGCCGCTACGCGCGCGAACGCAACATCCCGTACTTCGGGATCTGTTTGGGCATGCAGATCGCCGTGATCGAGTACGCCAGACATGTGGCAGGGATGGAAGGCGCGCACACGAGCGAGATCGATCCCGCGACGCCGTTCCCGGTCATCGACATCCTGCCGGAACAGAAGGAAGTCGAAGACAAAGGCGGCACGATGCGCCTTGGCTCGTACCCTTGCCGTTTGCGCGAGGACTCGTGGGCGAAGGCGGCGTATCAAACCGAGTGGATTTCCGAACGCCACCGCCATCGCTACGAATTCAACAACGACTTCCGGGAAACACTAGAAAAACATGGCCTGTCCATTACCGGTACGTCTCCCGACGGACGCTTGGTGGAGATTGTCGAAATCCCAGGGCATCGGTGGTTTGTTGGCGTTCAATTCCATCCCGAGTTCAAGTCTCGACCGAACCGGGCACAGCCGCTGTTCCGCGAGTTTGTGACGGCGAGCTTGCAGTATCAGGGTCTGACGGAGTCCAACTAAATTGTCGATCCAGTGCTATTTACCATCTGATGCACCCTCTTACACAATTGGATAACTGGTTAAAGGATTCTGAACTGTTCGTGCCGAACATACCAACTATTCGTGCCAGTGTTGATGGTTGAGAAGAGGGTGTATCCAATGGCTTACAAGGTGCTGGTCGTCGATGACCAGTTCGGCATCAGAGTTCTTCTCCAAGAGGTTTTGCAACGAGAAGGATACGAAGTTTTCCAAGCACCAAATGGCGAAACTGCACTGGAAATTGTTCAGCGCGACGATCCAGATCTGATTCTGCTTGACATGAAAATTCCCGGTATGGATGGGCTGGAAATTTTGCGCAACATCCGCAAGCTCGACGTGGACACCAAGGTCATCATGATGACCGCCTACGGCGAATTGGATTTAATCCACGAAGCGATGGAGATGGGCGCCATCGCGCACTTCACGAAACCGTTCGACATCGATGAGCTTCGCAAGGCGGTCAAAGAACAGTTGGAGACGTAGGCAGTGCCGCAGTCCTGGGTGTGAGAGGGTGACGGTTCTGAAGTTTTTTATCGATACGGCCGACATCGATGACATCAGACGCGTGGCTGCAATGGGCGTCCTGAGTGGCGTGACGACAAATCACCGCATGTTTGCCAAAAGGCCGAAGAGCGCGGTCGAAGTTTTGCAAGACATTGCGGGCGTTGTCGACGGGCCCATTGTGGTCGAAGTCGTCAGCCTGGATGCGGTGGGTATGGTGGAAGAAGCGCTTTCCTTGGCTGCAATACATAAGAACATCGTCATCAAAGTTCCCATGACTATCGAAGGCATGAAGGCGGTTCATCGGCTTGCCGCGCAAGGCGTTCGAACCGCAGTGACGTTGATCTTCAGCGCGAATCAAGCGTTGTTGGCTGCTCGCGCAGGAGCGGCTTTCGTGTCGCCGTTTATCGGTCGGCTTGATGATATCAGTGTGGATGGGGTCGAACTGATCGCCGAGATCGGTCGCATCTTCGGTATACACGGTATTGCCACAGAGGTGATTGCGGCGAGCATTCGCCACCCCATTCACGTGTCACAGGCCGCCAAGGCCGGCGCGCACATCGCGACTTTGCCGTATCTTGTGTTTGAACAGATGGTGAAGCATCCGTTGACGGATCGCGGTATTGAACGATATCTGGCCGACTGGGACACGCTGCAGAAGGGGTAAGGTGGTTTACGGATCATTTTGCCGGGGAATCCTGTTTCTTAAGCAAATTTCACTTGTAACCAGAGGAAGCTACAACTATACTGATCACATATCTGATTTCGCGGATGCGTACCATAAACTGAAACAGATTGAAACCTTCTGTGCTCGATGTTCACATGAGCACCAAAACAACCTCTCTCATCCCGTTTCCTGTAGAGACGTAACTGGAAGACAAATCGTGAATGAGTGACGTGCCACGCCTCATCGACAGATATTTTGACTTCCCAGCGCGAGTGAATTCAAATTGACTGAGATAACCGCTCATTTTCACGTGGTTGTTTATGGACGTTGATGTGCCAAAGCAAGATCGCACGAACAGATTGTGGGGGAACAGCTTGGATATTAAGGAACTAGAAGAGAAAAAATTGACGGAGCTCTACAAGTATGCGAAAGAGTTTCAAATTCCGTATTATGGGACATTAAAGAAGAAGGAACTCATTTTCGCCATTTTGAAAGCGCAGGCAGAAAAGGATGGGTTGATGCTCGCGGCTGGCGTGCTGGAGATCATGCCAGACGGCTACGGTTTTTTAAGACCAGTCGGATATCTCCCGAGCCAAGAGGACATCTATGTGGCAGCGTCGCAGATTCGTCGTTTTGACCTGCGCACAGGTGACTTGGTCACGGGCAAGGTAAGGCCGCCCAAGGAGAATGAACGGTATTTTGGCCTGCTCCATGTGGAAGCGGTGAATGGGTACAGCCCCGACGTTGCCGCCGAACGATTGCACTTCCCGGCGCTCACGCCACTCTTCCCGACGGAACGCATTGTTACGGAGACTGAGCCGGATCGCATCGCGACAAGGTTGATTGACCTGTTTGCGCCGATTGGCTTCGGCCAACGCGGACTCATCGTTGCGCCTCCCAAAGCCGGCAAGACGGTTCTGTTGAAGGAGATTGCCAACAGCATTGCGACGAATTACCCTGATGTTCATATGTTTGTCTTGCTCATCGATGAACGTCCTGAAGAAGTGACGGACATGCAGAGATCCGTCAAGGCGGAGGTGGTCGCCTCCACGTTTGACGAGCTGCCTGAGAACCACATCAAGGTGTCTGAACTCGTCCTGGAACGCGCTTTGCGCCTCGTCGAGCACGGGCAGAACGTGATCATCCTGATGGACAGCATCACGCGCTTGGCCCGCGCGTACAACCTGGTTGTTCCGCCATCCGGCCGCACGTTGTCAGGTGGTATCGATCCCGCCGCGTTCCACCGCCCCAAACGGTTCTTTGGTTCCGCGCGCAACGTCGAGGAGGGCGGCAGCCTGACGATTCTCGCCACCGCGTTGATCGACACCGGATCGCGTATGGATGATGTGATTTACGAGGAATTTAAGGGCACCGGCAACATGGAATTGCATTTGGACAGGAAACTGGCGGAGAAGCGCATCTTCCCATCGCTCGACATTCGCCGCTCCGGCACACGGCGCGAGGAAGCCTTGTTGTCCAAAGACGAGCTCGAGAAAATGTGGGCCATCCGCAAGTCGATGGGCGACAATCCGGACTTTACCGAGATGTTCCTCCGCAAGTTTAAGCACTATAAGACCAACAAGGAATTCCTCGAGAGCCTTTCCTTGAATCGCGAAAAGAAGCCGGCGAATCCGCCAGCCTCGCCTACGGCGCCTGTGAGTGCGACCACCTGACAAAAAGCCCCCGGTTGCGAGGGCAGTCGCAACCGGGGGCAATCTGTGCAGAGAGCGGGAAGGTGGAAGGCTTATTCGTCCTCTTCGTCGATTGGATCCGGAGGCAGAAAGCCGAAGTTCGGGCTGGCGGCTTGTTGAACCGTTGCCGAAGCAGGCTGATTGGCTGCGGTCGTCCCGCCTGCAGTTGTGTTCGCGTAGACGGGTGTGGCGATGGTGATGAGCGTTCCGATTCCAGCAAGCAATGCAAGTGCGCGCTGTTTGTTCAGTGAGATCGTCCCCTTTCTGGATTGAAGTACAATGTGGTTGTACAACCTAAGCGTATGCGGCATTGGATGGTAAGGCAATATTATCCAGTGAAATTTCGAGTCACATTGTATGAATCGCCGATAAATATTTTGGGGACGATGATGATGCGTGACAGATGCGCAGATATCTGCTATAATACAAAACAGTGTCTTTAAGTGATGGGAGTGAATTCAATGAAAGCGGACATTCATCCGTCCTACCATACAGTGACCGTAACTTGCGCTTGCGGTGAAACGTTCCAGACCGGATCGACCAAGGACAGCATTCGCGTTGAAATCTGTTCGAAGTGCCATCCGTTCTACACGGGCAAGCAAAAGTTGATCGACGCTGGCGGCCGGGTCGACAGGTTCAACAAGAAGTACGGAATTCAGACCCAAGCTCAGTAATGGGCAGGGTACAGACAAAGCCATAGTTGGTCGCATTTCGCTGTTTCCGCTCTGGAGCGTGGCGCGGTTGGATGTGGCCAACTTTGGCTTTTTTGTCATGGAATTGGAGGTGATGGCGATGTTTGATCGCTTGGCGGCCATCGAGCAGCGGTACAATCAATTGAGCGGCCTGCTGTGCGATCCTGAAGTCGTGTCCGATCCAAATCGGTTGCGGACGTATGCCAAGGAGCAATCGGATCTGGAGGAGATCGTTCAGGCGTATCGCGAATGGAAGGACGTCCAGAACGCCGCCGAAGAGGCCAAAGCGATGCTGCTGGAAAAGCTCGACGACGACATGAGGGAATTCGTACGGGCTGAACTTGACTCGTTGAACGAACGTCGCGCGTTGCTTGAGGAAAGGCTGCAGATTCTGCTCTTGCCAAAGGATCCGAACGACGACAAGAACGTCTTTGTGGAAATCCGGGCTGCCGCGGGCGGCGAAGAAGCGGCGTTGTTCGCGGGTACGCTGCTTCGGATGTACCAGCGGTATGCGGAGGAAAACGGCTGGCGGACAGAAGTCATTGACGCGAATTACACCGATATGGGCGGCTTCCGCGAAGTGACGATGTCTGTTCAAGGCAAGGGCGCTTTTTCCAAACTCAAATTCGAAAGTGGAACACACAGGGTGCAGCGCGTTCCAGTGACCGAATCCGGCGGACGTATCCACACGTCGACAGCGACCGTGGCGGTGCTGCCTGAAGTCGAAGAAGTTGAAGTCGATATCAACGAGAAAGACATCCGGATCGACACGTTTTGTTCGACTGGCCCAGGCGGTCAAAGCGTCAACACGACGCAGTCGGCTGTGCGCATCACGCACATTCCGACGGGCATCGTCGTCTCCTGCCAGGACGAAAAGTCGCAGATCAAGAACCGCGAGAAGGCGATGAAGGTGCTGCGCGCCCGCCTGTTTGAGAAGTATCAGCGGGAGCAGCAGGAGGAACAGGCGGCGTCTCGGAAGAGTCAGGTCGGCACGGGAGATCGGAGCGAGCGAATTCGCACGTACAACTTTCCACAAAGCCGCGTGACAGATCACCGCATTGGGCTGACTTTGCATCGCCTGGAAGCCGTGCTGAACGGCGATCTGGAAGAATTGGTGCAGGGGCTGATTGTGGCGGATCGGGCGACGCTGCTCGAGAAGGCGGCAGAAGCGTAATGTACGCGCAACTGATCCGCCAGCTTGCCAATCGCATCGAGCAAGCGGGGCCGCTCTGCGCGCTGGGACCCGACGAACGCCGCCATCAGGCGCAAGCCGAATCCGAAGCGATCCTCTGCCACGTGCTTCAAATCTCCCGGCTGCAACTGCTCCAGCGATTGTCGGATCCGCCGCCGCAGGACGTCTTGCAGGCGGTTCATGACCTCGCAACCCGCCGCTGCGACGGCGAACCACTGGCGTATGTCCTAGGCGAAGCGTACTTCTTTGGCCGGCCGTTCGCGGTGCGGCCTGGCTGTCTGATCCCGCGCCCGGACACGGAAACGCTGGTGGACAGAGCGCTTCGCTGGCTGAACCTGAGGCGGCCCGACGGCTTCGTGATCGACGTCGGCACAGGCTCTGGCTGCATCGCGATCACGCTGGCACTCGAGTCTCCGGCCGCACGCGTGGTCGGGATCGACTTGTCGGCGGAAGCCTTGGGCATCGCTCGGGCCAACGCCGAACGGCTGTCGGCGAAGGTGGATTGGGTGCAGGCGGACGCCGTCGCTTGGTTGGCTGCGGCGAAGGGGCAAAGGTATCGGCCCAATCTCATCGTCTCCAATCCGCCGTACATAGCTTCGGACGAATTGGCAGCCTTGGACGTCTCCGTGCGGGACTACGAACCGCGCATGGCCTTGTACGGCGGAGACGACGGACTCGACTTTTACCGGGCTTTCGCCAATTTGGGGCCGGCCATATTCGCGGACGGTCCGGCCGCGTTCCTGATGGAAGTGGGAGATCACCAGGGGCAATCGGTCGCGGACTTGTTCTCCGCGGATGCGTGGCGTGCGTTCCAGGTGGAAATCTATCGCGATCTGCGGGACGTCGCTCGGGTTGTTGCGGTGGCGAGATCGTAGGCTCCAATCACAGGGCTTGGCCCCATCATTCTCGCTCTATCAAATCTTCTATCAATCAGGTTTAAGCCTGCTAGTCTCTGAGCATACTGCTGCTAGAGATGGCAGGAGGGATGTTCGATGAAGATTTCGAAGCGCTGGATGGTGTTCCTTGGTGTGGCGGGTCTGGTGATTGGTGTCGGCAGGACGATGCTGTCGCATCCGGTGGATGCGCAGACGGACGATGACTTGATCCACGGCGTGGCGACGCCGCATACGGGCGTGATTCCGCAGGACGCCCTGCGCCTTCGGATCATCGCGAACAGCGACAGCCCGGCGGATCAGCAATTGAAGCTGGACATTCGCGATGCCATCATCGAGGAAGTCGGCGGGCTGGTCAAAAATGCAACCTCCGAAGCACAGGCCAAGGCGATTGTCGAGGCGCATGTTCCGCAGCTTCAACAGCTTGCGGAAACCGTTGAACATCAGCACGGCGTGTACGAGCCGATTTCGGCAGAGGTAGGAAAAGTTCCCTTTCCAACGAAGATCTATGGTAATACGGTCTATCCTGCGGGAAACTATGAGGCGTTGCGCCTGGTGATTGGCAAGGGGCAAGGCGCCAATTGGTGGTGCGTGCTCTACCCGCCCTTGTGCTTCATCGACATCACGGAAGGGGACGCCGTTCCTAACACCGGTAGCTTCCCAGACTTGCCGCCGCTGGAAACCATCCAGGTGGAGGCGGCGGACGGGACCAAGCAATCCGTGCAAGTCCGTATGTGGTCGGTCGATCACGGTGAAGAGTTGATCAAGGCGATTCGAGGCTTGTTCCGATGAGGAGGATGTACGATGAGACGTTGTTTCGTCAATCCGAATGATGACCCAGACGCTCTGGCGAAATCGTTGGCTGATCCGGGCATGTCCTTGCGCCAAGGCGGGCTTGTGGCGTTTCCCACGGAGACTGTGTACGGGCTTGGCGCAAATGCTTTCGACGAGACGGCGGTGTGCCGCATCTTTGCGGCGAAGCGCCGTCCTGTTGACAATCCGCTGATCGTCCATATCGCCAGTTTGAACGATCTCGATGGCCTGCTGCCGTCCGATTATCGCTTGGGAGGCACGGAGCGGCGGTTGATCGACCAATTTTGGCCCGGGCCGTTGACCATCCTGTTTCCCGCAGGCGAGCACATTGCGCCATCCGTCCATCCGGGCCGCGACTTGGTTGGCGTTCGCATGCCGCAGGGAGCGGTCGCGAGGGCGTTGATAGCACAGGCGCAAGTGCCTGTGGCCGCCCCCAGCGCCAACGTGTCCGGCAAGCCGAGTCCAACCACGGCGGACGATGTCGCGGAGGACTTGGCGGAGCACATCGATTGGTTGGTCGACGGCGGCGAGTGTGCGCTTGGCGTCGAGTCGACTGTGCTGCTTGTCGAGGAAGAGCGCGCCGTGATTCTTCGCCCGGGCGGCGTCACGCAAGAGATGTTGGCCAGCGTCATCGACATCCCTGTCGTGTTTGACAGGCACTTGTTCGATCCCGCTGGCGCACCGCTCGCACCAGGCATGAAATACCGTCACTACGCGCCGGACGCCAAGGTGCACGTCTGGTGGGGCGAGGAAGAAGCCATCTACGCGGCCATGCGCGAATTCATGCTCGACGAAGACGGTCGGCCCTGGCCGCAGATGCGGCCCGCCATCATCGCGCCGCGGGATTTTTTGAGTCGCTATGAAATCCATATGCCTTCTGATCGTCTCGGCGCGCTGCCGCCCGACGATTACAGTGCGGAACTCGCGCGCTCGTTGTATCAGTTGCTTCGCAGGTTTGACAGAGCGGAGGCGACAGATGTGCTCGTGTATGGTGTCGATCCCGCCCACGGCATCGGGACCGCGGTGATGAATCGCCTCCAGAAAGCCGCAGAGGGTCGGGTTGTGTTGGTAGGATATTGAAAAATTATGACGGAAATTAGGCGGGCATTCGAACAAACTGCGACAACTCATCCGAACGCGCTTACAATCCAGGACGACATCCGGCTATCCCGATATAATACCTAGTGCACGGCAAGTAATGAACGGGAGATGATAGCCATGATGTTGGGACTCGAGATTGTCACGATTGCGTTGGTGCTTGTCGTTGGTTGTGCCTTGTTGATTGGAAACAGCCGAATGGAAAAACTGGTCCACCAAGACAACAAGGAAGCTGAGGAGTATTTGGCCGCAGCCAAGAAGAATCAACGCACATCCGCTTGAGTGAAATATCACTCGGGGTTTGAACATAGATGAATGATTGTAAGGTGGCGGAAGGGGGCCGAATACGGCTCTCTTCCGCCATTTCTGATTGTCCGTCAGTTGACGGTTTGGTTTGTCGATTTGCCGTTCAAGGTGATGACCCCAGGTGACGAACTCGCCGTCGAGCCGGTCGATGTCGATCCAGAACCAGTTCCGGCACCAGCTCCCGAACTATTCGAACTGAAGCTGCTCCCTGATCCCGATTGTGTCGAGCCGGACGAATTGGTCCAGGTCGAATTGGCTGTAGAGCCAGTCGATCCCGTCGATCCAGAACCTCCCGACGTCGAGGAACCCGTTCCTGAAGATGGTGCGCTGCCGTTGCCCGATCCGGTTGCGGATGTATTGTTCGACGGCGATCCGCCGTTCGTGCCAGAACTCGTACCTGATCCCGTCGCTGCTCCCGATCCTGTGCCATTCTCTCCATAGCCAGACGTTTCAGACGTATTGGAGGCGTTCTGGCTGCCAGCGCCGGAAGAGGACGACGTATCATTCGAACTTGACGCGGAGGTTCCATTCCCCGTTGACTCGCTGGACGAGTTGGTAGTCGATGTCCCTGTCGATCCCGATCCGGATCCCGACTCTGTTCCCGTGGTCGAACTGGATGAACTTCCGCCGGCATACTCTGACCCGCTGCTTGATCCGCCGCTTGAGCCGGAACCGTCTTCCGAACTGCCTGAGGAACTGCCTGATGTTTCGGAACTAGATGTGCTAGAACCGCTTGAACCGGAGCTTGTCGATACCGGACTCAACAGCGGATTGGGCGCGTCCGCAATGGTTTCGTTCGGAGACCATACGGGCTCGGTCGTAGGAACCAACGCGACTGCTTTGCTCGACGTGTTCGACGAAGCGTTGGACGAAGTGTTTGAGACCGTGTTTGTCGAATTGTCCAGCGAGGTTATCGTCGCTGGGCTGATCACCTGCGCTGAACCAGTCGGTTGATCGACGAAGACGAACACGCAACTCCCGATGACGATTGCGGCGACAGCGGCGTAGATACCGTTTTGTCGTATTTGCTGCTTGTCCAAACTCTGCGCACCGCCTTGTTGTCGATTTGTCTCTATTATCTCTCATCAACAGGGACAATGCGAGATCCGGATTGTGCGTTTTTAGTACATTCGGCGCACGCTGTCGAGCCGCTTGCCCCAATCGCTGTCGGGACCTATCGAAATCTTTGAGACTTTGCCGGTTCCGCCGCCGCACTGGTACATTTCGTCGTCGCCGCAATAGATGCCAACATGTGCGCCGTTGTCGAAAAACAGGAGATCGCCTGGCCGCAGATCCCATGTCGGCACGCTGACACCAACCGTATCCCATTGTGCGTTGGTGTTTCCACTCATGTCGTAGCCCAGCGCGTGGCGGTACACGTACGCGACAAAATTGCCCGCGTCAAAGCCGCGCTGTCCTCGATCCTTGGTATGTCCCCAGACGAATGGCGCTCCAAGTTGTTCCGCCGCCACGTTGAGCACCGCGTCCGTCTTGTCCGATTCAGTCGCGTTCTTGCCCGCGCGCGGCGTCACTTGTCCATCCAGCACGACGCCCGGCGGTGGCACCGCGAGCGTGTGCCCAAGGGCGAATGTCGTCCCAGACGCGTTCACCGAAGTCGACACTTGATTGACTGACGACGGCCACATTTTTAGAATGGCGCGGCCTGACTCGTCCATCACGTCGACTTCATGGATCACCGCGTTCGGAAAGCGGCTCGCGACAAAGTTCGACACGCCGTCAGGACTGGCCAAGTCCACGACGTTTTCTCCAACCGCCGAATCCTTTTGGCTTTCTGTCGTCAATTGCACGGTCCCGGAAGGCAGACGTTTGGCGTCAAGCACAGCCACCATCCGGACAGGGCCGCGCAAGGTTGGTCCAGCGCTTACCATCGATGCGAAGGCGCCAGTCCCGTTCGCGATCGCGGCATTCTGCGACTCAGGATGCTGTGGTGCGCAGCCATCCATCGCGATCGCGGGCAGGATCATCACGCACGCGAGCAGCGTTTTTTTGACGGGGTGTCGCATGCCAAGAATCCTCCCAAAAAAGACCATATCACACACGGAGAAGCGTGTTTCAAAACGGTTCTTTTTATGCATGCCTGTCCGGGCATCGCATACACATTGGACTAGTCCTATAAAGGGGGCGTCTCGGCTGGCACACGTTCACGATCTCGTCGAAATATTCATGATGGCCTTCGCGCTAGGCATGGATTCGTTGTCGTTGAGCATTGGCATTGGACTCGGCACCATCTCCCGCCGGACCGCGCTGCAGTTGTGCATCTGCATCGGCCTGTTTCATGTAGTCTTCACCTTTCTGGGGCTCGGTTTTGGCGATTTCATCGGGCAATACCTCGGCCACATCGCGACTTGGTTCGGTGCGGCGTTGATTATTGGCCTCGGCCTGCACATGGGCTACACGACGCTCTTCGGCAAGGAAGAGCGGGTCCGGGTTGTCGACAATCTGTTGTCCATGGTGCTCTTTTCCGCGAGCGTTTCCATCGATGCGCTCTCGGTGGGTTTCAGCCTTGGTTTGCGAAGCGCCACGTACGGCGCTGTATCGGCCGTTTCCTTCGGCTTCGTCAGCACGCTCATGTGCGGCGTCGGCCTCGTGATTGGCAAGCGTTTCGGCAGCGCGATCGGCCGATACGGCGAACTGCTGGGCGCAGTCGTCTTGATTGGCTGCGGCATCGGCTTCCTGATGTAAACGGCATGTTCAATGCCATGTACATGCCATGTAAGTGACATTGACGAGTCCTCCATCCGCGTGACGCCCCAAGCTTGCCAAATTGCATCCAAGATTTGTGGGGAGCTATACTAGGGAATACAGAATGCGGGCAAAGGTGACATAAACGATGAAAATCCTGTTTGTATGTACAGGGAACACATGCCGCAGTCCGATGGCCGCGGCGATGATGCGCCACCGTGTCGCGGAGGCAGGGCTGCCGTGGGAGATCGACTCGGCCGGCCTGTACGCCGGGGCCGGTCAGCCGATGACGGACTACGCGACAGACGCGCTGATTCGTCGGCATATCGTTGTCCAGAAACATGCCTCCAAGCGCGTGACGCCGGAGTTGATTGATACATCGGATCTCATCCTGACCATGGCCAACAGCCATCGCGAGGAACTGATCCGCCAGTATCCGCACGCCGCAAGCAAGATTCACACCTTGACATCCTTCGTCGGCGAACCCGAGTGCGATGTGGCGGATCCATTCGGCGGTTCACCGGAAGCCTACGAGGCGTGCGCGGCGTCTTTGGAGAAGATGATCGATCTCGCCTTCACCAAACTTCACACCGACTAAGAGGAGGGATTGCCGTGGCAGCAGTGGACTTTGACGAATCGACGATACGCCAGCAACTCGCCATGGTTTTGGAGGACCTGCAGGCTGCCGCGCAACTGCGCCAAGGCAGCCTGTTGGTCGTTGGCGCGTCGACGAGCGAGGTCATGGGCGAGCGGATCGGCACCAGCACATCCATGGACGTGGGCCGCGCGATCGTGGACGTCGTCCTCACGTTCGCCCGCCACGTCGGCTGCGACGTCGCTTTTCAGTGCTGTGAGCACTTGAACCGGAGCTTGGTCGTCGATCGCGCCGTCGCCACCCGCTCCCACCTCACGGAGGTCACCGCCATCCCCGTCCCCGGCGCCGGCGGCGCCGTCGCAGCCGCCGCGTACGCGGCCTTGCCGGATCCCGCCCTCGTCGCCCATGTCGCCGCAGACGCCGGCATCGATATCGGCGACACGCTGATTGGCATGCACCTCAAGCCGGTCGCCGTACCCTTGCGCGGGCGGCTGCGCGAAATCGGCAAGGCCCACATCACGCTCGCCAAGACGCGCCCGCCCCTCATCGGCGGCGCACGGGCGGTCTACGATCCCGCCGAAGCCCACCGCCGCCTCGGTCTCCCGTGATGGGGCCCGCCCGGCCGTAGGCGGGTTGCGGGCGGGTTGCGGCGGAGGGCCGGTGGTTCGTGCCGGGGCTGCGTCCGGATAAGCGGCCTTGAGCCGCTTATCTGTTGCAAGAGGGCGTGATCGGACGGGAAGGGAGCACCATAAGCGGCCATGGACTGCTTATTTCGAGGCCGGGCCGCCGCCTTCTCCCGAATAAGCGTCTCCGAGCCGCTTATTCGCTCGATGGCCGCGCATCCGCTGCGTTGGGTCGCGAGACAGCGTGATCGGACAGGAAGGGAGTGCCATAATCGCCGCCTGGCTGCCTATTCGGCGCGAACCTGTGGCTTTGGGCCGCATCGCCCCGGGGCTGCGTCCGGATAAGCGGCCCTGAGCCGCTTATCCTTGTCGAATCGTCGCATCAGGCCCAGATAAGCGGCCTTGAGCCGCTTATCTGTTGCAAGAGGGCGTGATCGGACAGGAAGGGAGCACCATAAGCGGCCATGGACTGCTTATTTCGAGGCCGGG
>NZ_BCQI01000065.1 GCF_001544355.1 Alicyclobacillus acidiphilus NBRC 100859
GAGCGGCTTCAACCATTTAAGCGTCTGTGGACCGCTTATTCGTCACAGTTCATACGATTCGACACACTTAAGCGTCCTGGGACCGCTTATTTGGCTCCCTGGCTCCCTGGCTCCCTAATCGATTCACGCTTGAAACACCTTGAAATCGACAATATTCAATGACACCGATTGACCAATCTCGTACTGCTGGCCCAGGTTTCGGTCCAGATACGCTTGAAGATGGCGCCCGCTGGGCAGCCGAACCTCGACGGCGTAATAGTTTCCCTTGTAGGTCATGCGAGTAATGATCCCGACGCGGCCGGGGCCAAAGAGATCGTCTCCAAAGCGGATTTCATTGGGACGAAAGACGATTTTTACACGTTGCCCATCCGTGTACTCCTTCACTTGGAACTGCAATGCGTCGATCTCGGCGATCCCGTCAACCACGACGCCCTCCAAGATGTTGGACTCCCCGACAAAATCGGCAACAAATAGACTTGAAGGGGAATCGTAGACCTGCGCCGGGGTATCAAATTGCTCGACGCGGCCTTGGTTCAGGACCAGCACCCGATCCGCGATTTCCAACGCTTCCTCTTGGTCATGTGTAACAAATATGCTGGTAATACCAATTTCATCGTGAATCTGTCGAACCCAAGTGCGCAGTTCGCGGCGTACTTTGGTATCGATCGCAGCGAATGGTTCATCGAGCAGCAATACGCTCGGTTCGGGAGCCAATGCGCGGGCCAAAGCGACGCGCTGCGCTTGCCCACCCGATAGTTGATGAGGATACCTGTGCTCAAATCCCGTCAGTCGAACGAGATCGAGCAGGTCCATGACACGTTTCTTGATTTCACTCGATTTCCTGCGTTGCACGCGAAGTCCGAAGGCAATATTGTCAAAAACAGTCATGTGCTTGAACAATGCGTAATTCTGAAACACGACGCCCACCTGTCGCTTTTGCGGCGGGATTCGGTCGACTCGTTGGCCACGAATCGAAATATGACCGGACGTCTGCGTGTCCAAGCCGGCAATCAAACGTAGCAACGTGGTCTTGCCACTGCCGCTTGGGCCGAGAAAACCAATCATCTCTCCTTCATTCACGGTGAACGTGACACCATTGAGCGCCCCAACCGTGGAACCAGGGAAATGTTTGACGACATCTTGAATTTCAATGCTCACGCGCGGTTCACTCCCTGCTTGCGCTTCACGAACTGCAGAATCAACAGAATCACGAACGACGTGATCGCCAGGACGAGGGAAACTGCGTACGCCGCTTGCATGTCTCCATTGACCGTAGATTGATAGACAAACAGCGTCGCCGTCTCGGTCAACATGATGACGCTGCCGGAGACGACGAGCACTGCACCGAATTCGCCGAGCGCTCGCGCAATCGTCAAGATCATCCCGTAGAATAAACTCCACTTGATTTGCGGCAGCGTGATCGACCAAAAGACCCGCCACCCGGAAGCTCCGAGCGTATTGGCCGCTTCCTCTTGAGATCTGCCCGCTTCCCGCAATGTCGGCACCAGTTCGCGAACGACGAACGGAAGCGTCACAAACATGGTCGCCATGACCATGCCCGGCATGGCAAACATCAATTTGATATCGCCTTTCTGCAACAGGCCGCCGATGAACGTGTTAGGTCCATACACAAAAATGAGTGCGAGCCCGGCGATCACCGGCGAAACGGCGAACGGCAAGTCGACGAAGACGTTGGCGATTTGCCATCCCCACATTTGCCGATACGCGATGGCAAACGCGATGATGAGCCCGAACACCGTATTTAGAATGAGAGCACATCCCGTGACCTCAAAGGTCAACTTGAGCGAGAAGAGTGCTTCAGGATTTGTCAATTGATGAATGAATGATCCAACTCCGGACTGGAACGCTCCAAACAAGATGCCGACCACGGGAAACGCAATGAGTATGGCGAACCACACGTATACGAAAGCAAACAAACCTGCCCGCCGAGCCATCAAGCCACCCCCCTGTCGGCCCGTTGAAACCAGCGAATGCGCGAAGATCTTGCGGTCGAACGTCCGCCAGGCTGCCGATGGAGGATGTAGAACTGTGCCACCAAAGCAATAAAGGAAATCACGAGCAACACGACCGAGATGGCCGCCGCCCCTTGGTTGTCATAGTTTTGTGAAAGTCCGTACAAATAGACGGATGAAACCTGTGTCCGCATCGGCAAATTCCCAGAAACCAGAACTACAGAACCGAACTCCGCCATCGCGCGGCTAAACGTTAGGGTAAACCCCGAGATGACGCCTGGCGCAACCGTTGGAAGAACAATCGTCCGCAAGATCATTCCTCCCGACGCACCGAGCGTCTTTGCCGCTTCCTCCATGCGTCCGTCCAAGTCGTCCAGCAGTGGCTGTACGGATCGGATCGTGTACGGGAAAGTGATAAAGACTAATGCAAGAACAATGGCAAATGGAGAAAACATCAGCTTAATGCCATGGGACGCGAACCACTTCCCGATGGGCGAAGCTGGCCCGTACAGGAAAATAAAGGTCAAACCGCTGACTGTGGTCGGAATGGCGAACGGCATGTCGACCGCCGAGTTGAGCAGCGTTTTTCCGGGAATGCGATGGCGTTCAAATCCGAACGCCACCAATGTTCCTGCAATCGTATTGATCAACGCCGCAATCAAAGACGTGATCACCGTGAGTTTCAACGCCGCTAAGCTCATCGGTTGTGCGACAGCGGACAGGAAGGCGTGAAAGCCTCCCTGAAACGCGTCGACGAAAATGGACCCAATCGGAAGCACCACGAGCAGAAGCAAAAATCCAGAAACTGTTGCAAACGTAAATCGCTTCTTTATCGTCTTGCTCATTGCGCCGCCAACACTTGATTCCAGATTCCGTTCGTGGAATACAGTTGTTGATTAATCTTATCCCAACCACCCAATTCGCTGATGGTGAGCAGATGTGCCGGCGTCTTAAATTTCTTTGCCGCACTCGCCTGCAGGCTCTTCAGGACTGGACGGAATCCGGCAGATTCATAGATCTTTTGGGCTGGCGCAGTTTCGAGCCAATTGACGAACGCCTCCGCCACTTGTCGATCCCCGTGCTTGTCGACGTTCTTGTCGATGACCGCAATCGGATTTTCAATCAACAGCGTCGTACTTGGAATGACCTCATCGAAGGTCTTCAGATTGTTGCTCGCCGCAAGAATCGAGTTTTCATAACTGACCGCCGCGTCACCCGTGCCGTTGACGAAGGTGGTCATAGACGCGTCCCCAGACTTGTCCAGAACAACGGTGTTTTTCACGATTTTCTCGAGCAGGGATTTTGCAGCGGCCGCGCCACTGGTACGTTCTGTCGCGTAGTAAATGGCGTTGATGTCCCATTTCGCGCCGCCCGACGTAGCTGGGTTCGGCAGATCGACCTCTACCCCCGGCTTTGCCAAGTCACTCCAGGTCTCAATGTGCTTCGGGTTGCCCTTGCGAACGGCGATCGCGACGATGGAATCCGTCACCATGCCTTTGGTCGGCGTGTTCTCCCAATTGTGAGTAATCAGTCCCGCCTGCTGAATTTGATCCATGTCACCAGCCAAGGACAACGCCGCTACGTCAACGGGAAGTCCATTCACGATATTCTTCGTCTCGGAACCGTCGCCATCGAACGAAGCTTGAAACTTCACGGTCTGGCCGGTCTTTGCCTTCCAGTACTTTGCGAAGGCGGGAAACAACTGCTTCTCGTAGACATTTTGAGTGACGCTGTAGGAACCGAAATACAAAGTGACGACTTTCGAAGCCGTGGTGCTGGCTGCACCCGTTGCCGCCTGTGAATGCACCGACTTCGACGTTGCTCCCGCAAACTGTGTCACTGCCACGGCGGCGACACCAATACCAAGCACTGATAACCCCGAAACAATTTTCACGGTACGTGACTTCATGAATATTCTCTCCTTGGGAACGACCCCCAACAAATTTCACCTCTGAACGGGGGAGCATCCCCCTCGGCTTAATTCTTACTAATCCGATTAACTTTGTCAACATTGTTATAACATCAGTATAAGTATGATGTCATAATGACTAGATTCGGATGAGACGTCATTTCTCGCATTCGGTACCTCTGTCCTGTGACCACGACAAAATGGGAGATGAGCCCGCTGGAGCTCAACCTCCCAAGATGCGTCTTATCATCTTCTGCTTCGGTGTGTGTATGTTTCACCGTACTTCGCTAGATTTGGCCAACTGTTGGATTTGATCAACGTGGTGCAAAATGTGAGCGACAAATCCTTGTACAACGGACGTCAATCTGACGGTTTCCCCTTTCGGATTGAGCGCCGTCGTCTCCCAATCGTCAGGCCCCAACCGCGACAGCAGTGTCGCGTTACTGCGATTGACTGCTCGTATGGTTTGAAGCATCTCCTCGGGATCTCGTTCATTGGCGTTCAAGTGGGTCACCCATGCGTCTTGATCCACAGATGGCAGCTGAGCCGCCTCTTCTGAAACCATTTTACGGATTCGAAACGCTTGTGCGATCACGTGATCTTCGATGTGAGAGACAATTTCAAGTATGCTCCATTTTCCTGGAGCAGGTCTGCGTTGTAACTGCTGGCGAGACAACCCCTGAACCGCATCGGCTAGCTGTTGCGGCAACCGCTCATATTCATCGTCGTTAAAAAACTTGGAGGCCACTCTAGATCATCCTTCCTCAACCGCTCACTGTCGATATTGCCGATTGATAGTACTGAAAGTAAAAGCATTAATGATACACCGCGTCGACGGCCTCTTTGAGCAATTGGTAGGAACGAACTCGCAATTCAAAGTTACGAATCGCGTTTAAAGCAATCACTTCTCGAATGTGGGTGCGTTCGACAATCTCACGCAACCGTTCGCGAATCGTCGCAGGAGAACCGTGAAGAATATTTGCCTCCTTCACCTCAACCGTGTATGGTTCGTTGGCCTGTCGGCCGAACTCTTCCGCTTGCTCGACAGTGCCGACCGTGACGGATTTTCCACTCGCCAAGCGGACTTTCACATTCTTCATGTTGCCTGCCAGTTCCTTGGCTTCTCCGTCCGTGTCCGCCACCACAACGGAAAGCGCCAGGACGGCTTCAGGAAGTGCTCCATCTCCACCGCGGAAATTGGTTCTGTAGATCTTCAGAGCATTGTGCAAAACCTGTTCGTCTCCGTTGAGAAACTGTGCAAACACATATGGGAGGCCCAGTTCCGCGGCCAGAAGGGCGCTCGCGTCACTGGCGCCCAACAGATACATCTCAGGCGGATAGGGAGGTTTCGGGGTAACCTGCAATCCGTACAATGGATGGTCTGGATCAAGTTCTTGGTACAAATATCGATGCAATTGAGCCAACTTCTCAGACAGCGGCGTAGCCTCGTCCACATCCTGTTGAAGGGCCTGTGTGGAGCGCGGCAGACCTCCAGGGGCCCTGCCGATGCCAAGATCCACCCGACGCGGCGCAAGTGCAGCCAACACGCTGAAGTTCTCCGCGACCTTGTAGGGACTGTAATGCTGGAGCATAACGCCGCCTGAACCAATTCGTATGCGTTCGGTCTTCGCCAAAAGATGGGCAATGAGCACTTCCGGTGACGATCCGGCAAGCCGCTCGGAGTCGTGGTGCTCCGATACCCAAAAGCGATGGTAGCCCAATCGATCCGCCAATTGTGCCAGCGCGATCGTATTCTGAAGCGCAGCGAAGGCATCCTCCCCTTCGCCAATCGGGCTTTGATCCAATATGCTCAATTTGATGTCCACGCAATACCTTCCTTTCCCCTGCTTACACCTGGACGCCCGATTCCGACTTCGCGTAGCGGTTCTCAGGAATCGGAATCCCCAGGTTGCCGCGCAACGTGTCGCTCTCGTACTCGCTTCGGAAAATTCCCCTCTGCTGAAGAATGGGAATCACGTGTTCAACAAAATCCTCCAGCGCGTGAGGAACGGAGGCTCCAATCATGAAACCGTCAGCGGCTCCCTGCTCAAACCACGACTGGATTTTGTCCGCAATTTGAACAGGCGTCCCAAGAAACTGGCTGCGAGGCGTGGCGACCTGTAAGGCGACTTGACGCAGTGTCAACCCGTTCTCACGGGCATTCCGCTTGATCTT
The DNA here is from genome assembly GCF_001544355.1 of Alicyclobacillus acidiphilus NBRC 100859. Classification (GTDB taxonomy): domain Bacteria; phylum Bacillota; class Bacilli; order Alicyclobacillales; family Alicyclobacillaceae; genus Alicyclobacillus; species Alicyclobacillus acidiphilus. Next base: position 6,058 of record NZ_BCQI01000065.1, read on the forward strand.
GTCTGTCGTGCTGCGAAAGCTGTTGCGCCCCAAATCGCCGATGTCAGGAAAGGGCTCATCCAACGGGTACTGCGAGAAATCGTGGTGTTCGAAGAATCGCCCCAGATAGTCAAGCGCATTCTCGATGGACACCAGGTTCGCGACCTCCTGATAACGGCGCTCCGCCTCTTGTTCCGTCGAGCCAAGAATCGGAGAGATGCCCGGAAAAATCAGGACGTGATCAGGATTTCGACCGAATGTTTGCGCCCTGCGCTTCACATCGCGATAGAATGCGGCAGCGTCGTCGAAGTTGTCGTGACCTGTGAACACTGCATCGGCGTGCTTGGCGGCGTAGTCTCGCCCAACTTCTGACGATCCGGCTTGAAAAATCACGGGCTGTCCTTGTTTCGATCGCGCGATGTTCAATGGACCCTTTACAGAGAAAAACTCGCCTTCGTGATTCAGGACGTGCATTTTCTCAGGGTTGAAAAATACCCCCGTTTCCTTGTCGCGAACAAACGCGTCGTCCTCCCAAGAATCCCAAAGCCCCCGAACGACATCGAGAAATTCCGTGGCAATTCGATAACGCAGATCGTGTTCCGGGTGTTCTTTTTTCCCGTAATTGAGTGCCGAACCTTCGAGCGGCGACGTCACGACGTTCCACCCGGCGCGCCCGCCGCTGATCACGTCCAACGAGCCAAACTGTCTGGCAATCGTGAAAGGCTCGCTGTACGACGTCGACACTGTCCCCACCAAACCGATGTTTTTGCTCACGCTCGCCAAGGCGCTCAGAATCGTCAACGGCTCAAATCGATTCAGAAAATGGGGAATGGATTTCTCGTTGATGTACAATCCGTCCGCGACAAATACAAGGTCCATCTTCCCTGCTTCGGCGACCTGTACCCATGTCTTGTACAACTCGAAGTTTGTGCTGGCGTCAGCCTGGATCTCGGGGTGCCTCCACAACGACGTGCTGCTCCCCACTCCATGCAGCATCGCCCCCAATTTCAAGCGGCGTTTTTCACCCATGATTTTCATCTCCTGTCGCGACCAGATTGATGGAGGAATGCGTCGAAACTTCGCGGCTGAGCCGTTGTAAAAACTGCCTGGTGCGCTCCTCCTTGGGATTGTTGAATATATCGTCAGGCGAGCCTTCCTCGACGACGTTGCCGCCATCCATGAACAGAACATGGTTGGCGATTTCCTTGGCAAAGCCCATTTCGTGGGTCACAATGAGCATCGTGATCCCTTCCTTCGCAATCTCTCGAATCACTTCGAGCACTTCACCGACGAGTTCGGGATCCAACGCCGAAGTTGGTTCGTCGAACAGGATAATCTCCGGATTCAAAGCAAGCGCTCGGGCAATACCGACTCGCTGCTGTTGCCCGCCGGACAATTGACTCGGATACGAGTCCAATTTGTCCCCTAGTCCGACCTTCTTGAGAAACTCGATACTTCGCTTCTTCGCGTCGTCGACAGGGGTTTTTCGCACGACGACGAGTCCCTCCATGACGTTTTCAAGCGCTGTTTTGTGCTTGAACAAGTTGTAATGCTGGAACACCATGGCGGACTTCTGGCGAAGCTGATGGATGTCCCGCTTTCCCACCTCCCTGCATCGCACGGAAAAATCGCCTATGGTAATCACGCCGTCATCGGGTCGTTCGAGATAATTCACGCATCGGAGCAACGTCGTCTTGCCCGATCCGCTAGGCCCGAGAATGGCGACCACTTCACCGGTCTTGACCGTTAAATCGATCCCCTTCAGCACTTGGACTTCGCCAAAGGATTTCGAGATTTGTGAGAGCCGAATCATGCCACACCACCTCGGTTGTACAAATTCACTCGGGCTTCCAGCAAGCCAGTCGCTTTTTCAATCAAGACAGTCAGTCCCCAGAAGATCACGGCTGCCGCCAGGTAGGACTCTAGGAATTTCCAATTTGTCGACGCCACGATTTGCGCCTTCGCCATAATCTCGACCACAGATACCGTGAAAGCCAACGTCGAGCCGTGCAACATGCCGATCACGTTGTTGGCGAGATTCGGCAGACTTGCAGCAAAAGCTTGCGGCAGGACAATGCGATACATCGCTTGCATGGTGGTCATTCCTACGGAATGGGCGGCCTCCAACTGTCCCCTATCGACAGCGAGCAGCCCAGAGCGTATCACTTCTGCCATGTACGCGCTCGACGTGATCGAGAAGGCCAAGAATACGAAATCGATCATCGGAATCGAGGCAGCTCGAAATCCCGAGCCGACCTCTTTGGCAACGGCGTCGATCAACATCGGCAGTCCATAGTAGATGAGCAGCAGATGGACCAGCATGGGTGTTCCACGAATGAACGTCACATACGAAACCGCAATCGGATGGAGGATGGGCACGCGATTCATCCGAATCAAGGCAATCACTGCGCCAATCAGAAATCCGCAGACCACGGACACGCCAGTAATCAGAAGTGTCACGGGGACGGCGGAGAGGAGTTGAATGAACGCCGTCCACATAAATCCGAGATCGATGGTCACGCGCTCATCTCCTCCTTGCCCATGCCAATCGCGTCGCCCCCCCGGCGGAATGACGCCCTACGCCAAAGCAACGCGTCCCGCAGCCGATGATTCGCCAGGTCATATCGCAACAGGCGGCGTTCCCAAACGCCAAACAATTTCTCCAAAGCGATGCTTACGCCCAAATAGATGACTGCCAGGGCAACATAGGCTTCGATGAAATGCTGCGTGATGGTGCCAAGCGACTGCGCTTTTCCCGTCAATTCCATAACCCCCAGCGAAAATGCGAGAGACGTGTCCTTGAGCAGGGCAATGACCAAGTTGGCCGCAACGGGTACAGCGATCCCCAGGGCTTGAGGAAGTACGATTCTCCGCAGCGACTGCCAGCCAGTCATGCCGATTGAGTAACCCGCTTCCACCTGTCCCCTATCGACGGCAGTGACAGACGCGCGGATGGTTTCAGAAAAGAATGCCGCGTTGTTCAATCCATAGGTGAATACCACAAAGTAGAGAACCGGGACCTTGGACAGATTGATACCGAGTCCTTGCACGAGTTCCGGCAATCCGTAGTAAATGAGAAAGAGTTGGATGAGGATAGGCGTTCCTCGAAAGAACGATACATACACCTGGGAGATCCGTTTCACAACCGGAACGTGATAGAGTCGAGGCAGTGCGACAATCACGCCTACGATCACGCCAATCACAATGGCTCCACCAACAATGACAAACGTTACCCCAATCGTTGACAGTAACTTCGGAATAAACAGAAAGATGTACGTGACGTCAAACGGGGCCATATGTGAACTCACCTCTCACCCAATCTGAATACAGTTCAGGGACGCCATGGTTCGCAGTCACGAATGAGACGGAAGATTTTTCGTATAATCTGCGCCCAGCCATTGCACACTCAACTTCGAAAGTGTCCCATTCGCGATGAGCTTCTTCAAAGCCGCGTCAACCTGGTTGGCGAGCTTCTGTTCCGCCGGATCGTCCTTGCGAAATACAAAGTCGACAGGTGACACCGCCAACGGTGAGCCGGTGATTTTCAACTTGTGTTGAGGATCGATGAGTGAGAGTGAAAAGTCGGCACCTAACGTCGCCACAACGCGACCGGACGTAATTTGGTTGACCGTATCATCCGCAGCGCCGCTCTCGTACACGATGTCGATTTTTTTGCTGTGCGTATTGTTATAAGCCTGCAGAATATCGGCTTCCGCCGTGGTGGCTGTCGTGAGTACTTTCTTGCCTGCGAGATCGTTCAATGAATGGATCGAATTGTTGCCTTTTGCGACGATGATGTACGTCTTCCAATACGCGTAAGGAATTTTGTTGAAAAGGTATTTTTGCTTGCGCTCAGCATTGATTTCCATCTCATTGGCAACCATATCGATCTTTCGCGTTTGCAAGCTCAACAACAGATCCGGAAAATCCATCGTCTGGAACTTGAATTGGTAGGAAGGGAGCAGTTTGTCGATGTCTTTGACCAGTTCGATATCGAAGCCAGTCAACTGGCCCTTCGTGTTGTAGAAGGTCACATCTGGAAAGTCCGGGCTTGTTCCCACGACCACGGTTTGCACATTGGAGGTACTCGCCGCGCCGATTGTCCCCCCGTTTGCCGCACGATTCACTGTCCCATGCGACGTCAACGCCACACCCGCTACACCTACCGCTGCGGCGACTGCAAACACCCCGGACAACCAATACGCTTTCTTCATCAATATCCCCCTATCTGTTTGCCTGCTTGATCTACATTCGAATGGGTTGGACTGGTTTTCTCACAAAGTGGGAGAACCAAAAAGGCCCTCAAATGCCGTATGGCACCTGAGAGCCTCCAGAAGTCCGGTCGACTCGCCTATTCCTTGTATTCGAATAGGTTTAATCCACTTATACGTTCACTATATGGACTTCCAAAACCACCGTCAACCATGGCCAAGCATTTGGTCCAAGAATTTCAGGAACCTTGCATGTCGTCATAACACGTATGCCCCTAGATATTCACCACTTCGTGTCAAGTTCACCCGATATTGATACCGGCTGGACGGATATCTTACCTCCGAAAATTCGACCGGTGTGCCGGTATGGTCAAACGTGAGCCGGCAGATGACCAAGATGGGTTCATCGAACCCGACCATCAATTCATCACGATCACCGTAGTTCGCGCGCTCGGCGTAGATTTCTTGGCTTCCGTACGCAATTCGAACTCCGTACCGTTCGAAAAAGCCGTAAATGGAATGGTGCGCCTCCGAATCCTCCCCCAATTCATCCACCGCATTTGGGGTTGGAGGCACGAGAAAAGACGTCTCTCGGAAAATGGGCGATCCCTCCACGGAAGCGATTCGCGATATTCGGATCACTTCGGTCGTGTCAGGTATGTCCAACCGCTTCGATACCCGCTCGGAACACGCGACTGCTTGTACATCCTTTACAGCTAGGGCGACTTGTTTGCCAGCCACTCTTAGTTCTTCGGCGAATCCTTGCAGCCGTGAAACCGCCACTGAGCGATTTTGCTTAGCCACATAGGTCCCTTTGCCCTGATGTCGAATTAAATACCCCATCGATACCAGGTCGCCAATGGCCTGACGTACCGTGATCCGGCTGACGCCGTGCTCGACAGCCAATTCCGACTCGGATGGAATCTTCTCTCCAATCTCCCATTTGTTCGATTGAATATCGCGAATCAGATCGCTTTTTAGGCGATGGTACAACGGCACACTTGTTTTCATATCCTCATTCCCCATCTCACGCAACAAACAAAATCTCGACTGGTTTGAATCAAGAAAACATGAAGGCCCTCCTCGCCCAAAAACGGGTCAAAGAGGGCCTTCAGAGGACTGATCGGCCTATAATCGGATTCCATTTCGAATCCGTATGACGTTCCATATGACGCCAAGAATCGCGGTATGTCCAATCACGCTTCGACTTGCTTCCAGGAATGATATCCACCGGTTAGGTCCCAGACTTCTTCCATGCCGTTCGCTTGAAGAATGCTGGCGGCGATGGCGGATCGGTAACCAGATTGACAATGTACGAGCACTGGCCGCTCCGCGTGAATATCGTGCACTTTTGCAGGCAAGTCCGTCACCGCGATTCGAATAGCCCCATCGACGTGCCCGGCATTCCATTCATCGAGGTTTCTGACGTCGAGAACGGTGAATTTCCGTTCGTCGACCAACGTCTTAGCTGCCGCGGCATCGATACGCCGATACGATTGGAATACGCTTTCGTCCAGTTGTGACCGGGACGTCTCCCAGTCCAACCACCCTTCCACACCATCCATCCCAATCGCCTGCAAATCTCGTATAACGGAAGGGATCACGCGTTCATCCCCAATCAAGTAAATGGCCTTATCGTACGACAGCAAAGAGCCTGCCCACGTCAAAAACGATTTGCCGTATGGAATATTCAGCGACCCTCTGACATGTGAATCAGCGAAGTCCCGGCTCGGCCGCACGTCGAGTATCACGCCGCGCTCAGCCCAAAGAGACAGCGTTGTCTTCGAGATAGATGTGAACTGAGTAGGCTCAATCGTGGGGAGACGATCCGGTCCCTGTCGGTTGACCTGCTTCATTTTCGCGAAGTATTTCGGAGGTTGAGGTTGTCCAGACAGCAGTCTTTGAATGAATTCGTCGCGGTCAAGTTCTTGGAACGCCCAATTTGCAATCTTTTCATATCCAAGCGTGGTCGACGGAACAGCGCCGAGAGCGCGTCCGCAGGAACTGCCGGCGCCATGTCCCGGCCAAATTTGAAGAAAGTCAGGCAGCAGACGGAGTCGTTGTAACGAGTCGTACATTTTCCCGGCCATCTCCGTTGACGTCCCGGCGATACCTACCGATTTTTCCAGCAAATCCGGACGTCCAACGTCTCCTACGAAAACGAAATCGCCGGAAAATAAGCCTATCGGCTGCTTTGCAGCGGATGATTCATCTGTAAGCAGGAACGATATGTGTTCAGGGGTATGTCCTGGCGTGTGCAAGACGCGGAACAACAAATTGCCGATGCGAAACTCGTGGCCATCATGCAATAACACGTGCGGGAGCCCATCCAAGTATTCGTACTGCCAGTCCGCTCCGCCTTCACCTGACAGGTACAGCGTTACTCCGTACTGTTCGGCAAATTGCTTGGCTCCAGAGACAAAATCAGCATGGATGTGCGTCTCGCAGACGCCGACGATGCGCATGCCCTCCCTGTTCGCCAAGTCCACGTACTGTTGAATGTGACGCGATGGATCGATTACGATGGCTTGCCCCGATGATTGACATCCCACCAGGTACGATGTTTGCGCGAGTCCGTCGTAATACACATAGCGCAAGAACATGTTGATTCTCCTCCCAATTACATCAGACGATACATCATCCCGTAGATATCCGTATCAAGTTGACATCGACTTCCGGTGATGTTGAGCATGAAGACGTGATCGCCGCGCTCTCTCAATGCGTCGGATACAACACCGTCGCGTACCGGCGTGCAAAACATGATGTGCACATGATCATCCAATGAGATTCGAACACAATACGCGTCCAGATCCTCCTGAATCCAACTCTCTGCCGGACGCCTGTCTAGAAGTTTCGCCCATGTTTCGACAACTTGAGGCAAATTTGAGGTCGCGACACCGATGTTCCGCAGTTGCAAGCTGTTGGCCGCCTTGCACACATCGACGGGCTCAAGGGTGCTGTCTGGATTGGACTCGCGTTGGACGAAGATCGGCAACGGCATCGAGCTGGGTTTGGCATGAGGAATCACAATGACGGACTCAAAACCAGTGGAATCTGCCTGACCATACAATGGCCCCTCGACAAGAAATCCACCTTCTCTCAGACGCTTCGCAATCTCGTCTGCATCGCTGACACGAATGGCGACGACCGCGTCGTGCCGCCCGGAAATGACACCCAACCTCTTTGAACTTGTCTGAAGCGAGTGTTTGGTCGGGCTCATCTGATCAAAGGATTCTGCCGTACAGTATTCCACATAAGTATTGCTGAACACGGCCAATTGGCCAACCCTGTGATGATCCAGGCCGGATACGGAAACAATCGACGAAGGGGGAAGCAACCTGAGTCCGGCACACAACGCGAGCGGATCTCTCACAATTTGAATTATATGATCAACACCGAGGATCAAAGCAACCGCCTCCTCGTTAAGCTTCCAAATCCTTCTGAAACGCGATGACTTGATCCCAATTGCCGCTGTATCGGGGAATACGTCGATAACCCACACGTTCGTAGAGTTGTACGGCCTCCGGCTGCAAAGGCCCAGTTTGCAGTTTGATACTTCTGTATCCAAATTGCTTCGCAGCACGCTCAATTTCTGCCAGGATCGCCTGTGCCACGCCATTGCGCCGATACTCCGGGCGTGTGTACATGCGTTTCACTTCAGCATGTGACTCATCCAACGGACGTAAAGCCCCACAACCGGCCGGCTGTCCATCGATACGAGCCACGACAAACGCGGCACGAGGAACCTCGACGTCTTCGGGCCTAAACCCTGCCGATCCATCGGTTGTCTGGTATAAGCGAGCCAATTCGTCGCTAAGTTCACGAATCAACCATTCAGCATCCTGACTCCTCACATCTTCAATACCCGTGACAATGTGCCTGCTCATGAATGTCCCCGCCTTCACCGTGATTTTGGATTTGTTCAACCATGTGAAAAGGGCAGATGGCGGCATGAACATCATGCGCAACATCTGCCTCCGAATGTTCGGTCGGCGCGTCAAACCTTGACGCACAGACTACTTCGATTTCGAATTGTTTTTTAACGTCGCGTTCACGAATGTATTGTCGACAACCTTGGAAACGTCCACTTTGGTTGTGATGACGTGCTGGCTGTACAGGAAGTTCGCGATACTCTGCTGCTGCTGGATAATGTCGTTCGTCACTGGTTGAACGACCGGCGGAGCGTCGACGAGATCGTGCGCGATCACCGATTTAGGCACATTCAGAATCTGCGAATAGAGCGCGATGGCTTGTGACGGATGGGCTTTCTGCCATGCTGTCGCCTTTTCAAGCACCTGAAGGTATGTCTCGGTGAGCTTCGGATGCTGTTGGATAAATGCGGTCCGGGCAATCGAGAATTCTGTGTTCTTCAGGTTCAAATCCGCCACGCCCTCCAGCACCTTGGCCTTGTGCTGCACGACCTCTGTCGACAGATATGGATCCCAAATCGCCCAAGCGTCGATCTTGTGTGAATCAAAGGCAGACTCCGCTTCGTTAGGCTGGAGTTGCTCGATAGTTACCTGCGACGGTTGCAATTTCGCCTTGTTCAGGGCTTGATACAAGAAATTGTACGCTGAGCTTCCTGGAGCAACCGCGATTTTCTTGCCTTTCAAATCCGCCATGCTGTGGATGGGACTATTGGCCGGAACAAGCAGCCCTTCACTGTTGGATCCGAGCCCCGTGACCGCAATCTCCTTGAATTGAACGTTGGAAGCTTGGCCCACGACCACCGGGGTATTGCCCACGCCGCCAAAGTCCAGATGATTCGATGCGATGGCCGTGAAGAATGCGGGTCCACTTTGAAATGTGTACCAGTTGATCTTCGCACCCAACTTCGCAAACGCGCTCGTAAACCAACCCTTTTTCAGAGCCAAGAGAAATGGCCCGGCAGATTCTTGGTAACCAATGTTGACCGTGACGTGATCGTTCTCCGTGGCAGCTTGCACGGTTCCTGTACCCAACACGAACGATGCCTGCAGTGCGAGAAGTCCCGTTGTCACAGCCGCTTTCGTCAACAGATTTTTCATGTCCATATGCCCCCTCTGTTTGGTCAACCATTTGCGTCTCGCGAGCTCCCGTATAAAAAAAGAGACACCGATAAGCGCTCAATCACGCCTACACGGTGTCTCCGACGGTTCGGTCGACACATTCATCTATTCACTAACCCAACTATAAACACGACTATTCAACTATGTCAACAAGGAATTTAACCAGAATAGGTATCTCTCCATTGGAGCAATCGGCGTTCGAACATACGAACCAGCGAGTCGGACAGCTTGCCGACAACCGCAAATATCACGATCCCGACGAATACATACGATGTTTGAGAGAATTGCGTCGCGTTTTCAATCAGATAGCCGACCCCAGAATTCGAGCCCATGAGCTCAGCGACAATCAGTGTGAGCCAGGCGACCCCTAATGAGAGCCGCAATCCAATGAGGATATTCGGCATCGCTCCCGGTATCACCAGCTTCACCAGTTGCTGTCGCCTGCTGAAGTCGAGAACGCGAGTGACATCGAACAATTTCCTATCAACGTTGCGAATACCCATGAAAGCGTTGATGTAGAGCGGAAAAAACGCGCCAAATGCAATCAATGAAATCTTCGAGGATTCCCCGAGGCCAAACCACAGAATGAAAAGCGGCGTGATCGCCAAGTGTGGGATCGTCCGCAAGGTCTGAAAGGTCGGATCCAGTACCTGCTCGACCCCTTTCCACAACCCAGCGCCGATTCCGGCTAAAAGCCCGAGCCCCCCGCCGATGACGAAGCCGACCACGACACGGAATACACTGATGCCCAGATCCCGCCACAGTTCTCCGGTTTGCCCAAGCTGTACGAAGGCTTTCAGGATAGCGAACGGAGAAGGCAGCAACACAGGCTGCACCCACCCCATCGATCCGATCAATTGCCAGACAGCGACCGCAACAAGCGGCAACGCGATTCCCCGGAAAAACGTCGCAAGCGCGCGATTTTGCGTTCTTCCGCGTTGACGCCCTCCCAATTGCGGCTCATCAGGCAATTTCGGAAGGTCCGGGGAGATTGCTGTTAACATGCTCGATTCTTTGCTGGACACATCCACACACCTCGCGCTTCCTAATCAATCATCGAATCGATCATCCAGACGGCAGCACTTCACGGTTTGCATACCGTGGTTTCTGCTTGTCATGCAGTGTCGGTTCGAGTTCCTCCAACAATAGGCTCCGCACTTCTTGAAACACAGAGCTTGCCCGATTCCGCGGATGCGGCATCGGCACGGGGATCACCTTGTGGAGCCGTCCAGGTCTCGACGTCATCACGACGACGCGCCCCGCCAACACAATGGCCTCGTCGATATCGTGCGTCACAAGGATCATGGTCGTCCTCTTCGTCAGCCAGATGTCCCGAATGACCTCCTGGAGATGTGCGCGCGTGAACGCGTCAAGCGCGCCGAACGGCTCGTCGAGCAGCAAGACTTCCGGATTGCGCAACAGCGCCCGGGCAATGGCGACGCGCTGCGACATCCCGCCAGAGAGTTCCCGGGGATATGCCCGTTCAAACCCGTTTAGACGAACGAGATCGATCAATTCCTGTACTTGCTTTTTTACTTTCGGGTCTTTGAGGGACAGATTCGCGGCGATATTCTGTTCCACATTCAGCCACGGAAAGAGCCGATGTTCCTGAAAGACAAATCCACGATCCGTCCCAGGTTTAGACAATGTTCGCTCGCCCAGACGAACCTCGCCGTCGTAGTCCGTATCGAGCCCGGCGATGATCTTCAGGAGAGTGCTCTTTCCACATCCACTCGGTCCGATGACGGTTAAAAATTCGCCGGGATCGATGACCAACTGGACGTCCCTGAGCGCATGCACGTCACCCTGGGGCGATCGAAAAACCTTCGTAATTCGATTCAAATACAGACTCGATTCTGACACTCGACAACCTCCCAGTGGCATGCCCACTCTCTGGGCAAGTCATCGGCTGCGTCACAAACAGCAAAAGACCCACCTCTGCCAAGCGCTAGAACCCTTCGGTCTAACTCAGCATGAAGTGGGCCTTCGGTCGTCCGATCAGCCGTATGAAGTTAACTCGATACTATTCCGATTAAGTCCATTTGTCAACTACGATTTATCATACGCCTCACGTCTCGTCTGCAAAATGGCTCGGTTCGCGAACTTTGAACACCACCCAAAGCATATTGCAGATGTACAGTGCCCCAGCCACCCCGAGCATCCAACGTATTCCCATAAACGCGGAACCGACGCCGCCTAACAACGGGCCGGCGAAACTCCCAAGAAACGTGGCACTTGAAGTGAAACCGTAAATCTGTCCGCGTTGATCGGATGGCGTCATGCGGCCAATCAAAGCATTGGCGGTCGGCAAAATACCACCGATGAACATGCCGAGCCCAAACCTGGACGCGACAAAGACCCAAATGTTCGGCGACAGCGCTTGGGGCAAATAGAACAGTCCCGCGCCAGTCATGCAAATGATCAGCACGCGCCTGTATCCGATGGTATCGCTTCGCTTCCCAAGAAACGGAGATGCAATCAGATCCGCAAGGCCCGTCACAGCAAAGGCAAAGCCGGCAATGGTGTTCAAGTAACTCACGTTTCCAGCTAATTGCTTCATAAATACGGATAGCACAGGTTGGACACTCATCACGGTGAATTGGGTCAAGAACAAAACCACAAACATGGACTGAACGGTTTTCAGCCGTCTAATCGCCTTAAATTGACCGATCAAAGATGGTTTCTTCTTCGTATTCACACGAGGACCTTGTGGTTCCTTCACAAACACCAAGGTGATACTAAACGCGATGAAGGCGAAAATGGTCGTAAGAAAGAACACCATGTGATAGTTGTGAGTATAGTCTGCGGCAACACCGCCCAACAGAGGCCCAACGAGTGTCCCAATCATACTGGACGTTTGAATCCACCCTAGCGAGAAACCAAGTCTTTCCTGTGGAATGACGCTAGCCACAAGCGCGATGGAGGCCGCCGAGAACCCGCTGAACGAGCCCTGCAGCGCTCGAATCACAATGAGTTCCCACGTATTTTGAGCTAAACCGAGAATACCCGTAAAAATGGCGATGGCGATAGTCGATCTCAGCACCATCATCTTGCGTCCGCTTCGATCCGACAACGTGCCCCAAAACGGGGACATCAGCGCTGCCATGAGGGGTGTCATGCCTTGAACGATTCCGGTGAGCAACTCGACGTGGCGAACATTATGCACGCCAAGTTGCTCGACATACAGCGCCATAAACGGATTCGAACTGGAAAAGGCGATAGACATGCAAAACTGAACAGCCGCCATGATCCAAAGAATAGTCTTCCACGAAGTCCTTGCTGGTACTGCTTGCTGATCTTCAATCATCTCAATCAAAACCTTTTTGATGTGTGTATGTATTCACGAATGTATATTTCGATTATAGAAATATACCACATCAAAGGCATGTTTCGCGCGGACATTTCTTGTACGATTCGATGAAGCTTTTTGTTGCGATGTTCGATCACGTCGGAAACATATCTCGACAGGATGGGTGAAGTATCACCAAAATGCCGCACTTGATAAAACTCACTCGCTTGACTTCGACGCATGGAGACCACGCAAGTCCAACGCAGGTGTCGAATGAGGGAAGTTTTTGATGGAGTTTCTTTCTTGTTCAAGCAAAATAACGCGCGTACAATTGGATTTGTAGTCATAC
>NZ_BCQI01000066.1 GCF_001544355.1 Alicyclobacillus acidiphilus NBRC 100859
TTGATGTTTCATGAACAATGGCTTTGCTATCCGATATACAGGTAGGTGTAAAGACTTGTTCATGCAAAATATTCGGGATCTCCCAAAGCACACTTCACTTGGAAGCCTGTCCAGCGGGTTTATCGCGTGGCTGTTTGGCGTGACGGGCCCACTTCTGATTGTGCTGCAAGCCGCAACCACCGGCCACTTGAGCAACGGCCAAGTGACATCGTGGATCTTTGGCATTTACGCCATCCCCGGCCTGCTCACACTGCTGCAGACATTGATGTTTCGTCAACCCATCGGCTACGCATTTTCCATTCCCGGCGCCGTGTTGGTTGGCGGTACGCTGGCGCACCATTCGCTCTCCCAAGTCGTCGGAGCCTACATCGTAACAGGAACTGCCATTTTTCTCTTAGGCGCATCGGGCATTGTCGGCAAAGTGATGAAGATTTTGCCCATGCCGGTCATGATGGGTATGGTTTCAGGCGTGTTGCTTCCGTTTGGTATAGGTTTGTTCAAATCGATTCTCAGCTCACCGCTCGTGAACGGCATTCCTCTGGTCGTCTTCTTGTTGCTGTCTTATTTCCCGGGTATCGCAAAGAAATGCCCGCCTATTTTAGGTGCAATCGTTGCGACGGTCGTTACCCTGTATTTGTCCCATTCTTTTCACGCCGGCTCGGTGACAGCGGGAATCGCGCGGCCGGAATTGATTGAGCCGACTTGGAACCTGTCTACGATAGGGCAGCTCGTGCTCCCGCTCGCATTGACTGTCATCGCAATTCAAAACGCGCAGGGGATCGCGGTCTTGGAAAGTGAGCAGTACCAACCTCCAATCAACTCGATGACCCGCTGGAGCGGCATCAGTTCCGTCGTTACCAGCTTTTTCGGCGCCCACACATTATGCGTCGCTGGTCCAATGACTGCCTTGTTAGCTGGTGAAACATCCGGTCCAAAACAATCGAGATACACCGCCGGTGTACTGCTTGGCGTACTATCTGTTCTGTTTGGACTGTTTGCGCCGATCGCTGCGTCCATCCCAAGCATGATTCCCACCTCGACCATTTCCATGCTGGGAGGAATCGCGATGATCTCTGTCCTGACAGACTCGCTGCACATGAGTTTCCACGGCAAGTTCAAGAAGAGTGCCTTGTTTTCATTCTTGATTACAGTTTCGGGCATTTCGATTGTGCATATTGGAGCCCCATTCTGGGGGCTTGTAGGCGGTACGTGTGTATCGTATGTGCTCGAGCGGAAGGACTATCAAGCTGCGGGGACTGCGACGAACGGTGACTCCCTCGTATAAAAAGGTGGCTGATGCGTCTTTGCATCAGCCACCTGAGTCCCACTGCGCACCCAATATTTCGAATGAGTGCATGTGCCCATCACCAAATCTCTATTTGTGTAATAAACTTGTAGCGGTTGGTTTAACGTCCTTCGATACCTCCTCCGGCAAGAGGATGAGCAGCGCCAGAATGACGCGGACGGCGCAAAAGAAGGCAGCTGTGTACTGACACCGTTTCTTAAATCTGCCCTCGGGGAGAACATGGATCACGCTGAAAATGGTGAGAAATACAAACGCCGTCTCCTTCATATGGCGATCAAAAGATACGTCTGCCTTCATCATGGCCTCCCTTCTGCTACAATCGCATTCAGCATATTCCGAGTTCCGTCTTCACGACAGGGGCAGACAAGCTATGCCGAAATCAGAATAGGAATGGTCGGAGTACAATTGAGCAACCTAGGAACAAATCACTCACATCACTCATTGAAGGAGCATCGCGATGCCCTCCGACCAGGCTCAATCTCTACATCAACTGACGACAGCTCAAAGAAATCTCAACAGTTCGTGGGCACATTATTGGATCTTGTACTCCAACCCATCCACGTGGCAATTCTGGCTCAACGTCTTGTTAATCGTCGGGCCGCTGGTTGTGCTGTACTTTGCGTTAGATCGAAAAAAAGCCCTTTTGATCGGGTTTTACGGATTCAATGTGCATGTATGGTTTGGCTACATTGATTCCCTCGGCGCATCTCACTCACTGTGGGCCTATCCATTCAGAGTGATTCCGTTCCTCCCGATCAGCTTCGCCCTAGACGTTGCCTTGGTTCCAACCGTCTACATGCTGGTGTACCAATGGACAATCAACCACGACAAAAATTACTACCTCTACGCAACTGTAACCAGCGGGATCTTCGCCTTTGCCTTCAAGCCCTTCATCACGTCGCTGAGTCTTTTCCAAATGTACAGATGGATGAACTACGCATATCTGTTCGTCGGGTACTTGGTTGTCATGCTCATCTCCAAGTTATTGACGGACCTATTTCTATACTTCACGAACCATCCGCGACGGCGCGGCAGGCATCACATCTCGCTCAAAGCCGCCCGCAGAGGCCGCATCGCGAACGTGAGATGATGGGCCTACAACAGAAACAAACGTATCAAGACTGCCGCGAGACAAGCGCTAATCGGGATCGTAATCAACCACGCGACAACGATGCGGCCAGCGACTCCCCAATGGACTTGGTTTGCCCGCTTGGCCGTCCCCGTCCCCATGATGGCGGACGAAATGACGTGCGTCGAACTGACCGGCAGCTTTAATAACGTGAAGCCGAAGATGATGGCGGAACTGGTCAAATCGGAAGCAAATCCGTTGATCGGCTCGATGCGGATGATCTTCGATCCGACCGTCTTGATGATTCTCCATCCCCCTGTAGCCGTACCAACACCCATGGCCAACGCGCATAAGATCTTGACCCAAAGCGGGACGTTCATCGTCGATTGCAATCCGCCGGCGATTAGCGCGAAGGTGATCACACCCATCGTTTTTTGCGCGTCGTTCGTTCCATGCATGAAAGCCTGTGCTGCTGCGGAAAAACACTGAAGTGTCCGGAATGGCCGATTGGCCCGATGCGGCGACATGCCGCCGAACAGAACGCGAAATATCCCCATAATGACGAAACCGAGCGCGAACGCGATGAGTGGCGAGATCACCAAAGCTTCGATAATCGATGTGAAGCCATGATAATCGATGGCTCGCAAGCCGTCCGCGCCAACCACTGCTCCTGCAAGTCCGCCGATTAACGCATGTGACGATGAACTTGGGATTCCAAAATACCACGTCAGCAGATTCCAGCCGATCGCCGCAACGAGTGCCGCCAACACGACGAGCGTGCCATGCTGAATGGCCAGCGGATTGGCAATCTGACCTCCAATCGTCTTGGCGACACCTGTGAACGTGAGCGCACCGACAAGATTCATCGACCCCGCGAGCAGCACGGCTGCCCGAGGCGAGAGCGCCCGCGTGGATACGCTCGTGGCAATGGCGTTGGCTGTATCATGAAAGCCATTGGTGAAATCAAAGCACAGCGCTAAAAGAACAATCAACACGATGACAATTGTGATCACGACACACCTCTATGCATTTTTCAAAATCACGGATTCGAGCACATCGGCGACATCCTCGCAGCGATCCGTCACATCCTCAAGAATTTCGTATATCTCCTTCATCTTCATAATTTCGATGGCGTCCCGGCACTCTGCGAACAGGGATCTGAGTGCCGCGTGCAACAATTGATCTCCCCGCTTCTCCAGGATGTTCAAATTCTTGATATGTTCGCGAATGGGCATCAGCTTGCGCTCATTCAGCTTGCGAATCGCCGCCGTGATTTCCAAAGAACAGGCGTGGATGACTTTCGCAAATTCCACCATCGTTGGCGTCGCGTGTTCAACACCGTATAAGCTGAAGCGAACGTTGCACGCGTAGATGCCGTCGACGATGTCATCGAGCGTCACTGCCAGTGTCACATAGTCCTCACGCTCCAGTGGCGTGATGTATGTATTGTTCAGCAGCGTGAACAGTTTGCTGATGAGATCGTCCCCCTTTTCCTCAAACGCCTTCATGTGATTCGTCAAGGTGCCAAAGTCGGGAGACTCTAACAATTCGTTCTCGAACGCCTGCGTTGCGACGTCGATATTTTCTGCGATTTGGACCAAATAGTTAAACAACTGTTGGCTTCTCTTCGACACGATTTATCCTCCGTCGACATGAATCGTTAAGAAACGTCATTATTATCGCAAAGAATACGTTGTGGAAATGTTAAGTTTGTGTAAATTTCTTCGACTGATGATTCTTTCAGTGTGCTCATAATGTCGCAGCTCGATAACCTTCCGCTGAACATGACAAAGATCCGCCCTTCACCGAAGTGGCGGATCCCCTGTGCGAACTCCATCGTTTGTCATTCGCAGTACACATGAACACGTGTGGCTTTACGACTTGATCGCGCCAGCTGTCGCCCCTTGAATAAAGTAGCGCTGGAAGAGCAGAAACGCGATGATGAGCGGCGCCGCCGCAATCAAAACACCAGCGGCCAACAACGTCCACTGGCTGGCAGAAGTTCCGTAAAACACAAACAATCCTCGCGACAGTGGAAATAGTGACGGGGTGGCCAAGAATACGACAGGTCCGATGAGATCGTTCCAGATTTGAATGCCTGCGTAAATTCCCATGGTTGCAAATGCGGGCCGTGCAAGCGGTCCGACAATCGTGAACAAATAACGAAGATACCCGCATCCATCAATCACGGCGCTTTCATCCAACTCGCGCGGAATCGTTCGAAAATAGCCTACGAAGAGAAAAAATCCAAACACCATAGCGTCTTCGATATGCAGGATGATGTACCCCGGTCGGTTATTGTAGAGGTGGAGCATACGAGCTTCGATGAATAGCGGAATCACAGCGACCGGAAAAAACATCCCTGACGTGAGCAGAACATGCAGTTGGCGAGCCCATCTGACGTATTGGCGAGAAATCGGAAACGCGAGGAACAGGCTTAACATGAGCGCGATGACGGTCGGAACGACTGTGTACAGGACTGAATTGAGAAAATACTCGCCCATGGAAGCCTGCTGCCAAGCCTGCGCAAAGTTGCTCCAGCTAAAAGGGTGAGGCAGAGACATCGAATTGGTCAAAAACTGACTCTCTGTCTCCAGCGAGATATTCGCCAAAAAGACGAGCGGACCAAAGTACAGAATGATGACGACCAACCCGAGCGTGAACAGGTATCTCCACCAGTCGTGCGAGAAGCGGCGACGAATCGGCTTCACGACATGGCCTCCTCCCTACGCGCCAGATACTTTTGCAGGGCCAGGACAACGACAATGGTCAGAACGAACTGAATCATGCCGATTCCGGCGCCGATACCCAAATTGCTTGAGCCCTGGAACGCCGTATTGAACATGTACATTCCGAGTGTATTGGTGTTGTTTACGCCATCGGTCAGGACGTATATGAGGTCATACGTTCGGAGCGATCCCGCCGCTGCCAAAATCACGCCGACCGTGAGACTGGGTGCAATCATCGGAAATGTGACCTTCCAAAAATTCAGCCAGTTTGACGCCCCGTCGATTCTGGCGGCTTCACCGAGTTCTACGGGCACCGTATTGATTCCAGCAATGTAGACAATCGTCGTAAAGCCGAGATTCGCCCAAATTTGCACGAATATCACGAGCGGTAACGCGAAGCGACTCGAACCAAAAAACGCGGACGACGTGCCGAAGAGACTTAGAATTCCTGCAGCAGGTCCACCCGAAGGTGCGAATATCAGCGACCACATCAATCCGATTATCGTCACGCCTAGAACCGCAGGCATAAATACCAGCGTTCTGAAGAACTTGACGCCAGGAAATTTCTTGGTCAACACATGGGCCATCCAGAGCGCGATCGCGTTTTGCAAGACGGTGACACTCGCTGCAAAGATCAGTGTATCTTTCAACGATTGAAGGACGCCCTGGGCGTTGTCGACAAAGATGTGGATGTAATTGCTCACACCGACAAATGAGGCAGGAATGCCTGGTATCGCGGTGAAATTCGTGAAAGAGATAATCAACGTCGAGATCGACGGCACGATACCAAACAGGCAAAAGACGACGAATCCCGGAATCATGGTCAGGTAAATGACCAGTTTCTGTCTTCCCGCAAAGACGTTGTTCAATGGCGACACCCCTTATCGGCGAATCACAGGCGTGTTTTCGGGTAGATATCGTCAATCGAGGAGAATGCGCGGTCGATCTCCGGATGCGGAGCCCCGCACAAGGGCTCCGCCAACAACGGTCCTTCACCCCGTCACGACGAAGCTTGATTCTGCGATTGCTGATACTCCTGCGCCAACTTCGCCGGGGACACCGAGCCTTGAAGCATCTTCAACTGTTCCGACCAGAAGTTGTTGGATTGCAAATAGTACGGGCCGTTTGGAATCAGCCAGTCCGCTGTCTGATTGATGACCCTTCCTTTTCCAAACCACTTGCCCATAATTGTGGCCGCATTGCTTTTGAACGTTCCGCTCTCACTCGGAGAAATACCAGTTGCGTCGACATATTGACTGTAAATATTCGGGGAAGAGAAAAATTGCAACCACTTCTCGGCGAGCGCCTTGTGCTTGCTATTGTTCAACACGACCCAAGTCAAGTCAGGATTGGACACCGAGTTGTTGTCAGACGCGACATTCGATCCCGGCAGTGGGAAGTAGCCGATTTGCATCTTGGGGTTCGCCTGAAGGACCGACGCGAGATCCCAAGACCCATCCAACAACATGGCGGATTTGCCTGCCACAAACTCGCCAGGCATCTGTTGCCAGTTCTCACCCGCATAGTTGTTTTCGAGATAATTTGAAGCAATTTGTTTTTCTTCCGTAAACGCAGTGATCATCTTGGGATTGGTCCATTTGATCTTGCCCGCCGCCAAAGCCGCGCTGGCACTTGCGTTGCCAAGACTGGAAGCCAGCAGATCCTGCATCAGGGGATACATCATGAACTCCAAATAGAACGTCGCCCCATTGCCGATTCCGGTCCAGATTGGCGTCACGCCGTGAGATTTCAAGGTTTTGCAGACGTTGATAAATTGGGCGTAGGTTGTCGGTACTTTCAGGTTATATTTTTTGAAAATCGCCTTGTTGTAAAAGATGCCGGTCTGATACACGCCAGTCACAAGCCCATAATCTTTGCCCTGATACGCTGCGGCCGACAAATCGTTCTTGTTGAACTTTGAGAGCCACGGCTGACCGTTCAGGGGCGCGAAGACATGATTGGCCGCCCATTCCTGGACCACGCTCATGTTGTCCGTCGTCATTTTCTGTGGCATCGGCTCGAACGGCTCAATCGCCATAATATCCGCCGTTCCCCCCTGGACGGAGGTCTGCTCCAACGTGGTGTAACCTGCCTGATCGTTGGCAGCTGTGAGGAGGTTTACTTTCACGCCATATTTCGCTTCGAATTCTTTGTCAATTTTTTGCACGGCTGATACAGCGGGCGGATTCACCCACATCGTAATGGTCAACGGCCCATTGTCCGTACTCGCGGACGCGTTTCCAGACCCGTGGATCGCGTTCCCGGTGGTACCCGCATCCACTTCGGAAACGACAAGTCCGCTTGCCAAAGCGAGAACCGCCAGTGGAGCAACCGTTTTGACAAGTTTCTTTCCCTTCATAAATATCCCCCCAAACCTACTATTCGACTGGACTCGATATGGACTTTGTCGAACGAATTTTAGATAGTATACAAACCGTTTGCACAAAATAGACGAGTGGTTTTGCAAATTTTTCTATACCAACTATGAAATTTGCAACGTTGTTTTTGATATTACGTGTTCCAAGTGCGGAAGTCTGGCGTATAATACCCGACGTACAGGTATCATCTGTCCGCATTATCTGGGCAATCTTTGATGATGAACGGGTACCTTATACCTACAATCGGGTCATCGGGAGAATCCATCATTGATTACGACATTGAAGCGATTCTTAATTGGACGTCCGCTGAAAACGCGCGAACTCAACAGTGCGAAAATTGGTGTTTTGAAAGGTATGGCGGTCATGACACCAGACGCCCTGTCGAGCGTCGCCTACGCGACGGACCAAATGGAACTAGTTCTTATGGTTTTGATCACGGCTGCAAGTACCAAGGCCTATATCTCGAACGTACTGGGTTTTTCGATGCTCGGAACGTTCATCATTATCGCGCTGGCTTTTCTGTTGTATTTGGCCTATCGCAACATTATTCGCCATTACCCTCAGGGTGGCGGCGCTTTCGCGATCGGCTTGAACGACCTCGGAAAGCTTTGGGGGTTGTCCGCCGCATCGACATTGATCGTCGGATATACATTGACGGTATCGGTCTCCATCGCCGCCGCGATCGACGCGATTGGGCCCGTGGTGCCTTTGATTGGCCACCATAAGCTGCTGTTCAACGTGATTCTCATCCTCATCATCATGATGGTGAATCTCCGCGGAACCAGCGAATCGGCCAATGTGTTTGTCCCATTTACCTACATCTTTATCGGATCGATTCTGCTCATTGGCGTGACGGCGTTCATCAGCGGGATCGCACACCCATCGTCGATTCATGTCGCGTCTCTCTCTGGCATGCATACGGTCCAAGGCATGACCACATTTCTCTTCTTGAAAATGTTTGCGAGCGGCTGCAGCGCGCTCACCGGAATTGAAGCGGTATCGAACTCGGTGCCTGTCTTCAAAGAACCCTCGCCGAAGAGAGCGCAGCGCTTGCTGCTATCCCTCGTGGTGACGTTGAGCATCCTGTTCCTCATCGTTTCCGGAACAGCGATGCTACACGGCCTCACCTACAATCCAGACGTTCCTTTGATTAACCAGGAGTCCATTCTGTTGTTTGGAACGCATGGTTTCGGGTACATCATTACCGTCGTCATTTCGATCTCGACGATGTCCATCTTGGCGATTGCCGCAAACACGGCCTTCACCGGTTGCCCGGCATTGTGGTCTTCCATGGCCAGGCACCAGTTTATGCCGCGCTGGGTGTTGCATAAGGGAGATCGATTGGTCTACAGCAATGGCATCTTGTTTCTGACCGCAATTTCACTCGTGCTCACCATCGCCTTTCGCGGCAAAGTCACGAATTTGATGCCTTTGTACGCTGTGTCCGTGTTTTACACGTTCACCGTCTCGCAGTTGGGCATGGTCGTTCGGATCTTTCGGGAACGCAAGGGCAAATGGATCATTCAAGCGTTGGGGAGCACATGCGGCCTCGTCTTGACGGCGTCAGCATGCCTCATCTTCGGAATCACGCGATTTACCGACGGCGCATGGCTTGTGGTTGTTTGCGTTCCGTTGATGGTGATCATGTTCAGCAAAATCCAGTCGCACTACAACCAGATTCGCGAGGACTTGAAATACGACTTTTCTCGTCCTCTCTTGTTGGACAGACAGACGATCACACTCGTCCCAATCGCGTCCATCAACAAATCGTCCGTCCACGCCCTTGAATACGCGATCGCCAACTTCAAAAACGTGGTCGCAGTATCTGTGATTGCCAACAACAGTGCGGAAGAGGCGGATGAGGCGGAACGCAAGCTGCGAGAACAGTGGGATAGATTGAACCCGGGAATTCGGCTCATTGTGCTCCATTCCCAGTATCGCTCTGTGGCGCGCCGCTTGCTTCGGTTTGTCAATCTCGAGCTGGACTTTTACGACCCGGAGGATATCACGGTTGTGGTTCCGCAATTCATCACGAAGCGATGGTGGCACAAATTGCTGCACAACAAGACTGGAAGTTTGTTGATGGCGTGGCTGGTCGTACGAAAGTCGGTCAAAGTGATTACGGTTCCATACAGACTCCCTCGATAAAGGATTGATGTGGACAAATCGGTGCAAACTTTGGTTTTCTCCACATCTTTTCCACCAACGGGCCAATGAAACGACGTACTCTGAAAACGTCTCGAATTTACCCCATCGAAATGAGGCCACTGCCTGGACGGCAGTGGTCGCTTTTTCAAGTGATTTATCTGGCTCTGACTCAATCACGATTGCCCGACTAAGGCCTGCTCAACGCGCGGGCTCGGTTCCGATTCGCTGTCTTCAAGCGCTTGCGTGGCCTCGACGATTCGCTCGTGAAGCTCCTTCTCATACGACTTGGCCACCTCTGCCGACCAATCGAAATGTCGTGTCATATATTGCATCACCGCCGTTTGCCAACGACGCAGCCAAGCGATGTCGAAATAGAGCGCGCCTGTCCGGCGAATGAAAAAGTCGGAGGGCGTCGCGACCATTTCGTGATCGATCCCGTATCGCAAAGCGCCGTACACTTCCAGCGACAATCCGTTCTCCTCGGCTTCCTCGCGGCCATTTCGGATGATGTCGAAGACGATGTCCACATTGGTGCCGTAACGATGTGCCAATCGCTCCGCCTCGAACTGCGTCAAACCGAGTTCTACACCAGCCTGGGTCTTGTCCGCGAGGTACGCGGGCATGTTCTTCGATCCGCCGAACTTCCCGCCCGAATACTCGATATGGTCGGTTTCACACGGCCGAAACGTTCTTCCGGACTCTGTACTCAATTCGTCTGCCACCATCGTGACAACCTTGTCCGCCATTTTGCGATACCCAGTGAGTTTTCCGCCGGCGATCGTGAAGAGCCCGCTCGGAGAACGAAACACTTCGTCCTTGCGCGAAATCTCCGACGGATCCTTGCCTTCCTCGTGAATCAACGGTCGGACGCCGGCCCAGCTGCTCTCGACATCGTCAGCCGTGAGTTTGACCGACGGAAACATGTAGTTGACACATTCAATCAGATAATCTCGATCCGCCCTGGTCATCCGCGGATGCACGAGATCGCCTTTGTAGTTCGTATCGGTCGTACCGATGTACGTTTTGCCTTCGCGCGGAATGGCAAAGATCATTCGCCCATCCGGCACGTCGAAGTAGACGGAGTTGTGCAGTGGGAACCGCTTGCCATCCACGACGATATGGACGCCCTTGGTGTGATGGAGCGTCTTCCCTTGTTTGGAGTGGTCCATCTCTCGGAGAGCATCCACCCACGGTCCGGTGGCGTTGACCACTTTGCGAGCGCGAATCTGATACGTTTCACCGGTCAACAGATCCGCTGCTTCGACACCGCAAACCTTCCCGTCCTCGTACAGCAGCTTGGTCGCTTTCGTATAATTGAGCGCCAACGCACCGCGAGCGGCCGCTTCTTTGACAATCTCCAACGTCAATCGTGCGTCGTCCGTCCGATACTCGACATAATAGCCGCCGCCTTTGAGGATGTCCCTGCGCAATAGCGGCTCCTTCGCCAAGGTCTCCTCGACATTCAGCATTTGCCTGCGTTCGGATCGTTTCACACCCGCCAGCCGATCGTACAGGTAAATTCCAAACGAACTGGCGAGTTTTCCATACGTGCCACCCTTGACGATGGGCAGCAACATCCAGACAGGCGTCGTAATGTGCGGGCCGTTCTCGTAGACGATCGCCCGCTCCTTGCCGACTTCCGCCACGAGTCCGACCTCAAACTGCTTGAGATAGCGCAGACCTCCATGAACCAATTTCGTGGATCGGTTGGATGTGCCTGAAGCGAAGTCCTGCATCTCAATGAGACCCGTGCGGATACCGCGAACGTGCGCGTCGAGCAAAATGCCCGCCCCGGTAATGCCTCCTCCGATCACGAGCAGGTCGAGCGTTCCATCTGTCATCTGTTGCTTGATCTGGTCTCGATTGTGAACTGAAAATGCGTTTGTCATGTTTCGCTCACCTCTCAAATCAAAAAGACCACAAAGCAGTATGCACCTAACCCGAGCATGCATATCAGCTTGTGGTCTTCTCATCGTCTCAAACCACGCTATGAACTTGTCGGAGCCTCAAATCCCACAAGGTAATTCCCTGCTTAAACGATTCCTCTTCCATTATAACGCAGTTCGACGAATGCTGTCACCCTTCAACTTCCCACTGCATCGTCCGTTTGACCGCTTTCTGCCATCCCTTGTACAACTGCCTGCGCGTCGCTTCATCCATTTGAGGTTCGAAGGTGCGATCGAGATCGCCCGTCTTCGAAACTTCTTCCTTGGTCCAGAATCCGACACCGATGCCGGCCAAATACGCTGCGCCGAGGGCAGTCGACTCTGTGATTCGTGGACGTTCGACGGGTACGCCGAGAATGTCGGCCTGGAATTGCATGAGCAAATTGTTGGCCACAGCGCCCCCGTCGACGCGCAGCGCTTTGAGGACAATGCCGGAATCCGCTTGCATCGCGTCGATAATGTCTTTGGTTTGGTACGCCAGTGAATCGAGCGTGGCGCGGATGATGTGCTCCTTCGTCGATCCGCGCGTCAGACCGAAAATTGCGCCCCGTGCGTACATATCCCAATACGGGGCTCCAAGTCCAGCAAACGCGGGTACCACATACATGCCGTTCGCATCGTCGACTTTTGAGGCAAAGTATTCAGAGTCGACGGCGCTGTCGAAGAACTTCATGCCGTCTCGCAGCCATTGAATCGCAGCGCCAGCGATGAAAACGCTGCCTTCGAGGGCATACGTCACCTTGCCGTCGACGCCCCAAGCGATGGTGGTCAACAGACCGGACTTCGAGTCCACTGGCTGTTCACCAGTGTTCATCAGCATGAAGCAACCCGTGCCGTAGGTGTTTTTCACCATGCCAGGTTCGAAGCACGTCTGGCCGAACAGGGCCGCCTGTTGATCGCCCGCGATCCCGGCAATCGGGATGTTTGCGCCGCCAAATGTGCGTTCGTCGGTATGACCATACACCTCGCTCGACGGACGTACCACGGGCAGCATCGCACGCGGGATACCCAGTTCGTTCAAAAGTTCATCATCCCAGTCGAGCGTGTGAATGTTGAATAGCATCGTGCGCGCCGCGTTCGTATAGTCGGTGATATGAACCTTGCCTCGAGTCAGGTTCCAGACCAACCAACTGTCGACGGTTCCAAACAGCAATTCGCCGCGAGCTGCGCGTTCGCGTGCGCCTTCGACGTGATCGAGAATCCATTTCACCTTGGTGCCTGAGAAATACGCGTCGACGACCAGGCCCGTCTTCTCACGAATGGGTTCGGTAAGACCGCGTTCCTTCAATGCGTCGCAGATGGACGCAGTCCGCCGGTCCTGCCACACGATCGCGTTATACACCGGCTTCCCGCTTTCCTTATCCCACACAATGGTCGTTTCGCGCTGATTGGTGATTCCAATCGCGGCGACTTCGTCAGGGGAAACGCCAGATTTCTCGAGCACCTCGCGCGCCACGCCGCTCTGCGTGCCCCAGATTTCCATCGGATCGTGCTCAACCCAGCCTGGCTTCGGGTAGATTTGCGTGAACTCTTTCTGAGCCACGCTGTGGATGTTGCCGCTCTTGTCGAACAGGATGGCGCGGGAGCTGGTGGTACCTTGATCGAACGCCAGAACATACGACTTTGTCATCATTCTCTCATCCCTTCTAACCGCATCGATTGCGATACAAGCTTATACGCCGTGTGACACTTGATGATCACTTGCCGTCTTCGCGGCGCTCTCCGCTTTGGCGAGTGCACGCTCAAGGAGGGTTTTTTCAATGAACCATCGATATACATACACGGCCAATCCGCCGCCGAGCAACGGACCCACGATCGGCACCCACCAGTATCCGAGCGGGCCGGGAAACGCGTTGTGTCCATAGCCGGCAAGCCAAGCGAACAAGCGTGGTCCAAAGTCGCGCGCCGGATTGATGGCGTACCCTGCGTCCACGCCAAACGACATGCCGATCGCGGCGACCGCGATGCCCACCATAAACGGGCCCATGTTGCCAACCACACCGAGGTTCTTCATGTCGTTGATGCCTAAGATGAACAGAAGCAGGAACATCGTTCCTAGGATCTGGTCCAACAACGGTCCCCAGAGATGCGCGAAATACGGTGCCGGGCTCGTTGCAAAGATGCCGAACGTTGAGCCGCCGCCCGCGCCGGCGAGTGTCGCGATGTGATGCTGAAGATCGAACGCGTCGATCGCTCGATAATAATTCCACCAGACGATGGCAGCGCCTGCAAATGCCCCGATAATCTGGGCGATGGAATACGGAATCAACTTGCGCCAGGGCAAATCTCCTTTGATGGCCATGGCGAAAGAGACAGCCGGATTCAGATGCGCACCGCTGACGCCGCCCGTGACATACACGGCAAGGGCGACGGCGAACGCCCAGCCCCACGTGATCAGCAGCCAGCTCCCCCCGAGATTTGGCGGTGTCCTGCCAGATTCGGTCAGCCCCACGACAGCGACAGCGACCACACCATCGCCGAACGCAATCAAAATCAACGTTCCAAAGAACTCAGCAATCAGTTCTCCAAGCATCGTGCTGCGCCAGCTCTTTTTTCTGACAACTGTCGACAAGCCGATCCCTCCATTCAGTCACTCATGTTGTCGAGTTCAATCTGATGAGCGAGATAGCCTTGAACTACCTCCCCAATCCAGAACTCCATTGCCCAAGCAAGCAAAAAGACGGCGCAATCGTAGACCTAGTAGGCCTTAAATTGCTGCCGTCTCCATAACTCAAGGGCAAACTTTGAACTTGGTGAGAGTATACAACGAGCGTCGACGTTTGTAAAGCGCTTTCATCCAAAAAATGTTCAAGGTGCCAACGCACACAGGCCTCAATCGAGGCGTGACTGGTGTGCGGAAGCACGTGCATCCTTCGGTTTCACGTCATAGTCCCACAATTCCTTTCTCGACGTGGTAATCGCTGTCGCGCCAACCGCTACAACGGCGTCGACTTCCTCTCGCGTCCGAATAAAGCCCCCCGCCAACACAGGAATGTCGGTACTGCTTCGAACCTCCTGGATGATGTTTGGCAGCACCCCAGGCAGCACTTCCAGGTAATCAGGCTTGGAATGTTGCAATACCCGATAGCTTGTCTGAAGGCTGTGTGAATCAATCAGAAACACACGCTGAATCGCCAACACACGGTTCTTCTTCGCCGTGGCGATCACGGTCGCATGAGTGGAAATAATGCCAGCTGGTTGCACCATTTGACACAGGAATTGCGTCGCTGCTTCGTCGTGTTTCAGCCCCTGAATCAGATCCGCGTGCAATATCAGCTTCTTTTCGTTCTTCTTCGCAATGCGGACCAGACTCGGCAATTGCGCCAGGTGGGTTTCAAGCAGGATGATGTAAGCGAGGTCCCGCGTCATCAACTCTTCGAAATCCTTCATGTTCCGAACAGCGGGAAGAATGGTTTGGTTCGCAAAATGCATGCCTGTCACCCCCTCTTTCTGCGATGTTCCGATCAGCAATGGACACGATGCTTGCCCAAGCTTACTTGAGCTTACCCGAATCGTTCCAATTGCGCGATTGATGATTCGTGATTGATGATTCGTATAAGAAACAACACCACCGCAATATACCGAGGACTAGGAGTGTTTTATGCATTTTCACGAATCCGCATGACGCCTAGGAGGGCACCTTGTCTAAAGTGGCCAACAAGTTGACAATGAATGCAGACGAGGCCGCATTCCTCGCTGCCTCTTCATCGCAGCCGTCCATCAAATTTTCCATCGTGCGATGCTCCGACTGGATCCATCGCCGAACGATCAATACAATCATGGTTTGGGAAGGCAGCGAATCGCGTAAGGAGGCAATCTTGTGCACGTAGGCGCGCGAGTCATCAAAACGGGTATCGCCGTGATTTTCACGATTTATCTCAGTCGCTGGTTCAATCTGAGTTCTGGCGTTGGCTTTATTGTCGCGTCCTCCATCCTCGCGATCCAGCCTTCGATATACCGTTCTTGGCGACAGCTTCGCGATAATCTGATCGCCAACGTGATTGGCGCGACCATCGCCATCGCCGGCGTTTCTTTGCTGGGCACCCATCCAATCGTCATCGGACTATTGATTGTCATTACGATCGCGGTGAATCTGCGGCTCAGGCTGGAATCGAGTCTGGATTTGTCCCTTTTCGTCGTCGTTGCGCTCGTGTTTTACTCTTCACCCGGAAATTACCTGGTTTACGCCATCCACCGTTTTGTCTTTATCATGGTGGGCATCGCCTTTGCAACCTTGATCAACATCGTGTTGTTTCCCCCGAAAATCGAGTCGCGACTCTTCGAGGAAATTTTTTCAATCCGGGAAGAATTGTCCCTCCTTCTCCGCCTCGGAGCGACAAAGGAAATTTATCGATCGAAACGAGCGGAAGCGGATATGGAACAGAAACTGCGCAAGCTGGACAGCACATTTGAGCTGTTGAAAGAAGAACGCCGCTTCGGGAGAAGAAAATATTCGGAGCTTCGCCAACAAGTGGCCTATCGTAAACTCTTGGAAATCTTTCATCTGGAATTTAAATTACTTCGGATTATCAACGAATTCCCCGAAAAATATGACGAATTGGCAGCGCACATCGCGAATATCACGTCACTGCACGAGAAAGTCATCAACCAGTTGCGCGACGTGGTCAGATCAAATCTTGCCGAGCAGTGCGCACTGCTTCTCGACGAAAACAGTGCCCTTCGATACGCTCAAGACGAGCAATTGGCGTACGCGGCTTGGGTCGCTCGGGATCTGCTTCTCCAATTACATTGGCTGGTTCGATACGCCAAACACAGGGTATCAACGGAATAACTAACATTAGTTTACATATCCCTAACAAACACTTTGCTGTATATTTTTCTTTGTAATCATTCTGCTATTGCATTTAATTGGTTTATTATCCATACTAATAGAGCGATAGAGATAGCGCCGAACCATATTGAAAGCGCTGTCCAGCAATCTATTGGTATAAGGCAGGGGGAGACAAATGATGCGCAAGAAACTTCTGATGAGTGCCGTTGCAGCGTCCAGCGCTTTAACGTTGACGTTGTCTGGCCTTGGTGCAACCGCTTACGCTGCGACAAGCTCCAGCTCGAGCACGTTGACCATCGTGCCAAGCCCGAACGGAAACTTCTCCGACAATTTCAACCCATTCAGTCCGGGCGTCAACGACGGAACGCTCGGCAACGTGTACGAAACGATGTTCTACTTCGACAATGTGACGGGCAAACAGTGGAATCTTCTCGGCAAGAGCTTCAAATTCACGAACGGTGGTAAAACGCTTACTGTCAACTTGCAGAACAAAGCAAAATGGACAGACGGTCAGCCGTTTACGTCTGCCGACGTAGTCTTTACGTTCGACCTGATGAAGAAGTATCCCGCCATCGACACCAACGGAGTCTGGCAACAGCTCTCGAGTGTCACAGCTCACGGCAAATACCAGGTCGTCTTCCAGTTCAAAGCGCCAAACATCCCGTTCGCTCAACAGTATGTTTTGGGCTCGACCTACATCGTGCCTAAACACGAATGGCAATCGCTCGGCAAT
The DNA here is from genome assembly GCF_001544355.1 of Alicyclobacillus acidiphilus NBRC 100859. Lineage (GTDB taxonomy): Bacteria > Bacillota > Bacilli > Alicyclobacillales > Alicyclobacillaceae > Alicyclobacillus > Alicyclobacillus acidiphilus. The sequence goes on from NZ_BCQI01000066.1 coordinate 17,102, forward strand.
CCAGCCAAATTGAAGATCACGTATCAGAAAGCCATTGGTACCGGACCGTTCAAATTGAGTTCATTCAGCCCGCAAGACTACACGTTTACGGCGAACAAGGACTACTATAACGGCGCGCCAAAGGTCCAGACCATTAGCTATCCGGCATATTCGAGCAACCAAGCGGCGGATTTGGCCCTCGCCAGCGGACAAATCGATTGGTCCGGCATCGACATCCCGGACATCGAGACGACTTACGTAAAACAAGATCCGGCCCACAATCACTACTACTTCCCTGCTGGAAGCCCGGTCGAGTTGTATCCGAACCTGAGCAACCCGATTCTCGCTGAGCAACCCGTTCGGGAAGCCATCAGCGACGCGATCGACCGCAAGACGATCCAGACCAAAGGCGAAACCAACTACTCATTGCTGCCAGTTCCGACCAGTTTGGACATTCCGGCTCAAAAGTCCTGGCTGGCCCCGAATCTGCCAGCGTCCGACAAGACCTTCACGACCAACGACGCGAAGGCAATCAAACTCTTGGAACAGGTTGGGTTCAAAAAGGATTCCAACGGAATTTTCGCGAAGAACGGAAAGGAACTGTCCTTCCAGCTTCTTACGGTTAGTGGTTGGAGCGACTGGGACGAAGATGCACTGCTGATTGAGCAGGATCTGAAGAAGATTGGCATCAAAATTACCGTTCAGCAAGAACAGTATTCGGCGTACTACAATCTGGTGGACCCGGGCAAGGGCGTGAAGCCTCACTTCGATCTCGCCCTGTCTTGGACGAACAGCGGCCCTACGCCTTATACCATGTACTACGACATGTTGGACTCGAACGGCAACTACAACATCGAGGGATATAAGAACAGCACGGTCGACGCGGCCCTAAACGCCTTTGCGAAGACGACGAATCTTGCTCAACAAAAAGCGGACCTTGCCAAGGTCGAGAAAATTGCGGCTGAACAATTGCCGGTTATCCCGATCTTCGACGGCGAGATTTGGTACGAATACAACGATGCGCACTTTACTGGTTGGCCGACGAAGAGCAATCTGTGGATCAATCCCGCCCCGTACACGTTCCAGGCAGCGGCGATTATCCTTGACCACCTCAAGCCAGTAAACTAACTACTGCATCAATCCAATCTATTCATAGAAATGCGAGGGAATGCGATGTCAAATGCGCATTCCCTCTTCTTCTATCGAATGTGACGCAGGCGACGCGCGGGAATGGGACGGTTGTTTCGGGGACAACCGGATCGAGGGCGTATCGGATCGAGGGCAAATTAGGCGCCTCAGTGACCTTGTCGGCGCATGGAACACATCACTGCCCGTTGGGGTTATTATCTCTCCCGCCCATCGCTGGTCTCCGATAGGCGTCAGTGTGTCGGATCGGCCGCACGCGGCGTGCGGAGGTGCGCCGCGCCTCCCGCACCATAGCGGCACTTTTGTCCGCTATGGCATCGCGGCTCGCCGTCACGCGTTGCACCTCCCACCACATAACGGAACTTTTGTCCGCTATGGCGACGTGGTAAGCCGTCGCGCGTCGCGCCTCCCGCCGCATAAGGGAAGTTTTGTCCGCTACGGCGACGCGGCTCGCCGTCGCGCGTCGCGCCCACCACCGCATAAGGGAAGTTTTGTCCGCTATGGCGACGGGGCAAGCCGTCACGCGTTGCACCTCCCGCCGCATAACGGAACTTTTGTCCGCTATGGCGACGCGGCTCGCCGTCACGCGTTGCACCTCCCGCCGCAT
>NZ_BCQI01000067.1 GCF_001544355.1 Alicyclobacillus acidiphilus NBRC 100859
GCAAAAATGACGAGACATGCTAGGCAAGTTCGGTTACGGTTGGGGAGAGGGAACCGGTGGCTGCCCGTGTTTGCTCGGCTGTATGAGTCATTTGGCTAAGAGGCAGACATTATGCACATGTGGATAACCCCACGAACCATTCGGGGATGTTTAACCGTGGACAATTTTGTTAACAGCCTTCTCCCATACAAAGTTGGCGGAGTTTCTCGACGTAATTTCGTCCTCGCCACGCGAAGAACAACGAATTTAGTTCATACGTCACGGATTCAGGATCTCTTCTAGTATTGTACTTGCAATTGTGTAAGGAATATAGCCTTGAAACACCCTCCTACGCTCTATTTCACGCGGGCACCACTTTTGCGGCTTTTTAAGGGGGTTCTCAGGCGTTGGGGGTGATTTTGGGACATGTATCGTCGAGGGTTCAGAAAATCGAAGACGGGCCCTATGTAGCGGCCTGTCTTCGCATTACAATAGGATATTGTTCCTCTTCCGTGCAACCTCAATCGCGGGATCGAGCGGGTCGTCGCCCTCGGTGTCAGGAACATCAAACTCCCGCAAAATTCCTGAACCAGCATCTTCTCCGATTCCGTGACCACAGCCGCAAATCACAACGGAACCAGATACCTCGATGTGGGTATCTTGTCCGACCATCATTCCATCCCTCCATTCCTGCTTGCTTCCGCATTTGGTACACTGAATTACAAACACCTCAAATCACGCTCCACACAAGGATTTATCCTGATGGATACATGATCCGAGTTTTTATGAAAAGAAATTGCAGTACCCAGTGCGCGTGAGCAAATGTGATCCACGTCTTGCAAAATACTTGATTGAGCAATATGGCGGCGCGGACGGTGAACTTTCGGCAGCGTTGCGCTATTTGAATCAACGCTACACCATACCGGACAAGGTCATCGGTCTGCTCACCGACATTGGAACAGAGGAGTTTGCGCATCTCGAAATGATTGCCACCATGGTCTACAAATTGACCAAGGACGCGACACCTGAACAGATGCGGGAAGCGGGCCTTGGGGATCATTTTGTCGACCACGGACCGTCTCTGTTCTATCACAATGCAGCAGGTGTTCCATGGACAGCCGCCTATATTCAGTCCAAGGGGGATCCCATTGCCGATCTCTATGAAGATATCGCTGCGGAAGAAAAGGCGCGTGCTACGTATCAGTGGTTGATTGAAATCACGGACGACGTGGATATTCAGGACAGCCTCAAGTTCTTGCGCGAACGCGAGATTGTCCATTCCATCAGATTTCGAGAAGCTGTCGAAATTCTCAAAGACTACAATGGAACCAAAAAGTTCTATTAAGGTGGGTTGTTTGCACTCACACACTGGGGAATGCGTGCGAATTAAATGCACAGTTGACAAATGCATTTAATCGGAATACATTAGAGGTAACGTTATGTAGAAGCTGATCGAACGTTCGAAGGCTCACTTCTCGTTTCACGGTGCGGAAAACGTTTTCTGCAAACGTGGCAGGGTGGGCCGTTTTTATTGGCTGCGACTCGGATGTGTTGTCGTGTTGCTTATGGAGCCTTGGAGGCCGAACCACCATGTTCAGAAAGGATGAGGACGATGAGTTCATCCAACTTCGAGGTCATCAGATTGAAAAAGGACGCCCCTAACTTTGGGAACGAGCTTGAAAAAATCAGGCGTCAAATTCAATATGACGAAATTAAAGTCCTCGACGTTAGCCGGACGTCCCCTACGGAACTTGTCATCGTGTTCAAGAGACGAATGAGCTCGTGACCGTGCCACATGTTCAAGCTGCCCCCAAAATGGGGAATAGATACATGTAAAATCGGATTGACATACTTGGATTTCCTGCTATATTGAATTTAATCTAAAAAGAGTCGACCGGGCTACTGGAGGCTCTCAGGTGCGAGCAAAGGCATCTGAGAGCCTTTTTTGCTTTCGTACCTTGGGTATCCAGCCGTTCGTCTGGTCCCAAGGTCCATGGTTCAAGTTGCTCGGTCGATGTCCAACGTGGGGAGAGAATAGGGGAAGGAAGTTGATGACGAAGTTGGAGCAGGATTTAGTGGCTATTCGTAGACATCTGCATCAGAATCCTGAAACGGCACATCAGGAGTATCAAACAACGGAGTATATTCTGGCGTGTTTGCGGCGGCACGGAATCCGGGTGATCGACTATGGCCTGACCGCTGGCGTTGTGGCGGAAATTGGCGGAATCGTTCCTGGACCCGTGATCGCCTTGAGAGCGGATATCGACGCGCTGCCTGTCACGGAACAGACAGATCTGCCCTATGCCTCAAGGATTCCCGGCAAGATGCACGCCTGTGGACACGACTTTCACACCGCGGTTGTCATCGGCGCTGGTATCTTGTTAAAACAGTTGGAATCAGATTTGCCCGGTACCGTGCGTCTCATATTTCAGCCGGCGGAAGAGACTGCGACCGGCGCAAGATGGATCATGGAACATCGTGTGCTGGACGACGTGTCGTGCATTTTCGGACTTCACAATAAACCGGATCTTCCGGTTGGCACAGTAGGAATAAAGGCTGGCCCATTGATGGCAGGGGCATATGGGTTTGTGGTTGAGATACAGGGACAGGGGAGTCATGCGGCTGTTCCTGATCATTCCGTCGATCCGATTGTAACCGCGTCACTTGTCGTCAGTGCGCTCCTGGAGGTTACAATTCGAACATTCGATCTCGGCGTCCGACAAGCGGTTCTAAAACGGTTCGAAGACATTGTCTACGGCGTTTCGTCCGCCCTCGGTGCATCTGCTTCGATTCGATGGGTACAGGGTCCGCCGCCAGTCAACAACCATGAGGGGCTTACGGATTTTGTTCGCGATGTTGTGGCGGGAACGGGGTTGCGTGTCGTCGAGCCAAAACCTTCTGCGGCTGGTGAGGATTTTGCTTTCTATCAACAAAGCGTTCCAGGTGTGTTTGTATTCGTTGGTACGTCGGGGCATTACGAATGGCATCATCCTCAATTTGATCTCGATGAAAGCGCGCTGCCATTCACCGCAGAATTTTGCAAAGAATTGTGCAGATTGGCATTAACCCGACTGCAATTTCACGATCCACTGGCGTTCTATGGGGAGGCTGACGAGGAACAAATATTTGACGGTCCGTGAAATGACCGGCCGGGGGCCGACGCCAGTCACCGAGACGGTGAACTGGCTCGTCCCTCCATCCGGAAAGACGCGATAGGCGCGTTAGTTGCGAATGAGGTAGTCAAATGCGCCTAAGGCTGCGTTGGCACCCGAGCCCAATGCGATGACAATCTGCTTATAAGGGCTGTCGGTACAGTCACCGGCGGCAAATACGCCGGGCACGCTAGTGGCCCCTCGTTTGTCCACGATGATCTCGCCGACTCGATTCCGCTCAACGGCACCTTCCAGCCAATCCGTGTTCGGCACCAGACCAATCTGCACGAATACGCCTTGCAGTTCGATGTGATGAACCTCACCGGTGGCGCGATCGGCGTACGTAATTCCATCCACCTTGTCGGTACCCGTGATTTCTTTCGTTTCAACATTCGTAAGAACCGTCACATTCGGCAGGCTGTACAGCCGCTTTTGGAGTACGGCGTCCGCTTTTAGTTCAGGCATAAATTCAAGCACTGTCACATGCCGTACAATGCCAGCCAGATCAATTGCGGCCTCGATTCCCGAGTTACCGCCGCCGATCACGGCGACGTCTTTGCCTTGATACAGCGGTCCGTCGCAGTGGGGGCAGTAAGCCACCCCTTTATTTTTGAACTCCGCCTCGCCCGGCACACCGATATTGCGCCAACGTGCGCCTGTCGAAATGATCAGCGTCTTGCTCTTCAGAACAGCGCCATTCTCAAGTTCAACCTCGATGAGGTCTTTCTTTTCCAACCGTTTGGCTCGTTGTGCCTTCAGGATATCGATTCCGTAGTGTTTCACGTGTTCCTCAAGATGCGACACGAAGGTTGGACCTTCGGTATATTTGACACTGATGAAATTTTCGATTCCCAAGGTGTCCAGTACTTGACCACCGAATCGTTCCGCCACGATGCCGGTGCGAATGCCTTTGCGCGCGGCGTAGATGGCTGCGCTCGCACCCGCAGGGCCGCCGCCAATGACAAGGACGTCGTACGGATCCCTGTCTGCCAATTGCGACGCGTCGGGAGCACTGCCCAATTTCGCCAGGATTTCCTCAATCGTCACACGGCCGCTGGAGAAAAATTCGCCATTCAGGTAAACCGTTGGCACGGCCATGATATCTTTGTCTTCGATTTCGTTCCTGAACGCGCCGCCATCGATCATGGTGTGCGTGATGCGAGGGTTCAAAACACTCATCGCATTCAGCGCTTGCACGACGTCCGGACAGATATTGCAACTGAGGCTGACGTACGTCTCAAAATGGTATTCACCATCGATATTCCTAATCTGCTGGACAACAGATTCCTCAATCTTTGGCGCCCTTCCACTGACCTGCAGCAGAGCAAGTACGAGCGACGTGAACTCGTGTCCGAGCGGCACGCCAGCGAACGTGACACCCGTGTCTTCACCAACGCGATTTACGCTGAAACTTGGTGTTCTGGGCAATGACGCTTCTTCGACAGTGATTTTAGGAGACATGCTGGCGAGCTCGTTTACGAGCGCCAGCATGTCTTTCGACACGTCGTCGGAACCTACACACACCTTGAGCAGCACGTCGTTCTCCATCAATTGGAGATACTGGTCCAACTGTGCTTTAATCTCTTGATCCAGTATCATGGGTTGTCCTCCTCAAATCTTGCCCACCAAGTCCAGGCTTGGCTTCAACGTTGCTTCACCTTCCCGCCACTTGGCTGGACACACTTCTCCTGGATGGTTTCGCACATACTGCGCAGCCTTGATTTTGTCCACCAGCGTGCTTGCATCGCGACCGATTCCGCCCGCGTTAATCTCGATGGCCTGAATGACTCCGTCGGGATCGATGATGAACGTTCCGCGATCCGCCACGCCTTCCTCTTCAATCAGCACGTCAAAGTTCCGGGACAAAACGTGCGCTGGATCGCCTATCATGGTGTAGGTGATTTTGCCGATGGTTTCGGAAGTATCGTGCCATGCTTTATGCGTATAATGAGAATCCGTTGAAACGGAGTATACTTCGACGCCAAGCTTTTGCAACGTTTCGTACTGGTTTTGAAGATCTTCCAATTCCGTCGGGCAGACGAACGTGAAGTCCGCTGGATAGAAGCAAACGACACTCCATTTGCCCTTGAAATTCGCTTCCGTGACTTCAACAAATTCTCCGTTTCGGTACGCGTTTGCTTTGAAGGGTTTTACTTCAGTTCCGATGAGAGACATAATCAAAATCCTCCTGTACACGATTTTGGTATTTTAGAATTGGTTAACAAACATCAAACGCATTTACAGTGTTTCCCGCAGGTCAACTATATAGTACAATATATATTAAGTGACATCAGCTCCTTTTTGATAATAATTATTATCTAGTGGTTATTATAAATATGTAGTGTGTTCATGTCAAAGATCATTTGCTAAATTGGAAAGTGAGTAGGAGGAGAGTTCGTGCTGAATACCGCTGATATACCGAAGCTTCTCAAGGACGCGGGACTGCGGGTAACGCCGCAGCGCGAAGCAATCCTGGGTTTCTTAATAGAACATACCAAACACGCGACTGCGGATGAAATTTACCAGTCCATTCACAAGACATTTCCAAGTATCAGTGTGTCTACGGTGTATAACACAATCAAACACTTTGCACAGGTTGGATTGGTTAAGGAGATCACGTTCGGGGACAATGCCAGTCGTTTTGATATCAACGTTCAACCGCATCATCATCTTGTGTGCAAAAAATGCGGGACACTCATTGATTTTTATCTGGAGAAACCGCCGTCGTTCGCGTTGCCGCCTGAAGCGTCCGGCTTTGAAATCGAAGATTTTCACGTCGAGGTCAAGGGGATTTGTCCAGCGTGTCGTGAATCTTCGCGTGGATAAAGTCTCTATTGACAAGTATTTGGACCTTACGGTAGTATCTTGCTAATATCAAAAGGAAGTAAATCTATCGGATTACAGAAATCAATCTCCCAGGCCATTTGTTATGTCTGGCAAGTCGTTTCCAAATTGCCGATCAGAAGACTGAAGGCTCAATGGAGCATCATCCATTGGGCCTTTTTATATTGTGCGCGCGGTGACGCGTGTAAAAGGGAGATGGCGTTCATGAAGTTTCAGGACACGTATTTTTATCGCTGTGCAAATAATCCATATATTCGTTTTCCAAAACCATGGGATACCTACTTTACGCTGCCTGTGTCCGTACCGGTGAGTGAATGGCTTTGCAAAACGAAGATGAAGCCCAATACGGTCTCGGTGATTTCCTTGCTGGTCGCATTGGTTGCCGCAGCTTCTTTCTATCGCGGCGATCGCGTGTCCCTGATTGTTGGCGCGCTCATCTTTCAGATCTCGTATATTTTGGATTGCGCGGATGGATACATCGCCCGCAAAAAGAGACAGACGTCGCAGCTTGGGCATTGGTTGGACCACACGTTCGACGAGATCAAAAAGCCAGTTTTGCTCATCGGCCTGTTAATGGGGCAGAACGCCCTCCATTCCGTCGCACCGTGGGGGTGGATTGCCGCTTTACTGTACATTTTCAGTCGCGTACTCGTGAAGACGGACAGTACAATCAAGCATCGTGAAATGGCGGAGGCGACCCTGACGCCAACCGGGGGATCCAATATGCTGTTGACGGTCCGACAGAAGTGGTTGTTTGAACACTTTGGCATCGTTATTTTCTTTACTTCCATCGAATCGCAGGCGATCTCGTTTGTCATCGGACCCATCTGCGGCTTTCCATTGAGTTTCATTCTTGTTGCGGCTGCGTTGTCCGTTTTGTGGTTCGTCTACGTGGATGGATTTCGATATTGGAGGAATCAATTCCGGATCAAGCAAAGCGCCAACTCGAAGCCTTGCGTCGACTCTTAAACCGCCGGATTTGTCGCAGCAAAAGCCGCACATGAGCCACGGCCTAGCACGGGCGACTGGTTGAACCGTATATACAAGTCGAGAAAGATCGTTTACACTATGGGCAATTGATTGGTGATGGAGCTCACCATAACTGCCTAGCGGCTAATGGCTCCTACGAATGGATCGTTTTGATCTGTTCGTAGGAGCCATTTTTGTTTCTCTCTTCGAAAGGATGAGCGGGATGAGGGAATTGCTGATGAGCGTGCGGATTGAAAACGGAGAGTGCTTGTCAGGCAAACCGTTTCTCTTCGATTCGCACGGATATACCAATCGAGATGACTTCGTGGCTCACTGCATGCGAGAATCCATGATCGTATCTGTTCAAGAACTGCAAGAATGTATAGAGGGACAAGTTTTTGAAGAAGACGAAGACGTTCTGGTGAAGTACACGACTGAAGAAGTGATCGAACTGCTGCGGTATGCTTCGATTCCGTTTTTGTGGTTCAATATGCCAGACGCGCTACGTCAAATGTTTGCGACAAAAGCAGTGATTCCGATCAGTCGCAAGATGAAGCCGCTGGACCAGGCCATGGTCGTTCTTCAGCACCTGAAAAATTCCCACAACAAGCGTGGGGAGTGGAAGCACCTGTTGGATAAACATTTGACAGTCGTCGAGATACCATCGCTCGGCTGTAACCTGAAAGCTGTTGTTCTGCATGGCACGACGGATGACGTACTCAGGTTCGTGAATGAGTCAATCTATCAATTTGAAAACTCGATGATGCGGAAGGAGGTGTACGCAGGATATCTGTTTGCGTCATATAGTTCCTTTTTTGATGATAAACGCGCTGAATATTGGCTCGACTCGACGGTGGAAAGGTACGATCCCGACTTGCGTTTTTTGGAAGCTGTCGTGCATTCCATGCAACACATTGTGTTTTTTCGCACCAAAGTTGACTCGCGTGTCCACGAGAAGGGGGATTTGCTCCAGCGAATTCGACACTTGGAGGAGGAAGTCAGGTTATTACATGAACAACACTCAAATGAGATACATGAACTACTACAAATCATTTCAACATTTACTCGAGGCAAACAAAGAGAGCAAAACGAAGATAGCGATACACACAAATGCTTGGAAGGCCGTAAAATTGCCGTGGTTGGAGACGATGTACGACAGCCAGTATACCGATTGTTGCTGGAACGGGAAGGCGCGATCCCCATCTTCATACCTGGATTCGAGAAACTTCGTCTTGGTGCCGAACGTTTTAACCACGTCGACGGTGTAATCTTTATCACGGCGTATAGCAGCCACAGTCTGTACTATGCATTGAAGGCGCGTAGGAGCATGAGACACACGGTGCTCGTCAATCATTGTGGGGTAAAGTCTTTTCAAGATGGCATCGCCCAATTGTGCGCCATGTTTGCGAGCGCGTGACGAGTTGCCGTTGTTGGACATACTCCACGCAAGCGCAGCATATAACATATCAACTGAATCGGTGATGGAGCTCACCTTTAACCGTTCGGCGCAAGCCAACTAATAGCCCCTACTGTTTGTTTTCACATGCAGTAGGGGCGTTTATATTGTGGAGGGGCCTATGTCGATAGGGATCGTTTGTATCGCGTTCGTTGTCGCAGTAGACAACGCGTTGCTTGCAGGTTTGCTGTTGCCAACGCATACGACAGAAAGAGAAAAGAAAGTGACGCTGTCCGTGATCGGAGTCTTGTTGGCAGGTTCGCAAATGCTCCTGGCGGCAAGTGTTGACCATTTGATGAATCATATTTTGTTTCGAATGATTGCCATTGCCCTGCTCGGTTGGATGTCGATCCGGACGCTCGGCATGGTGCCGCAGCCCCGAAGCATGTTCGGATTGCTTGGAACTACCGCCAAGCTATGGGCATTCACTGTATTCGGGAACTTGGACAACATGATTTGGCTTGGTTCGGAATTAAAGGGGGAGCGAATCTGGTTGGTTGTCTCATCTGTGGGAACCATTCCGCTGTTTGTCATGGTTGGGCTGCTGCTGTCGCGACAGATTGCGAAACAGCAGTGGATTCTCCATATAGGTGCAGGCATGATGGCTTGGGCGGCGGCTTCACTCATGTTAGATATACCAACGATCAAAAGTTTTGTCGAGAACCTCGACGATGCGCCACGCACAACGTTTCAGTGTCTGGTTACGATCGCTATTTTGGGGATTGGATTTGGGATTCGCTACACAGTTTTTCGAAACGTCAAGCGTAAGCACTGAAGCAAGTAGGAGTGGAACGGTACGCGCTTTAACACTTGACAGGCGACTATACAAGTCGCCCATGCTCAAATCCAGAATTGAATCATCCATGCAAGAAACAATCCCAGCGCAAGTGAACTGCCAATGTACACGACGCCAACCAACCAATCTGTTCGAAAAAGTCTTATCGTCTCGACCGACATCGTGGAGAACGTCGTGAAACCGCCGCAAAAGCCTTCACCGAGTACGAGCCACCAATTCGGATCCTGATGATGCACGGTGAATGTCTGAACGAAGATTGCCAACAGCAATGTTCCGATTAGATTGATGAGCCATGTTGCCCAAGGAAACGGACTCTGATTCACCTTGGCCATGGCTAATCCAACCGAGTATCTCGCTACAGCCCCAACGCCTGCGCCGACGCCTACGAAAAGCTCCGCACGGCATATCATGCTGACATCTCCTCAGTGGTTCTCGCCGGGCGTGGACTCAGAGCAAAGATGATCCGGTCCCCCATAAATGCGAGAAGCGGCCCGCCGACGATACTGGCAAGAACATAAGCGGCCGCAAGCACAAGATGTGTTGATCCCAGAGCATCCACGCCTGTGCAAAATGTCGAGAACGTGGTGAATGCGCCGATAACACCTGTACTCAAGCCGGTTCGTAACCATGGTTTCATGGGGTGAATGTCTGCAAATCCATAGAACAGTCCAAGCGCCAATGAGCCAGAGAGATTGATCACCAAGGTATCCAAAGGAAATGAATCGGGTGTCGGAATGACAAGACCAAGGGTATACCTGAGCATGCCGCCTAGAACGCCGCCAAGAAATAATGCGATATACGTCAATTTCTGCACCCCCTAAACAAAATCAAGGCTCCTGCGAACGCCAAAGAAACTCATTCGCAGGAGCCATTATCCCGGATTCGGGCGGTTAAGGTGAGCTCCATCACCGATTGAATTGTCACTTCATTATACAAGATATATGCCTAGAGACGAAAGGGGTGCGTTATAAGACAAAACGCCCAACACATAAAGATGTGGGGAGCACAGACGCATGGTGTGCAATGGATAGCTCCAGTTTGAAGACGAGGGGGAACGGCCCGTGTCAGAGGCGTTTTCTCCATGGAATATGGCGCACTTCTCCACGAATGGATCCGAAACGACCGTGGTCGGTCACAGCGTCGGGCGCAAGGATACCTCGTTGAAGGTGACCGGCCATGCCAAGTATACGGATGACGAGATCGAGTCGGATATGCTGCACGCCGCCTTACTCACCAGCCCGCACGCGCACGCGCGGATCCTTTCGATGGATCGGCGTCGCGCGTTACAAGCCCCAGGCGTTCGCGCGGTCCTGTTTGGCACCGATTGTCCGAACCATACGGGCGATCCGTTGGCCGATAGACCGATCTTGGCGATCGACACCGTCCGCTACGCAGGCGAACCCGTGGCGATCGTCATCGCGGATGAATTCCACCAGGCCGCCGCCGCACTCGCATCGATAGACGTTGTTTATGCGCCTCTGCCTGTCGTCCAGTCACCGAAAGCGGCCTACGAACCGAATGCGCCTTTGCTGCATCCCGACGTGCATACATACCGCAGGAACAGAGCTGAGGCGAACCCGATTCCAGGGACCAATATCGCGACGCACGTACCGATACGTAAGGGCCATCCCGATGATGTGTGGGCGTCATGCGACGTCATCGCGGAAGTGGAGGTGTCATTTCCGCAGGCACATCACGCGTATATGGAGACGCCTGCCATCATCGCAGAAATCGATCCTGATGGCGAAATGCACATCACCACGTCGACACAATCTCCGTTCACCATTCCCAGCTTGATTCATGAGACGTTTGACGTGAACCCGTCGCAGGTGCGTGTCCATGTGCCGTTTGTAGGCGGGGGATTTGGCGGAAAATCGAGTCCGTATCTGGAACCCCTTGTCGTGGCAGCGTCCAAAGCGGTGGGCGGTCGAAAGGTGAAGCTTCGGTGTGAGCGAGAGCACGCCATGCAGACACTGCCCTGCCATATTGGACTTGAAGCAAAGGTCCGCCTTGGCGCCAAACGCGATGGGCGGTTCGTCGCCGTCGACATCACGTATTGGTTCGACGGCGGTGCGTACGCGGATAGAGCCGTGATCGTCACGCGCGCCGCCGTTCAGGATTGCACAGGTCCTTATCGCATTCCGCACGTGCGATGCGACGGTTTCTGCATGTACACGAATCATCCACCCGCTACGGCGTATCGAGGTTTTGGCCATCCCGAAGAAACCTTCGTGATTGAGCGCGCCGTGGACGTATTGGCCCGCCAGTTACATCTCGATCCGCTTGAAATTCGGCGCTTGAACGCCATTCGCACCGGAGACTCGACACCGACGCAAACGCTGTTAACCGGGGGCAGGGTGGGCAATGTGCCGGGGTGTATCGATCACTTGAAGAAGTTGATGGAATGGGACGGCCGAGCAGTGCGCAGGGAGGGCTCCCGCATCATTGCCAAAGGGATGTGTTGTTCCTGGAAGACGTCGAGCACGCCTCCAAACGCGAGTTCGGGGGCCATCGTCCGAGTCAATGAGGACAGTACCGTGACCCTGTTATCCGGCGTCGTGGAGATTGGGCAAGGTACCAAGACGGCACTTGCTCAAATGGTCGCCGAAGTGTTCGCCATGAGTGTGGATCGAGTTCACGTTGTTTTGGAAGTCGACACCAAGGAAGAACCGGAGCATTGGAAAACGGTTGCCAGCCGCGGCACGTTGCTGGCGGGAAACGCCGCTGTGCGCGCAGCGATCGACGCCGTTCGTCAACTGCAGGAGACAGCCGCCATTGTGTTTCAGTGCCGCCCTTCAGACGTCCGGATTTCGAATGGTGTGGCCAGTTGCGCCCATGAGGAAAAGGCGATCCCCATCGGCGACTTCAAAAATGGCTACGCGTTCCCGGACGGGCGCAGTGTGGGCCGCATGGTGATCGGCCGCGGAAGTTACACCATCGAAGACGTCACTCCGCTGGATCCGGAAACGGGTCGGGGAAGTCCTGGTCCAGAGTGGACGGTTGCGGCACAGGGCGTGGAGATCGAGTATCGTCCTGCAGACTGTACGTACCGCGTGTTGCGAGCGTTTTCCGTGATCGATGCTGGCAAAGTGATTCACCCAGCTCTCGCCCTGGGACAGGTCAAGGGCGCGATGAATATGGGCCTCAGCCTGGCCAGTCGCGAAGGTTATGTGTACAGCGGGCGAGGGGTGGTCACCAATCCGCAGTTTCGGGTGTATCCTATTCATCGCTATGGAGACCAACCCGAGTATCACGTTGTCTTTTTGGAGACGCCGGATGAGCATGCGCCCTGGGGATTGCGCGGACTCGGCGAACATGGACTCATCGGCATGCCTGCCGCACTCGCCAGCGCGTTGTCGAACGCGTTGGGTGTGGACGTGAACGAAATGCCGATGACTTCTGAGCTGTTGTGGCGGATCCAGACGGGTGGATGATCATGCATCCCATGGACTTCGAATATGTGTCGTCCCCCACCTTGTCCGACGCTGTACGGCAGTATACGAGATTCGCGCAACTGGGTAAGCGGCCAATGTATTTCGGCGGGGGGACGGAAATCATCACCTTGGGCCGTCTCCATCAAGTCAATCCCGATGCCGTGATCGACCTGAAGCCGATCCCGGAGACTCAAGTCATGGCTGTCCAGCAGGGACAACTCGTGCTGGGAGGCAGCATCACCCTGACACAGATTACCGATGCGCCGTGGTTGGGCGAGGCATTCCCGCTGCTGCAGGAAACCGTTCATGAAATTGCGGATCGGACGGCCCGAAACAAGATCACGATCGCCGGCAATATCTGCGGAACAATCTTCTATCGAGAAGCGGTTCTTCCGTTTCTTGTGTGCGACAGCAAGGTACGAACCTACGGACCAAAGCGAGGGAAAGAACGCAGCATTCATCGCGTGTTCAACAGAGAGGCGCGCCTGGAGCCAAGCGAGTTCATCGTCCAGCTTGTTACGGACGAAACCGCGCGAACCGCTCCCTTTGTCCACATCAAGCGCCGCAAGGCAGGTCGGGTTGGCTATCCGATTGTCTCAGCCGCTGCGATACGGATAGATGATCGCATTCGCATCGCCTTCAGCGGCGTATGCCCGTTTCCATTTCGATCTTCAGCGATCGAGACAATCTTGCGACAGCGCGGGCTCACCGTGAGACAGCGCGTTGATCAAGCGATTCAACGGATTCCGTCCCATCTCATTCTCGACGACTATGAGGCGTCACGCGCGTATCGGACGTTCGTGTTGGCGAATGTTCTTGAAGAAATTCTTCAGCGGTTGGGAGGTGCCTGAGCATGCCGAAGCAAGAGGTGTCGCTCAGCATCAACGGCGAACAAAGGATGGTGGTCATTCGATTCGCCGACACGCTTCTCGAAGTCCTCCGCGGCAAGCTGGGTCTAACTGGCGCCAAACCAGGCTGCAACAACGGCGATTGCGGGGCGTGTACCGTGCTCATCGACACGTGTCCGTATAAGGCTTGCATCATGCTTGCCGTCGAAACCGTCGGGCACGAAATTACCACGGTCGAAGGACTTCACAGTACCCCCATCCAGCAAGCCTTTGCCGACTGTTACGCCTTTCAATGCGGATACTGCACGCCTGGATTCATCATGAACGCACACGCCTTATTGCAACAGCATCGGGTCATCGACGAATACACGATTCGGGAATGGCTCGAGTCAAACATCTGCCGTTGCACGAGCTACGAGGAAATTGGCGAGGCGGTGCGGACGGCTGCTCGTCTACGCGACGCCAGGACGGCGCCTTCACTGGATACTTCCGTTGATACTCAGCAACGTCGGGATCTCTGATGCCAGACTTCGCAGCCGATCACGCCACACGTTGCGCTCGTCCTCCGTCATAGTCTCGGTGAACGAATCGATCAACGCGACGAAATGGACACATGCCTTGCGAATTTGATGCCACGCCTGTGTGACGTGATCGACTTCACGGTTGCTCACATAGATATTGAACAGGCGCCCCTGTCGCATCGTCTTCAGCGACTCCGTCATCTGGGCTGTGTCATCCAGTAAGACGTTCACCTGTAGTTGGAGATCTTCTGAGCGAAGTAGACCTTGCTCCAATTCATCGGCTATGACGTTCACCGTATCGATGAAGCGTTGCGCGAATTTGCGCAAGGTTTGCTCGGTCTTTCTCAAGGTGTTCGGCGGAAATAGAAATACAACGAACATGGCGCCGGCGACAGCGCCAATCAGCGTATCCTTTGCCCTGTCCCACGCGTAACCGGACGAGTGATTCTCGAAATATAAGACGAACAAGATACTGAGTGCGACTTGATGAATCAGCGGATCGGAGGCGCGACACGCCTTCAAGACAGCGGTACTCAGCAGCAGCGTGATCGCGAGAGCCCATGCCGTCACCGGAATCGACTTGGCAAACAGGCCAATCATCACGACGCCGATGACGGTGCCTACGGATCGATACAGCGCGTATCGAAG
This sequence comes from Alicyclobacillus acidiphilus NBRC 100859, assembly GCF_001544355.1. Classification (GTDB taxonomy): domain Bacteria; phylum Bacillota; class Bacilli; order Alicyclobacillales; family Alicyclobacillaceae; genus Alicyclobacillus; species Alicyclobacillus acidiphilus. Next base: position 14,648 of record NZ_BCQI01000067.1, read on the forward strand.
CGACTGTCCCACAGACGCTTGCAAGCACAGGATGAACGTCAATGGAGCAAGATAGGGGTGCTTCGATCCGGTCAGACGGGCCAGTTCCCACACGATGGCAGATCCCAAGGCGGTTTTCCAAACGACCGCAGTTTGTTCTAGAAAGGTTACACCATTTTGCGCGGCACGTGTTTGCACGACATGTCCCCCTATAGAAACCGAAATGTCAGATCCTTATCCGGAGTGTGTCCAGTTGTTCGCCATTTCACATGGAAGCAGGTTCGCATTTGCGCGACGTTTTCGAGAAGGGAGTTGGCAGGGACCAATGGACTCGATGTATCATCTGCTTTCCGTTTTGGAGCGATCCAGCGCTTCAGCCGTGCTTGCGACGATTGTGCGAGTTGATGGTTCCTCCTATCGCAAAGCGGGGACATCGGCGTTGTTTCTGGAAGACGGCACGCAAATGGGGACCCTTAGCGCAGGGTGCGTCGATCACGACGCAGCCGCGAGAGTTTCGGCCATCCTGGACGGAGGCGTGTCGCAATGCGCGGCATACGACCTGCGCAGCGAAGATGATCTGTCATGGGGAAAAGGCTCTGGATGCAACGGCACAATCCATGTCTTGTTTGAGCCTGTTGATTCGGAGTTCCGCCAACATCTGCTGCAGGCAAAAACATATCTGGACAGGCGTTGTCAGGTCACGCTGATTCGTGAACTATCAGCAAACGGTGTGGTGGTTCGATATGCGTTCGTGATCGAAGGAAAGCGCGCATTTGGCTCGTGGCGTGAAGCGATTCCGGAGGTCGCCGAGGAATGGTCTTTGCGAATACCACCGTTTCACCAAGACGGTGCGTTGCTCGATATCAGCCTCGATACCAACGGCGAACGCCATTCCTTGTTTGCGCAAACCTTGTGGCCAAAGGCGCGGCTCGTCCTGCTTGGCGCGGGACCGGATGCGCGGCCTCTTGCCATGTTCGCCGCAAAGGCGGGTTTCTCGGTAACGGTGTGCGACTGGAGGGAGGCGTACGCCTCGTTCGATTATTTTCCAGACGCGGACGCAGTGCATGTGGGCAACCTGACGAACGTCGTCAACCAATTGGAGTTAGGCTGTTTGGACGCGGCAGTCGTCATGACGCATTCGTTTAAGACAGACAAGGAACTGCTCTCGAAGCTTTTACCGATCCGCCTGTTATACCTCGGCATCTTGGGACAACGAGTTCGCACACAGCGACTTTTGCACGGCGATCCATTACCGGACTGGCTTCACGCTCCGGTTGGGCTGCCCATTGGCGCGGATGGCCCAAGCGAAATCGCCGTCAGCATTGTGGCGGAATTGATTCGCGTCATACGCGGGAATTGCACATGGAGTGTGGGGAGTCATGGGTAGAATGGTGGGTCTGTATTTAGCAGCCGGAAGCAGCACTCGCATGGGCTGCGACAAGCTGTCACTGCCGCTTCGCGATGGCACGTTAGGAAGTCAGGCTTTACGCTCCGCCTGTTCATCGAAGCTGGACGACGTACTCGTGTTGACCAAGCCAGACGATACCTTGGGGTGGATACCCCTGCCTGCGAGGAGCATGGAGGGGTTCCATAAGGTCCGCCACATTGAGTGCCCAGAAGCGTCTCTCGGACAGTCTTACACCCTTCGATGCGGCATTGAGGCGGCCGAGCATCTGAACGCGGAGGCTCTGATCGTCATGCTCGCCGACCAACCTTTTGTTCCAGCCGCCATGATCAATCGCCTCATCGAAACGTACCGAGATCGAATTCTGATAGACCCAAACACGCTGTGTACAGCGGCCACTCACCGTGGTATCCCGCGCCCTCCGATTCTGTTTTCTCATGGGTTGTTTCCCACGCTCAAACAATTGAAAGGTGACGAAGGAGCGCGCAGCTTGTTTCGCAAAGGCGGGTTACGCCCGGTCATGATGGAGTACGCGACAAAGGCGTATTTTCAAGATGTCGACACCCCGACAGACTATGAGGCGATTCGCGCCGCAGCAACTTGTTGAAACGGCGTTGTCGTCTGACGTGCGCCGGGCGTGCTGCCTTCTTCACTGATCATCGGGACGAGCTTGTACAATGTAAATGACTATCTGCCTTAATGGGACGCACCGTATTTTGAACATAAGACCTTGTCATGGGAAGAGTATGAAGCCAAGAAGGAAACCTTCGTCGAGCAGGATGATTTCTGGGCGATTGAGGTCAAGGGCAGCGTGATCGGAATTGTCAGTTATTATTGGGAGCACAAGCCATCGAATTGGCTTGAAATGGGGATCGTCATCTATGATCCTCAGTATTGGAGTGGTGGATACGGAACAAAAGCCTTGGCGCTTTGGATCGACCATTTGTTTGAAACACTTCCGCTCGTGAGAGTCGGGTTCACAACGTGGTCAGGAAATCACAGGATGATCCGGGTCGGCGAAAAGCTCGGGATGGTCATGGAAGCGCGGTTGCGTAAATGCCGATATTACAACGGGGTATATTATGATTCCATTCGCATGGGAATCCTGCGTGAGGAATGGGAAGAGACCAGAGAACGAATCTATCGTGCTTTGTTTGAAAAGGAGTAGATAGGCTGCTTGAAGTCGCTTGAAGTGGCTCCTGCAGGACGAAGCACGAGCCACTTCGATTCGAGGATTCAATGGTTTTGCTGTGCGAAATAGTGGTCAACGGCGTACTGAAATGAACTTAGAAAAAACGAAGTAGCCTTTTGACTGACCTCGGCTTTTGGAGATATGATGTCAAAACCGTGATAGCAGCCTTTGTACATCTCGAAGTCGACAGGCACACCAACTTGCCTTAAACGTGCCACGTATTGAATCGTTTCATCGCGGAACGGCTCCAAGTCACCGACAAAAGTGACCGTGGGTGGCAGGTTTGTAAAATCGGCAGCCCTTGCTGGCGCAGCATAGGCGGGAACATCCTCACCATGCAAATCACGGAGGTACAGTTTCCAAGCCCACTTATTCAAATTCGAGTTCCAAATTGGCGCATTGTTGTCTACGGATGACTCTGTGATCATTCGATCATCTATCATCGGGTAGAGCGGCATTTGAAACGCAATGTTCACTTCGCCTCTATCCCTCGCGTAAAGCGTCAGGGCTGCTGTCAATCCTCCTCCGGCACTCTCTCCTCCGACCATAAGCTGATCGTCACGGATTCCAAGTTCTTTGGCATGCCCTTTCATCCATAACAGAGCGTCGTAACAATCCTCAAGGGCTGCAGGATAGGGCGCCTCAATCGACAATCGGTAGTCCGGAGCAATAATGATACAATTACTTTGAGCAATGAGTCTCTTATATGTTGCAGCGCTCATTTCGGGAGTTCCCATTGCATAGCCGCCGCCGTGAATCCACAGTACGCCAGGCACATCAGGCTTTGGCTCCAGGGGCTTGTATATGCAAATTCTTAGCCTGGAGTTGTCGCCGGATCGGGGAATCCACTCTTCAGAACATGACAAACCTTTGATGGATTTTCCCTTCGTCCTGCTCAACATCTTCTTATTGGTATACAGGGATTTCACGAATTTTCGTTCACTCGATTTGCGTGTTAGTAAATTGAGCGTTTTGCAGAATGGTCGTTTTGGGTGGAGGTGAAAAAGGAACAACACCTAGGGTAAGTAAACTAAATTCCACATACTGGTATTCTTGCGCCGTTTCTCGTCACGTCAACTCGTTTTGATTTATGCAGTCTTCTTGTGTCGTTCGATATGGTTCACAGCTAGTGCCGATGCAAGTAACACGATCGCGTTGAGGAACATGTGTGTCTTTACTTTTCGGATGCCTCGGACATGGACGTCGTTCGCCGTC
>NZ_BCQI01000068.1 GCF_001544355.1 Alicyclobacillus acidiphilus NBRC 100859
GAGGACGTGTTGCAACCGCTCCGTGATTTGGACAGGCTTAACAAACTGGATGTGTATCCTCGGTTGGGGTGTATGGACACGGTTGTAAATGTGCTCCAGGTCATCGAGGCGGTGGAACATCCCTCGTTTCGGATGCTTCAACCTCAACAGATGCCTCGTGAGTTAAACGACCTGTCATCTCGAATCGGTGCAAACAGATTTTTACTCCAAGAACTCCAAAGAAGTATCCCAGAATTCTTCGCATTTCATCGAGGGAAAAGCCGCCTTGAAAACCGTATCATCTACCTTGGGGGTGGATCGAGTGATCTGATGTACCACTGCTCCATCTGTGACAGTCGCGGTTACGGGTTCGTTGAACTTCGCTTTGGGAATCGGTGGGACATTTTCAACCTCTTTGCCATGAAGCCAAAACTCCTGCAAAAGTGCATCGACAAACGGGTATATGTAGGCAACAACCGAATTGGGGTTGAGTTCCCAGCTTGCGATAGCACAACAACTAATGTTGCTCGGATTGTAAAAATATTCCGAGTGATGATTGACAATATATCTCGACCGCTGTTTGACATTCTCAGGTTTGAGCGCGAAGTGATGGAGATTCGGAAGGGGAGGGCGGCGTAACGAGCAGGGGGGAGATGAGAAGGGCGGAGGCGTTGGGCAACCAACGTCGCTACATACGTTTAAACAGCGTTCGTCTATACACCTTATCCCAAGTATCCTTGAGACAATTCTGTCTCCAATCTGATACCACCTGCCGACTCTTGTGGGAGTCGTCGAATAAGAATAGAATAATAAATATGTAACGAGTGAACGGCGTTGACGTGGTGGGGGTGGCTATGAACATAAAACGATTCTATAAGACGCAACGAGAGCTTGCCCTTGCCCTCAATTCGATTGTGGATGCTTATTGGCAAGACGAAGTGGATGAAGCAACTCTCTTCAAAAATGTCCAGGATATCTATACGAATAACCCAGATAAAGTGTTGAAGAATGGAGATTTTACGACCGTTTTGAGGCAACAATGTGGGAAGAGACGGCTTGTAGTCGTGGAACGAATCTTACAGATGAACGGACTGCTACAGGATGATTCATCATCCACATCCCATGGAGGATATCAGTGATGCCAGAACGGTTGAAATATAGTTGCACTTTGACGGGTGCGTCATTTTTGTTTTTTGAGTTCAAGCAGGTTGTGCTGTTAAAAGAGCAGGGGTTAGACGATTCAGATATACGGGAAAAGGTTCGCGCTGAAAACCTGTTCGGATATAAGGTTAAATCGAGCATCAAACGTAGTCTTCCTTCTGTTTTACGCAGAATCAATGCGCTGGATGACACTTTGCGCCGTATGGTTGTGGAAAAGTCGTTGGAGACGGGAAAAATCATCAATCTATATGCGATCATGAAGACAGACCGCTTGTTTTGCGAGTTCATGAATGAGGTCGTTCGGGAGAAGCTTGAGAGGAATGACTATCATCTTGAGCGTAAAGACGTGAATGTGTTTATGACCGCGAAGGCGGAGCAAGACGAAACAGTCGCGTCGTGGACAGAGAAGACGGTCGATAGACTGAAACAAGCCTACGTGAAGGTGTTGTTTGATGCGGGAGTTGTAAGGGATAGGAAAACAGGAGCGCTAAACCGAATTCTGATGGATGAAGAGTTGAAGCGGCATTTGGTGCACATCAGGGATATTGCCTATGTGAAAGCTATGGGGGAATGGGTGGCGTGAACAGTATCTCAGATTTACATAAGCGGTTGGACAAGATTATCCCCAAGATTCGAGAGGACAAGTTCCTTGAAGGGAGAGGTCTCGGAAACGAGATCAGCTTCTATGTATTTGACTATCCCCCAGAGCATGAGCTTATAGTGCGCGATTACGTGCGCCACATCATGAAGGAGTTCAGTCATGATGGTTCGAATCGCCGAATCATCGAGATTGACTTATACAAGACCATGATCGAGATTGCCAAAGAGAAGCGGATCTTTGAACGTATCTTTCAGATCGAGGATAAACAGGGGAAGGAAGCCTTATTCAGGGCAATGGTCAACTTCGCAAAACCAGACGTGTTTCTGCAGAAAATCAGGGAGAAAGTCGTTGACCATAACGTCGTGCTGATTACGGGAGTTGGGAAGGTTTATCCCTTTGTACGCTCCCATAACATACTGAACAACCTACAAGAAGTGCTGGACAAAATCCCCGTCATCATGTTCTTTCCAGGGACATACGATGGGCTGTCACTGAAGCTGTTTAATCGCATGAAGGACGATAACTATTACCGAGCCTTTCGGTTGGTGGATTAACGGGTAGGGGGAGCCTACATGAAAATCAAGCAAATGTTTCAGAAGGATCTCGAACGCAACATCAAAGGTGTCATCAAGGTCGCACAGACGGATGAGGAGAACAAGTTTCAGGAACTCGATGAGTATGTCGTCACCAGGGAACTGCTGAAGCACTTCTCGAAGTTCTATGAAAACTATCAGAAGGGCATCGATGGTGCCACCGATAAAATGGGAGTCTGGATTTCGGGCTTCTTTGGGTCAGGTAAGTCGCACTTTCTGAAAATCCTCTCTTACCTACTGGAAAATAAGGAGGTCAAAGGTAGGAAGGTCGTCGATTTCTTTAAGGACAAGATTCAAGACCCGCTGATTCTGGCAAACATGGCGAGAACAGCGAATGTTGATACCGAGGTCATTCTGTTCAACATTGACTCAAAGAGTTCGCTCGACAACAAGTCCAAAGAAGATGCCATTCTTCGGGTGTTTCTGAAGGTGTTTTACGAACACCAAGGCTTCTATGGCGACATTCCAGGTGTAGCGGAGATGGAAAAGTATCTCACCAAAGAGGGCGTGTATGAGGACTTCAAGCGGGAGTTCAAAGCCCTGTCTGGTGAGGAATGGGTAGATCGGCGGAATACTTTTTATTTTGACGCGGACTATGTGATCGGCGCTTTGACGAAAGTTACATCCATGTCAGAAGAGACAGCGAGAAACTGGTTTGAGAACGGTGTCAATAACTTCGAAATCAGCATTGAAAAGTTCGCCAAAGAAGTAAAGGAGTACGTCGAACAGAAGGGCAACAACTTTCACCTCATCTTCTTGGTCGATGAGATTGGTCAGTACATTGGGGACAGCCGTCAGCTTATGCTTAATCTTCAAACACTGGCGGAAGACCTGGGGACTCAGTGCAAGGGTAAGGTCTGGATTATGGTCACTGCCCAGGAAAGCATTGACAGCATCATCAAGGTGAAGGGCGATGACTTTTCCCGCATTCAGGGGCGGTTTGATACCCGCCTGTCTTTGTCATCGGTTTCGGTAGATGAAGTCATCAAGAAGCGTATTTTGCTCAAAAAAGACCATGCCACGGATATGCTGAAGTTGCTCTATCACGAAAAGAGTGCCACCCTGAAGAACTTGATCAGCTTCAAGGACGCGACTGCTGATTTCAGGAGTTATACGGATGATAGGGAGTTCGCGGATGTCTATCCCTTCCTCCCTTATCAGTTTAAGCTCCTGCAGAACGTGTTTGAACAAGTCCGTAAGCATGGGAGTTCAGGCAAGCATTTGGCTGAAGGGGAACGCTCGATGCTATCCGCGTTCCAGGAATCTGCATTGCAGTTTAAGGATGCAGAGGAGGGTGTACTTGTCCCCTTTTATGCCTTTTACGATACCGTTAAGGAATTCTTGACCCCTTCAATTGTGCGAGTGATCGAAGGCGCGTACGAAAACCCTTCTTTGAAGGATGACGAATTTAACGCGAACGTGCTGAAAACCCTCTTCTTGATCAAATACATCAAGGAGCTTCCTGCCAACATCGACAACATCGCCACTCTGATGGTGACAAGTATCGACGAAGACAAGCTGGCATTGAAGGAAAAGATCGCGGCTTCATTACGCAAACTCGTCCGAGAGACGCTGATTCAACAGAACGGCGAGATTTTTGAGTTCCTAACAGATGACGAACAAGACGTGAACCGCGAAATCAAGGCTACCAAGGTCGAAGAGGATTTGGTGAAAAAGGAACTCGCCGACCTCATCTTTGACGATCTCTACGAAGGGAACAAATATCGATACTCGTCGCAATACACCTTTCAATTCAACCAAAAAATGGACGAGAAAAATCGCGGGAATCAGACTTCTGCGATTGGAATCAACATTCTCTCACCCTTGTCTGAGCACTATGCGAAGTCAGATCAAGAATTGATGCTCCTGTCTTCGGGTAGTAGCGAGATGATTTTAAAGCTCGGTTCGAGCGGAGCGTACACGGACGAAATGGAAGAAGTCCTTAAGATCAAAGAGTATCTCAGGAAGAAGAACCCTGCACAACTCCCAGAGAACATCCAGAACATCCTGAATACGAAACAGGGTGAAGCAAGAGAACGTCAGCGTCGCGTTCGTGAGATGCTTGAGGATGCCATTAAGGACGGGGAATTTTTCATCAATGGCAACAAGCTCGAAGTGAAAGGTTCGACGGTTAAAGACAAAATCAACGCCGCATTCCATGAGTTGGTGGACAATGTATATACGAAGCTCGGACTTGTAAAGAGATTCCTGGATTCTGAGAAAGACCTGAGTTCGCTCTTGAGGAGCGACTCCACACAAATCACCTTGGACGGGTCAAAGTCCAACGAGAATGCTTTGGCAATCAAAGAGGTATTCGACTTCATCAGTCTACAGGATGATATCAAGAAACAAGTGCGGGTAAAGATTCTGTTGGATCGTTTCAGCGACAAACCATATGGGTGGAAACCGCTCGATATCGCAGGACTGATCGCGGAGCTTTTGAAAGCACAGCGCATTCGGCTTCGTTACAATGCGGAGTATCTGGAGCCTGAAGACCCCACCACCCTAACTGCCTTAACCAAGGCAACTGAAGTGGATAAGGTCATTGTGCTGAAACGGGTCAAAGTTGACGATGCGTTGTTGAAAACGGCACGAAACATCTGCAAGGAAGTGTTCAATAGAACGGATGTAGCCGATGATGAAGACGGTTTGCTAAAGGACATTCGTCAGTTAATCGACGACCAGGTCAGGGAGATACATGAGCTAAAGAGTAAGTATGAAGGGCGGAAGTATCCAGGGCAGAGCCTTTTGGACAAAGGGCTGGAGTATTTCGGCGAATTCACGAAGGGACTGGACAGTGTTTCGTTCTTTACGAAGCTCCGAGACCTGGAAGACAACCTCTTGGACTGGGAAGAAGATGTCTCATACGTGAAGAGCTTCTTCCAGCACCAGAAGGATCATTTCGACAAAGGTTTGCGGGCATTTGAACGGTACTCGGAGAACGAGGTGTATCTCGCGGGCATGCCGATTGAGGATGCCGCCAACAAACTGCAAGCCATCCTGAATGATCCCGTACCGTATAACAAGATCAAGGATATTCCTGAGTTGGTCAATACAATCGATGTGCAGATCCAAGCTGTACTGGAAGAGAAGAAGTCGGCGGCAAAGGCAACAATCCAACAGGATTACGACTACTTGACCCTTCGTGCCAATCAAAATGGGGTATCTGAGGGGACGAAAAATCGCATTCGGTCTTACTACGAGGATTTGTTCAAGACCATTGATGGGTACACGGACATATTCAAAGTCGATGCATGCATTGCCCAAAGTGCCAACTTTAAAGTGGCGCAAGATAAGGTCATCGACCGTGAGATTGAAAGCACGAAGATACCAGAGGGACCAAACGGTCCAGATGAACCAACGCCTGCTCCCCAGAAGGAACGGGTTAAAGTGGGCAATCTCCTGGCTGTGAGGACACTTCGAACGGAAGAAGACGTGGACAAATTACTTGGCACGGTTTCAGCCAAATTGAAGCAGATCATCAAGGGCAACAAACACATTGAATTGGTCGATTGAACCGACATTGGGTCTGGTTCTACACATAAAACGGACAGGTGGATACGGATATGAATAAAACAGCCTTGAAGAATTTTGCAACAAGCGCAAGAAACGAATTGATTAAGAAGGTCGAAGCCAGGGCATTGAAGATTGGTATCACGGAGGAAGGCATCAAGAAGGCGCAGATTGAAAGCTCCGATGCCATCTATATTGACGGAAAACAGCTATCTCTTGTGGAAAAGAAACAGCGGGATAAGCTGATTCAGCGTATTCGGGAGATTGGGTTTAAGAACGTCATGGAAGAGGTTGCCTATACCTGGTTCAACCGTTTCATTGCCCTGCGCTTCATGGAGGTTAACAATTACCTTCCGACAAAGGTGCGAGTATTGTCCTCTTCCGAGCCAGGGAACCCAGAACCCGACATTATCAAGGAAGCCCTGTCCGTTGACCTGGATATCGACAAAGAACTCGTGTACGATCTAAAGCTCCACAACAAAACGGAAGAGCTTTTCAAGTATTTGGTCATCAAGCAGTGCAACGACTTGAACAAGTACCTTCCCTTCATGTTCGAGACCATTGAGGACTACAAGGAGATTCTTTTCCCAGAGGGATTGCTCGCAAAAGACTCATTCCTGCGTGCTATGACAGACGTAACTGCGATCCCTGAATATGATTGGGAACAGGTAGAGATTATTGGATGGCTTTATCAATACTACATTGCGGAAAAGAAGGATCAGGTTTTTGCCGATCTAAAGAAGAACATCAAAATCAGCAAGGAAAACATTCCTGCGGCGACACAACTGTTCACTCCGCATTGGATTGTGCGATACATGGTGGAAAATTCATTAGGTCGCTTATGGCTGGAGAGCTACCCAGAGAGTCCATTGAAATCAGAGTGGAAGTATTTCTTGGACGAGGCTGAACAAGAGCAACAAGTGAAAGACGAACTCGAAAAGATTCGCCGCAAGAACATCGATCCAGAAAGCATTACCTTCCTTGACCCGTGTTGCGGAAGTGGGCACATCCTGGTCTATGCATTTGATGTGTTCTACGCCATGTATCTTGAAAAAGGGTACATTCCACATGAGATTCCCAAGCTGATTCTGGAGAAGAATCTCTTTGGGCTTGATATAGACGACCGTGCGGCGCAGTTAGCGTCGTTTGCTGTCATGATGAAAGCAAGAGAGAAGTCACGTAGGGTATTTGGGCAAGGCATCAAGCCGAACATCTGTGCAATTCAGGAAAGCAACTGGATGACGGATGAGATTATTGACGTACTGGTTGACAAAACGGCTTCACAATTGGTGCAGAATGCCCAGCGGGAGACTTTGCGCCATCTGAGAGATGCATTCATGGATGCAAAGAACTATGGATCGATTCTGAAAGTCGAGCAATTGGATCTGGACTTTTTGGACGAACGGTTGAAACACTTTGCGAGTGATTCGGATTATCAGGGAGATCTTCTCGAAAGGATATCTACGTCTGAAGCATTAGAGAAGATACCTGGACTAATCCTGCAGGCAAGAATCATGAGTCGTAAGTATGACGTAGTATGCACTAATCCACCGTACATGGGTATGGGTGGGATGAACACAAAATTATCTCATTTCGTTAAGGACCAATATCCAGACAGCAAGTCTGATTTCTTCGCAGTGTTTATTGAGGGTTGTGCCAAGATGGTAAAACCGAATCATTTTCAGGCTATGATCACCCAACAGGCTTGGATGTTTCTTTCAAGCTTTCAAAAATTAAGGGACAAGTTAATGCTTATGGATATTGTAAACATGGCTCATTTGGGACCCAAAGCGTTTGAAGAAATAGGTGGTGAAGTAGTTCAAACCACTTCATTTATATTGAGAAACAGCAACGTTAGAGATTATAAAGCTATATTTATCAGGTTGACTGACTATGATCACGCAAGCACAAAAGAGTCTAAATTCTTGCAAGGTGAAGATAGATACGTAATCAACAAGGAGCGGTTTTCCAAGATCCCAGGTAACCCAATTGCGTATTGGGTAACTGACAACGTTATTAGAATATATGAAACGCAAAAATTACTCGGCGAAGTATGCGAACCAAAACAAGGGTTAATAACAGGAGACAACGATAGATTTTTGAGACTGTGGTATGAAGTTGACCTGCTTAAAACAAGCTTCTGTGCAGATATGAGCAAGAAGTGGTATCCCATTAATAAAGGTGGGGAATTTCGACGCTGGTACGGGAATAATCAATTTGTCGTCAATTGGGAAAATGACGGATATGAAATAAAGAACTTCAAAGATGAAAGAGGTAAGCTACGTTCAAGACCTCAAAATTTGGATTTCAATTTCCGTAGTAGTGTAAGTTGGTCATTAGTCGCAAGTGGGGCTTTTTGTGCAAGATATTACCCTGACAACTCATTATTTAACGTAGCTGGTATATCATGTTTTCCATCTGATGATGTGTTCAAGTATATTCTTGGGCTACTAAATACAAAGGTGGCCCAGAGTTTTACCCAAATCATAAATCCTACCATAAATATGAACGCTGGAGATGTCGCGAGTGTTCCGATCATCATTTCAAACATGCACAAGCCGTTAATAGATGAGCTTGTTACAAAAAACATCGAGATTTCCAAATCCGACTGGGATAACTTCGAAACGTCTTGGGATTTCAAAAAACATCCTTTTTTAGCTCATAAATGTGGCACCATTAAGGAGTCGTTCAACCGTTGGAAGGACTTCTCGGATAAACAGTTCGAACAGCTCAAGTCCAATGAGGTAGAGCTTAATCAGATTTTTATCAATATCTACGGGTTGCAGAATGAGTTGACATCTGAAATTGAAGATGAACATGTGACGATTCGTCGAGCCGATTTAGAACGGGATGTGAAGAGCTTCATATCTTATGCCGTAGGTTGCATGTTTGGGCGATACTCCTTGGATGAAGAGGGTCTTGTCTTTGCTGGTGGCGACTTCGACCCTGAAAGGTATAAAACGTTTGCAGTTGATCGGGACAACATCCTTCCCATTTTTTCGGGAGCCTGTTTTGAGGACGATATCGTATCCAGATTCGTCGAGTTTGTCAAAGTGACCTTTGGTGAAGAAACTCTGGCGGAAAATCTGGAGTTTATCGCCGAGACGTTGGGGAAGAAGGATGATGAGACTCCGAGGGAAGCGATTCGGAAATATTTTCTGAATGACTTCTTCAAGGATCACGTTCAGACATACAAAAAGAAGCCGATTTATTGGCTGTTTACGTCTGGCAAACAGAAGGCATTTAACTGTCTGATTTACATGCATAGGTATGATAAGACCACGCTGTCGAGGATTAGAACGGACTACGTGCATGAACTTCAGATTCGCCTTGATGCGGAGAAGAAGTCCCTCCTCAGTATTATCGAGGGAGGCGGAACTCCGAAGGAGGTCAGTACTGCCAAAAAAGAACTGAAGACGCTGGATTTGAAGATTGCCGAATTTAAGGAATACGAGGAGCTTCTGCATCACATGGCGGACAGGCAGATTGAAATCGACCTGGATGATGGCGTGGATGTGAACTACGCCAAGTTCGAAGGCTTGCTTGCAAAACGAAATTAGTATTTGGGTAGAATAGGGATATACCATCGACTTGGTGTATCCCTAAACGCCTGTAGTTCGAGAAAAGGGTGTTCCAATTGAATTTAGATGATATCGTAAGCACGCTAAACGCAACCTTCCAGCAACCCTTGCAGGATGGGGAGCAACGCAAGATTGTCTTTTGGTTGGACAAGGACAAGGAGTTCGTTGATGATATCAACGAGCTTTCCTTGGTTAACGCCAAAATTCATATACTGACTGATACCAATAGCTTTTATACGAAATACATGCTTGAAGAAGAGGACACAACGTCTCACTACCTGATCTACTCAAATTTGGACATGAACCATGAGGACAACTGGCTCATGGATACGTACTTATACTCTCAAGCGTTTCACGCAGACAGGATCTCGTTGCTGATGGATGAGTGCAACATTGATCCCAGTCTGCGAAATGTGGTCAAGAAGTACGAGAAGTTCTTCGGAAGCAAAGAGCGAACGCGACAATTGAAAGCATTTGATATGCACATTACTTCGCAGGAAGCCCTGGAACTGGGGATGATGAGCGCAATCTGTGGCTTGAAGTCCCCTGAGTTCGAGGATGTTCTAAAGGCTGTCCTGATGGATAGCCTGGATGACAACGATAACAAGTACCTGGAACAGTTTGAGAAGTTCTTTGACCTCTCCGTGTTCTGGAGATATGTGTCTGACCGTTATGGATATGAACAAAGTAGCCCATCGCTAAAGACATTGTTCATTCACTTGACCGTATCGGCACTCAGTCACGCTATTGATGAGAGCCATCTTTCGCAGGTTAAACATTACATCGCAACGAGGAACAGGTCGAATGCGATGGTGTTCATCGACCATTGGATGAACCACAAGACGGATTATTCTGTGTATGATGACCTCGCAGAAATCGCAGAACGTGAAATTAAGCTTGCTGACATTGTGGCTCAGTTGGACGTAGAGGACTTCAAGACGGCGGACACCTTTCAGTATTTTGACAGGGCAATCATTGCATATATCGCCAACAGTTTAGATGATCATCTTGAGGACTTTGCGAAATACATCGAGTTAATCAATCTGCGGCGCACCAAACATTTTTACGAGCGGTATCGTTTCATCTATGAGGCTCTGTTTTACACCGTCAAGATGTTTGAGTTCCACAAACAGCATAGTCCTGGAATTCCGCAGGTACAGGCAATCGATATGTTCCGAGCTTACGTGAACGAGTATTACCAGATGGACACCTACTACCGTAAGTTCTACGTTGCCTATGATAACGAGCCAGACAGCGAAATCCTGAAGAAGCTACGGGTGATGGTTGAAAACCTCTATACCAACTGGTTCATGGGGGAACTCAGTTCGCACTGGTCATCTGCTGTGGATGACGAGATGAAAGCAAACTGGTCGCTTCCAGGCGTGCAGAATCAGAAAGACTTCTACCGAAACTTTGTCGGACCGAGAGTGCGTCAGGGAGATCGAGTGTTTGTCGTAATTTCCGACGCATTCCGCTACGAAGTCGCAGTCGAATTGGCGGAAAAACTCAATACTGAGACGATAGGTGCTTGCGAAATTCAACCGTTATTAGGCGTCATCCCGTCGGTCACCAAGCTGGGGATGGCTTCATTGCTCCCACATAAAACTCTTGAGATTGACCTCAGTGGCAAGGTGCTGGTTGACGGGAAACCCTCCAGCGGTCTTGATAATCGGAACGACATCCTACAGGGATCAGTGGCGGATAGTGTTGCTGTCCATTTCCGTGACCTGCTGTCCATGAATAAGGCGGGGCGGAGGGAGCATTTCAAAGGGAAAAAACTGATCTACATCTACCACGATAGCATTGACGCGACTGGGGATAAAGCATCAACGGAAATCAACACATTTAAAGCGGCGGAAGATGCGATTGAGGAAATCTACGGCATCATCAAGATAATTCGAGACGATCTGAGTGCCACGAACATCTTGATCACTGCTGATCACGGATTCGTTTATCAGCGCGATCCACTCGAAGAAAGCGATAAGATCGAAAAGGAAGGCATCGAGGCAATTGAGACAAAGCGAAGGTACTCGCTGGCGAAAGAGTCGGGCGAGAGAAGTGGTCTGCTTGATATCAACATGGACTCGTTTATTTTGAATGAACATCACATTACGACGTATGTCCCCAAAGCGACGATCCGCTTCAAAATGCAGGGAGCTGGGGCTAACTTCGTACATGGTGGGGCGAGCTTGCAGGAAATCGTGGTGCCCTTGATCCAGTTCAAAAATATCCGCAGTGGGCAGAAGCATAGTCGCGAAATCGTGAAGGTGGATGTCAAGCTCACGAACACTACCAGGAAGATCACAAACAGCTTGTTTAACTTGACCTTCTTCCAAACTGAGAAGGTGGAGGATAAGCGGGTTCCACGGACTGTGAAAATCTATATGGCGGATGATGACGGCGCGGTCATCAGCAACGAGGCGACGTTGATTTGTGATAGAACCACCGACAAGCCAGAAGAGCGGACGTTTAAGATACAGTTTGCGTTGAAACAGATTCCATATGACAAAACTAAAAACTACTACCTCGTTATCAAGGATACCGAGACCAATGTTGTCGTGGAACAGATTCCGTTTACGATCAACCTCGGCATTGTCAGCGATTTCGACTTTTAAGAGAGGGCGGGCAAGATGGAGCTAAATGACGAACGCTCTTTGGATTTAGACCAAAAACTGAACATGGTCTTTGCGGGCAGGGTCGTGCGGAAAGACCTCACAAGCATGATCAAGCAGGGAGCCAATGTGCCCGTCTATGTGTTGGAATATCTGCTTGGGATGTACGCGGCGACAAATGATGAGGAGAGTATTCGCGAAGGAGTGGATCGCGTCAAGAAGATCCTTGCAGAGAACTTCGTGAGACCTGACGAGGCAGAAAAGATCAAGTCAAGAATTCGCGAGATCGGACAATATTCCATCATCGACAAAGTGACCGTGACCCTCAACCCTAAAATCGACACCTATGAAGCTGAGTTCTCGAACCTGGGACTTAAAGGGGTTCCCATTTCCCCTAACTACGTCAAAGAGTACGACAAACTGTTGGCGGGCGGCATCTGGTGCATGTTGAAGATGGACTATTTCTTTGACGAAGAAGCCCGCAACATGAACCCGTTTAGCATCAGCAGTCTACAGCCCATTCAGATGCCCAACATGGACTTGAACGAGATTTTTGAAGGGCGGAAGAGCTTCACCAAAGAGGAATGGATCGACGTACTGATTCGCTCGACAGGGATGGAGCCGACCCACCTGGAAGAGCGGGTCAAGTGGCATCTCTTGCTTAGGCTCGTTCCACTGGTCGAGAACAACTACAATCTGTGTGAACTGGGTCCGAGGGGGACGGGGAAGTCCCACGTTTACAAAGAGCTATCCCCGAATTCCATCCTTGTATCAGGTGGACAAACCACTGTCGCGAATCTGTTCTACAACATGTCCACCAAGAAGGTTGGATTGGTCGGGTTATGGGATGTTGTCGCTTTTGATGAGGTGGCGGGGATACAGTTCAAGGACAAAGATGGCATCCAAATAATGAAGGACTACATGGCATCTGGGTCATTTGCACGGGGTAAGGAGGAGAAGACGGCTTCTGCGTCCATGGTGTTTGTGGGAAACATCAATCAGAGCTTAGACTCGCTCATCAAGACCTCGCATCTCTTTGCGCCGTTTCCTGATGCCATGGCGAACGATACAGCGTTTTTTGATCGGATGCACTACTATCTCCCTGGCTGGGAAGTACCCAAGATGCGTCCCGAATTCTTCACGAACCAATACGGGTTCATCGTCGATTACATGGCGGAATATTTCAGGGAGATGCGAAAACGCTCCTTTGCCGACGCGATTGACCGTTACTTCAAGCTTGGCAATAACCTGAACCAGCGCGATGTAATTGCCGTTCGCAAGACGGTATCTGGATTGATTAAGCTCTTGTACCCAAATGGCGAATACACCAAAGAGAATGTAGAGGAGATCCTGAGATATGCGTTGGAAGGACGCAGAAGGGTCAAGGAACAGCTTAAAAAAATTGGAGGAATGGAGTTTTACGATGTCCATTTCTCCTATATCGACAGGGAGACGCTGAACGAAGAATATGTGTCTGTGCCCGAACAAGGTGGCGGGAAGCTGATCCCAGAGGGAATGGGTAAGCCAGGTCATGTTTATACGGTTGGACATGGAGATTCTGGCATGATTGGTGTTTATAAACTGGAGAATCAGGTTGTATCGGGAACAGGGAAGTTTGAAAAGTCTGGTGTGGCGTCCCATCGGGGGGCGAGGGAAAGTCTTGATACGGCTTTCCGATACTTCACCGCAAATGCCAAGAGCATCAGCGGCACGATTAGCACAAAAACAAAGGACTATCTGATGCATATCAGTGATTTGCAGGGGATTGGACTCACCAGTGAGTTGGCAATTGCCGAGTTAGTGGGGTTGTGCTCTGCGGCTTTGGAACGATCCGTGCAGGAGAGCCTGGTAGTCCTCGGAAACATGACAGTCGGCGGAACCATAGCCAAGATTGAAGAGTTTGCTAATGTGTTACAAGTATGCGTTGACGCAGGGGCGAAGAAGGTACTAATTCCTGCGGTGTCGGTCGTGGATCTGCAAACTGTTCCATCGGATCTACTGATCAAGATACAGCCCATCTTCTATTCTGACCCAACGGATGCAGTGTTCAAGGCGTTGGGCGTGAGTTGAAGAAACAGAGGGAAGGGGAACTCCGCTCTTTTTACTGACGCGTTCAAGCGTGATTTACAGTGAAACAAGGGCTAAGTAAGGGTGATTTGATGGTAGCAAGGACCGACGGGCATTTAATCTATCTCCGTAATAAACTCGACGGATACCGCGAGAAATACCCATACTTCGACCATAATGTTCAATTGAATTTGGAGTTTTACGATGACGTTGAAGACGAGTATTTACGACAGTTCTTTTCGATCTTTCATTACCAGCTGAATGAGTTATTCAAATATATGAACACACGGCTTCGAAGCGGGCATTATACCGCACACGAGAGCAGAGAACTTTTATACGTGTTAGATGAAATAAGGACGGTTCAAGCGAACTTTAGAGGGACGGATCACGAGTTTAAGATAGTTCCTTATTACGAGGACATCATTCGACAGTGTGAAGCATTCCTACAACATAGTGGTGGCAGTCCTATCCCCAGTGGGTTTCAACGGATCGACGTTATAGAAACACAACCTATTTTTCAGCTAACAGCCTCCATCAGTATAGAACGCGGCAACCGCAGGAGTTTGTTTCCAACAACGATGATTGGTAGTGGCTCGTATGCAACCGTCCACAAGTACAGGGATGAATACTACAATCGTTGGTTCGCCATTAAGAGAGCCAACAAGGATTTGACTGAAGAGGAGTACCAACGGTTCAAAAAGGAATTTGACACGATGCAAAAGCTCAGTTCACCCTACGTCGTTGAAGTGTACAACTTTGACGAAACGAACCGCCAGTACGTGATGGAGTATGTGGACAAGACGCTGGAGAAGTACATTACCGAAAACAACAACAAACTCGACGTGAGTGAAAGAGTAAACCTTGTTCGACAGATATTGAGAGCGTTCAACTACATTCACAGTAAGGGCGTACTACATCGGGATATCAGCACAAGGAACGTTTTGGTTAAACTCTATGATGGGTTGAAGGTCGTAAAAGTTTCGGACTTTGGGTTGGTCAAACTGCCTGGTAGTACACTGACAAAATCAGATACGGAAATAAAAGGGTCTCTTAACGATCCTAAACTATCAGTAACGGGATTCAAACACTATGATATGAGGCACGAGACATATGCTCTGGTACGATTAATCTATTTCGTCATGACGGGCAGACTGACAATAGGAAAGTACACGAGCAATGAATTTCAATCATTTGTTGAAAAGGGACTATCCGATAACCTCGATGACCGTTATCAAGACGTGCAGGAGCTACAGGCGGCTTTCAATGAAACGGTCAAGACTCTTTAGGGTCAGTCCGTCATAGTGGAACTTATGTGCTGTTGCATTGAGAGCATTCTGTTGGGATCAGAGGTTCAGAGGTCGACTATGGTAAGACTTAACATCTTCATCGACGAGAGTGGGAATACAGGGGATGTCCGTATTGGTAGGAACGAGGACTTTCGCTTTGACGGACAACCCTATTTTGTTTTGGCTGGAGTAGGTATTTATGATGATGACCGAGGTGAAATTGAATCCTTCGTCAAAGACCTAAAGCGGAGATATCGCATCCAAAGCCCTGAACTGAAATCCTCAAAGCTGTACGACACCAAGCCAAATCTCGTTGTCGACCTCATTGATTATTTGTGGCTCAATCAATATCCCATTTTCGTCGAGATCAACGACAAAAAGTATTTCCTTTGCATGCAAATCAATAACTTGATTTGTCGTATCCTCTTAGAAACGCCGCCTACTGACCTGACTCTTAACGTCCTTCAGCGAGCGGCGGATTATTTGCACGACGTTCTGCCAACCCGCGTATTTGTTTTGTTTTCGAAGGCATGCAGGGAGCGAGACCAACAGTCATTCGACGCCTTCATATCCAGTCTAAGAACTGTTTTGCTACTTCGCACAGATGAATTTGGTCAGGTTCTCTGTCGAACTCTGGACGAGACTCTCGAACAGTTCACCACAGTTTACCATCAAGTTGGGGGGAGGTCGATAATTGAATCCTTGCTTCCAGAACCCGATCTGGGTACAAAAGGTCAAACACTGGTCGGCTTTGCCCAACATTCCAGCACTTGCGAACATCATGGCGAGAGTTCAGCAATTTCAGAGAGATGCTGGTATTGCGGATACCACGTTTATTCATGATGAGCAGGCATACTTCTTTCAGATTCTTTATGAGAATATGAGGGCATTGGAGGAAAATGACTTCTCGGCGGTCAGTCGCCACAATAGACTCAACGGTTTGGTTCATTTTCATCTGGACAAGTTCAGTCTGGTTGAAGGGAAATCGAAGGATGAGATAGGGATTCAGATTGCGGATATGATCGCAGGTACAATGTATCGTCTCTGGTCTGAGTTCATCAAGAATAATTTCCGTTTCCCATCTAAGTATCTGTCTTCTGGAATTCGAGATCTGTTAACAAATTACGCGGTGAACCGTCAACCGTTTGGAGTCAATTTCGTCGTTCCTCAAAGGCATTTTGATGCGTGCATGAGAGTCCTCTTAAAGTACAAAAAGGGATACTAAATCCCGAAGTATCCTATCGAACCACATCTGGACGTACAAGTTCTTCCACAGAGCTTTCTTGACTCGTGGCAGGGGGAACGTTGGTGAACACCATGAGATCAGAACCCACAGGATGCCTTTAGGGTGTATAATTAAACCAGTCGTATGGAAACTTGTGAGGGAGAGGTGGAACTGTGACAATGGATATTCAACTGTTTTACTTACTGCCTCTGCTCTCCGTCTTCGTTGGCTTTGCCTTACTTTTGTGGTGCAACTCAAACTCCCAATTTCCTCCTTCAAATCGTCATCTACTGTACGTTCCCAACCTTGGAATACATGAAAGCGTTAAGCCAATTGTTCAGCCGATCCTCCGCATTATCCGCACTGTGCGTCGAAAGTTGTTAAGGTCAGGCGACAGTGATGAAGAAGCACCTTCCTTTGTGTTGCTCTGATCGATTGAGATTTGAAACACACAAAGGAGGATATTTATCATGTACGCAAATATTGAACAGCTTCTTCACGCCCTTTTATCAACTTTGGCAGGAATCACGGG
>NZ_BCQI01000069.1 GCF_001544355.1 Alicyclobacillus acidiphilus NBRC 100859
CGGATTCAGGTGATATAGAGATTGCCCAATTTATTACTCCTCCGCTGACAACCATAAGAGTGTGCACAGAGACGATGGGGAGATTAGGAGCAAAGCTGCTGAGTGACCAGTTGAATGGTCGAGACACTCCGGTCACTGTCACAGTTTCGACTCAGTTAGTGGAACGGGGAACCTGCTCTTTGCCTCGGGGGAGCGCACTCAACAACGTTCTATCCCCCAATTAGATATGATTGGAGTTTTCGCAAAGGGAGAAAGGAGGGTGAGGAATATGTGGAAAGAGCGCATTTTTGCAGGATGGCATCGTGTCGGGACGCTTGTTGCCAATATTTTTTTACTAAATTTATTGTGGATGATTTGCTGCTTGCCGATTATCACAATACCTCCGAGTACTGCAGCGCTGTTTGCTACGGTACGTGGTTGGATGGACGGCGACGAACGGGTAATCGGCCTCTACTTTGCCGGTTGGAGAAAGCACCTGAAGATCAGCTACGTCGTAGGCATTCCGACTCTGTTGATTGCGTGTCTTTTATTTTGGGAGCTCGAATATTACGCAAGAAACCACGGCGACGTTTCACTGATGATGTTAGGCATTTGCGCAGGTTTTGCCATCGTTTTTCTCGCTGCCGTCATGCACCTTGGACCGGTGCTAGTCTCCGTAGAGCTATCGTCGTGGAAATTGGTACAGTTGGTGTTCTTGACTGGGGTAAGAAACTTCTTTGTATCTATTGTAAGCGTTTTCCTTGCTTGGACGCTGGTTATTCTGGCGGTTGTGATAACGAAGGTGGGGCTTGTAATTGGGATTGTACCAGTTGCCGCGTGGTTCAATTGCTACGTGAGCATGAGATGTTTGCAGTCGCGTCAAAAGAGATACCCACAAATCGACTGAAGAGTAGGTGATTTGGTGAGTTACTCAAATGAAGTCGTGGCTCTGCAGAAGTCGAGAAAGCGCATTCACGTCAATCGTGCGCGGGTTCGAAGAAATCGAATCACAGGTTGGTTGTTCATTTCTCCATGGGTGATTGGCTTTTTAGCCTTTGCGTTGTTTCCGTTTTTGGCATCTCTCTACTACAGTTTTACAAACTACGATATCATCTCGTCGCCGTCTTGGATCGGTTTGCAAAACTATTCAAAGTTGATGCATGATCCAATATTTTGGCAGTCGCTTTACAACACGCTCTACTACACGATTTTCTCGGTTCCACTTTCGACGATTGTAGCCCTGGCTATCGCGCTGCTCCTCAATATGAACGTGCGTGGACGAACCATCTATCGCACCGTGTTCTATTTACCAGCTATCGTCCCATTTGTGGCGTCATCCGTGCTCTGGATTTGGTTGTTCAACCCATCCTTTGGCTTTATTGATGCGTTGCTGCGCGCTATTGGACTGCCAGCGCCAGGCTGGCTCTATTCGGTGCATTGGGTAAAACCGTCCTTTATCCTAATGAGCCTTTGGGGAGTTGGGCAGACGGTCGTGATTTACCTAGCGGGATTGCAAGGAGTGGCCAAAGAGCTCTACGAGGCCGCCATCATTGAGGGCGCCAATGCTTGGCAACGTGCCGTTAAAATTACGATTCCAATGATAAGCCCTGTGATTCTGTTCAACGTGATTATGGGGTTAATCGGGTCTTTCCAATTTTTTACGCAAGCTTATGTCATGACGCAAGGCGGACCTGATAACGCGTCCATGTTTTTCGCGCTCTACTTGTACCAGCAGGCATTCCAGTTCCTTCACCTAGGCTACGCTTCTGCCATGGCTTGGCTGTTATTCGTTCTGATTCTCATTGTCACTGTACTGGTCTATAGGGGATCCGCCAAGTGGGTCTACTATGGCTCGGATCAATGACGGTACAGACCGAAGGGTTGACATGAATCTAGCTATCACTGTGCACTGCACAGTTGGAGCATACCCAAAATCCGAAAGGGGATTCATATGACGTTCAGGACATGGAAATGGAGAACTGGACTGCTATCCGTTGCAGTCGTCGGTGTTGGTACAGGTGTGCAAGGATTCGGAGCCATGCCAAACAACGCGCTCAGTTCCAATGTCAAGGCTGCATCGAGTGGCGGAGTCGTTCAACTGGAATACTGGAACATGTGGTCAGGACAGTGGGAAAAAGTCGTGCAAGACATGGTCAACGAGTTCAATGCGACACATCCCAATATTCACGTGAACATGCTCGCCGTTCCTTCTGCAAGCGGAGACCAAAAGCTATTGACCGCCATTGCGGCTGGCGATCCGCCTGACGTGTTCACGGAGTGGAACGCTTCGATAGGCGCTTTTGCAGCCAAAGGCGCCGTTATGAACCTGGATAAGTTTATGACTGGAAAATACGCCGGATTAAAAAAGTGGTTCTACCCTGCGGTCACAAAATTTGGAACCTACAATGGCAGCCTCTACGCAATGCCGTGGACTGAAAACACGTATGCCCTGTATTACAACAAGACTATCATGAAGCAAAGTGGTCTAAATCCCAACAAGCCACCGAAGACGCTGGATCAGCTGTGGGCTGATCAGGACAAAGAATGGAAGATTGGGAACGGCGGTGTTGTGACACAAGTTGGATTTTATCCCGGGTCAAACTTCGAACAGCTGATGCCAGCATTCGGGCTTAGTGAAACGGATCTATTCACCAATGGCAAATACAATCTTCTCAATTCCAAGGCTCTAGCGGACATGTCTTGGATAGCCAAGTTCAAAAAGTACCCATATTCACAGGTCAGTGCATTTGAAAACGGGTTGAACGCTGCTGCGGGCGGATCGACAGATGCGTTCGACATTGGCAAGCAGGGCTTTACGATTTCAGGTATGTGGGAGATGGGACAAATCCAACAGGATGACCCGAGCTTGAGTTATGGGGTCATACCCATCCCAGCTGCACCCGGTGGCAACGCAAATGCCACTTGGATCAACGGCAATTACAACATGATTCCAAAAGGCGCCAAACATCCACAGCAAGCCTTCGAATTTATCTCGTGGTTGGCAGGGTATCAGAATGCAGCATGGGCTGCAAAAGCCTATCCCACGGGTGGATGGGTTCCGAACTCACCTGAAATTACCAAACAGCCGGCATACCAGAAGTGGCTTTCTGAAGACCCATTGCGCAAACAGTTTGTCAACGTCTTGAACAACCCAAAGGATACGACGGATCCCGTTACACCGGCAGCGATGCTATATCAAACCGATCTGACAAATGCCGAGGATTATGCATTACAGGGCAAAATGAGCCCCAAGCAAGCTTTGACCTACTTGCAGAACCAAGCCAACCAAGAAATGAAACGTGACAAGTGAGGGCGTCGCCGCCTCCGCGCGGGGCGGCCGATTTTTGAGCGCATTTTAAGGAGGTGGCTGAATGAGTATCGAACCGGGATCGGTCGAGATCGGCAGTCAACGAGTAACCCAAACAGTAAGAGGGAAACGATACGCATCAAGTGCCCTGAAACACGGCATTCTCATCTTGTTGGGAATTTTGTTCATCTTCCCTCTGTTCTGGATGATCTCGACATCGCTCAAGCCGAGTTTTCAGCAAATGGTGTGGCCGCCCATTTGGATACCCCATCCTTTTCAATGGGGAAACTATCCGAGTGCGATGCAGTTTGAGCCGTTCTTACACTATATTCTTAATACGCTTTACTACTGTGTCGGTTCGGTGATAGGGACTGTATTGTCCTGCAGCGTAGTCGCCTATGGATTTGCACGTATTGAGTTCCCGGAACGGGGATTCCTATTTTTCCTGATGCTTGCGACGATGATGCTTCCGTTTCAGGTCACGATGATTCCGCTATTTGTCCTTTTCAAGAGCATCGGTTGGGTAGGATCGTTCAAGCCGCTCATCATTCCGTCGTTTTTCGGTAATGCGTTTCAGATATTCCTGCTTCGACAATTCTTTATGACCATACCTCAGTCATTGTCTGAGGCTGCCTATATGGATGGCGCAAGTGAATTCAAAATATTTTATAGAATTATTTTGCCACTCGCCAAGCCTGCGTTGGCCACTGTTGCGCTGTTCCAGTTCATGTATTGCTGGAACGATTTTCTCGGACCGATTATCTACTTGAACAACTCTTCCCTATACACCATTTCGCTAGGGCTCCAGCAATATGTGAGCTCGTACGGCACGCAGTGGGGGTTGTTGATGGCCGCTTCGACCGTCGCCACATTGCCACTCATCATCCTGTACTTCTTAACGCAAAGAACGTTCATTCAAGGTATCTCGATCACGGGCCTCAAGGGATAACTTGGCGAAGGTTGAGGGAGGGATGTGATAGCCGAAATTTCCTGATTCAAGCATATTTCGGAAGCAGGTCGGGACTCCCCCAAGGGATTGCACTTCAGAAAGGATGGTCATGGGATGTCGTTCAAAATTGCCTTTGTTGGTGCAGGAAGTATCGGGTTCACCAGAGGGTTGCTGCGGGATCTGCTTTCTGTTCCTGAATTCGCTGACGTCGAAGTCGCATTTACGGATATCAATCCGCACAATCTCGACATGGTGACGCAGTTGTGCCAGCGGGATATCCGAGCAAGCGGGCTGAATATAGAGATATTGTCAACGACGGATCGGCGGGAGGCATTAGAAGGTGCTCGGTATGTTTTTGTTGTCGTACGTATCGGGGGACTCGACGCGTTTAGGCTGGATATCGACATTCCGCTGAAATACGGCGTCGACCAGTGTGTAGGCGACACATTGTGTGCGGGCGGAATTATGTATGGCCAACGCGGCATCGCCGAGATGCTTCAAATATGCAAAGACATTCGTGAGGTTGCCGAACCGGGATGCCTCATGCTCAATTATGCCAATCCAATGGCAATGATGACTTGGGCTTGCAATCAATATGGCGGGGTAAGGACGATTGGCCTCTGCCATGGAGTACAAGGCGGCCACGAACAAATTGCCAAAGCTCTGGGTCTTCCGAAGGACGAAGTAGACATTATCTGTGCGGGAATCAATCACCAGACGTGGTACATCCAGGTGAGGCACAAGGGAGAGGACCTTACCGGAAAATTGCTCGAAGCTTTCGAGAAACATCCGGAGTTTCGTCAGACCGAGAAGGTTCGCATCGATATGCTCAGGCGCTTCGGGTATTACAGTACAGAGTCCAATGGTCACTTAAGCGAGTATGTCCCATGGTATCGCAAGCGACCGGATGAAATTCGCGATTGGATCGATCTCGGAAGTTGGATTCACGGAGAGACTGGCGGTTACTTACGAGTATGCACGGAAGGGCGCAATTGGTTCGAAACGGATTTTCCGAACTGGATGAAGGATCCTGCGTTGGTGTACTCGAAAGAGACCCGAGGTCGTGAACACGGATCGTATATCATCGAAGGGCTCGAAACTGGCAGAGTGTATCGAGGTCATTTCAATGTCGTGAACAATGGCGTGATATCCAACTTGCCAGCGGATGCCGTGATTGAAGCGCCCGGCTATGTGGATGGCAATGGCATCAGCATTCCACATGTTGGAGATTTGCCATTAGGATGTGCTGCGGTTTGCAACGCCAGTATCTCAGTACAACGACTGGCGGTCGAAGCGGCCGTCCATGGAGATGATATTCTGCTCCGTCAGGCGATGATGATGGATCCACTCGTTGGGGCGGTGTGCAATCCGCCGGAAATTTGGCAAATGGTCGATGAATTGCTGGTTGCAGAAGAACAATGGCTGCCACAATACGGCAAGGCTATCGTGGAGGCGAAAGAGCGACTGAAGTCGGGCAATTTGCTTCCCACACGCGACTATCAAGGAGCAGCACGACTGAGGGTGAAGACGGTGGAAGAAATGCGGAAGGACAGGGATGCTGCGAATAGGAATGCTGGTGAGTCAGACAAAGCTCAAGAACGGCCCGCATTGAACCCGCAATAAGCGAATATGAAGCTGTTGGTCATGGTTTTCATCATATCTCTGGAAGGTTGGGGTTCATTCCAATGAACAAAATTACATTTATCGGCGCCGGGAGTACCGTGTTTGCCAAGAACGTGTTAGGGGACAGCATGTTGACACCAGCGCTCCAGGACTTTGAGTTCGCGCTCTACGACATCGATCTGGAGCGGCTGAACGACTCTGAAAAGATGCTGAACAACCTGAAAGCGAGTACGCAGAGCCGTGTACACATCCGGGCGTACCGGGATCGAAAAGATGCGCTGCAGGGTGCCAAGTACGTGATTAATGCGATTCAGGTCGGCGGTTACGACCCTTGCACAATTACCGATTTTGAGATTCCAAAGAAGTATGGGTTGCGTCAGACCATCGCCGATACGGTAGGGATTGGGGGCATATTCCGAAATCTGCGGACGATACCGGTGATGCTTGAGATTGCGAGAGATATGCAAGATGTCTGCCCGGATGCACTGTTTTTGAACTACACCAACCCAATGGCTGTCTTGACCAACGTCATGAATACGTACGGTGGGATCACCACCGTCGGACTGTGCCACAGTGTTCAAGTCTGTGTTCCGCATTTGTTTGAGAGCCTGGGTATGGACCCCACCGGCGTACAATCGAAGATCGCTGGCATTAACCATATGGCATGGCTCCTTGAGGTCACCAAGGACGGGGAAGACCTGTATCCAGAGATCAAACGGCGCGCTCGTGAGAAACAACTCGAGAAGCACCATGACATGGTGCGCTTTGAACTCATGTTGCGCTTCGGTTACTATGTGACGGAATCCTCAGAGCACAATGCCGAATACCATCCCTACTTCATCAAGAAAAACTATCCAGAGTTGATCGAACGATTCAATATTCCGCTGGATGAGTATCCAAGACGGTGCGTGAACCAAATCAATCGCTGGAAGAGCATGCGGGAAGAGTTGGTTCAAAACGCGCAATTGACGCATCAACGGACACATGAGTACGCCTCGTATATTATGGAAGCTATCGAGACGAACGTGCCGTTCAAGATCGGAGCCAATGTCATGAACACGGGATTGATTCCAAATCTTCCTGCACAGGCGTGCGTTGAGGTTCCTTGCCTCGTGGATGCAAGCGGTGTGACGCCGACGTATGTCGGGAATTTGCCGCCTCAGTGCGCGGCGCTGAACAGGACCAACATCAACACGCAACTGCTCACGATTGAAGCCGCGATAACCCGAAAGCGGGATCATATCTACCATGCCGCAATGTTGGATCCGCATACGTCAGCTGAGTTGTCCATCGACGACATCGTGGCGCTTTGCGACGATCTCATCGAGGCACATGGAAGCTGGCTTCCAGAGTTCAAATCGTAACGATATCTCGTAACGAACGGTGTCCGTGTGAATCTCATAGGAGGCTGGCCTGAAGGCGGCGCAAGCTGCCGGACGCCAGCCTCCAGACCCTTGATGCGCGGTGTACCTGAGGCAATCGAGGTCGATGTACGGCTTCATGTCGCGCGCACACGAACCCAGACCGCCATTTCTCCGGGTTCTCGATTCCCCCAAAGGTAATATGGGATGGCCTTCAATGTCTTCTTCCCCGGAGCATTCAATTCGGCCAGTGGGCGATAGAGTGTGTGGTCTTGCCAAGAATGTCGATCATCGGCGTAACCGTCTGTCTCGATCACGACAAGGCCACTGAACTCATGGTCGGTACGCGATCTCAACTGCGCTGTCGGGTCGATGGACAATGTGGAGAGCGCGCTGCCGTTGTCCGTTTCCTCAAAGCAATAGACAAGCGGTCCACGCACAAGCGCCGCTTTGCCTCCATTGGCCCTCACCTCTGGGTGTGCCGAGATCCATTGCGCTTCCATCCACAGCTTCCATTCGACGACGTCTCCCTCGGTCCAACGTCGGCAGAGGATCGCGTAGCCGTCCACCGTGTCGTACTTGACAAGTTCGCCATTCACCTTCATGACGGCTTGACCGTTGGACCAGGCAGGAACGCGAAAGGCCAGCGTAAATTCACGGTTCGGTACGGTGGAGAGCTCGAATCTTACATCGCCATGCCACGGAAGCCGCGAGATTTGGTGAAGTTCCACTCGGCCAGCGTCGAGATCGAACGCCCCTTCACTGCCGATGAATAAGTGGGTGTAGATGGTGTCGCTGGCTTCATCCACCGTGTAGATGTACTGGTTTAAGGAACTTAACAGACGCGCCACGTTTGGCGGACAACACGCGCAGCCAAACCACTTCTGACGCGTGGGTTTCACATGCTTTCTGTCCGGATTCGCTGCCGAGGCGTTTGGCCAGACCTCCAGAGGGTTGACATAGAAATAACGCTTGCCGTCCTGCGACATGCTGCCGATCACGTTGTTGTACAACGCGCGTTCCAAGACATCCGCATACTCGCTCTTTGCCTCTAGGGTCAGCATACGATGTGCAAAAAAGATCAGGCCAATGGAAGCGCAAGTCTCCGCGTACACGGTATCGTTCGGCAGATCGTAATCGAAGGTGAACGCCTCGCCTTGATGCGTCGAACCAACGCCGCCTGTAATATACATCATCTTCTTCGTCGCGCTGTCCCACAGGCGATGGCATGCGTCTATCAACGCTTGTTCTCCCGTCAGATTCGCGATATCCGCCATGGCGGCATACATGTACATGGCGCGTACGGCATGGCCCGTCGCCACATCCTGTTCGCGCACGGGTTTGTGGGCCTGATTGTACGCGAGCTGGTCGATGGTCGGTATTGGCAGATTTTTCTTCGCCCAGTGACTGTACCCTTCGCGACGGCGGCATTCTTCGATGAAAAAATTCGGATCGGTGCCGCGTTCGTCGATGAAGAACTGTGCCAACTTCAAATAGCGTTCCTCGTTCGTGACCCTGTACAGCTTGACGAGGGCTAGTTCGATCTCCTGGTGGCCATCGTAGCCCCGAATCTGGCCTTCTTCACGACCAAATACCGTGTCGATATGGTCAGCCAGCTTGCAAGCCACTTCCAACAATCTACGCTTTCCCGTGGCTTGGTAATAGGCGACCGCCGCCTCAATCATATGACCAGCACAGTACAACTCATGGCATTCATACAGGTTTGTCCACTGATTTCCCGGTTCTTTGATGGTGTAGTACGTGTTGAGATAACCGTTTGGGTGTTGGGCGTTGGCAATGAGTTCAATGAATTCGTCTGCCATGTGTTCGAGCTTGGGATCAGGATGGTTCGCCAATGAATATCCCACAGCTTCAAGCCACTTTGCCGCATCGCTGTCTTGGAAGACCATGCCGCCAAATTCACCTTGCTCAAGTCCGGCGGCGATGCGGAAATTGCGGACTGCAAAGCTTGGATCGGCATCTGGAATATGGTCGTTCAGTGCTTCCCATTGATACGGGATGACCGTGTTTCGCACAAGGCTTTGATATCGCTCCCAAAATTCGTCGCGCAGCGTGACGCGCTTGTGATGCCGCTCATGCGCAGTAGACATCTTCGAATGCCCTCCTCGAACTACGAATAGATTCCGATCACGTAGATTTCGATCACGATTCCATGCATTCGTTGAAAACCCAATCGACCGCTTGCTCCAGGCTGCCTTGTCCTCGGAGAAAATCGAATATCGTGTAACGAGATCGAAGCTCATGGGCGTGCATAAACGTATCCCTCAACATGGTCGAGTTCAATTCGAGGAAGTTTCGCTTGAATGGGATGCCCATGATGTCGAGGGCTCGATGGGCTGTGTTGATCATGGACAGTTCGGGTTCCAGGGATTGTTTCAGCCCGGAAATATCGCCGAATTTGGCCGTCGTTTCCCGTTCGGCCAACCACGTTCGTTTCGCTTTCTGGGCCGACAAAATCTCAGTCGCGCCTTCTCGATAGAAGGCATGCACGTATTCCTTCCATTCGGCGGACAACCGCAGGGGAAGCGGTTGTGTCATCGTCTGCATGTTGGACATGAACTGGTAGAATCGGCTGGTCCAATGAACGGCGTATCCGACCTGCAGGCCGTGTGACGCATAGCGACGAACACCTTGGTATGCTAACAAATCCCAGTAGTGTGAGCAGTGGTGTTCGCTTCCGCTGCATGGACGGGAGTTGCCTACCATGGCCATCGCGATGCCTGCCTGAATGAGCCCTGAGAACAACTCGCGGACACGCTCCACATCTCGATCACGAAGCTGCTGTGCGTGATCCAGACAATCGCGCAAGGGCTTCAACACGAGTTCGTAGGATTCTTGACAAAAATATTCTCCATAGAGATAGGAGGACAGCTTCCAGTCGAGCAGCGACGTCACTTTTCCCAGTAAATCTCCGAAACCGGCTTGAATCAACGGCCACGGGGCGGCAGCGAGAATTCGGTCGTCCGCAAATATCGCCATGGGCGCATGGGATTCAAACGTTGTCTTCACGCCTGCGAATTGCATCGCGGCGACGCTGGACGCGTATCCGTCCATGGACGGCGCTGTCGCAAAGACGATGTACGGCAATCGTGCTTCAAAGGACGTGAATCGCGTTACATCGTTGATGGTGCCGCTTCCGACCGCAATCAACATGTGAGGCTTGCATTCCCCAATCGCCGTTCGCACAGCCGCCACTGCGTCTTCGTCTGGATGTAAGTCGCCGGTATGTTCAAACCACTGTGGGCCGCATGACATGCCAACATCCGTTAACCGTTGATAGAGTGCGGCACCGCCTGCTTGTTTCGTGTTGTTGTCGCCGACCACAAGAACACGCTGGACGCCTTTCGCCTGAAGATAGGCACAGATTTCGTCGATGGCCCTCTCGGTCACGACGATCTGTTCGATGGGGACGAAGTGGGTTCTCCCGCACGAGCAAGCAAATGGCTGGTTGAGCATCTGCGAGGGTAACAACATCGTATGCGCCGCCTTTTCTCGATTTTATTGCTGGCCATAATAGGCATGGGCACCGTGTTTGCGAAGGTAGTGCTTATCGAGCAGCGTTTGCGATATGCGGGAAGCAGGCGGACCGAGTTGAATGGTGTGGTAGGCGAGTTTCGCCGCCTCCTCAAGGACGACCGCATTGTGCACCGCCTCCATGGCGTTGGTGCCCCAAGCGAAGGATGCGTGACTGTAGACGAGAATTCCAGGCAAGGCGAGCGGATCGAGTTGATGAGCCGCAATGGTTTCGACAATGACGTTTCCGGTCTCCATCTCGTAGTCCCTCAGAATCTCTTCGTCGGTGAGTGGGCGTGTGCATGGAATGTCGCCGTAGAAATAGTCGGCGTGCGTGGTGCCGAGGGCAGGGATGGGTTGCCCGGCTTGCGCAAAGATGGTGCCCCAGGGTGAGTGCGTGTGCACGATTCCGCCCAACTCCGGCAGTTCCCGGTATAAGACCATGTGCGTCGGTGTGTCAGACGACGGACGCAGACGTCCTTCAATCACGTTGCCGTCGAGATCGACCACCACCATATCGTCCCTGGTCAACGCCTCGTAAGGAACGCCGCTCGGTTTAATGACGAAGAGTCCACTCGCTCTATCGATCCCGCTCACATTGCCCCACGTGAACTTGACGAGTTGGTGACGGGGGAGTTCCAAGTTGGCTTCCAGCACGTCTTGCTTCAGGGACTCCAGCATCAATCCTCACCTCTTTTGCGCATTTTGAATGCGACTCATCTCCACATGATTTCGTTCCAACGGAGTTCGTCGCGTATCGACTGAACGGATTTTCCATTGCGAATGACAATGCATTCGATGCCCATCATGTCCGCGAAATCGATCATCTGCTCCACACTGACTCGATACGACATCACCGTGTGGTGCGCACCGCCGGCGTATATCCATGCTTCCGCGGATTCGCTGAGCGATGGCTGAGGCCGCCAGAGAACGCGCGCAACAGGCAGCTTCGGCATCGATTCAGTCGGTTGAACGGCTTCCACTTCATTGACAATCAGTCTGAACCGATGCCCCAAGTCGACCATCGTAGCCACGACGGCGGGACCGCTCTTGCCGTCGAAAATCAATCGGGCCGGAGGTTCTTTGCCGCCGATGGAGAGTGGATGGACTTCGATGCGCGGCCGATGCGCGGCGATGGTCGGGCATACTTCGAGCATGTGTGCGCCGAGGACCATCGGGTTGTCAGGGTCTAAATGATACGTGTAGTCCTCCATGAACGACGTCTCTTGGAATCCAGCCATGACTTTCATGACGCGTGTCAGTGCGGCGGTTTTCCAATCGCCTTCACCGCCGAATCCGAAACCATCCGCCATGAGCCTTTGTACAGCTAGGCCAGGGAGTTGCTTCAATCCGTGGAGATCCTCAAATGTGGTTGTGAATGCCCCAAAATTTCCGTCTTCGAGGAAAGTTCGCATTGCAATCTCCATTCGAGCTTGCTCACGTATCGCGTTCCATGCCGCCGTGTCGTTTCGTGTCTCAGGGGAAATGACATAAAGTTGCTCGTACGTGTCCAAAAGCGCATGGGTCTGCGCGTCGGTCACAGTCGCTAGGACATCCGCCAAATCCCCAATGCCATAGCCGTTGATGGACCAACCGAACTTGATTTGCGCCTCGACTTTATCTCCTTCAGTCACGGCAACTTCCCGCATGTTGTCTCCGAAACGCGCGACTTTCAGGCGCTTGCACTCCGCCACGCCTGCGGCAGTGTGCATCCAGTCGCCGATCCGCCGATGGATCCTCTGATCCGACCAATGGCCAACGATCACTTTGCGTCGCACGTTCATCCGGCTGCCGATGAATCCGAACTCTCGATCTCCGTGGGCGGATTGGTTTAGATTCATAAAGTCCATGTCGATGGTCGACCACGGAATGTCGCGATTGTACTGTGTATGGAGGTGCAGCATCGGTTTTCGAAGTTCCTTCAGTCCGGCAATCCACATCTTGGCTGGCGAGAACGTGTGCATCCAGCAGATGACACCTGCGCATGTGTCATCCTGGTTGGCTTCCAGACAGAGATGGCGAATTTGCTCAGGTGTGGACACCACGGTTTTAAACGTGACGGGATACGGCAAATGAGCCGTTTCGCCGAGAGCGCGAACCATCGCCACCGTCTGGTCCTCGACTTGTCGTAACGTTTCCTGTCCATAGAGATGCTGGCTGCCGGCGACGAACCAAAATTGTGATTGCGATTCTTTCGATGACATCATGTTCAACCTCGTTTCTTGTAGTGAAGTTCGTGGTTATGTGAATAGATGCGTGAGCGTTGTTTGTTTCGAAGTCTGTGAAGACCCAAGTCGCATCTCTTTGAGTCGATGCATCCAATCGGCGCGATCCCGGCCAAACATATCGTATAAATCCCAATAAATTTGGTACATGTCGCGATATTGACGATGACGGTCAGGGTCAGGGATGTAGGTTTTGAGGATGGGTGATGCAAGCTTGGGTATGGCCTCTTGAATGGAGTCAAAGCCACCCGCATTCGATCCCGCGGCGACAGCGCCGAATATCGCCGCCCCGCGTGCAGGCACTTCGGTGGACGAGCATACGGCGACCGGAAGTCCGCACACGTCAGCGTAAATTTGCATGAGAAGACTGCTCTTTTGAGCAACTCCACCGCAGGCGATCATGTTTGTGATTTCGATGCCGTGCTCCGCGAAATTGTCGAGAATCCGCTTGGTTCCAAACGCCGTTGATTCCAACAAGGTCCGGTACAGCTCGTGCGGCAAGGTTTTCAGTGTCAGTCCGACGATCACGCCGCTCAAATCCGCATCGCTCAAAATGCTTCGATTCCCGTTCCACCAGTCGAGCGCGATCAATCCGGATTCTCCCGGAGCAAGCACCTCTGCTTCCGATTCCAGGTACTCGTAGATGGACAGACCTTTTCGCTTTGCCTGTTCGCGTTCCTCGGGAGAGACGTACCTTTTCACAAACCACTCGAACATGTCGCCGACGGCAGCTTGGCCCGCCTCGTATCCGTAAAACCCCGGCAAAATCCCGTCTTTGACGACACCCGTAATTCCGGGCATGAGTATCTCCTGCTCGGTTATCGTCAAGTGGCAAATCGACGTACCCATGACCATGACAAACGTTCCCGGCGCTTGCAACCCGACGCTCGGAGCAGACACCATCGCGTCGACATTGCCGACTGCGACGGCCACGTTCGGACTCAGCCCGAGTTTGGACGCGACGTCCGGTCTGAGGCAGCTGGCTCGGGTACCCAACGGATAAAACAAATCTCCCAATTTTTCAGTCGGATTGAGAAAGTCAGGATTGACGGCTGCGAAAAACTCCCTTGGCGGAACACCCGTCTCTTCAGACCACATCGCCTTGTAGCCGGCGGTGCAAGAATTTCGACATTCGTTGCCAGTGAGGTACCAAACGACCCAATCTGTCGCTTCGACGAACCGAAACATGGCGTTGTATACATCTCTGTCCTGCTCAAACACTTCAATGAGTTTTGGGAAATACCACTCGGACGAAATTCGTCCGCCATACCGATGCAGAAACTCACAATTCAACTTGTTCGCCGCATCGTTGATTCTGTCGGCAATCGGCTGGGCTGCGTGATGTTTCCACAATTTCGGCCATGCGTGCGGCCGCTCTTGCCACCCGGGGAGGATGCACAATGGTACACCGTCTTCGTTCACCGGCAACACGGTGCACGACGTGAAATCCACGCCTAATCCAATGACCTCCGCCGGATTGATACCGCTTTCTTTAAGTACGGCGGGAATTCCGCGGTCCAAAACGTCGATGTAATCCAATGGATGTTGCAGCGCGAAATCGACGGGAAGTTTCGCACCGGTGGTTGGCAGAATCTCATCGATCACGCCATGCGCGTAAGGAACAACACTGACAGCCATTTCGCAGCCGTTGTCTATGTTCAGGAGGACCACTCGTCCTGATTGGGTCCCATAATCCACGCCGATTGTGTAAGGCATCTTGGATACCTCCTCCTTGGTAACCAATATTGATACGTACATTTTAATCGATTTTTTGAAATTCGTACATATTAATTTTAGGAGTACAGCCAGTTTTGTAGATACACAGAACATATTCCGGAATAAACGTTCGTATGACTAGCAGTGAAGTTTGCCGTGACGCTAACAGTTATTACTCTGTGCGTATCAAGCTTACTTTACATATAGGTATGATGGGTGCACCGGATGCGCTACCCTTGGTGGATTCATACGGATATTTTCGTATTACTCAATATGCACCCCCTTTTCGGGTGATAAGAATATGATGAATATTCGTTGACATCAAAACATGCGTATGTATAATTGGTGACGAAGAGGAAATTAAGGGGAGAGAATACGGGTGATAATTTGTGGCCGTTAACAAGGTATCTCTTGAAGGTGTTTCGAAAGCGTTTTCAGGAAATGTCGCCCTCAGAGACGTATTCATTGATTTTAGTGGTGGAGAAATTCATACCTTAATGGGTGAAAATGGGGCCGGTAAGTCAACTCTATTGAATGTACTTAGTGGGACGATCCAACCTGATCGGGGGAGGGTGATCATTAACGGGGCGGAGTATAGATTTGCGCAACCATTTGAAGCGCGAGATGCGGGGGTATCTATTGTCAGACAGGAGTTGAGTACGTTCCCGCACCTGACCGTTGGGGAGAACATTCTTGTAGGCCAATTACCGCAAAGGATTGGCATGATAGATAGGAAAACCCTAGAGAAAAGAGTGAATGACTATTTAGAGTTTTTTGGTGTCTCATTCAACTCTCGAACTCCAGTGAAGTCGTTAAGTATATCTGAACAGCAGATAGTAGAAATAATTCGTGGAGTAATGGTGGAAGGGGCTCACACATTCATTTTCGACGAGCCAACTTCGTCGCTGGGAAATTCCGACGTGCAAAAACTATTTAAACTGCTGAGGGAACTGCGCTCTCAAGGGAAGATAGTGATTTACGTAAGTCACAAATTTGACGAAGTGTTTCAAATCAGCGATAGAATCAGCGTCCTTCGAGATGGAGCACTTGTGGGAGCGGATGTCGTCTCGAACTTAACCACCGACTCTATTATAAGCATGATGGTCGGCCGTTCTATCGATAACATATACCCACCGCGAGCAACCTCTATCGGAGAGACCATTTTGGAGGTAACAGACCTAAATTCGGGACCGAAGTGTGTCGATGTTTCATTTGAAGTCCATCGAGGCGAAATTTATGGATTATTTGGACTGGTTGGTTCTGGAAGGACGGAAATTGCTAAGGCACTCATCGGTGCGGAGAGAAAAGACAAAGGGAGGATTGTGCTTAATGGAAAGACCATCAGGACGAACAGCATCCAGGATAGCATTCGTGCTGGACTGCTCTATTTGACTGAGGATAGGAAGATTGATGGTCTGTTCCTCAAGATGTCAGTCACGGACAATATTGTCGTTACAGACTTGCACGGTGTTTCACGATGGGGGATGGTGAAGCGTCGATTGGCGGACGAAGTTGCGTTGCAGGCGGTTGAAAGGCTCAGGGTGAAGACGAGATCCACCAATCAAGCAGTAAGGAGCCTTAGTGGGGGAAATCAACAAAAAGTAATGATTTTGAAATGGTTGCAGAGAAGACCCAAGGTGCTCATTTTGGATGAACCAACGAGGGGAATTGATGTCGGCGCAAAGGCCGAGATCCATGCACTTTTGAGACAGTTGGCTAATGCTGGAGTTGGCATCATTGTGATTTCTTCGGAACTACCGGAAATTATGGGGTTAAGCGATAGGATTGGAGTTGTGTACAACGGGAGAATCGTTGCAACACTTCAAGGAGAAGACGCTGTAGAAGACACAGTCATGTTCTACGCGTCGGGCTTGAGCCAAGATAGGAAATTGGGGTGAAGTCAGTGTCGGTGCAATTGAGCCCAGAAAAGAACGACGAATTGAAAACAACAAATCTCTTAGTCAGGCTGGCGGGAATACGTGAGATCACGATATTGGCAGTTATAGTGTTATTTGTAATTGTATTAGGTTC
>NZ_BCQI01000070.1 GCF_001544355.1 Alicyclobacillus acidiphilus NBRC 100859
GTCCGCCGCACCCGGTTCGATCGCGCCGAGCGGCCGGGCCCGGCTGCCAAGCTCCGATCGGCTCGTCGCGTGGGCCCGGTGCGCGGTACGCGGTGCGCCGGCGGGAAATAAGCGGCCGTGGGCCGCTTAAGTGTGTCGAATCGTCTCAAGGGTCCCGAATAAGCGGCCGTGGGCGGCTTAAGTGTGGTGTATCGGCCCGATCGCGCCTGCTGCAAGGCAAATAAGCGGCCACGGGCCGCCTATTTGCCGGGATCGAACCGAGTAGCGCGGAATAAGCGGCCACGGGCCGCTTAAATGGGCGCGGCGCCCACCGCCCACCGCCACCGCCTCCCTCCCTGCCACAATCCTCCTGCGCAAGCAATAAGTTGTCGTGCCACCATGTACCGATCCCGGAAGGAATTCGCTGCCGAATCTCTAATATGTCTATCGACGCGTGCGAATCGGCTCGACGCGTGGCGCATCAGGGTGCATCCGCTCGACGTTTGTCGCACCAGGTCGCACCTTGGCGCTTCAATCGCTTCAATCGCTTCAATCGCTTCAATCGCGTCAACCGCTCTAATCACTTCAGCTTGTTTTAGCTTGTTTTAGCTTGTTTTAGCTTGTTTTAGCTTGTTTTAGCTTGTTTCAGCTGTTTCAATCGCGCCGGATCGCATCCAACGGGTCGAAATCGCAGCCGCACAGGCTACACAAGCCGCACAGGCTACACGCGGTCCCCCTATCTCGACGACACATGGGGTTGTTTGAAATTTCGCAAATCCTGATTTCGCAAATCCTGGTATGGTTGCTTTTCGTGTATGGAACGGTGTTCGGATCGTTCATCAATGTTGTCGCATATCGCGTGCCGAGGAAGGAATCCGTTGTATTTCCGCGATCGCACTGTCCCACGTGTCAACACGCGTTGGCGCCGTATGAGTTGATCCCGGTGCTGTCGTGGATCGTGTTGGGCGGGAAGTGCAGGCATTGCAAGGCTCGGGTGTCGGTTCGGTATCCAATCATCGAGTTGGCGACAGGCGTGTTGTGGGCACTGTCCGCGAGTCGGCTGTCCGCCACTCATCTACCCGCCGCTCAACTGTCCGCCACTCCGTTCTCGGCCGCTCCGCCGTCCGTCGTGACTCAGCCGTCCGTCGTGACTCAGTCGTCTGGCCATGCGTGGGCTGCGGCCCCGCTGCTCGCTGGTTCGCTGTCGCTCGAGCAACTCGGCGTGTGGCTGCTGTTCTGGCTGTATCTGATGGCGGTGGTGGGGACGGATCTGACTGCTATGGTGGTGCCGAACATCCTGTCGTTGCCGGCGGCCTTGGTGTTTCTGCTTGGATCGGGATTCACAGGTGTGCAGTCTTGGCCGATGGCGATTGCCGGCATGGTGGTTGGGTACGGGATGATCTGGCTGATTCGGCTGATTTCGCGGGGGCGAATGGGGCTTGGCGACGCGAAGTTGTATTTGAGTATCGGCGCGATGCTTGGCCCGTGGCTGACCGTTGAGTCGTTCATTCTGGCCTGCGTGTTCGGGCTGATTGTCGGTGTTGGGCTGCGTTTGGCTGGCCGGTTGGGGCGACGGGAGTATTTTGCGTTTGTTCCGTATATTGCAATCGCGACCGTGGTTACCGCGTTCTACGGGCGGGCGCTGATTCAGATGTATATCCAGCACGTGCTGTAGGGTTGTCTGTTTCTTGGACAACCTGTGAGCCGAATGATGGGAGTGGCGATAGCCGATGAATGTGGACGATCTCTTCGTGAGAGCCCAGAGCCTTGGGGCGTCCGACCTGCATATTTCGGTCAATTCTCCGCCGGTGTACCGGGTGGATGGAGAACTGGTCTCCGAGGGGCAGCCGATGACGCCGGCTGATGTGGAGGAGATGGCGAAGGCCATCTTGACTGAGGCGCAGTGGGCGCAGTTTCAGGAGGCGGGCGAGATCGATCTCTCCTACAGCATCCATGGGGTGGGCCGCTATCGGGTGAACGTGTACAAGCAACGCGGATGCGTCAGCATCGCGGCGAGGATGGTGCCGAACACGGTGCCTTCCTGCGATGAGCTGGGGCTGTCGCCGACGATCCGCTCCTTTACGAACAAGCCGCATGGGCTGGTGCTGGTGACCGGGCCGACTGGAAGCGGGAAGTCGACGACGCTGGCGGCGCTGATCGATCTCATCAATCAAAATCAGCGAAAGCATATCATCACGCTGGAAGATCCGATTGAATATCTGCATAGACATCGGATGTCGGTCGTGGATCAGCGCGAGATCGGCCTTGACACAAGAGGCTTTGCCCCTGCCTTGCGCGCGGCGCTGCGCCAGGATCCGGACGTGATTCTGGTGGGCGAGATGCGCGACCTGGAGACGATTAGTACCGCGATCACGTCGGCGGAGACGGGGCATCTTGTGTTCGCGACATTGCATACGAGCGACGCGGTGCAGACGATTGATCGGATTATTGACGTGTTTCCTTCGGCGCAGCAGGCGCAAGTGCGGATTCAGTTGGCTTCCGTCCTTCAAGGGGTGATTTCCCAGCGCTTGCACAAAGCGGCGGTCGGCAAAGGCAGAGTGGCGGCGCGTGAAGTCTTGGTGAATACACCGGCGGTGGCGAACCTGATTCGAACGGGTAAAAATCATCAGATCCTATCCGTCATGCAGACGGGGCGGCAGTATGGAATGCAGACGATGGAAATGAGTCTGCGCGAATTGGTTCAACAGAAGAAGATCTCGGAATCGGCTCTGCTGCAGTGGCGCGGCGAGGTTGGAGAGCCGGTCTACAGTTGAGATGTTGACTCGGAAGGACGGGGGGATGGCATGGCACCGAAACGACTTGGCGAAATTTTGGTAGAGGTTGGATTGCTCACCGCCGATCAGCTCAATCAAGCGTTGACCATTCAGCAAGCGTCGCGCGAGCGGCTGGGCGACGTGCTCATCAACAAGGGCTATATCACGCAAAGTCAGTTGATTGAGGTGCTGGAGTTCCAGCTTGGCATTCCTCATGTTCAACTTTCGAGATATCGGATCGATCCGTCCATTCTGAAACTGGTCCCGGAACGGCTCGCGAAGGCCTATCAAGCGATTCCGTTTCGCAAAGAAGGGACGCGTCTTTACGTGGCGATGGTCGATCCGCTGGATTTCTACGCGATCGACGATCTTCGCATGAGCACGGGATTCAGCATCGAACCGGCCATCGCCTCCCGCGAAGACATTCAGACAGCCATCCGGCGCTATTACGAGTTGCAGGAGAGTGTGGACGCGGCCGTTCAGAGTGTTCCTGAGGTCGTGATCGAAGAGGATGTGAATCGGGAGGACGCCCCGGTCGTCCGCCTGTTGAACCAAATTCTGATGGCGGCTGTGTCGGCGCGGGCCAGTGACATCCACCTGGATCCGCAGTCTGACGGCTTGCGCATCCGTTATCGGGTCGATGGTTTTCTGCGCACGGAGCGCGTGTTGCCGAGGCACATGCAAAATGTGATCAACGCGCGCGTCAAAGTGCTGGCCAACCTGAACATCGCTGAACAGCGATTGCCGCAGGACGGGCGTTTTCAGTATCGCGAGGGGCTGCACGCCATCGATGTCCGCGTCTCCACGATGCCGACGGCGCACGGCGAGAAGGTCGTCATGCGGATTTTGGATTTGAACGCGGCCGTTCTCCACTTCGATCAACTCGGTTTCAGCCCGGAGAACCTGGCCAAATTCAAAGAAATGTTAAGCCGCCCGTACGGCGAAATTCTCATCACAGGCCCGACGGGATCGGGCAAGACGTCCACGCTCTACGCGGCCTTGCGCACCAAGGCGACGGAAGAAGTCAATGTGGTGACGATTGAAGACCCGATTGAGTACCAGATGGAAGGCGTCAATCAAATCCAGGTCCATCCGGCGATGGGGCTGACGTTCGCCCGAGGGCTGCGCGCGATCCTGCGCCAAGATCCGGACATTCTGATGATTGGCGAGATTCGCGACGAAGAGACGGCCGAGATTGCGTCGCGCGCGGCGGTGACGGGCCATTTGGTGTTTTCGACGCTGCACACGAACGATGCGCCGAGCGCCATTGGCCGCCTGATCGACATGGGCATTGAGCCGTACATGGTTGCGTCGGCACTCACCGGCGTGATCGGGCAACGCTTGGTTCGCCGCGTGTGTCCGAATTGCGCAGCCTCGTATACGCCGACGGCGCTCGAGACGCATTGGCTGACATCCCGTGGATTTCCCACCGATTCGCTCGTCGTCGGCAAGGGCTGCAGCATCTGCAACCACACGGGATACCTGGGGCGCCTCGCCATTCACGAGGTGTTCGTGATGGACGACGAGATCGCGCGGCTGGTGCTGGCGAAGGAGTCGAACCGGACCTTCCGGGAATACGCCATGGATCACGGCATGGTCACGATGCTCGACGACGGCCTACAAAAGGCGATCCGGCAGGAGACGACGATTCAAGAGGTCATGCGCGTGACGGCGCACGACGTCAGCGAGTAGCGCGTCGCGCATTTTTTATCGCGTTGGACTAAAATGCTACTATACTTCACTGATGAAATCATAGAAAATAGAATTGCGTCATAATGAATTATGGTATAGCGAAGTAACAAAGCAACCGACGCGATGAGGCGGTGCATTGGCCGCCATCGCAGTTCGGTTCAGCCTGGCAGACGTCAGATGAGCGGATGAGGGGTGACATACGGAGGGTGGCCATTTACACATATGATGCCATTGTTCGCCGGGGCCAGCGTCAACAGGGACGGGTCGAAGCAGAGCACCGGGATGATGCCATCCGGCAACTCTCGAAGATTGGCCTTCATGTTGTCGAGTTGCAAGAAGTAAAAAGCTCGATATGGACGAAGGAAATTTCGTTTACGCAGAGAACAGTTAAGCTGGTCGATTTCGTCGCATTTGCGCGGCAATTCGCCACATTGGTTCGCGCGGGTTTGCCTTTGGTCGACGCACTGCAGGTGCTCGTCGCGCAAACGCGCAGCAAACCGCTGCAAGCCGCCTTGTCCGACGTGGTTCAACGCGTGATTGAGGGCAATTCGCTCTCCGACAGCTTTTCCCACCACCCGCGCGTCTTTCCGTCGTTATTTGTGCACATGACGCATGCCGGAGAGGTCAGCGGTACGCTGGACGAGGTGCTTGAAAGCACGGCTACGTTGATTGAGAAACAATATCAAACGACGGAAAAGATCAAGTCGGCGATGATTTATCCAATATCCGTAGGCGTATTTTCCGTGTTGGTAACCGTGTTTTTGCTGGTCAAAGTCCTTCCGATGTTCGTCTCCGAGTTTCAACAAGAGAAGCTTACACTGCCTCTGCCGACGCGTATCGTCTTAGGTGTCTCACATTTTCTGACGCATCAATGGTATGTCTGCCCTGCGCTGCTCGTACTCGCAGTTGGCACGTGCCTGTGGATGGTTCGCAGTCCTCGCGCGCTTTATCTGAGAGACAAATGGCTCTTACGCGTGCCTGTATTTGGCTCCCTCCTCCAAAAGGACTCGGTCGCCCGTTTGTGTAGGACGTTGTCCTTGCTCTTTCGCAGTGCAGTTCCAACTTTGCAGGCAATGGGCATCACCGCCGATGTCGTGCAGAATCGCTACATAGCGAATACCTTGCGCGAGTCGAGAGAACAACTCCGAGCTGGCGAGTCGATGGTAGGTCCGTTCGAAGCAAGTGACGCATTCCCTCCGATGGTCACGCAGATGATCCACGTTGGCGAACGAACGGGTAACCTCGACGAAATGTTGTCGAAAGTTGCCGATTTTTACGAAGCCGAAGTGGCAACGATGGTGGATCGGCTCAAGCAACTCATGGAGCCTGTCAT
The DNA here is from genome assembly GCF_001544355.1 of Alicyclobacillus acidiphilus NBRC 100859. GTDB lineage: Bacteria > Bacillota > Bacilli > Alicyclobacillales > Alicyclobacillaceae > Alicyclobacillus > Alicyclobacillus acidiphilus. The sequence goes on from NZ_BCQI01000070.1 coordinate 5,779, forward strand.
GATCGCAATCTTGGCGGTGGTCGTGGGCAGCATCGTCCTCGCCGCCATTCTGCCGATGTTTTCGCTCTATCAAGGATTGAATTGAGTTGGCAGGGAATGTTTCCTACCGAACGTAGAAGTGAACATGGCATCTCCCGGCCAATTGGCTGGTTTATGCATAGAAAAGAGCTGCAACAAAGGGTGGACGTGGAAAGCGTCCGAATCTTATGGACAGGGGACTGGGTATATTGGAAAAGCTATTGAAAAAGCTGCAAGTGTGGCTGGCAAGCAGAAAAAATGAAGAAGGCGTAACACTCATTGAACTGTTGGCGGTAGTTGTCATTATGTCGATCATCGCAGCTGTCGCGGTGCCCGTGGTCATTGGGCAGATTAACAATTCAAAGGTCAAAGCCGACGTATCTGATGAAGGCATCATCGTCGACGCAATCCAACGGGCGGAGTTTGACTATGAGTCGTCGAGCAGTGACGGCGGGTATATGTCGTTGAATTTGCCTAGCACAATTACTAGCTCCAACTCGAGCTATACCTACCAGGAAGGGACGCTGACAGATAACGGTACAAGCGGCACGAGCACCGACGTCACTGTCGAGGCTGGCACCACAGCGATACCTGCAAACGTCAGTGCATCCGATTCGACTCTCAATGCTGTGCTAACGAATGGCTTCGAGAAAAATGGAACCGGTGCCTACCTGGATTCAATTCCGACACCTCAAACGTCGTCTAGCTCGACCTGGACGATCATCGATTTGTCAGACGTTCAGCCTGCATCGGGAGGATCGCCGACATCACTGACTCTATCAGATTTCACTAATAATCTTCCGAAGAACGTTAACGCGGGAGAAGTCACCTCGTTCACCGTTCCTGATGCCAATGGTAACAGTGTGACCTACGCCATTTTCCCGACGCCGAATTCTTAATCGAACGTTTGAACTCATGCTCTCCGGGTGGCGATTGCTGCTTGGAGAGCGTGTTTACGCTTTGCTTTCTACCAGCCGAATTTGCGGACTTCTTTTATCACAGCGAAGGACTGAGCAGCATGCAACGCCTCATACGCGATTTTCGTCGTGCTCGCGCAGACTACCCACAATCGGACGAAAGTGGCTTCACGCTTATCGAAGTGTTGGCATCGATGGTGATTTTAGTGATTCTTGGCTCAGCTGTTTTTTTCGCTTTACAGAGGGCGCAAACAGATACGCTGGATAATGCTGAATATAATCAGGCCTTGGGTTTGGCTACGACCATTGCGGAGGAATTGCGGGACAACTATCCCTTTGTCGTGAAATACATGGAGGTTCCGATACCGGCAGACTCCCTTGGCGCTAACAGCTCCTCATCTGCATCCTCCGCCATCAATATTGTGGTTAGTTCTTCGACGCCGCCTGTCGCGACATCTTTCGGCCACTTCACGTGTTATGTCACTATCCCTAACAAGGATGCCTATGGCAATCCCAATTACTCTATTAAGGTCGTGGATCCCAATGGGCGAGCCGCTGTCGTGACCGTGGACGATCCGGCCATCTTGGGAGCAGGGGGTTGAGCATGGGAAGTGAGAAACGCGTCACAAACGAAAGCGGTGTTACACTGATCGAACTGTTGGCGGCGATCGTCATAAGCGGTATGATCGCGGGAATCCTGGTCACGATTCTCTGGTCCTCTGCTCTTCGCGCCAGTCGTCTGACGGGCTACAATGTCGCTCAGAGAAATGTCGTCGAGATCAACCACATGTTGACGGATGAACTGCACAAAGCGAGCTTCGTGCAAGTAGATCAAACGTCAGCCACGAACACTGAACTATGGCTCTACTCCGGCGGAACCTACTATCCCGGCTCCAGTACGACCAGTAGTACAAACGATTCGGAGTGGCTCTACAATACGTCGACTGTGGCGAGTTCTTCGTCCAATGCTTCATCCAATGTGAGCCTTAATTCGACCCAAGCGGAACTCGTCAACGCGACGCCTTTCGCGGAACTGATATTCACTCAAGGGCAAACAGGTTCATGGACGATCACGCTGTACAACGCACCCAACGCAAAGATCGGAAATCCGCAAGTAGGTTGTCCGAGTTCGCCGCTTGGCGTTGAGCAGTGGTCATCCAGCGACACCACGAACCAACTCGGCGTTGAATTTGAATTTCCTTCAGGCAGCACAAGTCCGACTTTAGCGAACATCAATTGTAGGTTTGTCAACAGCTTTGTCATTCGACTTTCAGAGACGTATCAATCTTCCACAGGGCAGCAAGCGACGTATTATCTGACGGCTGGCTACCATGACGGACTCTTACGGTGAAGCAAATGAAGCGTGACGTACGCGGCCAATTCGGAAACAGCACATCAGGTGGATATACGCTGTTATGGGTCCTGATGCTAGGCGTGGTCCTTGTCATGGTCGCGTCGACGGCGATTTATGCGGCGACTTATGGCTTAAATCACGCAACACGCCCGTTTCAGAGGGATACGCAGTTTGGTGCCACACAGGGCACTGTCGCGAGCGTCATCAATGAAATTGAATCATATACCAAGGGACTAACGGCAACAAATGCGGTACAGGCGGCAACTGACGGCCAGAAGATAGCGGCAGACATTCAATCCAAATTGAATGTCCAAGCTCAATACGTGGGTCCGCCCTTTTCCGATTCAAATGGGAACTTCTACGTCATCATTCAGGTGAAAGATCTGTCGAACACTGGGGGGAACTCTGGCGTGGCGCAACTGCGCGTGGAACTTCCATCGGGATCGTCATCCCCAACCACCCCCGTGACGCCCGAGCAAATTCCATATCCGCTGCCGCCAGCAGGGGGATCGTCGACGCAGAACGGAGTTACGTATATCGATGATGACAGTGCGAGTGATCAGTCAACGGTTGCCCCTGCTCCCAATTATTCGGGAGGCGGAAAATATGTGCTTGTTCAGGCCACTGGTCCGGACGGTGGGTATGGGCCTTACCAGGGCGGCACCCAGCCAGGCAGCTTGACGGTTCAGAGCGGCAATATGACCATCGGCGACAGTTCAGGCGATATGCTGGAATACGTGGCGTCCGGGGTCACCGTGAACAACGGTGACACGTTGACTGTGAACGGCAGCATGGTACTCCAAGGGAGCGGGCAGTTGGATGTGAATAGTGGCAAAGTCAACGTGCAAGGGGATGTCATTGCCAATACCATCACCATGAACTCTGGGACGACGCTTGACATCACAGGCCAATTGACATGCACCACGCTTAATTTGAACGGAAACGCACAAATCGTGGTGAATGGGAATGCCAGTGTCTCGGAGCAAAACGTACCAATCGATGGATCATTGACTGTTTTGCAAAATGCTGAATTCACCGGCGGCTTTACGGCGAACAGTGGTGGAACGATCACCATCGGCGGCGATATGACTTCCATCGGAATGGTTACAGTGGACAACAACACGACGCTTCATGTGAAGGGAAACGTCGCGATCGAATCCGACACAAACGCCCCGAACAACATCGACGGATTACTGATCAATGGAGGCACGTACCAAATCGATGGAAATCTCGAGGAAACGGGCCCCGTGACTGTGGATACGTCGAAAGCATTGACCGTCAATGGAGATGCGGAGTTCAGTTTGACAAGCGCTGAGGTGCAGGCTCACGATCACGGTATCCTGGTACAGGGCAACGGCACCGACATTCACATTTTGGGCAACATGTGCGTGGAGCAAGATATCTACTATCCCAGTTCGTCGGCGGTGGTAGAGGTAGACAAAACAGCGATGGTGAGGAGCGGTTTGGACGGAAACCTACCAGGGGGAAAGCAGTCCGACACCGACGGGACCGCGATCAGTTGCTTGATTGGCAGCAAGGGAACAGGCATCACATTTGAGGTTGGCACAACCCTGCCCTGCCCAACGAACATCACCACCAGTGGTGCCGGCAGCAGTGGCGGTTCCGTAACCGAGCAGTAGACGAGGGTGAGACAAGCATGGCAAAACGACCAAACGGCTCCATCGGCATTGATCTCAGCATGGATGGCATCCGTGTTGTGACGTTTGAACAGAAGAAGGATCTGCGCATCCGGCAACGGCAAGCGGCCGTATTGGCAACGAATACGTTTGCCGATGATCGGGAAGTCCATTGGCAAGTCATCGAACCTGTGTTGGCGGACGTACTGGCAAAGGCGAATATCAAGAAGGGTCGTGCGCATGTGGCAATCCCGGATCAATTTGCCGTTATCCGGGAGCTGAGCTTGCCCGATTTCTCCGACGAGGAACTGAGAAGCCTCATTCAGTTTGAATTGACCAATTCCATTCACGTGCCTTTTCAAGAGGTGGTTTTCGACTTCGTTCGTGTGCCGAAGAAGGATGCCGTGACGGAAAATCCGGATGAGGTGAACGTCATTCTCGTGGCTGCGGACAAGCTGCTGTGCGAACGGATCGTCAGCTTGCTGCACAAATTCCGCATACGGACCATGAGCATCGAACTCCGATCCTTAGCCGCACACCGCGTGCTCAAACGCGTCAGAGATCTGCCGGAGACGTTTTTGCTCGTGGAGACGACGGCAAGCGGAACGAGCATCCATGTGTTTCACGGGGATGTGCTGTATTTGACGCGCCAGGTGACGTTGTCTTTGCAGGATGCGGAAACCATGGAAGGCGGGGCGGGGGCAGGGCTTTTAGCGGGTTCGGACTGGCTGGTCAATCCCGATTCCCTTCCTCACATCACGGACGAGCAACAGACGTCGACCACTGTGGAGCAACTCCTTGCGGGGGCCTACGTTTCGAGAATCGCTGCGGAATTGGATCGCACAAGGAACTTCTTCCACTACACGTTGAATCGCCGTCAGGCGGAGTTCAGCGAGGTGGTCTTTGTGGGTGGTCGCAGTGTGACCCCCGAGGTCATGGAGGAACTGCGGAACCGTTTGGGCATGCCAGTGACGTCGCTCGCCTTTCAGGATATGATTGACAAGGGACTGTTCAAGGAACGGCGTGGCGCCTCCTGGCTTGGCGACGAACGTGCCGATGAATATGCAGTGGCCATTGGACTGGCCCTGCGCGAGGTGTAAAACGTGGACATTAACCTTCTTCCAAGCATGACGAAGCCAGCGAGGTCCAAGCGACTCAAAGGTCCCGTTCGGATATCTGGCCCCATATTGGCGACTTCGCTCAGCTTCTTGGTCGTCGTCCTCGTTGTGGCGGGATGCGGCGTTTGGCTATTGACGAAAACGCGCAATTTGCAGAATCAGTCGGACCAGTTGACCCAGCAACTTGCCACGTCGAGATCGACGGGATCGACAGGACAAAACGGCGAGGGCAATACGCTTGCTGATCAACTCACCGCCCAGGAGGCGCTCATCGTCCCTTGGTCGACGGTGATGCAGGATGTCGCCGCCAGCGTTGGCACAGTCGACGTCACGGTGGACTCCTTCAACGGATCCGGGACAACGTTGCAGCTTGCGGGCCGGAGCACCGGGATCGCGGCGATTTCTCAATTTACACAGTCTTTGAAGAAATATCCCTGGGTGGCGTCCATCCAACTACAGAGTATGAACGAATCGTCGACGGATGCCGGCGCAATCTTTCAGAGGTCCAGCCAATGGAAGGATGTTGGCGGCAAGACCATTCAAGTCGCTCCGCAGTACTCGTACGCCTATGATTTGGCTGTGACTCTGAGGACCGGAAGCGGTGATGGACAATGAATTTGAGGCGAATCAGCCGCAGGGAATCGATCATGATCGTGATCGTCTTTGCGCTTCTCATTTTAGCGGCAGCATACAACTTCTGGCTTCGTCCAGAATTCACCCAGATGCAGTCTCTGCAGCAACAGGTCAAGCAACTGCGCGAAGAAGCGACGGCAGAGGGCCAGGCGAATATGTCCGGCCAGCAGAAGACTACGGGCAGTTCGGCGGGGACGCAGGATTCTCATGACACGGCGGCTTCACGTTTACCAAGCTCGGTGGATCTGCCCAATCTACTTTCGACACTGGCCGCGTTGCAGGCTCAGACGCATGTGACGATCACGAACGTGCAACAATCGGGATCGACTGCGAGCGACTCGACGAACAGCACGCAGGCGGAGGGCGGAATGGCCGATCCCGCCGCCGACGAGGATGTGCTGGGAGGCGCGAGCACGCCGGCAGCGCCGCAGACCACGTCCGGGCAAACGGGCTTGCCGAGCCTCTCGCTGTCGCTGCAGATACAGGGCACGGCAGCGCAAGTGGAGCAGTTCCTCGCGGGTGTGCAACATGAGCCGCAGTTGATGGGTGTGAACAACTTGACATTGGGATCGACCGGGAAGACGGTGACGGCCAGCCTCCAGTTGAACGCGTATTATGCGCCTTGACGCTAGCGCAGGGGCTCGGCTGTAGATCGACCGTATCTCGGGCTACACTCGCCTGTATAAAGTAGAGAAGGGACCGCGCTGTCGCGTGATCCCTCGTTTCTTCCATCTGCTCTTCCATCTGCGGCTATTTTGCTCATTTGCGGCAACCTCGTTGTATCCCGCCACTCAAGCTCAAGCGCGCCGTTCCCTGTGGAACTGCTGCCGGCTATTAGGCAATTTCCTCGTCGGCAGCTTGGCTCTCGTTTTTCAGCGTGAGCAATTCATCCGTCACAATCCCGCTGTGGATACCCCAGTAATAAAAGATGAGGCTCACGACAGCCAGTACGATCACGTCGTAAGGATATTTGATGAGCTGGTGCGGAGCACCAAAGTTCTTGGCTCCGAAATAGGTCATCAAGAGCAGGACGATTAAGTACACAACCAGCCAAATGCCCGCTTTAATCGATTTCCAGCCATACGGCCTTGTATCTTCGGCGAAACTGGATGCGCCGTACGCGTACAGTACAACGCCGGCAAGCATGGCGATGAGGAGCACAGAATCAGTCTTCCATCCCGACCAGTAAATGATGAGCGTGGCCGCGATAAAACCAAGTGGCCCGACAATGTTCAAACCAGCCAACTTAAACGGCCGGTTCAAATCTGGGGCGGTCTTGCGCAGCGCGCCGGTGCTGATGGGGCCAATGATATAGACCAACACCGTTGCGGACGATACGATGCCAACCAACGAAGACCAAGACGGGAATGGCGCCAAAAACACATAGCCCACGATGATGGTCATGACCATCGCCCATACAGGGACCCCGGTCCTTGGGTGAACCCACGTGAATATCTTGGGGAAATACCGGTTTTTTGACATGGCGTAAATAATCCGGCCGGTCGAGGCAACGAAGACATTTCCCGTGCCTGACGGCGACCAGATGGCGTCAAGAAACAAAATGCTCGCCCAGCTTCCAAAACCGAGCGTTGCGACAAGGTTTGCAAATGGCGAACTGAAATTGATCCCTGACCATCCATGAACGAGCTGCGCTTTTGGCATGCTGACAATCCAAGCGAACTGCAGCGCAGCGTAGAGTACGATGCCGATCACCACGGACAGCACGACAGCCCGGGGCACATCCCGCTGCGGATTCTTCGCCTCGCCCGCCATATCCATGGCCTGCTCGAATCCCAAATACGCGTAAACGATGCCGCCGAGCGGAATGGCGGAAAAAATGGCAGAACTTCCGTCGGGAGCAAAGCCGCCCGCAGACGTGAAATTGCTCGGATGAAACGATGAAATCAACAGCAAAACGATGGTGACGACTGGAATCAGGATTTTTAAAGCCGTCCAGAACGTATTTGTTTTTGCAAAAACCATAACTCCGAAATAGTTCAAGAGGAAAAAGACGAGCATCAGAAGCGCCGCGACGATCAGGCCTTCATGCGTTAAAGCCCCCTTTGCGTAGAGGCCTGGAATGTAGTAGTTGGCAAATTGGACAGCAGACTCTGCTTCAATGGGCGGCGTGGAGGCGAATCCCAAAATCATGGCCCAGCCCATGATGTAACTGACAAACGTACCATGAGAGTATTGAGGATATCGAACCAGTGCGCCAGCTTCAGGGAAAATTCCGGATAATTCAGCAAAAGTAAGCGCCAGCAAAATCACGGCAATGCCGCCAATGACCCATGACAGCATGACGGCCGGTCCTGCCAGAGAAGCCCCCTGTAACGAGCCAAACAGCCAGCCGGAACCAATGATTCCACCCATCGAAACCATCAACAAATCCCAAAAATTCAGACCGCGTTTCAACCTCTGTTTGGAGTCGCCTTTCATCCATTCACCCTCTACCATTGAGTAAGTTACGGAACATGTAAGTATCATAAATAAATTTAACGAGTTGTAAATATATTTTGTCAATTAATCTGACATCGGATCACGTTGGCGTGATCCGTCGACATCTGGAACATGGCCCGATCTCGAACTCGATTTCGCGCCCGACGTGGTATAGTGGATGACGTGAACAAGAAGCGCGAGAAAAAGGATGGATTTTGTGAAACACACGATGTTGTTTTTTCATCTATTTGGACTTGCCATTTGGTTCGGATCGCTCATTGCTGTCGTGATCTGTGTGCTATCCCTTCGCAATCCCTCGATCTCGGCGGAGGCGAAGCAGATTCTGAATAAGTTCCAACTGCGATTCACCATCATCGGGAATGTCGGCGCGTTCATGCTGCTCATCAGCGGATTTGTCCTATTTACCATGAGCGGCCATCACGAAATTTGGGTCGACCTCATGGCCGGCATCGGCGGGGGCATGTGCGTCTTTTCGCTGATTGCGCTCACCGCGCAAAGCAACCTGTTGTCTGGCCGAGTGCGCAAAAACAATTTCGATCGCCTGCTGACAAGCCAAATCGGCCTGCTCAATTTCTCATCCTGGTTCGTCATGGTTGGCATCGTCATCGTTTTGCTGCTGGTCAGTTACAAGCCGTGATCGCAGCGATCACGGGGCGACGCGGCGCTGTGTGGGCCAGATACTCGCTGGTTGCCGCTTGCCGGTTGCCGGTTGCCGCTTGCCGCAAATAAGCGTCCCTGGGACGCTTATTTGTGTCGAATCGTCGGAGTTGCGACGAATAAGCGGCTCGGAGCCGCTTAAGTGGGCGAGATCGCTCCATTCCGGGGGCAGGGGAGGCAAATAAGCGGCCTTGGGCCGCCTATTTGCCTTCGCTCCGGCCGTTTCATCGAAATAAGCGTCCCTGGGACGCTTATTTGCCCGATCCCGCTCGCCCCCCGGCGCCCCCCACGGCCAGCGTTCTTCGCGATACCCCGTACCCAGGCCAACTGCCGTGAGCCTTCGCGATCGCGCCGCAATTCGCTGGCGATCCAGCCGTTCGATCCCAAGGCTCGCGGAGGGGGAGGCTGGGCGCCCGCCGCTTGCCGGTTGTCGGTTGCCGCAAATAAGCGTCCCTGGGACGCTTATTTGTGTCGAATCGTCGGAGTTGCGACGAATAAGCGGCTCGGAGCCGCTTAAGTGGGCGAGATCGCTCCATTTCGGGGGCAGGGGAGGCAAATAAACGGCCTTGGGCCGCCTATTTGCCTTCGTTCCGGCCGTTTCATCGAAATAAGCGTCCCTGGGACGCTTATTAGCCCGATCCCGCTCGCCAGCAGAACGGACCGCTGCCCAGCGGCGTGGAACAATGCATTGAAGGGTGCCGCAAGGTGCCTTTGTTCGCGTCCAAGGTGATGAACCGCCGATTCACAGGGCGGGTTCGCGGGTAAGAGCGGGTAAGGCGGCGTACGGGCGGGATCGTAAATAGGTGGGTTCATGGACGGGTGAATAGGTGGGTTAGAAGACGAACGGGATGATTCGCCATGTTCTTTCCTGATAGTGCCTATACGACTCTCCAAAGTGTGAAATAAGCGCCATCTCCTCAGTTTTGATTCTATAAGTGTAGGCGATGAAGAATACACTTGTGTTGAAGAGCACGGACAGCCAAGATCCTGTTGCGAGTCCGAACCCAACGAAGGTCACCAGTGTACCAAGGTAGCCAGGGTGGCGGATCCACCGATACCATCCGCTCTGAATCAACTTGTGTTCCGCTTGAATCCCCACACTCCGACTGTAATATCTGCCAAGCATCGAAATGGCGGAGTACCGGATCCAAACCCCGACAAGGGACATCAAGGTCCCCAAGTACAGAGTGCCCTGCCACAGTCGCCCAATGGGCCAGTATCCCAGGTGAGAGACAAACAACCAAATCAAAGTTGGGACAACGATCATCCACGCGAAGACGACGCCTATCAGAAAACTGGATCCGTGATTCATTTTCACTTCTTGAATGGGACGACGCCGAACAAGTTCAAGGCACAAATACAGGATGACCGGGAGAAACGCGATCGCGAACATGACAACACCTCGCTAAATACGTCGGATACGACACGTCGTTTGCGACGTATAGTGTAATGTGCTACCATCGGGACTGTCAAGCAATGCAAGCACGATGGGCGAGGTTGAATCAGGTGGCATCGGAAAAGGATGACGCGGTCTTCATTCGGCAGGTGATCAAGAGTCTGAGTAAGTTTATGGATCGGACATGGGAACTCGAAGCACAGAAAAGCGGACTGACCCGTGCGCAGGTCAATGTCTTTCAGGAGCTGTACCATTCTCCAGGGACTTCCTTAAAGGATTTAAGCGCAAAACTCGGAATGGCGCACAGTACGATATCCGGGATTATCGACAGGCTCGAAAAGAAAGGATATGTCGAACGTCGCGCAGATCCGGCTGACAAGCGATTTTCGCGATTGTACCTCACGGAAGCGGTCAACCAGTATGTGGACGACGAACTGCCGTCCTCGCTCGATGCGCCGTTGATCGCTGCTTTGCAACAAATGAGCGACGAGGAGCGAATGCGCGTCAGGGACGGCCTGCGAATCCTGCAAAGGACCCTGCTGTCGGAGGGGAGTTCCGAGTAAGGGGGAGCGCGGAGGGGGAGGCTGGGCGCCCGCCGGTTGTCGGTTGTCGGTTGTCGGTTGTCGGTTGT
>NZ_BCQI01000071.1 GCF_001544355.1 Alicyclobacillus acidiphilus NBRC 100859
AAAGCCGCCGCGTTGTTTTGATCCACGATACGGATAATTTTCTCAATAACACTCGCTTGCTGTTTCAAGGTGTTGACTTCTGCTTGGATATCCTTTAATTGGTTGCATACTTGATGGATGTCGTACCGAACGCGATCCTCCATATCCGAAAGCAGTTCCTTTAACTCTTCGTAATCCACGATCTATCCCACCCTTTCCTGGCTCTTTCTCAACCCTTGCAGACTATAGTCTTCGCCCTGTCTCTCGCTGACTTTAGTCAAAACCAAACAAAAACGCCCAGTCTGTTCGACTGAGCGGTGCCTGGAAATCTATATGAGGTTGGCGGTAACGGATGCTCCCTCATGAGTTCTCGTCCTTTGCACGTACTCTTGTTATCGTTATCATAGCGTTCGCGGATAGACGGGTCAAGGCGAAAGGCAGGAATTTAGGGCTTTACGTCACTTCCCCGCATATAATCATGTCATTATAATCCAAACATCATGAATGCCAAATCCCCTTAAATGACCTTACCCTGCTCAATGTCACCCCTCAATTTCTCGAGGCAATTTTGACATATGCACGTTTCTTCTGACCCTGTTGATGGGATTTTGTCGAATATCTCCTTTGGAAAGAACTCTTTATCACACCAACACGTCCCGTGAGGTTTTCCTGCAACATTCCCGTAATTGTTATCCCCTCCACAAATTGTGCACACTTTCCCGCTCATCGTTGTGCTCACCCATATCCCCTCTATATGACTAATCGTCTGGATTTACGATTGCAAAATGCAGATGATCTTCCCACTTTCCATTGATTAAGACATTCTTCCTTGAAAGACCTTCTTTTTCGAATCCCGACTTCTCCAGAACTCGAATTGAACGTGTGTTGCGGGGCATTACGCCCGCTTCAATTCGGTGTAGCTTCAGAACCTGGAACGCATAGTCTACAACAAGTCGAACAGCTTCCGTCGTGTATCCACGTCCATTGTAAGCCTTGTCCAACGAGTACCCTAACCAGCACGATTGCAACGGACCTCGAACTACATCGGTTAAACCGATAATTCCTATCAAGTCATCTGTGCTGATTAAAAATATCCAAATACATACTCTCTATCTTGCTCCATTTTCTCCATACTGGATTTAATAGAGTTAATCTGATACTCGATGGTATAAAATTCCTCGCCCCGCGTTGTCAGGTAAGTTTCAAAGAAAGTGCGATTTCTCAGGTTCAGTTGCAATTTGGCAACAGCATCTGATTCCTCTAAAAACCTTAGATAAATGTCGTTTCCCACCAATTTCATTAGACAACCTCCTTGAAAACTCCCGTATCGGAATCAAACACGCATACCAGTTGCTGATGACCGTCCAAATCATTCGCATAGGTATCATACACACGAAATCCGATCACCTTTTCAAAAGCTGTTGCGGCACCTGCGGTAAAAACCAAGTCACCCTGCTCCGTTTCCAGACGAAATCGCGGAGGTGAAACGAGCGTTCCATTTACCTGTTCCTCAAAGGTGCGTTCAATCGCGTTTACTATCGACTTCATTGAAACAGACTTCTCAATATCGTGGTCTGTAAGTGCCTGATACACGTCTACTCATCCCTTCCCGTCGGCAATGGGTATTTTCGCCCTGCTATCCTTCCAAACTCACCCCTGCCTTGCTTCTACCATTCCACCTCTGGATAATCCTCCACCAAGCTGATATCCTCCACAGAGCAATTGTGCTGTCTCGCCATCGCTCTAACTTCCTCTTCCACCTGGCGATACTCCTTGCCTTGCTCGACCATCCGCTTGACGATTGTTGACAGAGCCTTCGCCCGTTCTTCCCTGTCCCCAATATTCAAGTATCGAATGTTGAGCAAGTCTAAGTATTGCGTCGCGTATCCATCCGTCCAGGGATCATCCTTGTGCATCAAGTTCATTATCCGTTTGAAGGAAGCCTCTGTAACCGCTTCTTTCACACAGTTAATCACCTGAGACTGAAACAATCTGACATTCGCAATCGCAGAATCCCACAGGTTTTTCTTGTCCAGGAGCGGAAACGGGGCTGATTTCGCCTGCTTTTTCGCGTAAAGGCGGATAAAGTCGTTCAGGGCGATGGTAACAAACAGGGCCTCGGGATAATAGACCTGGCACCTGTAGTACAGGTTCTTCTCAGGGGTTATGAGTTCCAAAAACTTCATCCTGTCTGAATCCATGCCATTTGGTACGAACTCCACTTCCCGATCTCCCTGAATGGCATGGCGTAAGTCGTAACAGAGCCCAAGGACTCGGAGTCGAGCGCCTTCATAACCATCGTACTCCCCTTCATCGCCAACGATAGTGTGTAGGGCTAAGTAAAGAGTATCCAAGTCGAGGTAGTCGCCTGAGATTTCTATGCCAGCAAGATTGGGTGTGTTACGAAGGGTTAGCATGGGTGTTCACCTGCGTCCATGTTTATTGGGTCAAGGTTAAGTATAGCTCAGAAACCAAGGGATTGGGGCTGGGGGCTGGTCGGATTCAGCACCACGCCCTTTACATCTTCACTGTAGATGTTTATCCTTATACATAGACATTCTACACATGGTGGTGTTCTATATAAATCGGGATATGGTGAAAGGGGTCATTGACCCCATTGTTCTTTCTGTTGTGGCACGCGGCGATACCTATGGGTATCAGATTGCCAAGTATGTGAATGAACAAACAGACGGAGCCTTGGAATTGAAAGAAGGAACGCTGTATCCTGCACTCCGCCGATTGGAGGCGGAACACCTCATTGAAGGCTTTTGGGGAACCGAAACAGGAGGTCCCAGACGACGTTATTACCGCATTACAAAGCAAGGGCTTGCAAAATTGGAATCATCGAGAGAATCGTGGAACAAATACCAGCGAATTTTGAGCACCTTCTTAGGGGAGGCATCTGCACTGTGACAAGTCCGATACAATCATACCTGGAACGAGTGATGCGGTGGAGCGGACTTACGAAGCGCGAAAAAGCCGAGTGGATTGAGGAGATGTCATCCCACTTAAACGACGAAATCCAGAGTCTCATGAAATCGGGTCATGACGAAAACGATGCCACCAAAATGGCGTTAGAGAAATTTGGACAACCGACCGTAATACGTCGTAAAATCGCCAAAGAAACCTTCGGGCTGTCCATACCGATGATCTACGGTTTGTCTTCTCTGTTCTTGATATGGTTTTTCATCGACCTATTCATAGTTCACTCGCAGTTTCCAGGAGGGTGGTACAAACGTTACCCTGACTTTTCGGGATATGCCTCAAGCATAGTCTCTGCGATTCCGAACTCTCCTTCCCTCATGTTAGCACTGTGCGTAAGCGTGTTAATGCTCTTTAAAACCCGCTGTTTGAAGGATCGCGCCTCCATATTGTTGACCTTAAGTATCCTTGGAGTCATATGGGTTCTGATGCGATTGCCCCAATCCTTTAATGTCAATGAACTTCTGTTTGGCTTTCGCGATCTCACAATCAGGGAGCCCTGGGTCAGCGTCATAACGGCAGTTTTTATTGTCTGGGGACTCCTGTTGTATCTATGGACAAGGAATTCGTGGATAGGCGTGATTCCGACGCTAATTTCCATCGTCACAGGGCTTTGGCAACCATTCATGTACGGTGGTTTTCACTGGCTAACACTACTCCAATTAACACTCCTTATAGCCGTTCGGTGTTTGCCTATCGTGGCACTTATTGCGATTTTTCGAGCGATTAACAAATGGAACTATCGTCGGTCGGTCTCCACATCGTGAAGGTAGTAAATCCAAAGAGTATGCTTTATAGAGACGACATATCGCACTACATCTTGTTACCACAGGGAAAGCTGTGGAATGTATAGGCGGTGGATATATGTTCTTAGGAAGGAATAGAACAAACCTTGCTATTTATGTTCTTGCAGGAATCATCTGCATCATACTACTGTGCATGTGGGCACTTCGTGCGGATACACAAACGTCGAGTAAAGTCAAGTATGTGGCACTACTCAATGGTGTGAATGGCAAAACGCTGAGTGAAGTGGAACATAAGCTTGACCAGGTAAAGGTTCCGTACAGAATTGTCAGGTCGTCACTCCAAGTTCCTGCAGAACAAGTAAACAAAGCCCGTATTGAACTTGCTGAGGCAGGACTACCGAAAACAGGCGCGATCCAAAAATCCCGTTAATTTTACAAAGACGGGCAAGTGTTCTTGGACAAACGGAGGCTAATATGCAAGCAGAAGGTTGTCCACAACGGTACAAATATGTATATGCGATCAATTATTTCTAATCAATTGCGAAAATTCCTTCTAAGAAAAGGAGGCTGAGACCCTTGATGAGAGTCCCCTATGACCATCGCCTGGAATCGATTGACGAGCAACTGGCGAAGCTCATTGCGGAACGGCTTCGGATCAGCCAAGGAACCAACGGTTATCCCACAAAGGAACAGTTTGATCGGTGGTGCGAAGAATATCATGTTGATCGCCACGTCATTGCATCGGTTTTCGCCGCGATGAACAATCCGCGCCGCCCACCGCGACTACCCGTTTCACCGCAAAACTTGGTCGGCATCGTTCCTGTGATGAAGAAAGTACAGTCGGAAGGAGTCACCTATCAGATTACTCGCATGGAGCAATATGCCGATTTCAGTCTTGTTTACGTGGATATCTACACGGATGATGATGCGGAAACTGCAGAATTGAATGTGCAACTGATGTTAGACATTGATCCGAATGAAGGGCGACAGATCCAATTTCACCGTTCCCAAGGACACACCAACCAATCGTCCATCGCTTACATGGTCAGCCCGAAACTACCCGACGACCTCAACACATTCTCATTCCGACTTGTTCCAAATCCAATGCCCCACCATCCGCGTCCACCAGAGAAGATTTTGGATCAGACGGTGGTGTTTGATTAAGCAAAGCTATGGACGTTTCCATTGCCGTCTGTCCTGTCCAATTGATGCGGAAAATGTCCAATTATTGACGGATAGGTTGTCCAGTCCATGTCTAAAGTTGAATACAGCTACTTCCTAAGCTTCTGGTGGGTCACTGTGTTCGTCCTCTTGTTCGTTGGACAAGAACCCAGGATGGGAGGGACCTTTCTCCGTCCTATTACTGAGACCCTTGTACACTTCCTCAAACATATAGTCCATCACGGCAGTCTTAAAGTCACCATCTTCGAGGATTTTCATGAAAAATTTCTCGTTCTGACCCATTCTGCCGATCACGATGTCCAGAAATGCCTTCTCGTAGCTGAACTTAAAGTTCTCCTTGGTATTGCTCCTTGCCTTCTGAGCCAGGTCGTCGTTGTTGATAATATCCTCTTTGATTTGTTCGTAAGACAGGCGGTCTGTTTCAGTAAAATCCGTACCGAACCGTTCATTTAGCCGATTGATGATGGCAGAGAGTCTGTCCCTCGGCTCCTCTTTGCCGCCTCCCCCACCATGCGATGTCGGATTCAGTTCAGCCCCACCCTGGACTTCAAGCGAAATGCTCCCCTCAAACACCATGGTGTTTCGATAGTATTCAAGCGCGATTTCGTCCGCCAGATAGACAGCTTCCGACTGATTTTTCGGCAACTTTTTGAGCAGATAGTTGAGGTACACGTACAATTTGTGCAGTTCCACGTCAATGAAAGGGGCAATCTGCAAGACAAATGAATACGTCCGAATAAACTTCATGCCCGTGCTCTTGAAGTCTTCCTGGCGTTCCTTCGGCAACTCTTTCTTGTATCGTTCGACCGCCATATCAAGGATGGCGCTCAGTTTCTCCTGCGTTTTCGTTGTTTTCTTCTTTCCGCTGAATTCCAACTTTGAGACTTCTATCACTTCGTCATCCGTGTAGACTTGGTAAGCGTCCAGTTCCCGCTGTAAATCGTAAAGGATGTTTGGATTTGTCGTATCCGAGAGTCCTGTGACCTCATAGTACGGTTGGAAAGCTTTCTGGATGTCTTCGGCTTCGTTCACGAAATCGAGGATGAAGGTGTCGTTCTTCCCTTTGCATGTGCGATTAAGCCTGGACAATGTTTGAACTGCCTTAATCCCGTCCAGCTTCTTATCTACGAACATCGTGTGAAGAAGTGGCTCATCAAAGCCTGTCTGATACTTCTCGGCGACAAGCAAAACCCTATACTCATCTGTATGGAATTTCTTGGGCAATTCTTTTTCCCCAAATCCATTCATCAACGGCTCAGTATAGGAGATACCCGAATCCACAACTGTCCCAGAGAATGCGACCACGGCTTTCATATCTGTATAGCCCTTGTCACGTATATATTTATCGAACGCCTGCTTATATTTAACTGCGTGCAATCGACTCGCCGTGACAACCATCGCCTTGGCACGTCCGCCAATCTTATGTCTGGTCACACGTCTGAAATGCTCAATCATGATCTCGGTCTTCTGAGCGATGTTATGAGGATGCAGGGAAACATACTTCGCGATCTCTTTGGATGCCTGTTTACTGGACACTTCGGGGTCATCTTCGATCATTTTGGCGACCTTGTAATACGTTTTGTAGGTCGTGTAGTTTGCCAGTACGTCCAGGATAAAGCCTTCCTCAATGGCTTGCCGCATGGAATAAACATGAAAAGCATGGGGCTTCCCATCATCACCCATCCGCCCGAACTTCTCCAGCGTCTTTGCCTTCGGTGTGGCGGTAAAGGCGAAGAAAGAGATATTGTCCTGCTTGCCGCTCTTCACAATAGTCTCAACGATTTTCTCGTCAATGTCCTCCATGTTCTCTTCGGCGATTCGATCCGCTTCCAGAGCTTCCTCCAACGTCTTATTCGATAGGATGTTAGTCATTGCGGTCGCCGATTTCCCGCCCTGCGAACTGTGTGCCTCGTCAATGATGATGGCATACTTACCCCGCGCAAATTCCCCGACCTTTTCCATGATGAACGGGAACTTTTGCAGTGTTGTAATGATAATGCGGGTATTGTTCACCAATTCATGTGCAAGTTGATTGGAGTCCTTGTCAATCTTGGCGACCATGCCAGCCTTGTGTTCCAACTGGTACACCGCATCTTGCAACTGCTTATCCAACACCCTGCGATCCGTAATGACAATAACACTGTTGAAAATAGCATTATCGTCACGGTCATGAAGCTTCGCGAGTCGGTGAGCCAACCATGAGATACTATTTGTCTTGCCACTCCCTGCAGAATGTTGAACGAGATAGTTTGTCCCAACGCCAAACAGCTTTACATCCGCCTCAATCTTCCTCACAACATCCAACTGATGGTATCGCGGAAAGATGACCGTTTCCTTCTTGTCGATGACTTCCCCTGTGCTGTCCAAGATATCCTCTTGTTGTACGAAAACAAAGCGAAATAGAATATCGATTAAACTGTGCTTTTGCAGGACTTCTTTCCACAGATATGCCGTCTTGTAGTCATTGGCAACAGGTGGATTACCTTTGCCCCCATTGTTTCCTTTGTTAAACGGGAGAAAGAATGTGTTTTCCTTCTCCAATTTCGTTGTCATATAAACCTCATCGGGATCTACAGCAAAGAACACGATGGCACGTTTCTTAAACTGAAACAACAATTCCTTCGGGTCACGATCCCGCATGTATTGTCGTTTGGCATCGTCAACCGTTTGGTTGGTGAGCGGGTTTTTCAACTCCAGTACAGCAATGGGAAGCCCATTCAACGATACCAGCATGTCGATGCTGTTGTTGTTCTGCGAACTGTAGTACACTTGGCGACTGATTGTGAAAATGTTCTTCTCATACAGTTCTGCAAGTGTTCGATTCATATAGCTGACAGGCTGGTTATAGGCGAGTTTCAGCGTCACGCCGTAATCCTTGATGCCATGGCGGAGGCAATCGATCATACCTCGACTGCCCAGTTCCTTATTGAGCCGCTCCAGAATCTTCTCTTTGGTCTGATCCTTGTACACCCTACGGAGTCGTTCCAGGGATTTTGACTGGGTGCTCTCCAGGAACTCAAAGAGAACCTCCACGTCAAGGGCATATTTTTTGAAAACTTCTAATGCGTGTCCCTCAATACGCCTGCTCCTATATCCTGACTGAACAAGCCAATCCTCAATATTGGTCTCAAATCCTTTTTCGGTAGAATCGATTGCCATGATGTCACCCCTCCCCCACCTGATTATGCAATTACGGTCACTTCCACTACCATGTCCCTAACATCAATTTTTCCTGTAACCGCTTCGAAGATGATAGACTGACGGTACTCTTGTATGCGGTCGATTTGTAGAGAAATCTCCTCTTGAAGCTTATCTATTTCTAAGACCCTTTCGTCAAGATATTCAGCAATCGCAACTTGTTCGTCGTAAGGCGGGCAACACGTTAACAAACCACCTATCCGCTCAACGTTTAAGTTCATTTGTGTGTTTACCGTTGAGGTCCGCAGAAATTCCTTCTTCATTGCCGTCAAGTTATAGTACAGATAGTTCAAATCGATTTGGCGTTTCGGAACGAACCCAACGATACTGTCAGGGAAACAGGCTTCGAAATTCAATATCGACAGATCCCCGATGTTGGCGGCTATTGTCATTACCAAAGTTCCCTTTGGGAACATTTTACTTACCGCAAAACCCTGTTCATTCAACGTTTGAGAGTATTCCACAAGGAATTTACCCGCCGAAGCTACGTCTCCTGTTTGAATGAAGGGATATTCTCCGTCATACAGACTTGGGTCGTTACGAGGTCTGTGGGAGAACTTTCCTCTTAGGATATCGGACAGGTATTTTACTTTTCTGATGTGCCAATGCTCTGGTATCTCCCCAATCCACTCCACACCAGAATCCTTCATCTTCACATCGGGGTTCAATCCCTTTGTCACCGCTTCCGTGATGATCGCCTGCCGCTGTTCTTCCAACAGGGCAATCAACTTTTCCTTGTCAGCGATGAGGGAATCGATTTCGGCTGTTTTCTGGTCGAGGAAATTTGCGATTTGGATTTGCTCCTCAATTCCAACGCACGGAATAAATTGGTTTCCGATAAACTCCCAATTTGCTCTCGGCATTTTTGACCCGTAAGTCGACGAATTCACCAAATCAATAAAGGGACTTGAGATCATTAAATAGAACAGGTATCGGTTATAGATCTCTCTGCTCTTCGACCGAATCACCAACAACTCTGTGGTACATTTACCATCGAACTGAGCGACTGTGCACTTTGCTAAATAAGGTCGTAATTTACCAAACAATACGTCCCCTTTGTAAAACTTGTTCGATGTTCCTTCGACAATATGGTCTTCTCCCAACGATTCATCTTCAATTATTTTGCCCGTCATTGATTCAACATTCTCTAATCCCAAATACGTAAGATCATTGTCATCAATCACCTTTTGGTTTCTCAAATTAACTCCAAGTTTCAGCCTCCTAATTCCCCAGCCCTCTGGCATTGTCCCAATCCACTCCACACCGCTATCTTTATACTGTTCGTATCTCCTATACTGCGCCATCATCCGAACACCTTCTCCAGCTTGTCCAGTATGCTTTTTTCGAGTTCCTTGATCTCGCTCAAAATCTCTTGCGAACTACGAAGTGGAGTGTACTTGTAAAAGTACCTTGTAAACGGAATCTCATAACCGATTTTTGTTTTGCTCTCGTCAATCCAGGCATCGGGCACATGAGGCTTCACTTCTCGCTCAAAATACGCATGAATATCCTCTTTGAGCGGAACATTTTCCGTATCTCTCAAGTCAGGATCAGGCTCGGGATTGCCCTTACTGTCCGTGCAGATATCCGCTGTCTCGTCCTTTTCGCTCAGAGCGGACAGGATCGCCTTCAAGAGCGGAGCGGAAATCGTTATGCCGCACTCCTTGAACACCTTTTTCAGCCTCTTTGTAAAGGCATCTCTGTCTTTATAAACTATATTGTCATTCAATGACCGAAGAGCTTCTACGATTTGCTGTTGCAGTTTCTTTCCCGCCTCAATCTCATCCAAGCCCGCTTGCCCTTTCTTTTTGGACGTTGCAAGGTTCATAAATGCAGTCTGCTCCCAAAGCCTCTTAATCCGCTCTTCACTAATCAGGAAGTTTAAGCGAAGAGGACGTTCGACAGTGATTTTCCTGTATCCAAAGTCCTCGTTGTCAAAGATTTTGCAGTGTTCGCCTGGCTTGAGACTGCCATATATCCGTACAATTTCTTCGATGTGTTCGTTTGAAAGCTCATTCCGTTTGTTACCGAGGCTCTTTTTCATCTTTTGGTAGAACGATACCGCATTGACAAGCTGAATTTTACCTTTTCGAAGTGGATCTTTGTTATTCGTCAAAATCCAAATGTACGTCGAAATCCCTGTATTGTAAAAGAGTTGGTCTGGCAATGCTACGATTCCCTCAACGAGATCGTTCTCAATGAGATATCGACGAATTTCACTTTCTCCGCTCCCAGCATCCCCAGTGAACAAGGGGCTTCCGTTCATGATGATAGCGATACGGCTCCCCTTTGGATTTTCTGGAGTAACGGGCTTCATCTTGGATACCAAGTGTTGCAGGAAGAGAAGTTGACCGTCACTAATCCGAGGCAATCCCGCACCGAATCGCCCATTGAATCCCTTCTGTTCGTGTTCATCCTTAACGGCTTTTTCGGCTGGCTTCCACTCAACGCCATATGGCGGATTCGTAATCATATAATCAAACTTCATGTTTGGAAATGCATCGTTCGTCAGGGTATTGCCGAACGCAATGTTCTTCGCTTGTTCCCCCTTGATCAAGATATCCGCTTTACAAATCGCGTAAGACTCCTCATTAACCTCCTGACCGAAGAACTCAAAGCTTGCAGTCTTATTCAATTCCTTGAGATATTCTTGGGCGACGGAACCCATCCCGCCCGTCCCCGCACAGCAGTCATATAGTGTTTGGGTGATACCAGGCTTGATTAAGTCCTCCGTGTCTTCGTTGAGTAGCAGATTGACCATGAGGCGGATGACCTCTCGCGGCGTATAGTGGTCGCCCGCTTCCCCATGCTCGGAGAATCGGCGGATCAGTTCCTCGAAGATGTAGCCCATCTCAACATTACTTACAATATTCGGATGTAAATCAATCTCACCGAAACGCTTGACCACAAGATACAGTAGGTTGTTCCTGTCCATCTTCTCGATTTGTTTGTCAAAGTCGAAGTATTCTATGATATCGCGTGCAACTTTCGAAAACCCGTTTATGTAGTCGCGAAGATTATCGGCGATGTTGTCGGAATCAGCCAAAAGCTTTTCAAAGTCGTACTTGCTCACGTTACTAAAGTTTTGCTTGGCAACTCGGTTCAGGATCTCATCCCGTGACTCCTGCGGCAAATGTTTGTACTTTTCATATTGAGCCAGGACTTCTTCCTTTGTCTCGGCTAATACACAATCGAAGCGTCTTAGCACTGCCATCGGCAAAACGACTTTGCCGTAATCCTCTTTCTTGTACGGTCCTCGTAGAATCTCGGCAATTGTCCATATGAAGTTCACTTTATCTTGGAAATTGTTCATACTTACGGCTCCTCAACGGTGAATTATGAAGTTGTGCGTCTTGAGACGCCAATGTGTCGGGATCGACTATTTCTCCTCCCACTATTTTATCAGACAGATGTGAAGTCGTCCGCACTCATTCGTCGCGACCCAATATGTAATGGCGTTGGTGTCCCAACGCCTTTGACCCCCCCTGCTCTTTACGTTGTCCCTACAGTTATCACACCATCTGATATTCAAACCTCAGGATGTCGAACAATCGATAACTGATGACGTTGACCATCTTACTAAAAATTCGCGCCAATTCGGACGCTGTGTCCTCGACACTATCAAAGGAACGAAAGTGACACCCAATCACATTGTCGCCTATCTTGACTCTTTCATCGATCTGCTCTTTCAACAGCCAAGGTTTCGTGGTAAATAGTTGAAATAGTTCACGATTCGATTGGTCAAACCGTAACTCGACAAGTGCTTGGTTTCTACGATTTCTCGCAGAAATAAAGTAATCCACTCCAGTTTTACCTCCACCCAAGCGAATGGTCGCGTTATCTTCGTAAAACCGCTTTTCCCGTTGCAGTGGCAGAAAGTTTGGAACTGCCTCTCGTAATCGAAGAAGAAGATATCGATTGACATCAACTTGTTTGGACAAATCGAATCCGTGATTGTTTGGAACTGGTTTCGGGCTAAGACCCTTAAACAAGGGATGTTCGATGACTTTCATCAATTCAAGTGGCTTCTCAATTTCATTGAGAATCCCCAACTCCCAATAAATCTGTAACTTATGCATGGCGTTAAGGCGATCCAAAGGTTCTAACACCCGCTCACTTATGTTCACCAGAATGAGTTTGATCGGCTTGCCACATCCTCTAACCCGTCTTTCCAACTCAATGACGTGCTGATCCTGAAAGCCAAGGGCGAGATACACCAGAACCGCCCCCTCATCAAGCATGTCAATAAGATTGATGAAGCGTTCTTGGTGATACCCATTCGACCTTGCAAGCCACACCTCCATTATTACGGGGACACCCAATTTCTTCTCGTAACCAAACAAATCAAGCTTCAGCTTGTCCCAGTATTTCTCCAGCAACAAATCAGTCAGTGAAAATCCCAAGACGTTCTCTATCATCCGTTGATGTTGTCTCAGATAGACTGAAAAAATGAACTCACGTTCACTGCCTTTAAGACTCATGTTGAACCCTCCTCATCGAATCCCAAAAGGACGAGAGAACCCCTCAGAGTTCTCTCGCGCCTGGTTAATGACAAGCCTGTTTAATTAATCTGTTCAATTCCTTCGCACGTTCGAGGATGAGGATTGCATCCTGATAGGATTTCTCGCCCGTCAAATCACTGTTCACGACTTGATTATCCAGCGCGAAGATAGCCGCTTTGATCTCAGGAGTCGCCTCGATCCCGTTTGCGACGGTGTACTTGTATAGCATCAGTAGATCAAAGAGAGTTCTTTCTTCCTCCGCGTCAACGGGCACATTGAGCAACTGATACATGCTGATCCCAAGTGCCTCGCACCAAGACTTAAGAATTGGGGTGGACACTGCTTTTCGCTCCCCGTTTTCGATCCTATTCAAATAACTGGGCGATACGTTGATCAGCTTGGAGAGGTCGTACAGTGACAGCCCCTTTTCTTTTCGATAGTGCTTCAACCTCAAACCAACCGAAGGATGAAGTTCCCGATTTCCCTTGTCATCTTTCGACACGTTGATTCCTCCTTGAACGTTTCCCACAATGGGAATCCTGGTTATTTGAATCTATTTCTTTTACTCATGATTCGTAGATTTATTCAGTCGTATAGGACAGACAGGGCGGATTTGGGGCGAGATAAAGGCAGGAAATTTACCATTGCGGGGTTGATAGAGTCGAATCTGCAGACACAAGATAACAATTGGATTACAATAGATGTAATAGATTGCTTGAGTAAAGGGGCGTAAACATGGCGAGACATGAGAAGATTTATAACTTGTTCATCAGTCACTCATGGGCTTATGGCGACCAATACGATGGACTGATTCGGTTGTTAAATCAAGGTGACATTAAGTACAGAGATTATTCAGTGCCGAAAGGCGATCCTATTCATAACGCAAAGAACGACAAAGAACTCTATGACGCAATCAAAAAGCAGGTTTCTCCGAGTAGCGTCGTTATCATTTTGGCAGGGGTCTATGCCTCATATAGTAAGTGGATTGACAAGGAGATCAAGATTGCCAAGACTGAGTTTGCCACCGCTAAACCGATTCTTGCGGTTGAATACTGGGGAGCAGAACGAACTTCAAGAGTCGTCAAAGAGAATGCCGACAAGATTGTGAAATGGCAAACGTCCTCAATTGTAAACGCCATAAAAGACCTATGTAAGTAAGGTGGGGGATGACATGAGAAAAGCACTGATTGTTGGAGTTGATCACTACGATAATTTCAACAACTTGAGCGGCTGTGTCCGAGATGCAACCGAAGTAGCAACAGTTCTGGAATTCAACGGTGATGGAACGCGAAATTTTGATGTAAGGACACTGGTATCATCATCCGATACAATAACTCGTTCAAAGCTTAAAGAGTCGATAGAACTCCTCTTCCACGGAGAAAATGATGTTGCACTGTTGTATTTTTCAGGACACGGCACAGTTACGAGTACAGGTGGAAAGATAGTAACTACGGATGCTCGAAGGTATGACGAAGGGATTTCCATGGATGAAATCCTCACATTGGCAAACGATTCCCGCTCCAAGGATCGCATCATTATATTGGATTGTTGCTTTTCGGGTTCATTTGGATCACCTGCCGTAACTGGTGGAGTAGCAACCCAATTGAAAGACGGGGTTACTGTAATGACTGCATCACGACCTGATGAGCCTGCCATTGAGCGCGGTGGTCAAGGTGTTTTCACGTCTCTCTTGGTGGATGGATTACAGGGAAGTGCGGCTGATTTACGTGGGTACATTACTCCTGGTAGCATCTATGCCTACGTGGATAGTGCGCTGGGTGCTTGGGAACAAAGACCCGTATTTAAGACAAGCGTTAGCCGATTTACACACTTGAGACAAATCCAGCCCGTCATTGCGCTGGATATTCTGAGAAAGCTGACTACATACTTTCCAAGTCCAGAGCATGAATTTCCTTTGAACCCAACCTTTGAAGATACAATCGATGGCTTTGATCCAAAAAACGTTGCCGTCTTTAAGGAGCTTCAAAAGATGGTTCAAGTGGGGCTGGTTAAACCAGTCGGTGAAGACCATATGTATTGGGCGGCGGTCAATTCAAAATCTTGTCGGTTATCTGCACTTGGTTGGCAATATTGGAGAATGGTAAAGGAAAATCGAGTTTAATTCAGAGGGTGCACCAAACTATCGGGTATTCACGCAAGGGAGTCAAAGTGTCATGGCACTTGGGACTCCTTTTTTATGGCATATATTTGTTGCATTTACACAACACCGTGAGGTAACGTGTGTTCAGATCGTTCGCTCTGGATGCTTGGTCTGTATAAACAAAAATGGTTACAGATATTGAAACGTAAACATCGAGATGGATTGCAAGCGCAGAATCGCATAGAATCTGCATAGTTGGGGGTGATTCCAGTCGGATACAAAGCAAACGCAGTACCCACCGTTGCGCCATTCAGTGCGTTGATTATAATCTGGGTTCCTCTTGGAAACAGCCTACCCAATCCGTACAAGGAAATCGTATGGATAATTGGTTCAGCTTATCTGCTTGCCTGGGTCGGATTCGCCTTCTATCTTGCATTTAAGTATCGGAGACTCAGCATAGCGGATAGTCAACTGATATTCGATAAAACGACGTATACAGCAGAAGACGTAAGGAAAATTCGGGTGCTTGAGCGAAGTTCCACGTTCTTATTGTATTTCAAGAAGCGTAAATACCCGATTTCGATTTCGTTTAGTCTGGCGGATGCTGACAAAGTAATTCAAGAACTTCGAGGCTGGGCATGGCGAAACGGGGTGACTCTGGAGTTTACATCGCAACGGAGGAAAAGGTGATGTTTGGTACATGGGCTTCGGGTCTGAGGACGCATCAATCCTCTACGTTGAATACCTCCGAATAAATCCTAAACAGAACGTACAGCCGCTATCATTGTGTGTGAACTCCGCTCCGTAACTTCCCGCCTGCGCCCGCCTACCCATCCATCACCATCCACGGGGAGAGGGAGGCTTGTATTCGGAAAATGGGAGGTGTATGGAGGGGTTATCTCATATCTCTTGTTACTTTTGCAGTTTGCTTTTATCTCTTTCACGTTTTTTCCTATAGGTCAACAAACACCCCCATACCCCTCCCAAAACAGCATGAGAAGTACCCATATCCCCCGTCCTGTGGATGCGATGTGTTTTGAGATATTGGGGAGTGGCGGTCGTGCGGACAATCGTCGTGTGGGTGCGGTCGGCGGGTGCTGACGGATGCTCCAAGGTGTCCAAGAAAGAGTAAAAGTCACCCCCCGTCCAAGCTGACCATCGTAAATGAAACGATAAGTTAAAGTGAATGTTATGCCAAGCCGCACTGAACTTTAGAGCACGTATCGTGTTGGTACGCAAACACCCCTTCGATGAAGTATGCCCATTCAAGTGACCTTCACCCTCCCGCCCTTACACCTGGGTACTGCAACATTACAGCGAACCGATACAATGCCTCATGTTGGTCGGCAAACAGCGTTCGCATCAGGTCGGGGTCGCTACCGACAAACGCATAGGTTACATGGGTCTGATGTTGGAATGTCGCACGGAGCCGCTTCAGCAAGAGGTCGTCAATCTTGTGGATCACCTGAAATTCGTGGAACCAAACAACCAACCTCGCTTTCGATTGTTCTGGGATGCGTTGCAGGAGGCTTATGCTTTCGTCCAGGAGTTCAAGAGGGCTTTCTTTAACACTCTGCACATATGGTATGTCCACAACGTCTTTGATTTTGGCACGGATCTCAGGTCGGGACAGACTGTCTATGAAGTCGTTTAGGGAGGAGTTCGGTAAGGCGCTAATGCCAATACGTAATTGAAGAACCGTCTGCAACAATAGAAGCGTCAATTCCTCAATCGTTGAGACGTTAGACAGGTCTATCTCAGCCGTATAGCATCCCCGCGCTTCCAGCCTGCTCAAAACACCGCGCGCCAATAAGGTGCTACTATGATGAGGAAGCGTGAATGTGACACTGCAACCATCATATAGCCGCTCTTCAAGCTCCCGTACAAAA
>NZ_BCQI01000072.1 GCF_001544355.1 Alicyclobacillus acidiphilus NBRC 100859
CGGCACCCGAGCCGGCAGCCGGCCAACGCCACTTCGTCCCCATAGCGGTACTTTTGTCCCTTACGACACCCGAGCCCGCCGACCGACGACGCCACTTCGTCCCCATAGCGGTACTTTTGTCCCTTATGCCGCCGATAGCCAGCAGCCGGCCAACGCCACTTCGTCCCCATAGCGGTACTTTTGTCCCTTATGCCGCGAAAGCCTGCCGCTCGCCGGCGCGATCGCGCTGCCCCACTTGAACACAGCACGGCAATACATTACATTTAGTAAGTAACAGATATTCCATACAGACGATTCGTGGAGGGAACAGACATGGTCACAACTATCTTGAACAAGGACGTCATGTCGGCGATTCGCGACAGACGGTCCATGTATGCTCTCAGTAAATCGTCGCCGATCTCGGATCAGGAAATCCAGAACATTATCTCCGAAATCGTTCAACACACCCCATCCGCGTTCAACTCGCAAAGCACGCGCATTGTGCTCTTGCTCAGACAGCATCACGACAAGCTGTGGAACATCGCTAAGGAGGTGCTTCAGTCGGTTCAACCCGAAGAGCAATACCGGGCGACGTTGGATCGACTGAATGGATTCGAACAAGGATATGGAACGGTCTTGTTCTTTGAAGACCAGTCTGTCATTGAAGGATTGCAGGAGAAATTTCCGAAGGTCCAAGACAGATTTCCGGTGTGGTCTGAGCAAACGAACGGGATGCACCAGCTCGCCGTATGGGTCGCGTTGGAGGCCCATGGTTTGGGCGCAAGCCTGCAACACTACAATCCATATATCGACGAGCGCGTGAAACAGGAATGGAGCTTGCCTGAGCATTGGCGGCTCGTTGCGCAGATGCCGTTCGGCGCGCCAACGGCACCGCCGCGAGAAAAGGTGTACCAGTCGGTAGAAGAACGGTTCAAAGTGTTCAAATGAGCCAACATCTATGCGTGCGACATGGTCTCCCCGCAGACATCTGCGGGGATTCGTGGCTCGAATCGTTGCGGAAGAGACCACGGTACCGGAGGCAACGAAACGCCAGCGGGCAGAACCTTGCCCGACTGGCGTTTTGTATTGTTCCTCGCCTTCGCTTCCTCGCCGTCACGCCCGGCTTCAGCCTTGCGTGTGTGTTGCCCCCGGCTGCGACAGGCGTTTCGCGCCCGGCTTAGATCCCGATGGATTGCCGAACGTCGGCGGTGTCGTGCTGTTCACGAAGTCCGTGACTTCCGTGGCAATGGCCGCCTCTTCCTGCGTTGTCAAGGTCGACTCGAGGTTGCTGATGAGCGTTGAAGTCGACACGTTCTGAGCGGCCGCGATTTGAGCCACGGTTTGCCCGGCCTTCAGGTCAGACTCCAAGGTCGTTGTGCTGATGTTGAGATCGGCTGCGAGATCGGACAGAATGCTCGATCTCGCACCTGTCGCAGTCCCGCCAGTCGCACCAGTTCCGACCTTACCGCCCATCGCCCAGCCAAATCCGCGCCCTTTCCCAACATGCGACGGCCGCGTGGAAGACTGCGTGGAAGAGGACTGGGCCGGCTTGGTTCCGTTCACCAAATCGGTGACCATCGTCGCGATCTTCGATTCCATCGAGACCTCTTGCGCACTGGTCAATTTCCCACTCGACACGGCCTGGCTCAAGGTATTGTCGAGGGTTGTTTCGAGATCGGAAATCAGGGCGGAGGTCTGCACATTCTGCGCGGCCGCGATCTGGGCGACGGTCTCACCGTTCTTCAAATCGGCCTGCAAGGTACTCGTCGAGATGTTCAAGTCGGCAGCCAGATCCGACAACAGCCCGCCGAGCCCTTGGAAGCTGGCGTGGCCCGCCGCATTGCCCGATCTCGGCGCAGGTTTGGCGGTGGTTCCGTTCACCAAATTCGTGACTTGCGTGTCAATCGCGGACGTCGCCTTCGCATCAAGCGCCGACTCGAGATCGGAAATCAGCGTCGAAGTCGATACATTCTGCGCTGCCGCGATCTGGCTCACCGTTTGACCAGCCTGAAAATCGGCAAGCAACGCGCTTTCGCTCAAATTCAAGTCCTTCGCCAGTTCCGAAATGAGCGTACCCTTCAAGCTGCCCAAGTTGGTCGAATGCGTCGCATTGGCCGACGCAAACGCCACACTTGAGCCAAGTCCGAACGTTACAGCGATTGCCATCGAGCCCATCAACACTTTCCCTGGTACACCAATCTTCATCATCCATCACCTCATGGGCAGTCTGGAGGGATGTGGCTATCAAGCCAAACATCCTACTGAATGAGAAGATAGCACCATTGGATTGAAAATAGGTTGAAGCGAGCTCTGGCACGGATGGAATGCCCTGCTTGCACGCAAAGACTCCGCCTCACAACTACGCGTAGAGATGGCAAGCCACCAAATGTTCGGCCGAGACCTCTTGAATCTCGGGTGAATCCATTCGGCACACCTTCATCGCCTTCGGACATCTTGTGTGAAATGGACACCCGCTTGGCGGATTGGCTGGATTGGGCACGTCTCCCTGCAAGACGATGCGTTGCCGACGACTTTGCCGGCGCGGTTCCAGAGCCGCTGACAAGAGAGCCTCCGTGTATGGATGCAGCGGATTCGAATACACGGAGTGTTTGGGGCCAATTTCGACAAGGTGGCCGAGATACATGACCCCGACGCGATCGCTGATATGTCTGACCACTGCAAGGTTATGCGAAATAAATAGATAGGAAAGATGGTACTGATTCTTCAGCTCCATCAGCAAGTTGAGAATTTGCGATTGAATGGAAACGTCCAATGCCGAGACCGCCTCATCCGCGACAATCAGCCGAGGATTCAAGGCCAATGCCCGCGCGATGCCGATCCGCTGGCGCTGTCCGCCCGAGAACTCGTGCGGATATTTGTGCATGTCTTGGCTCTTGAGTCCCACCGTCTCCAGGAGTTTCGCAGCGCGTTCCATCGCATCGGCCCGAGGCATAATTCGGTTGACAATCAGGGGCTCGGCAACGGTCTGCCCAACACTGCGTTTGGGGTTCAACGACGCATATGGATCTTGAAATACCATCTGTATCTTTTTGCGAAACTCGCCCGCTTCCGATCGGGTGACCTCGTCCACGTGCTTTCCGTCAATCAGAATATCTCCGCTGGTCGGCTGCAAAAAACGCATAATCATACGCCCGGTTGTGGATTTGCCGCAGCCGGACTCGCCGACAATGCCCAACGTTTCACCCTTTTTGACGCCGAACGAGACGCCATCGACCGCCTTGACGTGGCCGACGGTCCTGTGAAGCAGCCCAGCATGAATCGGAAAGTACTTTCTCAGTTCCTTCACCTCAACGGCATATTGTTCCATTTACATCCCCACGCCTTCTGCAGTGATCATGTCACAGCGCACAAAATGCCCGGCGGCCACTTCCCGTAGATCGGGCATCGTTCGATGGCACCGAGCTTGCGCCATGTGGCAGCGATCCGCAAAGCGGCAACCTTTGGGAAAGTTCACTGCGCCCGGCACCGTGCCGGGAATGGAGTACAAAACCTCTCTCTGTTCGTCCAGCGACGGCATCGACGCCATGAGTCCGCGCGTGTACGGATGAAGTGGTTGGCTGAACAGCGTCTCGGCGTCGGTACTCTCAACAACCTGCCCTGCGTACATGACGACGACGTGATCGGCCATCTCCGCTACCACACCCAAATCGTGACTGATGAGGATCATGGACGTCCCCGTCTCATCGCGCAGTCGCTTCATCAACTGCAGCACCTGCGCCTGTATCGTCACGTCCAAGGCCGTCGTGGGTTCGTCCGCAATCAACAACTTCGGTTCGCACGCCATCGCCATCGCAATCATGACGCGCTGACGGAGCCCGCCGGACAACTGATGCGGGTATTCATGAACGATTTCATTCGCCCGCGGCACCCCGACGAACGTCAACGCCTGCACGGCCCGTTCCGTCGCCTCGCGCCGGCTCAATCTCCTGTGGCGAAGGAGCACCTCCGCAATTTGATCCCCAATCGACAGCACCGGATTGAGGGCCGTCATCGGTTCTTGAAAGATCATCGAGATTTCATTGCCTCGAAGCTGGGACATCTGTTTTTCCGTCAAGTCGAGCAAGTCCACGCCGTTGAACAGAATGGTTCCGCCCACAATCTTGCCGCGAGGTCTCGGCAACAGCCGCATGATGGACAGCGATGTCATGCTCTTGCCGCACCCTGATTCTCCGACGATACATACGATTTGCCCTTGCCTGACGTCGAGATCGATCCCGTCAACCGCCGGTACCCGAGATTCCTTGCTGACAAAATACGTCTTCAAATCGCGAACTTCAAGCAGTGGCTGAGCCATGCCATCACCCCCGTATTGGTTCCCTCATTCGATTCATCAACAGCACCATGTGCAGCATCGCCTGCTCAAAGTCGGGGATGCGTATCGATTCATCCGGCGCGTGCGCACGCGAATTCCACCATCCGCAACCGGTGGACACAATCGGCAAATCCAAGCCGAGAAACTCGCCGAACGGATACATTGGCCCAGTTCCCGCGGAGGTTGGGGCGAGAATCGGGTCCACGCCATACGCCTCTCGTGCCGTTTCCATGACCAACTTCACGAACGGGTGGTTCATGTCGGATCGGTACGCCCGTTCGCCGTTCAATTGCGTCACTTCCACATCCGTGAACCCGTGCTTGTCGAGATGAGCCCGAACCTTTGCCAAGATATCGTCCGGATCTTGATGCGGAACAAGCCGACAGTCCACCTTGGCCTGCGCCCGGCGTGGGAGCACGGTTTTGCTGCCCTCGCCGGTATATCCCGCTTCCAATCCGCAGATCGTCATGGTCGGTTCGTACCACACATGAAGGTTGGGATTCTCGTCCCCGCAAATCAACGGACGGCGCAATCCAAGCTGGGCGCGCATTTGGTCGACATCGAACGGGTGAGATTCGGCCAACTTGATCATCTCTGGCGTTCGAGGTTCGACGTCGTCGTAAAATCCGTCGACCAGGATCTTGTTGTCGACGCTTTTCATCGAAGCCAACGCCTGCACCAACCGCCACGCGGGGTTATCGACGATGGCGCCGTTCGAGGAATGAAGATCGACATCCGCGCCACGGCACCACAACTGGAGATAGCACATGCCCTTGATGCCTGCCACCATCTGCGGTCGACCGTCGATGTTCTTGCCGCCAAATTCCCAAATGCACGCGTCCGCCCGAAACAAGTCCGCATACTTCTTGAGATAGGCGGGAAGCGAAGGGGACCCGATTTCTTCTTCACCTTCAATCAGGAACTTGACGTTGCAAGGCAATCCTCCGTTGGCTTGCAGGATCGCAATCGCCTGCAGGCGCACGGTTAAATCGCCCTTGTTGTCAGAAGCGCCCCGTGCAAAAATTTTCCCGTCGTGGATTTCTGCCCCGAATGGAGGATACGTCCATTCATCGATGGGCTCCGGAGGCTGCACGTCGTAGTGATTGTAGAACAGCAGCGTCTGATTGGGATTGCCCTGTTCCCCCGCGGAAAACTCCGCGTAAATCACCGGATTCCCCCCGCAGTCGTCCAGCACTCGGGCGGTGCCGCCAGCGCGTTTGACCATATCGACCACCATCGCAACCGTCTCGGCCATGCCAATATGCTGTGCAGCCACGCTCGGCTGTCGACAATATTGCTGCAGCGTTTCGATCGCGGTCGGAAGCTGCGCCTTCACAAGTTCCATCCATGTCGGCATCTTACGTCCCCCTGTTTTCGGATATCCTCGATGGCTTCTGCGCGCCGAAGACTGGTTTCCCCGCTTCACTCGCCAAGCACCTTGAGCGCGATCCCGACGAACGACTTCACCCCAATGGTCAATGCGTCTTCATCCACCGTGAACTTTGGATTGTGGTGCGGGTAAACAATCCCCTTCTCGACATTTCCAGCACCGACGTTAAAAAAGGTTCCTGGAACGACGCTCTGGTAAGCCGAAAAATCCTCTGCCCCCATCATCCGAGGCGCTTCGAGCACGGCATCTTCGCCAAACAGTTCAATCAATTTGATGGCTAGACAGGTTGGAACCGACTGATGGGGCGCGGCACCGTTTCCGCAGGTATGAGGGACTGATAGGTTTCCCCGCTCAATTGCGTTGCGTGTTCCACCTTCGCCTCGTCAATCAGCGACGGGTTGCGCATGACGTCGATTGCGGAGGCCGCCATCACCTTGCCTGCGAGCAGCATGCCTTTGTGCGCGATCGACGATTTGCCCTGCGACACAATCTGCCAGCTGTGCCCGGGTGTACCGAATGCCCAGGTGGCCACATTCACTTGAGCAGTCGGGACAATCCAGCTCACGTCGCCGACGTCACTGGACCCAGCAAGAAAGGTGGGCTCGGCGGAAAATGGATCGATCTCGTCCGCAATCACCTTACCGCCCTTGGCGACGAGCGCTTTCCTTTCGTCTTCGGAGAATGTGTCCTGGATGCGTTTCGCGAACGCGACTTCCTCTTCGGAATACGCCGGGACGCCGATCTCTTGAAATTTCCGATGCATCAAGGAGCTTAACGTGACGTTGGGGATCATGTCGGCGGACGCCGCATCGAATTGGCGGGACATCTCGGTACCCGTCATGAGTGCCGCTCCGCGAGCAATCTCGACGACCCGATCGAGGATCTCGCGGACCTCTCCCATCTTCGGCGCCCGCAGCTTATACAAGACTTCCGCCTCCGCCTGCACGACATTGGGCGAACGCCCACCTGGATTGACTACAGCGTAATGCAGCCGCGCATCCTGTGTGAGGTGTTCTCGCAAGTAGTTGGCCCCGACGTTCATCAGCTCCACCGCATCCAAGGCGCTTCGCCCAAGATGCGGACTTCCCGAAGCGTGGGAGCTCTTGCCGACAAACTTGAAAAACACCTGACACGTCGCGAGCATCGTCGCGTTGCACGCCTCGTTGTGGCTCCATGGGTGCCAAGTGAAAGCGACATCCACGTCGTCAAACAGGCCGGCACGCGCCATGAACGCCTTTCCTCCGCCCCCCTCTTCGGCCGGACAGCCATAGTACCGAATCGTCCCTTTCACACCATGCGCATCCATGTACTCTTTCACGGCGATCGCGGCGGCAAGCGCACCCGTTCCCAACAAATTGTGACCGCAGCCATGCCCGTTCCCCCCTGGCACAAGCGGTTTTTTGGTCAACTGATTGGCGCATTGGCTCAATCCTGAGAGCGCGTCGTATTCACCTAAAATGGCGACAATGGGATTGCCGCGGCCATAGCTGGCCACAATCGCCGTGTCGATCCCGCCGGCACAACGGTCGACCGCAAATCCCTCCCTCTCCAGGACTTGCGCCATCATCTCTGCGGACCGAAATTCTTCATAGCGAATTTCCGCATAGTCCCAAATCGCGTCGCTCACAGCGATCCAATCGTCGCGCCTTGCCTCTATCAGATCGGAAACAAATTGGCAATCATCCATAGAATTTGATTCGCCTCCTCAATGGCCGGACTGGTTGTGGCCTTCGATCAACGGCCCCAGCGGCCATGCTCACCGGCGCGCCGCTGGCTGAACACCTTCTGGAATTGGAGAAGCATACGTTTCATCGCCGAGACGTTCTCCCAATTCCCGCTTTGCCTGATCAAGCAGCGCGGGATTTCGCATCATCTCAAGGGCTGTAGCCGCCATCACTTTGCCTGCGTGCAGCATGCCTTTGTGCGCAATCGACGACTTGCCTATGGTGACCACTTGCCAAGAGTGGGCTGTCGTGCCAACCACCCAACAAGCAGTTGTACATTGTGCCGTCGGCGTTACCCAACTGACGTCGCCTACGTCCGTGGATCCGAGCCCACCCGAACGGCGTGTGGAAAGTGTGTGAGGAGGCGTGATCGAATCTGCGAGATCTTTGTCTCGCAGAGCTGGGTCGTGAACATGGTTCCGCTCCGCGTCTGTCAACGTGGCCCGCAGCGATCTCGCGAAGTCGAGTTCGTCGGCGTCGTATTCAGGCGTTCCCAAAGCGACGAAATTCCTGTACATCGTCTCTTCGAGAACGGAATTCGGAACGAGGTTGCTGCAAGCCGCGTCAAACACGATGTCCACCTGTGTTCCGGTCATCAAGGCTGCCCCCTTGGCGACGTCGCACACTCTTCGATAGATCTCCTCAACCTGCGACACGCGCGGCGCGCGGATCAGGTACAGTACCTCGGCCTCTGATTGAACGACATTCGGCGAGCTGCCTCCCGAGTTGGTGACCGCGTAATGGATTCTCGCCTCAGGGATCACGTGCTCGCGGAGGTAGTTCACGCCGACATTCATCAGCTCGACTGCATCCAGCGCGCTTCTCCCCAGGTGTGGCGAGGCGGCGGCATGAGCGCTTGTGCCCCGGAATTTGTAATAGACTTGGTAGTTTGCCAGGGAGTTCGCTTGAAAAATTCCGTTGTACCCCATCGGATGCCAAGTTACGCTAAAGTCGACATCGTTGAACAATCCGGCCCGAACCATGTGTGTCTTCCCAGACCCACTCTCTTCGGCTGGACACCCATAGTAGCGAACCGTGCCAGGCAGTTTCTCCGTCTCCAAACATCGACGGACAGCGACGGCCGCCGCCAACGCGCCCGTGCCCAGCAGATTGTGGCCGCATCCGTGCCCGTTTCCCCCTCGCTCCACAGGAACTTGTTCAACCAGACCGGCGCGCTGACTCAAGCCGCTTAAAGCATCGTACTCCCCAAGAATGGCGGCCACCGGATGGCCGCTGCCGTACGAAGCGACGAAGGCGGTCTCCATTCCAGCAACGCCGCGCTCCACGGTAAAACCTTCTGCTTCGAGCGCTTCAGAGAGCAGCGCCGAGGACTGGAACTCTTCGAACCGCGTTTCCGCGTATCCCCATATCGTATCGCTGAGCCGAATGAAAACATCCCGTTTCGCTTCGATTTCCTGACTGATGAAATCCAAGTATGGATTCGTTTCCAACTGAACACTCATGGACCCATCCCCCTATGCATGATCGCGGTCATCCCCGTTGGCCCCATCGGAAAGGTGGGCGGGGAGCCCCGAAATCAAGACTCCCAGCCCCAATCATCCCGTCTATTTCAGCGCCCAGTCGTAGCAATTCCACGTGTCCACGTCCCAAGGATTCGGCACATAGCCTGTCATGTTGATGGACGTGTCGATCTCTTCCGGCGCATAGTACCAGAGCGCAGGCAGATCATCGTGGAAAATGGTTTCAATCTGCTGCATCATCTGCGTTCGCTTTGCGGCGTTTGTTTCGACCGCTTGTTCCGCGAACAACTTGTTGACCGTCGGGTTGTTGTAGGATCCGTAATCAGCCGATCCCGTCGGTGTAAACAGTTCCTGCGGACCAGCCGGCGGATCGGAGCTGTCCTGATCCTGGAACTCCGCCAAATCCCATCCCTTTCCGGAAGGAAGAATGGAGCCGAAATACTCGTTGGCCGGGTAATTCTTGATGGTCATTTTGATGCCGACCTGCTTGAACCAAAACATAATCAAGCGCTCAGTCGCTTCCCGCGTGCTGTTTCCGGACGTGGTGATATACGTGATGGACAGGTCTTTCCCATTCTTTTGGAAATACCCATCAGAGCCCATCTTCCAGCCGTCCTGCGTCAATAGTTGCTTCGCCTGCGCCGGGTCGTAAGGGTACGGCTTCAGTTTGGGATTGCTTGACCACGCCATACTGGACTGATCGGCAGCGAGAAGCACCCCGTTTCCCTTATACAGTTGTTGGACGATGGCTTGCCGATCAATCGCCATTTCCATCGCTTGACGCACTTTGACGTCCTTCATCACCGGATCCTTGAAGTTCACCACGGCCATCTCGAAGACGGGCATCTTCGTCACGTGGACGGTCGCTCCCGAGATGGCTTTGATTTGATCCAAATCCTGCACCGGATCGAAATACCAAACGTTGATGGAATGCGATTTTGCGTTGGTCAACAACGTATTTTGATCCGGGATGATCTTGAAGTCGATGTTCTTCGTTTTCGGTTTTGGCCCATCCCAATACGGATTGGCCGTTACTTCGATGTCAGCTCCCGGCGTCCATGAGACGAATTTGTACGGACCGTTTGTCACCGTCGGATCGCTGTTGAACTTCGCTGTGTTGACATCTTTCGGATTCATTTTGCCAAACACGCTGTAGGGAATAATCCCTGGCATGACGCTGGCCAACGCGTCCTGAACAAAGGCAGCGTCTGGCTCTTTCAACGTGATCTTAAATTCTTTGTCGTTCACAATTTGAAAACTCTTCACATCGTCCCAGCCCAATTTGGAGACCGCGTTGACCTCCGGACTCATGATCAACTCATAGGTGATCTGCACGTCCTTCGATGTCACCGGCTGGCCGTTCGACCACTTGGCTTTGGGATCCAAATGGATGGTGTAGACGAGACCATCCTTGGAGATACCGCCGTTTTTCACCGTTGGTACCACAGTGGCCATCTGCGGTACGAGTTGGTTCTTCGGATTCACCATGAACAGATTTCGGTAGAGACTCATATCCACAATTTCAGAGAACGTTTCAGATGGACTCAGGATTGGATTCAAATTCGCCGGTTCCTCTTCCAGTCCGTCGACAATCGTTCCCGTAGTCACCGACGCGGCGCCGATCGCGCTCTTGTTGACGTCAACGCTCGTCTTTCCAAGCACACCTGCGTTGTCAACCGCGACAAACCCAGCCACGGCGAGTGTTACAACCGCTGCCAAACTCATTCGAATACTCAGTTTTCTCCCCACTCAGATGACCCCCGTTTTCATGTTGGAAACGATCCAGCCCTCTCCATTGCGAAGGATGTTACGTAGACGGCATCCCCCCTCTCACATTGCCGCGACTATCGATTTCTCGCGTCCAACGGATCGCGAATGGCATCGCCAAGCAGATTGATGGAGAGAACGACGAAGAAAATCATCAGACCTGGAAAGATGGCCAACCACGGCGCACTTGACAGATAGTCTTGCGACTGGTTGAGCAAATAGCCCCAGGATATGTTCGGAGGTTGCATACCCGCCCCCAAGAAACTCATCACGGACTCGAGCACGATGGATTGCCCAACCAGAAGCGTGCAATTGACAATCAGCGGGGATAAAGCGTTTGGAATGATGTGAACAAAGATGGTTCGGGCTGATCGGCAACCGACCATACGAGCGGCGAAAATATAATCTGTGTCTCGAATCGTGAGAATACGACTGCGAACGAGACGGGCTGGATACATCCACGAGGTCAGACTGATGACTTCGACGATGGTGGCGGGTGATGTTCCAAGCACCGCGGTCAAACCGAGAATGATGAACAGCGAAGGTACCGACAGACCGACGTCCGTCAACCGCATGAGCAGTTCGTCAACCCATCCCCCGAAATAACCCGCGATCGAGCCAATCGTTCCTCCAATCACCACCGCGAATATGGCGGAAATGAAGCCGACGCTCAGCGAAATTCGACTTCCATAAAGCACTTCGGTGAACAAGTCGATCCCGACATCATCCGTTCCCATCAGATGATGGACACTCGGCGGCGCCAGCATCGCCATCAAATCCGGCGTGTTGAGCTTGTATGGAGCAATCCATGGGGCGAAGACAGCGCAGACAGCAACCAGCAGAAGAAATCCGACCGCGACCATGGTGATTTTCTTTCGAAAGACAAGCCTCACCATGACGAATTTTCGTTTGGATGGTTTCACAACTGTGCCTGCAAGATTCGACTCGGTCGCAATCGCCATAATCCGCCAGACCTCCCTCGGAACCGTTTGATTTAACTAAGCCTCACACGCGGATCGAGAACGGTGTACAACACGTCGGAGAAAATGTTGGCCAAAATGATAATGACCGACAGCAGCGATATCTCGCACATAATGACAGGATAGTCATCCTGCGAGATGGCCTGCGCAAACAGTCGTCCCATCCCAGGCCACGAAAAGATGGATTCCGTAATCAAAGCGCCCCCGAAGAGATATGCGCCATCGAGGATCATGACCGTCGACACCGGCAGCAGCGCATTCCTCAAGGCGTGCTTCCATGTGACCGTTGCCTCGGACAGCCCTTTCGCCCTTGCTGTTCGCACATAATCCTCACCCAGCGCGTCAAGCATGGAAGCCCGAACGTACCTGCTCTCATGGGCAATTTGATAGATGGCCAAGATACTGACCGGAAGCACCGCATGCCATATTCGATCCCCCAATGATCCGCCGCCCGTCGACATCAATCCTCCTGATGGGAACCAGTGCAACTGTGCGGAGAATATCACAAGCACCATCAGCCCCAGCCAAAAGGTTGGCATTGCGATCCCGAAATAGCTCAGAATTGTCAGTGAATAATCGACAAATGAGTATTGACGAACTGAGCTGATTACGCCAATCACAAACGACAACACCACTGCAAGGATGAACGACGACAACATCAATTCCAGTGTCGCCGGCAGCCGCTGGAGCACCATGTGGAGCGCTGGAACACCGTAATTGTACGAATATCCGAAGTTCCCCTGCACAGCATTCAGAAGCCAGTGCCCGTACTGCACCCACAGCGGTTTATCCAGTCCCATATTCTCCTTCAGCTGATTCAACAACGCTTTCGTCATTCCAGGTTGATGACTGTACATCGCGAGAGGCCCGCCAGGCATTGCATGCATCATGAAGAAGAGCAACAGGGAGATGCCAAAGAGAACTGGTATCGACTGCAGCACTCGACGAAGGATAAAGCGACTCACGATATCACCCTTCTCCAATTGTGTTTTCAGCGAGAACAACCATTGAGACTAGAGCGCAAAGAGTGGCGGGAATCGATCTGTGATTGAATAACTAGACACTAACAGCCCTATCCGTATCATGTCAATAGTATTTACACGATTATTTGACCAACAGCGTTTACATCCGTTTATTATCCAATATAAGGTTGAATACCTAACGCTAAAGGAAGATTTTCGGAGTATGTGTCGATGTATCGCGTCGAAATCAGACGATAGCGGCTTTTTTGTGGTATGTTTTTTAACAAAACACAAACGTGTAAAATTCGGATTGGGCAACTGAAACGTCGCGAGCCATCACAAACACGCAGACAAACCCAAGAACGACAAAAAGCGACGGGGTTATCCCCCGCCGCTTCGATGTTTCGCTGAAAACGATCCAAAACTAGCCGATCAGCCAGCCAGCAGTTTCTTAACCAGCGGAATCTGGCCGCGATGATGTGCCGTGTGCGCGATCGCATACGCGATCAACTGACGTTTGTTCACTTCGCCGACTCCGAGTTTGGCGGCGAACTGATCCAAATCAGATTCCGTCAGGCCTTCCAGCGCGGCACGCGCGTAATCCAGGCTCTCCGCCCACAGCGCCTTCACCTTGGCGACGTCCCACGAGTCCGCTTTGAACGGCCTTCCAGCGTCGATATCCGGCGTCTCGCCTTGTAACTGCGTGAAAAACCGCCGTTCAACCAATGCCGTGTGTTCGATGATCGACGCAATGTTGTTGAAATCCGGCCGCGGCTTTTTGATCCAGTCTTCGTCCGACAGCCCGTCGAGCATCTTGTCGATACTCGTGTGAACGCTCTCCAACAGCTGATACAAATCGGCTACCTCTTTCACCATGCGCAAACCATCTCCTCTCACTTGTGATCATGTCCCTATTGCGGACGAGAAGCAAGCTGTTGTTTCGAAACGGCACGCTCATTCCTAAGCACGTCTGTTGCGCTTCGACTTCCTGTGACGGCGTCTTGACGCTTGTCCCACCTTTGGCGCTCTGGTCCCTATATACACCTCCGCAAGCCCGGAGAAAGTAGTCGGATCATGTAGATCCAAATCGAGTTCCCGCTCTTCCCACTTCAAATCCCCCTTCGGCATACGCATTCCGTGCGACGCAAAAACCGACTCCAGCATGTCCTTCGGCACGAGAAACAATTCCGGTTTGCCCAGTGCTAACGAAACATCCAGCAGATTCCGAAGCAACAGGCGAATGATGAGGTGCAAACTTAATTTGTCACACTTTTTGTAGAACCGCGCATGCGCAAGCGCCGCATGGCCGTGATGAATGAACGACTCAAATTCGTGTGCATAATACAGAAATTCGGCCAATGCCGCGTGTGATTCTACTTGTGCTGTGTCAACCTGTACAGATCGTTCATAGGCCACCGTCGCGAGTTCGGGTACTCCTCCCTGTCGATAGACATTCCCTAATCGATTCCACAAAAATCCATCACTTGGTTTCTTCTCAATGAGGTCAAGCAAGTGCTCCTCCAAATCCGCTGCACACGTTAATTCATACCCATCGAAGCCCTGGAGTCGTCCAATTTGGACGACCGAATCGTCATCGTATTTCGTCACCGCAGCAGTAAGCATGGATAGCAAGAGAAATCTCATGAAACTATCGTCAAAGTACCAAGCGCTCGCCTCGTTGCAATGTACACAACGGAAATAACCCGTGCACTGGA
This sequence comes from Alicyclobacillus acidiphilus NBRC 100859, assembly GCF_001544355.1. Taxonomy (GTDB): domain Bacteria; phylum Bacillota; class Bacilli; order Alicyclobacillales; family Alicyclobacillaceae; genus Alicyclobacillus; species Alicyclobacillus acidiphilus. The sequence goes on from NZ_BCQI01000072.1 coordinate 14,332, forward strand.
TATACTCATCCAGGCGAAACACGGCATTAGATTCTCCCGCCTGTGACTCGTCCGCCATTGCCGCCAAGGCGCCTAAACGATTCCCCAATTCCGGAGGAATCATGATTTCCCCCAAGTCGTATCTTCCCCGTTGATCACAAGCGCCACATGTCAATGTAGTTAGCTGTGTATGATCCCTTTCGGACCGCTCCTCCCACCTAGGATGAATTTTCACTACATAAGCGCTTGGCAGTTCGGACAGCGGCACAGCCCTATAGTCGTATGATTCCTTCGGCATTCCAAGAGCCGCAGCAAGCCGTGGATTCATTTGGATTGTTGGAACATCATTCGAAACGTCATGGAGTATCGCCATGAGTGCACTAGTCCCCTCTGTGCAAAAAATCGCGATCTTAACGCACGTGTACCAAACTTTTACCAAGACAAGCTGTACGACGGTGAAAATGAGCTCATCTGATAATTCCCATTTCCACTCTACTGCAAGGCTGTCGCATTGGCGACAGCCTGATGGAATCCCTGAGCACTTTGCAGCATCACCTCTCGGGTGAATATGAGAACGAGCCATGCGCACGGATCATCAGCGGTATTCATATGTTTAGATCTATATATACTTTGAATCTATTTATCAATAAGTCAACTTTCTCGTCGATTCAAGTAATCCCTTGTGTCATTCTTAACTCTGTCGAATTCGTCGAGTTGTGTCACATCAGAAGTCGGCGACCTCCTAAACGGAATGAATACTAGAATAAATAAAAGGAAGCAAACAACTGAGAACTTCGTATATGCCCTTGACCCACTCAGCCCGGCCGTCACCTGGCGGCACTAGCCCCCATAACGGAACTTTTGTCCCTTACGACGCCTCGCCTTCTTCCAGGTCGGCGACTCCTCGCCTCCATAACGGAACTTTTGTCCCTTCTCGCCTT
>NZ_BCQI01000073.1 GCF_001544355.1 Alicyclobacillus acidiphilus NBRC 100859
GTTAAGCGGCCCACAGCCGCTTATTTCGCGGCATTTCCCGGGATTCGGACGAATAAGCGGCCATGGGCCGCTTATTTGTGCAGCACCCGGGCTCTTGCACCGCCGCACCCGCCGGTCCCCTGCCCGACACGCGCTCCAGCACCCGAACCATAGTCGGATCGAACCGGCCCGGGCCGGTTCGCACAACCTATCGCGGTTTAAGCTCCTTCCCCCACCTTGCCCGCGGACGCAACAAAGGCGGCCCCGAACACTCGGGCCGCCCGTACCTGCAGCTCATTCGCCTTATACGTTGACTTCGACGTCCTCGTAGCGCTCGATGCGGGCGCCGAGGGCTTGGAACTTCGCGACAAGGTTGTCGTAGCCGCGATCCAGATGGTGCAAACCGTGAACCTCGGTTTCGCCGTCGGCGATGAGGCCGGCGATGACGAGGGCGGCGCCGGCGCGGAGATCGGTGGCGGTGACGCGGGCGCCGGAGAGGCGCTCGATGCCTTCGATCACGGCGGTGCGGCCCTCGATGTGGATGTTTGCGCCCATGCGCTGGAGCTCAGCGACATGGAGAAAGCGATTCTCGAAGACGGTCTCCGTCACGGTGCTGGTGCCTTGCGCGACGGAGAGGGCGGCGATGATTTGCGCCTGCATGTCCGTCGGGTACGACGGGTAATAGTGCGTCTTGACGTCGAGGGGCTTCATGCGGCCGCCTTCGCATGGCCAGACGTGGATGCCGTCCACGCGGTCCTCGATGCGCGCGCCGGCTTCTTCGAGCTTGGCGATGAGCGACATGAGGTGGTGCGACAGGGCATTCTCGACGTACACGCCCTCGCCCTTGAGGGCGGCGGCGACCAGGAAGGTGCCTGCTTCGATGCGATCCGGGATGACCGCGTGCGTCGCGCCGCACAGTGAGTCGACGCCGTCGATGCGGATGATGTCTGTGCCAGCGCCGCGGACGCGGGCGCCCATGGCGTTGAGGTAGTTGGCGAGATCGACATTCTCCGGTTCCTTGGCCGCATTTTCGATCACGGTCTGGCCGCGCGCCAAGGTGGCGGCCATCATGATATTCTGCGTCGCGCCGACGCTCGGAATATCGAGGTAGATGCGCGCGCCCTGCAGGCCGCCGGCGGGAGCCTTCATGTGGACGAAGCCGTTCTCGACCACCGACGTGGCACCGAGGGCTTCGAGTCCTTTGATGTGGAGATCGACCGGGCGAGGGCCGATGTTGCAGCCGCCTGGGTGGGCGACGATGGCTTCGCCGAAGCGGGCCAGCAGCGGGCCAGTGACCACGAAGGAGGCGCGCATGCGTCCGACGAGATCGGCTGGCGGAGTGAACGAGTTCACATGGCGAGCGTCGACGCGAATGGTGGAGCCTCGCCATTCGAGCCGAGCACCCAATGCTTCGACAGTGTTCGCCATGTTTTTGACATCAAGAAGATGCGGGACTTCCTCAATTTGGCTGACGCCTTCCTCTGCCAGAAGGCTCGCCGCCAAAATTGGGAGCACCGCGTTTTTTGCGCCGCTTACGCGGACCGACCCCTTGAGTGAGTGTCCGCCTTGGATAAGTATCCTTGCCATTCCGTAACCTCCGCAAAGGCTCTCTTCGACTTTCTCGTCACGAAGCGTTACGTGGACGTGTCGTGTAAGAGTATTCCGCGAAGCGTCACATGGTTGCTCAACGTTGTTCAACGACAGCCGATGGTACAACGCGATGGACCGTCGTACGGAAAACGATCTGGGTTCGATCCATATTCGATCCATTCACGTTGTGAGAACCTGTGACACTTCTTTGGATTCGTTTAGTAGGTGGTGGTGATTATGGGCGTACCGATGTACACATCGGTACCGTGTCGGTAAGAGTCTTGATGAACCGCCACTTGGACGTTCATGCGTCTGCCATTCGTCAAAATGTACGTGGGTGCGTTCTCCGAGTATCCTGAAACGCTCGTCTCCAAGGATGTCCGAAGCGCTTCGACGGTGGTTGCGTCGACTGCCGCGAGTGCTTGTGCGGCGAGTTTGTTCGCAGTGGACTCGGACACTTCCGTCGGGATGAACCCTGTTAGGTAGGCACTCATCTGAGGCGTACCTTCAACGGCGGCAACCATGCGTTCCACTTGATCATACTGCGACGCGAAGACATCCTTCGTCAAGTTCGATCCGAGCGCCGTGATGGTCAGAACCGTCTGCGCCGACGAATCGATGTCATCCACACTTCCGGAGCCCGGAAGACTCGTCAACACGAGCTGTACATTGGTGCCGTTTGGCCAGCTTCCGTCCACCTGCCAAAACGATTCATTTTTCACTTGTCGGCTTGTTATGTTCGCGTTCACCAGACCGAATTCCTGCACTAATTTCCCGCCGACTTTCGCCAAATCTTGGACAGTCAGAAATTGCTGGTTCAGTGTAGTCCAATCGTGGATTGCATAACCTGTCGCCGACGCGTTGGTTGCTTGCAGTGCGTCATCCAGAAACGCGTATCCCTTTTGTCCATCCGTTTCCGCTGCGGCGGCAGTGGCTGGTTCAACTGCCGCTTGGGCGCTTGCAATCGTAGGATGATGGAAAATCAGTGCGCCAATCAGGATCAAAGCTCCCGCCCACATGGTCTGTTTGAACCGACGTTTGATTCGACGAATTCTCAAACGCGCTCTACGCTGTTCCTTAGTTTGCGCCATCGTCGCAACCTCCATCCAACTTGAGGGACATTTGGCTGAACAAATCCCAAATTGATATCCCTAGTTTGGACGGATGCGCGACGTTCTAAACCAGTCGCGAGGAACTTTCATAGACTTCGTAGAGAATCGGTTCGTTATGTCGGCATCAGAGCGCCGGATGCAGCAACTGGATGGCCCCAAGCAGCAAGGCCGCTACGAACACAGCCAGCAGTCCGCAGCATAATGCGAGGAAAAAACGCAGCAACTGCGCCTGGCTCGTCAACGGCTGAGTGACGATCTTGTCCCATCGCAGTGCACCCAGAGCCCACCAGCCTCCAATCACGCCGACGAAAAAAAACAGCAGCAAAAGCACGGCATCCGTTCCAAGGATCAGGCTCGCGGCTGTCGCTTGCACTTCGTTCATACTCCAGCTCGCCTCCTTTGCAACGCAATCTGACGAAGCAGGAAGGGTAAGACGGCGACGATGCCAGCAACGATCACGAGGACAAGCATCCACCTTCTCCCGACGATGACGGACCAGGCAACCCAAACATATGCGGCGTGGTTCAGGAATAGAAACAGAGAAATTCGACGCCCTTCGCGGAGCGATGAAACCTGTTCAACTCCCGGCCGCCGTTGGAGTTCCGGCAACGTCGCGGGAAAGCGTGCGGGCTCTGAATCTCTGGTGAACTTCGACGATACCAGATTCCATGGCAGCATCGGAATCACCTGCAGGATAACACCGACGGCCCATAGCCAGATGACCGACGCTGGCGCGAGCCATTGGCTGCCGTTGACACCCAGTTGCGCGATGATGGGAATTTGCATGGTATGGAGTGTTGTCCAGACGACCCACGTCAGTCTGGTTTGCAAGATCAGGCCGACGAACACCAACACCACGGCAAGCCAGCGATTCCACGGCGATTGGCCGGCGCGAAATCGCCAGACCATCACCATCCACATGACGCCCATCAGCCAGGCTCCAACTGTCGCTTGCAGATAGGTGGGTGTCAATAGAACCATTGCGGTTGCGAAGCTCCACCAACTGCGTTGCACCAACCGCCCGTACCAGGTGGCTGCGGCCAGTCTCTCGGTTCCTTTCGACTGAACCAGCTCAACCGTTTCCGTGATGAGCAACGCGGCGAACAATACGACAGCCGCGGCGCAGGACGTGTACGACGCGTTGAAGCCCGTATGGTTGCCGACACCTGTAAAACCAAGCAAATAGAGCTGTGGACCAGATTGAATGACACCTACCAGCGCGATCACGCTGACGACCAGCGACAATAGGTTCGCGGCGATGGACACGACGATGGACTGTCGGTTTGGCGTATCTCTGCCTGATATCACGAGAAACACAAACAAAGCCAGGCTACAGAGGATGGCCAACCACACCCATGCTGTCACAGAGCATCTCCTCCTAGACAAAAGCCGTCTCTGCAACACATCTTCAGATGTGCGAGAGACGGCCATCGGGTTTCATGTTACGGAATTAGACTCGCGCTTCTTGTGTGGAACCCAAGAAACCATTCAACCGCTGGTGCTCAGCGACCGCCTCGAGTCGCAGATTCGCGCGAGTTAAGGCAGCTTTGGCGCGATCAGGATCGACATCCTCAGCCGTTTGGCCCAGTCTGCGTTCCGCTCGTTCCTTGGCTCGTTGCGCGCGTTCCACGTCGATTTGACCGGGAAGCTCCGCCGTATCGGCCAGGAGTGTGATTCTCTCCGGCAGGATCTCAACGAAGCCTCCGCTCACGGGCACGACATCCTCGCGCCCGTCTTCGAGCCTGATGCGGACCAGGCATGGCTGAACGGCAGTCGCCAGGGCCATGTGCCGCGGCAAAATGCCGAGTTCGCCAAAGCCACCAAGGAGCGTCACCATCCGAACGTCCTGTTCGAGGACGAGTCGTTCCGGCGTCACGATTTCAAACGGTACGGTTAACACGCTGCTCACCTACCTCTCTTGAGACCGGGCATCTTACGATGCGTAGCCGTCCTTCTTCGCCTTCTCGATGACGTCTTCGATGGCACCGCAATAACGGAAATAGGTTTCCGGAATGTCGTCGTGTTTGCCTTCCAGGATTTCGCGGAAGGAACGAACCGTGTCCGCGACGGTTACGTATTTTCCGGGGATACCCGTGAATACTTCACCGACGAAGAACGGCTGAGACAAGAAGTTTTGGATCTTGCGCGCGCGAGAGACGGTCAGTCGATCCTCGTCAGTCAACTCGTCCATGCCGAGGATGGCGATGATGTCCTGCAACTCGCGATAGCGCTGCAATACGGCCTGCACACCGCGCGCGACGTCGTAGTGATCCTGACCCACGATGTCGGGCTGCAGTGCGCGCGACGTCGATGCCAGCGGATCGACGGCCGGATACAGACCCATATCGGAAATGCGTCGATCCAAGTTCGTCGTCGCGTCCAAGTGCGCGAACGTGTTTGCCGGAGCCGGATCCGTGTAGTCGTCGGCTGGCACATACACGGCCTGAATCGAGGTGATGGAACCTTTGACGGTGGACGCGATCCGCTCCTGCAACTGGCCCATTTCCGTCGCGAGGGTCGGCTGGTAACCGACGGCGGACGGCATACGGCCGAGCAATGCGGACACTTCGGCACCGGCCTGCGTGAAACGGAAGATGTTGTCGATGAAGAAGAGCACGTCGCGTTCTTCGACATCGCGGAAGTATTCAGCGAGCGTCAATCCGGAGAGCGCAACGCGCATACGCGCGCCTGGCGGCTCGTTCATCTGGCCGAACACCATGCTCGTCTTGTCCAGGACGCCGGAATCTTTCATTTCGTGGTACAGGTCGTTACCTTCGCGCGTACGTTCGCCGACGCCGGCGAAAACGGAGTAACCACCGTGTTCCTTTGCGATATTGTGAATCAATTCCTGAATCAAGACGGTCTTGCCGACACCGGCGCCGCCGAACAGGCCGACCTTGCCGCCCTTGACGTACGGCGCAAGGAGATCCACGACTTTAATGCCCGTCTCGAAGATTTCCGTCTTTGTGGTCAGATCGGTGAATTCCGGCGCGGGACGGTGAATCGGCCACGTCGCCTGCGTGTTGACCGGCCCCTGCTCATCGATGGTCTCACCAAGGACGTTGAAAATGCGCCCCAACGTCGCCTCGCCGACCGGCATGCTGATTGGCGCGCCGGTATCAACCACCTCGACACCTCGAACCAAGCCGTCGGTTGAAGACATGGCGATGGCGCGAACCACATTGTCACCCAAGTGAACAGCGACTTCCAAGGTCAAGTGCATCTCCACTTCCCCTTGGTAGTCGATGCGCAGGGCGTTGTTCAAGGCCGGCAGTTGTCCGTCCGGAAAGCGGACGTCGACGACCGGACCTGTAATTTGTACAACATGTCCTTTGCTCACGGTGTTCCCTCCTTACATGGATACTCTCATGACTCTTAGCGGAGCGCTTCTGCGCCGCCGACAATTTCTGCGATCTGCGTCGTAATTGCCGCTTGGCGCGCCCGGTTCAGCGAGAGCGTCAAATCGGAAATCAGGTCCTTCGCGTTGTCCGTCGCGTTGCCCATTGCGGTCATCCGCGCTGCGTGTTCGGACGCCTTGGCATCGAGCACCGCTTGGTAGACCAGCGTTTCGGCGTAACGAGGGAGCAATGCGGCCATGACAGCCTCTTCGTCAGGCTCAAATTCGTAGAGTCGGTTCGACTGCGGCTGTCCCTCGGTCAAACTGTCGAGAGGCAGGACTTTCCGCACGACGGCCCGCTGCGAAACAGCGTTGATAAACTCGTTGTAGACGAAATAGAGCTCGTCAAACTCGGCCCGTTCATACGCACCCACAATCTCTTCGGCCAAATGGCGAATCGAGTGGTACGTCGGTGAATCGGCGAGATCGACCACAGCCGACGAAATCGGATAGTCGCGGCGCTTGAAGAAGTCGCGTCCACGCTTTCCGACCGCAAAGATGCTGAACGTCGTCTTGTCCTTCTTGCCGAATTCCTGCAAGGCCGCACGAATCACTTGAGCGTTATATGGACCAGCCAATCCGCGATCCGCCGTGATGACGAGGTATCCGACGCGCCGCACGGGCCGCGAAGCGAGCAGCGGGTGCTTGACGTGGCGGGCGGACTGCGAAAGGTTGGCGAGCATGTCCTGGAGCTTCGCCAGATACGGCTTCGACTGCTGAACGGCGTCTTGGACGCGGCGCAGCTTGGAAGCAGCCACCATTTCCATGGCCTTCGTAATCTGCGAGGTATTTCGCACGCTTTTGATGCGTCGTTTGATATCGCGCGTATTTTGTGGCACGGGTTGTTTTCACCACCTTGGCAAGGCCGCAAACGGCCGGTTCGCCCCGGGCGACCCTCTCGTTCACCGGGTCGCCACGTGCGCATCGATTAAGCGACGAATGTCGCCTTAAACTTCCCGATCGCTTCCTTCAACAGAGCGACGGTCTCGTCGTCGAGCTGGCCGGTCGCCTTCATGTTTTGGAAGATCTGCGGATATTCGCGATCGATAAACGCCAGCCAATCGCGTTCAAACTTCAGAACGGCATCCACCGGAATGTCATCCAAGTAACCATTGACGCCAGTCCAGAGAGAAGCGACCTGGCGATCAAACGTCAGCGGCTGGTACTGCGGCTGCTTGAGCAGCTCGGTCATGCGTTCGCCGCGCTTCAAGGTATCCTGCGTGGCTTTATCGAGATCGCTGCCGAATTGCGTAAACGCCTGCAACTCACGATATTGCGCGAGATCCAGCTTCAGCGTACCCGCGACCTTCTTCATCGCCTTCGTCTGTGCGGACGAACCGACACGGGAGACGGAGGAACCGACGTTCACAGCAGGGCGAACGCCCGCGAAGAACAGGTCGGATTCCAGGAAGATCTGACCGTCTGTGATGGAAATCACGTTGGTCGGAATGTACGCCGAGATGTCGCCGGCCTGCGTTTCAATGAACGGCAGGGCGGTCATCGATCCGGCGCCGTTCTCGTCGTTCAATTTCGCAGCGCGTTCAAGCAGGCGCGAATGCAGATAGAAGACGTCGCCGGGATACGCTTCGCGGCCTGGCGGACGGCGGAGCAACAACGACATTTCGCGGTACGCGGCGGCGTGCTTCGACAAGTCGTCGTAGATGACGAGCGCGTGCTGGCCGCTGTACAAATAGTACTCAGCCATCGCGCAGCCTGCGTACGGTGCGAGGAACAACAGCGGAGCCGGTTCCGAAGCGCTGGCCGCGACCACGATGGTGTACTCGAGCGCGCCATGGCGGCGAAGCGTCTCGACAACCTGCGCGATGGTCGATTGCTTTTGGCCGATGGCGACGTACACGCACTTCACGTCTTTGCCCTTTTGGTTGATGATGGTGTCGATCGCGATGGCGGTCTTACCAGTCTGGCGATCGCCGATGATCAACTCGCGCTGACCGCGGCCGATTGGCACCATGGAGTCGATCGCCTTAATACCGGTCTCGAGCGGTTCATGCACGGACTTACGGACGATGACGCCAGGTGCGGGCGACTCGACCGGACGATACATTTCGGCCGCGATGGCCGGACCATTGTCGATAGGTTGTCCAAGCGCGTTCACGACGCGGCCGAGCAAGGCATCGCCGACGGGAACTTGAACAAGGCGGCCTGTGCGCTTGACTTGTTCGCCTTCCTGAATGCCGACGACAGAGCCAAGGACGACGACGCCGACATTGTCCTCTTCCAAGTTCAACGCCATGCCGTAAGCGCCGTTTGCAAATTCTATCAATTCACCGGACATCACGTTGTCCAATCCGTACAAACGGGCAATCCCGTCGCCGACGGAGAGTACTGTGCCAGTGTCGTTCACTTGAATTTGTGCATCAAACTGCTCAATCTGCTGTTTGATTAGCGCACTGATTTCATCCGGACGAATACTCAACGTGTTCCCTCCTTACGAAGTGCGCGGCCGAGCAGGCTTTCACGGAACTGACGAAGCGCACTCTGGGTCGTTGCGTCAAGAACACGGTTCCCAACCTGAACGCGACAACCTGCAATCAAGTCGGTGTTTTGACGGACGTTGGGCACAATCTCCTTGCCGAACGCCTTGGCCAGAGTCGATACGATTTTCTCCGTCTGTTCAGCTGTCAACGGCTGTGCAGCCTCAATGTCTACCTCAATACGCCCGTGTTCCTCGTCGACCAGCTCATGGAACCGAGCAGCGACCGCCGCGACATAAGCGCCTCTGCCGCGATCCAAAAGCAATGCGAGAAAACGGCGCAAATCTGGACGAAACGCCCCGCCGAGGGCTTGATCTATAGTCGATAGCTTTGCCTCTGTCGAAAGAACCGGGTTCGCGAGCAGCTGACGAAACGACGGCAGATTCTCGACCACATGTCCGATGGCCCGAAATTGAGCGTCGATCTCGTCGACGGCCCCATTCGCCTTCGCATACGCCAGCAATCCGCGCGCATAGCGGTTTACCACCGCTCCGCTCAACATACCAGCTCACCCAACCGCTTCTCAGCCTCGTCCACCATCTCTTTGTGGAGTTCAGGCGAAACGTGGTTGTGAAGCAGTTTCGCAGTCAATTCGACCGACAGTTCCGCAACTCGATTGGTCACGGCAGCCAATGCTTCATCGCGTTCGCGAACGATGGCCGCACGGTTCTGTTCGAGAATGCGGGAAGCTTCCTCTTCCGCTCTTTGAAGAATCTCGCGCGCTTGTTCGTCAGCACGAACACGAGCTGCGTCCAACAAGTTCTTCGCTTCCTTGCGGGCCTCTTCGAGCAGCTTGCGTTGCTCAGCCAACAGGCTCGCCGCTTCTTCTCTGCTTTTCTCAGCGTCCGCAATCTGCGATTCAACGTGCTTCCTGCGTTGTTCCAGCATCTTGGCAAGCGGTTTGAAAGCAAACCGCTGGATGATCAAAAACACAATCAGGAACGAGATGATGGAGAAGATAAACGTCCCAAATTGGAAGACGCTACCCATGTGCGACACTCCCTTCTGCTATGGATTCGCGATCATACTCCTGTCCGTCCAGCAACGGATTAGAACTTGCCAGCCGTGAACAGGATGATGATTCCGAACGCCAACGCGATAACCGGGAAAGCCTCGACGAATGCAATACCAATCAGAGCGCTCGCAAAGATCGATCCGCGCGCTTCCGGCTGACGAGCGATACCTTCGACGTACTTGCTCATGATCATGCCGTCGCCCACGCCGCTGCCTACGGCTGCGAGGCCCAACAAGAGTGCAACTGCAACATCGTAAATTGCCTGTACCATTTTCGTATGTTCCCCTTTCAAGGTTCGATCCGCCCTTGGACGGCTCAGTGATTCGCATGTCCTTCAAACGATTTGTTGCCTACATAGAGACACATCAGAATGGTGAACACGTAAGCCTGGATAGACGCGATAAAACAGCTGTACAACAGCCAGACCACAATCAGCGGCAGCTGCCAGGGCAGCCAGTGGAACGCGAATGGCGCTCGCAGCATGATGCTGAGCAACGCTTCACCGGCAAAGATATTGCCGTACAACCGCATGCCGTGTGTCAACGGGTTGGTAATTTCCTCGATGACGGCGAGCGGCGATGGCGAGTAGAAGTGTTTCAACCATTGTTTTGGATGGCGCAGACCGCGCGCATGGCTGATGATCCACACCATGACGGCCAGGCCGAGAGCCATGCTCATGTTGGACGTCGGTGAGTCGAACAGTTCCACATCGCCTTTTGAATTCGCCAAGTCCGAAGGCGTCAGACCCCAAATGTGAATGTTCGGGTTAAAGTGAACTGTCACGGTCGCAATGAGCCCCAGCCAGTTGGCTACGAACAGGAACAACAACATGACGAACGCGAGTGGCAGGACGAAATTTGTCGTCTGCTCTGTCGGTGTCGTCTCACGAGCCATATTGGTCGTGAATTCTGCCGCCCATTCAATGAAGTTCTGCAGACCGCGAGGCCGCCGCATGTCCATGCGCCGAAGTCCAACGCGCAATACGACGAATACGATGAGGCCCGTCAGAAAAATCGTGGCGATCACCGTAACGTTCGTCTGCCACAGCGTCCCCGGGAAAAGCGTCGGGAATATCGGCACTTTCTCACCTACTTTTCTGTGGAGTTGTCACTCGGGTTCCTGGCATAACTGTACAATCCTGCGAACACGAAGGCGAATCCCAACAGATACCCCACGAGCGCGGTATACGGATTGAACAGCGCTTTGAATTTCAGGGAAATAACCATGATGAGGACGATAGCGATGAGCCGAAGAAACATCCCCAACATCCCTGACGCGAAGAGAGCCGTTCCCTGGGTATCGTCATTGTGATGCCCTTGGCGAATCATGCTGACGACGACAAATAAGCCGCCCACTTCGCCAAGTAAGAGTCCGCTTAGCACCACGCGCAAACCGCTCAGGATAATCAGGCACAAGGCTGTCAGCCCCATAAACACCCACCAAGAGATAGTGATGGCGCGCAGGCGTTTGTTCAACCGGTCTACATTCATGGTCTGTCTCCTAGAATCTGTTTGGCGAGGTAAACGAGCCCCGAAGCACCGACGACGACACCCACAATGACCCCGAGAATCGTCAGCCAGACGTGGTGTGACTGAACGGCCAGGATATGCCCCAAAAAGCCAAACCCAACGATACAGCCACCGAGTTGCAGCATTGCGCCCGAAAAAACTGCAAACGTTTTCCATTGACTGGGTTGCGACTTCTCCTTCGGAGCGTCCGGTCGTCTTTGGTCAGCGAACATACACACCACCCAGTACAGGATGAAGAGAGGGACATAGAAAGATGAATGTAGATCATCGCGGTGTTGGTTGCGATTTCACCAGCCACCTTCATATGGTACCCGTTGCCAATACAGGATAATCACATGAAGTGAAGTGTTTCCAGAAACGGATGCGCTAGCTCATCTGTCTCGTAGTGTGAAACACCCGGTTCTTATGGTGAAATGCCAGAACCCTCGCCTATAGTACACTAGCCCAAAAACGGATGTCAACGCACACGACGTCTGGATTGCAAGCCTTTTGCCCCGTCGTTCCAGAATGTTCACAATTCATTGCTCCGACGAGCATTGGCAACCCCGTCTTATTGCGAAAGGCGGGTATCGCTTTCCAGATAGCGAAACGGCTGCGGGCGTTCCCCGCGTTGAAAGTGGTACAAAATCGCTTGGACAATTCGCTCCGACGCCCGGCCGTCACCGTACGGATTTTTCCGGCCAGCCATGTCGGCATAAGCGCGATCATCCGTCAACAGGCGCTCTGCCGCTTCGAAGATCGTCTGCTCATCCGTGCCTACCAATTTCAACGTCCCTGCCTCGATTCCTTCCGGCCGCTCCGTCGTGTCCCGCATCACGAGCACCGGCACGCCAAGCGACGGCGCTTCTTCCTGAATGCCGCCGGAATCCGTGAGAATCAGGGTCGATCTCGCCATAAAGTTGTGGTTGTCCACCAATTCGAGCGGCTCCAGCAGATGAATCCGCGGATGCCCGCCGAGAATCGGGTACACCGTATCGCGGACCGTCGGATTGAGGTGAACAGGGTAGACCAGTTGGATGTCGTCGGCGAGATCGACAATCCGGCGCGCCGCGCGACAGATGTTCTGCAGCTTCTCTCCCCAGTTTTCGCGGCGGTGCGACGTCATGTAGATCAGTCTCGTCCGATCCGGCATCGCGTCGAGCACAGCGTGGTGATAGTGATCCCGCAGGGTGGTTCGCATCGCGTCGATGGCCGTGTTGCCAGTCACGAACACCGAATTCGCCGGTCTCCCTTCCTGAAGGAGATTCCGTTCCGACAGGTCGGTCGGGGCAAAGAAGAGATCACACAGAACATCGGTCAGCTGCCGGTTCATCTCCTCCGGATAAGGAGAGTATTTTTGATATGTACGCAAACCAGCTTCGACGTGGCCAATGGCAACCTGCTGATAGAATGCGGCAAGCGACGCGGCAAACGTCGTCGTAGTGTCGCCATGGACCAGCACCAAATCCGGCTTTTCGCTCGCAAAGACCCGTTCGAGCCCCTGCAAGGCTTTGACGGTGATGCTGCCGAGCGTTTGGTTGCGCTCCATGATGTCGAGATCGATGTCCGCTTTGACGTCGAACACGCGGAGCACTTGGTCGAGCATCTCGCGATGCTGCGCCGTCACGCAAACAATCGACTCAATCTCCGGATTCGCCTCGAGCGCCTTGACCAGAGGAGCCATTTTCACCGCTTCTGGCCGCGTCCCAAACACAGTCATCACCCGAACTGGTGGTTTGTCCAACACGTTTCCTCCTCAGTCTGTCTACTTCGTTCCAAACAGTCGATCACCGGCGTCGCCAAGGCCCGGGACGATGTAACCGTGATCGTTCAGGTGATCGTCGATGGCCGCCACGTAGATATCGACATCCGGATGTTCCTGCTGAACGGTGCGAATGCCTTCCGGCACCCCCACCAGACACATCAGCTTCGGTTCGCGCGCGCCGCGCTCCTTCACCGCGGTCAGCGCCGCTGCCGCGGAACCCCCGGTCGCGAGCATCGGATCGACCACAATCACTTCGCGATCCGCCACGTTCGGCGGCAGCTTGCAATAGTATTCCACAGGCTTGAGCGTCTCCGGATCGCGATAGAGCCCGATGTGCCCCACCTTCGCTGCGGGGATGAGATTGAGGATCCCTTCGACCATGCCGAGCCCGGCCCGCAGGACAGGGACGATGGCCAGCGTCTTGCCCGCGATCACCTTCGTCTTCGCGACGGCCACCGGCGTCTCCACTTCCGTCTCCATCAACGGCAGATCTCTGGTAATCTCGTAGACCATCAGCATCGACACTTCTTGAACAAGCGCGCGGAACTCTTTCGTCCCCGTGTTCTTATCGCGAATGTAGCTCAGCTTGTGCTGAATCATTGGATGGTTTAAGACGTGGACTTGTCCCAATACAGTACGCCTCCCGTTAGAGCGTGTAGGACACGTTGCGATACAGCGGAAAGCGCTCGGTCAGCGCCCGAACTTTCGCCTTCGCTTGCGCTTGCACCGTTTCGTCGAACTCGCCGCGCAGGACCAATCGGAAAATCTCGGCAATCTCCAACATCGCGCTGACATCCATTCCCCGCGACGTGACAGCTGGCGTCCCAATCCGAATGCCACTGGTGACCATCGGACTCGCGGGATCGAACGGAATCGCGTTCTTGTTGACCGTGATGCCGATCTGATCCAGGCGCTTTTCCGCCTCTTTCCCGGTCAAACCCGTGTTGCGGACATCGATGAGAATCAGGTGGTTGTCCGTCCCCCCCGACACCAGCGAAAAACCATGATGCTGCAGCGCCGCCGCCAACGCCTGCGCGTTGCCGATGATGGCTTTCGCATACTCGCGGAACTCCGGTTTCAAGGCTTCGCCGAACGCAACGCCTTTCGCCGCGATCACGTGCATCAACGGCCCGCCCTGGATGCCTGGGAAGATGCTCTTGTCGATGCTCTTCGCAAACTCCGCCTTGCACAAGATCAAACCACCGCGCGGCCCACGCAAGGTCTTGTGCGTGGTGGACGTGACAAAATGCGCGTGCGGCACCGGCGACGGATGCAGACCCGCCGCGACCAGCCCGGCGATGTGGGCCATGTCGACCATCAGATACGCGCCGATCTCGTCCGCAATCTCACGCATCCGCTGGAAATCGATCACCCGCGGATACGCGCTGGCACCAGCGACGATAAGCTTCGGCCGATGCTCCAGGGCAGCCTTGCGCACCTCGTCGTAGTCGATCCGATGATTCTCCGCATCGACTCCATACGCCACGAACTCGTACAACTGCCCGGAGAAGTTGACTGGGCTGCCATGCGTAAGATGACCGCCGTGCGCAAGATTCATGCCGAGCACTTTGTCCCCCGGCTTCAACACGCTGAAATAGACTGCCATGTTCGCTTGCGCGCCGCTGTGAGGCTGCACATTGGCATGCTCCGCGCCGAACAGTTGCTTGACTCGTTCTATCGCGATATGTTCAACGACGTCCACATATTCGCAGCCGCCGTAATACCTCCGGCCCGGATAGCCTTCCGCATACTTGTTGGTGAGGACCGACCCGAGCGCCGCCAACACCGCTTCGCTCACAAAGTTTTCCGACGCAATCAGCTCGATGTTGCCTTGCTGCCGATGGAGTTCTTTCTCCATCGCTGCCGCGATATCTGGATCAAATTGATGCAGGATCGTCACAATGCGTACCCCTCTTTCCTCGGCGCACGCATCATGAGCGTGGCGCTAATCCCATTGTGGCATCTCAAATTGGCAAAAACAACACTGAAATACTCAACTTTTCGTGACGCGGGAATGGGGGCGGTGGGGCGGTGGGG
>NZ_BCQI01000074.1 GCF_001544355.1 Alicyclobacillus acidiphilus NBRC 100859
TCCAATGCATTGCACGGAGCGAAAGATGGTAATTGATGAAGCCATGCGTCAACTGTCGCACGACGAACGCGTAGCGGTTGTATTCGTTCACTTCAATGGGCTCACAGAATCGGAAGCGGCTGAAGCGGCGGGCTGGTGTATAGCGCGGTTTAAATTTGCAGAAAAACGCGGCGGCGTTTTTTCCAATTCTGAAGGTGCTTGATATGGAGTGGCGAGCATGATAGCCTTTCAAAATTTATGGCAGCGCGTTCGTCCTGCCTCTATACGAGCGGAATCATGCTCGCAGAGGCTCCATGTCAAGCACGCCCTCTTGAACGCAAAAGGAAATGTGTTACTGGGAATCCTAACGCCGCGTTTTTCTGCACTTTTGACTTGCGGAAAACAGCTGGACGCTCGGTAAGCTCAAGTATCGACTGAATCGCGCGAGACGGGTGTTGTCGTCATAGGCCAACATGATCAGGACCCTAATCTGCGTGTTGGAAGGGGGATTCAGAGTTGAGTGATTGCATTCAAAAGGCCCTGATGGATGATGCTTCTCGCATTGAGGTGACACCTATGACATGGCAGCAAGTTGTTCGGGGTTATGAATTCGGAAATCGGTCGGGAGCACGAGGGAAGAAGCGGCGTGCGGGGATGTATGGACTGGGCGCAGCGGCCTGCCTGGTCGTAGTGTTTGGAGCGTCTGGAATGGAAATGCGACAACCTTTGCAGCCGAATGGTCGGCCAAAATACGAGATGTCGGATCGGACGTTTGAGTTTGGAACGGGCTCGAATATTACGGGTGGCATTTCATTCGTCGGCTCTGTTCCCGATGAAAAAATTGTCGGCAATGAGGCTGTGTGGGACTTTACGCTTCAAGTCCAGACGCCGCCAAGCAACGTCAAATCCATACTCGTGGAGCCGGTGTGGTTTGCATCGAAGCCGGGACCTGTCCCATCCAGCGGCTCAGGGTTCTTACCACATTTGTCCCAACTGAACGTGACTGTGCCCATCAATTGATACGCAAGTTGTCTTGCGCAGAAGCGTACCACTCCGCCCCTAAACACGCTGGTGACCACAGGGGCGGTGGTTCAGTTTGGAACGAGACCAGAACAGGTTCGGGCATCGGCAATATCCACGAGTCCCCCATGATATAAGCTATTTCTTTGCGAGAACTTATTCCTACTACTTCAAACCCATTGATTTCGGCAAACACCAGTAAAGGTTCTTAAACCGAAAAAATCCAGTTCGCAATGTCGTCAATAACCTGTTGATCTACGTGTTGTGCCACCCGATACTCCCTCTTCGCTTTGCCTATCTGTCCATAAACAGCCGGCATAAACAGGTGATTCAGGTTGGGGTAGAGTTTGAATGTCACATTTGGCTTGTCGCTGAGCAGTTGTTGATAACCACCAAAATCTTTCTCGACGGATATTTGAAAATCCTTATCGCCTTGCAAAATCAGCACGGGTTTGTCCAATGCCTTGAGGTAATCGGCGGCCGGATGTTCGCCCATTTCTTTGAAGTAATACGCTTTGGTATATTTACCTATCAACTTGATCGATTTTGCTTCTTCGTCGCTTAGGTTATAGATGTTGTTGAACTTGGAGGACAATGAGGCGATTTGTTTCTTTGCGATCACCTTCAAAAGACCGTGTACAGAGTTCAGGACATCGTTGTTTTGATCCATCAGAATTTCTTCCAGTTTACGCGGAGAACCACCCATAATGATGATGCCCACGAAATGTCCACCTTCTGCATCGATTCGAGGAGCAAGCATTCCGCCTAAACTGTGACCAATGATAAATACCCTATTCGAATCAATTCTTGAATCAGTGCGTAAGAATTCAGCAGCCAGAATGGCATCCTCGATGATTTCTTCCCTCACGGATAAGCTGCCGTCGCGTTTCATTTGTTTCCCGTGCACAAAGGTCCTTTTGTCGTAACGCAAGACCGCAATCCCTCTTGCGGAAAGACCTTCTGCGAGGTCCCGAAAAGGGTAATTGTTCCCGATCTTCTCGTCCATGTTGCTGGGACCAGATCCGTGAACCAATACAACCGATGGCAACAACCCATTCGCTTCATCGGGAATGGATAACACAGCATTGAGCGGATGGTTGGTTTCAGCACCTATGGCGACTTGTTCTTCGGCCATGACCGTTCCCCCTGTGATACAGTTCTGAAATCAGCATTGAGTATCGACGTCCAAGACTGTTGCATCAATGATTGATAGAATCAAATACGTCAGGGAACACGTTGAAATCCGCAGGGATTAAGTTGTGAATATCTGCGTAAACAGCATCGATTTTATCGTCGGGGATGTCCGATCCGTCGATCACGTTTTTGAATACGAGTTGCCTTATTTTCATCACAATCCGCTTTGCTTGGTTAGAGGTAATTGCAATCACGGTTTTGTTTTCTGGACCGGTTAAATACCTCGTGTTTTGTCCGATCAGGGCGAGAGCCAGATACGACGAGAAACCTGCGTCTTCTCGAATCTGTTCGGCCACTTTTTCGTTATTTACCTGGAATGCCTGAATAGCGAAATTATTTAAGACATCAGCAGTATAGGCCATATTCAAAGAGGCTCTCTGAAAGCCAGGGAAATAACTGCTCGGAGCACCAACTGTTGATAATCTGTCAACCATTTGCGAAGCATCCGAGGCTTCAACTCCATTCAACGAACTTCAACCTTTGTTTTCTTCAATAAATTCGGACAACTCAAGGTGTTCCACGATACAGCACACTCCTTAGCACGGCTGTATATTCGATACAGCTCCATGTTAACCCATCTTGGGCCTAACTGCTACGCGTCAGACGGCGGAAGATGTGAAAGGCATGCGTGCAGAGGCAACAGCCATCTATTGACGAGTTTTCGAGATCAGGTAGAGGAAAAACGGGGCACCAAAGAGCGCCGTAACCGCCCCGACCGGAATTCCGCTTGCCACGTCGCCAAACACAAGACCAGCGAGTTGTGTAACAAAGTCCGCGATCAGCAGCAGGCAGGCGGAGACGAGCATGCTCATGGGAAACGCGCGAAAGGCGTTGTTCCCAACGATCCGTCGGGCAATATGCGGGCCAACGAGCCCGATGAAACCGATAGCGCCAACGACCGAGACGGCGCTCGCGGTAAGGAGGGCAGCCACGCAAAACAACAGCAACCTTGCTCGTTGAACGTGTACGCCTAGGCCAACAGCCACGTCGTCACCCAATTGGACGATGTTGGCAGTTCGTGCGCAAAGGAGGCCGAGCGGTAAGGTCAAGACCGCCCATGGCCACAAGGTTGACCAATCGGACCACACCTTTGCGTTCAATGATCCGATCATCCAAAGCATGACGGTCGGCAGTTTGTCGTTGTTCTGAACGAGAAACAGCGAAGAAGCGGAAGAAAGGACGGCAGAAACGATGATTCCTTTGAGGACTAAGACAAAGGGCCCATCCTTCAGCCGATTCGTGATGCTATAGACGACCACGATGGCGCCGATGCCGCCTGCGAGTGCCACCAGCGGCAGCAGGACGGGGCGAGTTTCCACATTTGGCACAAAAACCAACCAAATCACGAGGCTGAGAATACTTCCGGAAGTCACGCCAGTCAGACTGGGCTCTGCCAGCGGATTCCGCGTCAGCGCCTGAATCATCGCACCTGCGAGGCCCAGCATGCCTCCGGCGACAGGGGCAATGAGACTGCGGGGGAGCCGCAAATTCCAGACGATCCAACGCTGGTATTCCTCGGCTGGGTGGTTGGCGATGGCCCGCACGACATCCCATGGCGAGATATACACGGAGCCAACTCCGACATGGAGCACAAAGATGACGAGGAGGAGAACCAAACAAAAAAACATGGAAAGATACGATTTCCGTGTGGTTTTCAAAGAAAGTCCGGTCATGGAGTACTCCTTCCGAAGCGCTTGCCCAGGATGATCAGCAGCAATGGACCGCCCAACAGGGTTGTCCATACGCCGACCGGAACTTCGACGGGAGAAAAGACAGTCCGTGCCAAGATATCCGATCCCGTCAGCAGAACGGCCCCGAAGAGTGCCGCGACAGGCATGACGCGCGTGGTGTCGTGCGTCTTGAGCAAACGTCGAGCGATATGTGGAGACAGAAGGGATATGTATCCAATCGGCCCGCACGCTGCAACGATAGGAGCGACGAGAGCGATGGCAAGCAGGAAGACCGCGATGCGAAGTCCCGCCGCTTTCAGGCCGAGGCCAATCGCGACATCGTCACCCAATTGAAGAACGTTCAGCTTATTCGACAGCAAATAGGACAGGCCTAACGCAAAAAGCCACGGCAGGACCAACAGGACTTGCTGCCACGTTCGATTTTCCAGGCCTCCAACCAAGTAATTGTAGAATAGGCTGATGGTGTCCTGCTGCCCGAGACTGACGATTGTGGTAATGACGGCATTCAGCAAAGATGACACAGCCACACCAATCAGAATGACACGTGTATGTGATCGATCACCCCAACTCGCCACAACCACCATCGCGCCGCCAAGCGTGCCGCCGAGAAGCGCGAGCCATGGTTGCAAAAGGAAGGGGATCGGCAATCCGAAAATGATGATTGCCGCCATGACCGCGGCCGATCCCGACGAGACACCGAGCAGTTCCGGGCCTGCCAACGCGTTCCGCATGGCGTCCTGCAACATCACTCCGGCCACAGCCAACATGGCGCCGGCAAGCGCGCCAAGCGTGAACCTGGGAATGCGCGATTGCCATACCAGAAGATGATTGACGTTGTCGCCGCGCGTCGTGAGAATGTGCCACATCTGCACTGGCGTAAATGCGGGTGACCCCAGCATGACGGCAGCGATGCCAAGGCACAGCAGGGCAACCAGAGACCCAGCGACGACGATGGCTGTCATGTTTTTTGGATGCCAAGTACCGCTGGCCATTGGAGAACCCCTCTCGGACATCAGGAGGTTTTCTGATGGGGATAGAGCTTCGGCATAGCTTGGTTGAGAATCGTTTCGAGCCCCAGTCCGCCGCGGTCATCGTGCCATATGAGTGGGTTCACTTCGTACACACGGTGATCTTTGACAGCCTTGAGATGTTTCCATAAGGGATTGGAAGCCAATTGCGATGTCAATGACGGGGCGTTGGCGTCACCATCCAATTTGCCAATGGACTCTACGAAAATCACATCTGGATTCACTTTCAGAATTTGATCCAGCGACAGATTCATGCCCTGCGCTCCATGGCCGCCCCAGGGATATTTGCTGATTGCCGCGAGGACCGAAGCCGACGGATCATCGATGGTCGGGACCGAAAAATCGGTTGGGGACGTACCCCAGATAATGAGGGACGTTTGGTTTTTGGGAGACTTGGCCTCCGCTTTTTTCAGCGCGTTGTCGAACTGTTTGACATCCTTTTCGGCTGTGGTCTTATGTCCTGTTAAAATCCCCAGATTGACAAGGTCGTTCATCGATTGCTGATAACCGCCGCTGCGAGAAATCAGGTACATTTCCGTCGCACCCTTGAGCGCCGATTTCAATTCGGCATGGGGGTAGGCATCGCCGATGACCAAATCAGGATGAGCGGCGAGAATGTCTTCAACATTGGGCTGCTCCCACGATCCGCCGATCACCCGCATCTTGTTCGCCGCAGAACCGTAGAACAGTTTGGCGAATGATTGATAGCCATTCAAAATGGCTATATTTTTCGGGCCCACGCCCAAGTCTTTGAGCATCTCAATGGATGAAGGATCGAGACAAACGAAACTTGTCGCCGGCTTTTTCAGAGCAATCGTGGCACCGGTGCCATCTTTCACGGAAACCGCGCCAGTCACAGCCACACTGGCTGCCGCTGGCGGGGTGACAGACTGATTTTCCCGTGAAACGCCGCACCCTCCGAGAAGCATCAGTATCGTGATCGAAGAAGCGCCTATGTAGAAGCGGTTGTGCGTTCGCCCCATGTGCAATCATCTCCCGAACTTCCTATCGTTCACCTACAGGGACGATTGTAAAGCGATGCTACTCCGGTTGTCGCTGGCCCTTTCGGGCTATCTAGCGAGGAAAAATTGAAGAACCTGTGAACCTCCGAGTCGCTGACGGGATCGAGTCGCCCATCGGACCGGGATGCCGCACAAACGGGTTCAAATCGCAGTGCCGTTGGCCGCGGCGGCGTCCGCAAACTTCAGTTTCGCGCGTCGTAACAGCAGACTGTTGGAGACCACGGAGACAGAGCTAAAAGCCATGGCTGCACCGGCAATCATCGGGTTGAATAAGCCAAGCGCCGCCATGGGAACCGCGATGGCGTTGTAGATGAACGCCCAGAACAGGTTGACGCGGATCGTGCGAATCGTCCGTTTTGACAGGTAGATTGCGTCCGTGACACCGCTGCAGCGGGCGTGCATGATTGCGATATCCGCCGCCTCAATCGCGATATCGGCCCCCGTCCCCATCGCAATTCCGATATGCGCCGCAGCGAGTGCGGGGGCGTCGTTGATGCCGTCCCCAACCATCGCCACAACTTGTCCACTTTCTTTCAACTCCATCACTTTCTTTGCCTTGTCCGAAGGCAGAACGCCCGCCAGGACTTGCGAAATCCCGACTTGTTTCGCGATTGCCTCAGCGGTTCGTTGGTTGTCTCCCGTGATGAGCCAAACGTCGATATCCATGTCGCGGAGCTTCTGGATGGTCTTTGCAGCATCGGCTTTGATATCGTCTGCGATCGCGATCGCGCCAAGATAGGTACCGCCCGACGCGACGTGGACGACTGTTTTCGCCTGCAGTTCCAATTTCGCGGCCGTGTTATCGTCCATACCGAAAATGCCGTTTGTCTCCAACAGCTGGATGTTGCCGACGATCACCGAACAACCATGAACGGTTCCCATGATTCCCTTCCCACTGATCACCTGCACGTCCGTGGCAGGCAGCAATCCGACGCGCTGTTGCTCCGCGAAGTCGACGATCGCTCGCCCAATGGGATGTTCACTGTGCGCTTCTAACGACGCCGCGTGCTTGAGCAGCAACTGTTCACGCTGGGGTTCGCTCGGAACCAGATCGGTCACGGTGGGTTTGCCCTGCGTTAGCGTGCCAGTCTTGTCGAAGATCACCGTCTTGACCTTATGGGCGATTTCGAGGTATTCACCGCTCCGAATCAGAATTCCGATCTCGGCGCCGAGGCCGCTGGCAACCATGATCGCCGTTGGGGTGGCCAGACCCAGTGAGCATGGGCAGGCGACGACGAGACAGGAGATGGCGGCGATGAGCGCGTGCGACCACGTTCCCCAGAACCCCCAAAGCACAAAGGCCTCCAACGCGATGGCGAGGACCGTTGGCACCAAAATGAGCGAAAGAAAATCCGCCAAACGCTGAATGGACGCCTTCGTCCCTTGCGCTTCGTCGATGGCGCGAATGATCTGCGCGAGAGCGGTCTCTTCGCTCGTCTTCGTCACGCGAACGAGAAGCACACCCATTTGATTGACCGTTGCCCCGTAGACGGTATCGCCTGCCGTTTTTCGAACAGGCAGTGATTCGCCGGTCAAAAACGATTCGTCGATCATCGAACTCCCATCGATGATCTCTCCATCCGTAGGGACTTTCTCTCCTGAGCGAATGCGAATCACGTCGCCAACGCGCAAATCTTCGACTTGAACGTCCGATTCATTGTCGCCTTGGACCCGATGCGCCACCTTGGCTCCCAATTTCGCGAGTGCCTCAATCGCCGCACCCGATTTTTGCTTCGCCCGAGCTTCCAGGACTTTGCCGAAAAACACGAGCGTCATGATGACTGCGGCGCTTCCGCAGTACGTGTTGTTGTCTGGATGAGCGGAAAACGTCAAAACCACACCGGTTACATACGCAACGCTCGTCCCGATGACGACAAGCACGTCCATCGTCGCTGTCCGATTTCGCAGGGCGTGGTAAGCGCCCCGATAAAAGCGCCAGCCTGTGACAAACTGAATGGGGGTGGCCAAGGCCAGCGCGATCCACGGTGGAATCAAGTTACCGTGGTTTGACAGCCAAGACATCAGGGGCATATTGGCCGATGACGCGGCCGACGGATCGGACATGTTCATACTGACGACCATGTCGATTTCCATGCCTGCCATCATGATGGCCATGACGCCCATGACGACCATTTCAAGCAAGAATGGCAGCGCGACGACAGCGGAGGCGAGGAAGAGGATCCAATCCCGCCGATACGCTTGCCGTTTCTTTTCGCGCGCGATGAGGATATCGGTTTGGGACACGCCCACGGCCTCATAGCCAGCTCGTTCGAGGGTTCGTATACAATCGGTTTGTTTCGCGATGCCAGGAATATATTGAATGATGGCTTTTCCGGAATCGGGATCGATTTTGACCGACTCTACGCCATCCATTCTTGAGAGAACTTGTTCCGCGTGGGTGGCGCCCGCTGTCCCCGAAAGGTTCGCAATCTTCAATTCCATTGTATATTTTGGCACCGAGTAACCGGTCTTTTCGATTCTCTGAACGACCTGTTTCCAGCTCAGATCTGGATTCGTCACGACGAGCGCCTTTTCCGACGCGAGGTTTACGTGGATGTTTCGGACTCCTTCGAGTTTCGAAACAACGCGTTCAATCCTAGCCGCACACGCCGCGCACGTCATCCCTTCCACGGGCAGCGTCAGCACTTTTGTATCTTCCACGGTTGTTGTGCTCCTTCTATCTACTCTAGCCAAGCCTGCAAGTGGCAACTCATCGACAACATACGCTGGATGCCGCAGGCAATCAATAGCTCGTTGTGGCTATTCGCGAATGGCGATGTCGAAGCGGAAACGCTTAAGCCGCAAAGCATTTGTCACGACGAGGACCGAACTGCATGCCATAGCAATACCAGCCAGCATGGGATTGAAAAGTCCGCACGCGGCGCCGGGAATGCCCGTGACGTTGTAGGCGAGCGCCCACATGAAACTTTGCCGAATATTTCGCATCGTTGCACGGGATAGTTGGACCGCGTGCACGACGCTCTCTAAATCGGATCCGACGAGTGCGACGTTTGCTGTCTCGAGGCTGACTGCCGCTCCGGTGCCGAGCGCCATCCCGACGTTCGCGGCGGCGATGGAAGGTGCGTCATTCACACCGTCGCCAACCATGACGACCGATTCGCCCTTGCTTTGAAGGTGACGGACCAGGTCTGCCTTGTCTTTGGGGGACAGATATGCGTAAACATGGCGAATGCCAACCCTGTCCGCAATCGCCTCAGCCGTCTTCTGATTGTCGCCTGTCACAAGCATGACCCGCATTCCGAGGCGATGCAGGTGTCGCACGACGTCCGCAGATGACGCCTTGATGTCGTCGTGAAAGACAAACAGGCCAACCAACGTTTTGTCAATCGCGACGCCAATTACTGTATGGCCGCGTTCTTCCAAGCGGGCATGCCAATCGAACGATGGTGCGGTTCGAACGCCCTGACGCTGCAAGAATCGGAACGATCCAATGGAGACAGGAAAAGATTGCACCATCGCGGTGATACCCAAGCCCGCAAACGACTGAAAATCCCGCGCGGCATAGAGTTGCTGTCCGGAGCATGCGTTCAACAGGACCTTCGCGATTGGATGTTCAGACGGAAATTCCGCGCTTGCCGCCAGTCGTAGCAATTCGGTCTTGGAACGCACGTATGGATTTGGGAAAACGAGAATGTCCTTGATCACAGGGGTTCCGGACGTGATGGTCCCGGTTTTGTCCAATAGACACACTGTCGCCCGACCAAGCGATTCCAGGGCTTCTCCGTCCTTAAACAGGATGCCGAGTTCGGCGGCCCTCCCAGTAGCGACCAGAATCGCGGTCGGAGTGGCGAGACCAAGGGGGCATGGACATGCCGTGACGAGAACGGCTGTGGCGTTCATGAGCGCAGTGTGGGCCGAACCGGTACTTCCGGGTACGAGGCCGAAGTACCATACGACGAATGTGACCAGGGCCACGCCAAGCACGGCCGGAACGAAATAGGCGCAGATGGTGTCCGCCAAGCGCTGCACCGGAGGTTTGGAGATCTGCGCATCCTGTATGAGTTGAACGACTCGACCAAGCGCCGTATCCATGCCTACTCGATCAATGCGCACCTGCAATGCTCCATCATGGTTCAAGGTGCCGCCAAACACGGTATCGCCGGGAGATTTGGCCTTGGGCAGGAATTCGCCAGTGAACATCGATTCGTCTACACTTGACTCGCCGTGAAGGATCACACCATCGGCGGGGATGCGTTCGCCAGGTCGAACGGCCACGATATCTCCTATCGACAATTGGTCTGCAGGAACATCGTCCACGTGTCCATCTTTCCACCGATGCGCTGGGGCCTGATTGAAAGAAGCGAGCTTCTTCAGCGATTCGAACGTGCGTGATTTCGCCCGAAGTTCCAGCGCCTTGCCTAGGCGCACGAAGGTGATGATCACAGCGCTTGTCTCAAAGTAGACGTGCGAATTTCCACAGGCCAACATATACACGCCCATGAGATAGGCAGATGTGGTTCCCAATGCCACGAGAACGTCCATATTCGCGGTCTTGTCTCTCAGCGCCCGATATGCGCCAGCATAAAAACTCCATCCAGCAATGAACTGTATTTGACTCGCTAAGACCAGTTGAATCCACGAATGCTGCAACGCGCTTGGAACCACATTCCAGCCAATCATTTGCAGCATGGATAACATGAAGGGAAGACAGAGCACGGCGGAAAAGAAGAACAGTTCCATTTGCGCGCGGAAATCTTCCGAGTGGAGAAAATGGATACTTTGCACAGCCTGTCGTGCGGAATATCCCATTTTTTCGATCCGTTGCGAGAGGGCAGACAGTTGAACCACATTGGGATCGTACACAATCGTTGCGCGTTCCAACGCGAGATTGACGGACACATCGATGACGCCGTCATGGCGTTTTACCACTTTTTCAATCCGTGTCGCACACGCGGCGCAATGCATTCCACCGACCTGGAGGGTATCCACCTTTTTCGTCATACGTACACCTCCATGACCGATGAAGACGGGGAATGGATGTCCATACGTAGTTTATGACAAGGTGATAATGCCTTATGATAGGTTGGAAAGAAGCGCCATCCACTTGATGATCGTCTCTTGCAAAAACTTGACGACCTGCGGCTCACACGGTTTGGCCCCGTACAGGATGCCTTCCGCGGCCTCGACCCACTGCCAGTACTCCGATTCCGCGATGCCCAATTTGGCCGCTAGCGGCCACGCATCACGGGAAGTTATCGCGCCATGGCTGTCAAATTGACGAGACAGACGCCGGATAAAGAGCGATTGAGAGAAATACAACGCTCGCATTGGCTGCTTTGTCCATAGACGGTGAAGCCAAACGCGTTCCAGCGGCCGGCGCAGTACAAGCCATGCTCCGCCCAAAAACAACACGCTGGCGACTGTAGCGACGGCTGTCAGAAGAACGGCGCGCAACAATGACGAATGCGCGTCGCGCGATGACCACGCATGGCCTGCCCGGTGTCCGGGCGACGGTTTCGTGGGGGGCGTCACCGCGGCTGCGAGTGGCGTCGCCGAATTCGGTGTCGGATCGAACGGAATCCAGCCGTAGGATGGGAAGTACACTTCCACCCATGCATGTGCATCGTCGCTGCGGAAGATATATTCGTTTTCGGGTCCAGCATAGCTGGTGTCTTTGGTGCCATGGGCGTAGCCAGTCACCCAGCGCGTCGGTATTCCCTGTGTTCTAAGAAGAACCGCAAGCGCGCTGGCGAAATTGTCGCAGTAGCCGCGATGCGTCTGGAAAAGAAATTGCGCCACGTAGTCCTGATTGCCGCGGGGGAACGGGATATTGGTCGTTTGATACACTTCGTTCGAATCCAGGTACCGGATGATCGATTCGACGATGGTATATTCGTTGGCATTCGTCGTGCTTCCGACAATCTGGTTGGCCAGTGTTCTCACGCGCTTCGGAAGCGTTTTTGGCAACTGCAAATCCACTGTTTTCACACTTTCAGGAATTCGATTCGCTGTTGCGGAAAACGGAGAGGACAGCTTTGAAAGAATTCTGTAGGGATCGACGAGATCAGATGTCTCGATGACATATGATTCGCCAGCGCGAAGTTGCGGCGCCCGCAAATTGTCCTGCAACATGTCGACAGAGAAAACTCCCTTGCGCAGTCCAGGCAGACGTATGACTTTGGACACGGCGTATCCGCCGAATAGATCCGATGTGTTCACACTGTTGTTCAATACGTGAATCGTCTGTCGAAAGGTGCTCATTGGCAACTTGTGAAACGCGGCCGTGTCCATTCCGCGAATATCTTTGCCGACCGTCTGCTGCACGGTTTCATCGCGCGAAGGATTGGCCGACACCCATCCGTGGCCGGTATATGTCGACAGCGTTTCGCCGCGCAGATATGTTGGGATGGGACTGACGACCGCCAGCACAGGCTCGTTGTCGGCAAGAAGCGAGCCGCCGAGTTTGCTGTCATCGAGTTGGTAATCGATGCGCTTCTGTCCGAACACTTGATTCGCGGCTCCAGCATGGCGCTGTGTTGATCTATGGGGCCAGATGGATGCGGGCTTAGGCATGCTGGACGCGAAACACAGCGACACTAGCATCAATGCAACCAAAGGGGCAAAACTTCTCACGCGAACACTGGCGACAGCGGTTGAACGGCGCATGCGAGCGTACTGCTCCACGCCGAGAACCAACAGAAACACGGTGAGCATAACGCCTAGAGACATGTTTGGGTGGACGGACTTGTCCGAACGCGAGTCTGCCAACACGTATACGCCCAGCCCATTGTAAAATGCCCAGAGCATCGGGAGTCGGCTCGCATACACAACCAATGAGACGACTAGGGCAACGAGCCAAACGAACAGGAACCATTGCAATAGGTTGTTGGGCGGATGGCCGCGCAAGAGCGCGATGGTGTGTTTGAACAGGGAAAGCGCAGACGGCCGCTGGATGGTGGCCAGTCGAATGTGCAGATGTTGTGAATGCCGATCGTCGATCGCGGCGAAGGACATCGAAACGACTGCCACGGTCACCAAGCGCACCCACAACAGCTTCACGCAAGTGCAGACGGCAATGACAGCCACCGGAATGATCATCGAACGCGCGGGAATATCCAGTCCCAGTTTTGAGCAGATGACTGGCACAAGCACGAATACCCACAATCCCGACAAGAGGCTGCGAACGCCTCGTTCCATCCAATCAAATTGATGATTGCGGCGCACGAGCAATCCTCCCTTGGCCCAACCTCGAAAGTTGCTCCAGATCCTGAATCCAGTGCACCGCGACACCGGTGCCAAGGAGCGTGTCTACAATGGACTGAACTTCGGACTGAACTTCGTCCGACTGGGTGTCATCGGCGAAGCTCGATGTCTTTCGCAGCACAAACAGGTGCACGTTACCTATCCCTTGTAATCGCCTCAGCGGTCGACGCATGGGCTCGTCCAACCTAGGAGTCACCACGACATACGTCTGCGCATTCGCGATTGGCCCAAGCTGATCCAGCACTGCAGGGAAATCAGCCTTCGCGGATGGTTGCAAACCTGCCAGTACCTCCATCGACGCATTCAACGAGCGGTATCGCCGCGGGATCGATCCAGTCCGTGATGAAGAATCGGCGACGAGCAGTTCGAACGGGTGACCCAGCTTGGCGGTGTGGCGAAGCAGGGATGCGGTGACGGACATGGCCGTTTCGAACACCAAAGGATTGGCGGAGCCGTACGACGTGATGGACAGATCTGGAATGAACGCGAGTTTTGGTTCTTCGTACTGTTCAAATTCCTTCGACACCCAAACGCCGCGTTTGGCAGAACTTGGCCAATGGATGCGGTTGAGTCGGTCCCCTTCCCGATACTCCCGAACGCCCATCGTATCGCTGGATTCCTCCATCTTTTTGACGGGCCGGCGGACATCGCGCCTGGTTCCATCGTGCTGGTTGTTCCATCCTTGCACGGGGGCGATTCTCGGGTAGACGACCATCTTCTCGTTCCGAAATCTTTGCGAATAGGTCCTTTTGACGCGAAACAAGCCGAGCAAATCACCGAACTCCACTGCGATCTCACCGACGGAATAAACTCCTCGGGGAAGATGGTCCACGATGTAATCCAAGCGAACAATCCGTTTCCATAAAAGAATGCGAGTTTGGTGTCCCGGATTGTCCTCGTTGTTTTCGAGCGTCGGAGACGGCTCATGGATGGTTAGCCAAACCACGGTGAAACTGGTTTGGAGCTGAACCACGATGTGGACATGTACCGCTTCGTCCGCCGTGAGACGCAGAGGAGTCACGGTTTTTTCGATGTTTGTGACAAACCCAACGGAGAGAAAGAAGTAGATTTCGTAGATGGCGCAGATTAGGCAAAAGTAAACATACATCTCAAGTCTTTTAAGTTCCGATTGAAAAGTGGAGCGTAGGTGGTAGAATGGCGATATAGAACGTATGTTTGGGGTGATCGCCATGACACTTCTTGAGTTTCAGGAACGGTTCTCCACGATTCGTGCCTGCGAGGAGCGTTTGTTTGAGCTACGTTGGCCAGATGGCTTTGTTTGCCCGAAGTGCGGCAGCAAGGAGTATTGCGAAGTTGTAAGCTCCTCACGGAAAGAGGCTGAAGAACGAATGCCCTTATTCCAGTGCAAAAACTGCTCTCGGCAAACTTCCGTCACGGCGGGCACCATCTTTCATAAGACGAAAACCGATTTGCGCAAGTGGTTTCTTGCGGTGTACCTGATGGCCAATGACAAGCGAGGCGTTGCTGCGACAACCATTCAACGGAATATTGGAGTGTCGTAT
>NZ_BCQI01000075.1 GCF_001544355.1 Alicyclobacillus acidiphilus NBRC 100859
GGGGGCGCGCATGGAGCGACTAGGGTGCCTGCCGGTGCCTCTCGCTCGCTAGGCTTCGGGCTAACGCCCTGCAGAATCGCTCGCGAAAGGCACCGGCAAATCGAGTGGGGGCGCGCAGCGCTTTGCTCGACGTTGAGACGTGGGATGGCACGGTTTATAATATAAGTTGGCTTTATTCTACACATATCCCGACAGATAGTCGGTTACGGTTTGAACAGGGAGGAAGTCGGCATGGCGAAGGTAGGAACAGATCTGGTCAAGCGCGGTATGGCCGAGATGCAAAAGGGTGGCGTCATCATGGACGTGGTGAACGCTGAACAGGCAAAAATCGCCGAGGCGGCCGGTGCTGTAGCGGTCATGGCGCTGGAGCGGGTTCCGTCCGACATTCGCAAGGCGGGTGGCGTGGCGAGAATGGCCGATCCGACCATTATCGAAGAAGTCATGAAGGCCGTCTCGATTCCCGTGATGGCAAAGTGTCGCATTGGTCATATCGTCGAGGCGCGTATTTTGGAAGCGATGGGCGTCGACTACATTGACGAAAGTGAAGTTCTCACTCCGGCTGACGACAAGTTCCACGTGGACAAAAGCAAGTTTACTGTGCCATTCGTTTGTGGCGCGAAGGATCTCGGTGAAGCTTTGCGCCGTATCGGCGAAGGTGCATCGATGATCCGTACGAAGGGTGAACCGGGAACGGGCAACATCATCGAAGCGGTTGTCCATCAACGCAAGATGCAAGCGCAGATTCGGCTTGTGCAAAATATGTCCGAGGACGAACTGTACGCAGAGGCAAAGAACCTTGGTGCGCCACTGCACTTGTTGAAAGAAGTGCACGACACGGGACGGTTGCCCGTTGTCAACTTTGCGGCAGGCGGTATTGCAACGCCGGCGGACGCGGCGCTCATGATGGAACTGGGATCGGACGGCGTGTTCGTGGGATCGGGTATCTTCAAGTCCGAAAATCCAGAGAAGTTTGCCCGGGCCATCGTTCAGGCGACGACCCACTATCAGGACTATGCCCTGCTCGCGGAATTGTCCAAGGACCTGGGTACCGCTATGGAAGGCATCGATATCGCGACGTTGCGGGCTGAAGAGCGGATGGCAACTCGCGGCTGGTAAATCCGCAGGGATCGAATCGGAGAACGTGGGTTTAGCAATCGGTCGCGCTGTACAGCACGCATCTACATCCTAGAATGTTTCCAATGAGCCGGGAGCCGGATGGCGTCCGGCTTTGCGTGGTTCATTGGGATGAGCGGCAGTGCCGCACAAGCAGACACGATTCGGACCATAGGGACCATATAGATAGAGGGATGGAGGAAGTCAGGTATGAAGGTCGGTGTGATCGCGGTACAAGGCGCGTTTCGGGAACATATCAAGGTCTTGCGGAATCTGGGTGCGGACGCAATTGAGGTCCGTCGCGCGCACGAATTGGACGGTGTCGACGCGGTGGTGTTGCCTGGCGGGGAGAGCACCGCGATCGGCAAACTGATGCGAGAATACAATATGCTCGATCCCGTCCGCGAGATCGCCCACGCGGGTAAGCCGGTGTTCGGGACGTGCGCGGGTATGATCGTGCTGTCGAAGCGGATCCTCGGCGAAGACACAGTCCATCTCGGCCTGATGGACGTCGCAGTCAATCGGAACTCGTTCGGCCGCCAACGCGAGTCTTTCGAGGCCGATCTCGACGTTCCCGTTCTCGGCCCGGAACCTTATCCGGCTGTTTTCATTCGCGCACCTCACATCGAATCGGTCGGTGAAGACGTTGAGGTGTTGGCGACGTACGAAGATCGAATTGTCGCGGTGCGCCAAGGGAATCTTCTTGCGACATCCTTCCACCCGGAGCTCACAGGCGATTTGCGGTTGCATCAATATTTCTTGGATATGGGCGCCAAGCAGTAATTTAATCGGGATGGGGACGTGACGAACCCGCTAGACGATGGAAAGCGGTACCTGGGGGTCCGCTTTCTAATCGTTCTTTGATAACTTTCGCGCATTCTTCAGAGGTGAGAACAGAAGTATCCACTTCAAGATCGTAGGCACCGTGTTGATGTACGGAATTTTGCCACAGAATTACAGGTTCAGGAACGGACCCATCATCAGCGAAGCCGACATTCCACGTTGCAATCCTTCGTTCCATAATAACTTCCATTGGGCACCGAACACCTACGAAAAGTACTGGCAGACCACGCAAAATGTTTGCGCAACTGGAGATGATACTTCTTCGTGTTCGATACAGATCATGATGTCCCACGTCGACTACGACGTTGATTCCCAAGCGACTGTGGGCAGCAATCGACTCATACATTGCTTTATACAAAGTCTCAACGATCGGTTCCAGATCCGGCCGTTCTCCTCCGGGGCGGAGTCCGATTCCTGGCAGATAACGTTGAGGCGTCATCCGCATAAATCCATCCACTCCCAGGTTCATCCACAGTTCATCGAAGGTATCTTGCATGACCTTGGCTATACTCGATTTCCCGGATCTGGGTGCACCGTTCAGAACGACAATTTGACCTGTTGAAGATAGATTCAGCATCTTGCATGACCTCCTCATGAACACGGAAACATCCTATCATGGATGATCGGTTTTATGTTTACGGGATGTACATTCTGTTGATTCTCAAGCGTCAGCGGATTGCCCATCGGAAACGGTTCGTCTCCGCAGGAAATGGATCGTCCGAACGTGATATATTAGGATGAGATGTGCGAATTTACGACTTTCAGGAGGCACACGGCATGTCGGTTCCCATGTACGAAACAATCGCTGATTACCTGCTTACGGAAATCCGCGAAGGGCGTCTTCGCGAAGGGGATCGCGTCATGTCGGAACGAGAATTGGCGGATCATTTCGGCGTCAGCACGATGACATCCAAGGGGGCGCTGGCGAGGTTAGCTGCACTAGGTGTCATCGTCCGATCGCGTGGCCGCGGGTCGTATGTGGCGCAGTCGCTGCCTGACCTTTCTCAAATTGGCTTGGAGTCAGAGACCATCATTGAGAGGGCAGATTCTCTTCGTGGAAGTGTCGTTGGTCTCATCATCCCTGGTTTTGACGACAGTTTCGGCGCCGAAACAATCCGAGCGGTGGAAAGTCGCTGCCATGATCTGGGTTTACATCTTGTATTGCGTTTGACGGACGGCAATCGAAATCTCGAAAAGGACGCAATTACCGATCTCCTACGGTTGGGGGTGGATGGGCTTCTCATTTTGCCTGTGCACGGTGAGCACTTTAGTACAGACATATTGCGACTCGTCTTGGACGGATTCCCGCTTGTGTTGATGGATCGCTACATGAGAGGGATCCCGGCGCGTGCCGTGTACACGAATAACACGGAAGCGGCTCGAGAGATGACTGAATACCTCATGGACTTGGGTCATCGCCAGATTGCGTACGTGTCTCCTTCTCCAGACAGCACTTCTTCGATAGAAGATCGTATTCAGGGCTACATGCTCGCCCACGCCGCTCGCGGTCTAGGCACGGCTCCAGACTTGCTGTTTCATGGCGTTTCCTCGACACTCACGCTCAAAGCCACCGAGTATTACGAGAAGATGTTTGCACAAGACCTTGCCGCGTTACGGACATTTGTTGGAGACCACCCTGAAGTCACCGCTTATCTGGCTTGCGAGTATGGTATCGCCATTTTGCTCCGCACTGCAATTACGGATCTAGGGCTACGAGTTCCGGAGGATTGTTCCATCGCTTGCTTCGATCATCAGTATTCTGCGCTGACTGCCCCATTTTTCACCCATGTTCTTCAGGACGAGGAGATGACCGGCTGTCGTGCCGTAGACGTCCTCGTATCCCTCATGCGTGGCGAAGAGCCGGCAATTGAGAATGTCATCCCCCATCGCATTGTCTTGGGTTCTTCAACTGCAGCTCCAAAAACGCGCTGACCCCAAACCATTTCGCCGGATACAGGCGACGTTCTGTGTACTGATCTTCGTGTCGGAAGTTATATATAAATTCGCGACATAATATATGTTTATTCGACATAACCTTACAAACACGTATATTGACAGCGCTTTCATTTCGTGAATAAGATATTAATATATTTATTGAGCAGTTAGCATACCACGATATCCAAAGGGGGATGTGAATGAACCGGAAATGGCGAACAGCAGGCGTCGTCGCATTGACAGGTGTGCTCGGAATGACAGCACTCGTCGGCTGTGGAGAAACACCTGCGTCTGGGCAACCGTCGATTGCTCCGCATGCCGACAAGGCGTCATCGGGCCACGCAATCGGTGGAACAATCAGCATGATTGGTGGGCCAGGAGGCACATTTGTGAACGAAAACAATCCGTTCGCGCCTGGTGCCAACAACTCACCCGCTGAACCCATCATCTATGAGCCCTTGGCACAGTGGAACTCAGCAAATGGTAAGTATATACCATGGCTTGCCACGTCGTGGACATGGAATGCGAGTAACACGGTTTTAACCGTGCAACTTCGTCACGGTGTGAAGTGGTCCAATGGGACGGCGTTTACAAGCAAGGACGTTGCCTTCACGTTCAACATGTTGCACAAATACCCCGCAAGTGATTTCAATGGTTTGTGGAGCTATCTCAAATCCGTGTCGGCAGATGGACCATATGCAGTCAAATTTACGTTGAAAAAACCTAATTCCATGTTCTTCTACTACATGGCATCTCAAACTGTCATTGTGCCGGAGGCAATCTGGTCCCATGAGAATCCCACCACTTGGGTCAATCCACATCCCGTCGGAACCGGACCGTATGTACTTTCGTCATTTACACCTGAGACGGTAACCATGACGCGCAATCCACATTATTGGCAAGGCCCCAAACCATACCTGCAGACAATCAAATTCCCGGCGGAGCAATCAAACACTACAACCGTCCTGTCCCTCGCCCAAAACCAGATCCAGTGGGGTGGTACCTTCTCCTTTGATCTGCAACGCTCTTACGTGAATCGGGATCCGAAGGACAACCACGTAGGCCTGTATCCGAATGGCATGGACGTACTCTACGTCAACAATCAAGTCTATCCCATGAACCTGCAGGTTGTGCGGCAGGCGATGAGTCTCGCCATCAATCGCACGCAGTTGGCGAATGTAGCATGGAGCGGCTATTCTCCTGCGGTCAAGGATCTAACAGGCATTACACCGGGAATGGACAAAACATGGTCGACACCCACTCTGCAACATGACTACGCAGTCCAATATAACCCCACAAAAGCAAAACAAATGCTGCTCAAGGCTGGCTTCAAAATGGGGGCGAATGGCACTTTGTTGACGCCAAAGGGCAAGCCTTTCAACATCACCATAGATGTACCCACTCCCTACACAGATTTCACGGCCGCCTCACAACAAATCGCCCAACAGTTGAAGCAAATCGGAATTAACGTCACGCTGCAAAACAATTCGGCGAACACATATTACAACAAATTACAACAGGGTCAATTCGACATCGGGATATGTTGGTCACCATGGGGTGCGAATCCGTTCTTCACGCTCTATCCTTTCATGTCTCAACAATTCTCGAAGCCGATGGGGCAGAACGCGTCCGCCAACTTTGAGCGCTACGATAACCCACAAGTAGAGGCGCTCGGGCAGAAGTTCCTGCAGACGAACGACCAGTCGAAACAGGTACCCATTGTGCGACAGTTGGCAAAAATCTTTGCGACCCAACTACCCGTCATACCTTTGACCTATCGAAACACGCCAATTGAATATTCAACAAAGAATATTGGCGGCTGGCCGACATCATCGAATCCGTATTGGAATCTGAACGAAGGCAACCTTCCCGTACTGGTGAACTTGTATTGGCATAATTGAGGAATTAGGCGAGAGGAGGATGTTGCATTCCTCCTCTTCCATACAAACCCGGGGTAGGTGAAAACGATGGCACGTCGTTCTCAAGGTTGGCAGTTTATCGCCAGCAAGCTCGGCTTGTATATCCTGATTTTTTGGGCAGCGATCACACTGAACTTCATTATTCCGCGCCTGATGCCGGGCAATCCAGCCTCTGCGCTGATGGCCAAGTCGCAAGGAAAGATGCCACCCAGTGCGCTCAAGGCGCTGGAGGACGCGTTCGGCATCAATACGCATGTAAGTCTGTGGAGACAGTATCTCGGGTATTTGAGGAACACAGTGACCGGACACATGGGTATTTCGTTTACGAACTTTCCTGTCCCTGTTGCGAAAGTGATCGGGGAAATGCTGCCGTGGACACTGTTTCTCATCGGTCTATCCACCATCATCGCCTTTTTTATCGGCAACATCCTCGGTCTCTATTCCGCGTGGCGGCGTGGAGGCAAGATTGCGGACGCACTGCCAGTAGCATTCACGGTCATCTCGGCAATGCCTTATTTTTGGATCGCCTTGGCATTACTCTATTTCCTCGGTTTTTCACTGAACTGGTTCCCGATTTCCCACGCGATCGGCAGCAACATCAAGGCCGGATGGAACTTCCAATCCATTGGCAGCGTGATCGATCACGCCACACTGCCCGCCTTTTCCATCGTCGTCACTTCGATGGGAGGCTGGATGATGCAGATGCGCAACAACCTGATCAGCATTTTGTCTCACGATTACGTCCAACTCGCACAAATGAAAGGGTTGCCTGAACCGGAAGTGATGCGTAATTATGGGGCGCGAAACGCAATGCTTCCAGTGCTCACAAGCTTTGCGATGTCACTTGGCTTTGTCGTTGGCGGCGCGGTGCTAGTGGAAGACGTATTCAACTATCCCGGCATTGGATACGCCTTGGTCGAAGCGGTTGGAAACTCGGACTATCCCTTGATGCAAGGGATCTTTCTAATCATCGTTTCGGCAGTACTGTTGGCCAATCTTATTGTGGATCTGCTCTACACCTTCCTGGATCCGCGCATCAGAAGAGCCTGACGAGCCGAAGGGAGGAATCGTCGCCATGACTACGCAAACAGCCATCCAGAATTCGACTGTGGCAGTGCGATCCAGCACGCGTCGCCGCTGGCGGGTGCCGCAACTTAGTCCAAAGGCGTGGGTAGGACTGTGTATTATTGTGCTGTTTGTCCTCGTTGCGCTGCTCGCACCGGTGATCGCGCCCGGCGATCCAACCGCGGAGACGTTTATACCCGACCAACCGCCTTCTGGGCAGAACTTACTTGGAACAACTGCCCTTGGCCAGGATGTCTTTAGCCAGGTCGTTTGGGGTGCACGAGATTCTTTGCTCGTGTCGTTTGTCGCTGGATTCCTATCTACATTCATTTCTGTCCTGGTTGGCATCACTGCAGGTTTTCTCGGCGGCTGGCCAGACAGAATCCTGTCGTTCCTAATCTCCATTTTTCTCGTGATTCCGGGTCTGCCTCTGTTGATTGTACTTTCGTCGTACGTGCCGTCAAAGGGCGAGTGGGTTACCATTGCCGTTCTGGCGGTCACAGGTTGGGCTTGGGGGGCTCGCACGCTGCGCTCCCAAGTGTTGACCTTGCGTGAGCACGATTATGTATTACATGCCCAACTGGTTGGACAACGCTGGTACAGCATCGTATTCGGTGAAATTCTTCCAAATATGGCCTCACTCGTCGTAAACAACCTGTTGTTCGCGATGATCGGCGCATTGTTGGCAGAGGCTGGTCTGGATTTTCTTGGACTCGGCAACGTCACAGCCGTCAGTTGGGGGACCATGCTCTATTGGGCCCAAAATAACGCGGCGCTGATCAATGGTTTGTGGTGGTGGTTTATTCCACCTGGTCTGGCGATCACCATCTATGGCGGCGGTCTGGCGTTGTTGAACTTCTCGCTGGACGAGATCACCAATCCGCGTCTGCGCAAGAGGAGAGTGAGGGTCCGTGTCAAAGGATGATGTTGCATTTTCTGTAGAAAACGTGTCCATCAGCTATCCAACTTCCAGAGGATGGGTTCAGGCTGTCCGTGACGTGACGATGCAGGTTAGGCGAGGGCAATTGGTGGGCTTGGCCGGGGAGTCGGGAAGCGGGAAATCGACCTTGGTACTTGCAGCCACTCGGGTACTTCAACCGCCCGCAGTGAAGGTCGAGGGACATGTTCAAATTGTCGGTCGAGATATCTTCAAGCTCACGAAGTCCGAACTGCGTACGGTGCGTTGGAAGACGTTCTCTTTTGTCACACAGAGCGCGATGAACGCGTTGAACCCAGTCATGCGTATCCGTGCGCAGATGCACGACGCAATGCGTGCGCACGACCCAGACTATAGCCGTTCAAAGGCGGATCGGCGCTGTGAGGAAGTGTTTCGAATTGTGGAGGTGCCCATCGCGAAGCTCGACAGTTATCCCCATCAGTTGTCGGGAGGACAACGTCAGCGCGCCGTGATCGCACTGGCACTCGTCCTGCAGCCGCAACTGATTATTATGGATGAACCGACGACGGCGCTGGATGTCGTCGCCCAGCGGGAAATCATCGCGCTTATC
The DNA here is from genome assembly GCF_001544355.1 of Alicyclobacillus acidiphilus NBRC 100859. GTDB lineage: Bacteria > Bacillota > Bacilli > Alicyclobacillales > Alicyclobacillaceae > Alicyclobacillus > Alicyclobacillus acidiphilus. The sequence continues at coordinate 8,384 of NZ_BCQI01000075.1, forward strand.
CGCAAATTGCAGCGTGAACTCGGCTTCGCAGTGCTTCTCATCACGCACGATTTGTCGCTGCTTCTCGAAGTGGCAGACGACGTGGTGGTGATGTACGGGGGCAGAATCATGGAGAGCGGGCCCTCATCCGAGTTGTTGCGAGACGCTCGCCATCCGTATTCGCGAGCGCTTATCCAGTCTTTTCCGCCTTTGCATGGGCCCATGAAGCGGCACGAAGGCATTCCGGGCTCCCCGCCTGACATGCAGAATCCTCCCCCAGGATGTCCGTTCGCCGAACGCTGCGCCAGCGCCATCGACGTGTGCAGCGAAAAGGCACCAACACTGGTGTCCTGGCGGGAACGTCAGATCGCCTGTCATGTGGCTCAAACCGATGTCGCGGATTCGGAGGTGGGCGTATGAGCGCTATGCGACAGAACGTCCCAACAATAGAGCCTCAACGACTCGGCGCACCGCTTGTCCTTCAAAATGTGCACAAGCGCTTTGTTCAGGGAGGACGCGTCTCGCATGTGTTGCGCGGCGCTGATTTACAAGTGGGAGCAAGCGAAATTGTCGCCCTCGTGGGAGAGTCGGGATCCGGCAAGTCGACGCTTGCGCGTACCATTATGCGGCTATACACACCGGACGAAGGGAGCCTGATGTTTGACGGCCGCGACGTAACGACTGCCCGCGGGCGTGATCTGCGTGAATATCGTCAGCGCGTACAGATGGTGTTTCAGGATCCTTTCGCTTCGTTGAATCCCACGCATAGCGTCCGCACCATTTTGAAGCGCAGCCTGCCGCCGCGGCTTCAATCGCTTCGCGACAAAGAGCGCGATGATCTGTTCCGCGACGCGCTGGAGAAGGTTGGTCTGACGCCGCCCGACAATTTCCTGCAACAGTTTCCCCACGAACTGTCAGGCGGGCAGCGTCAACGCGTGGCGCTTGCTCGGTCACTCGCTGGACGTCCCGATCTCGTCTTGGCCGACGAACCCGTCTCCATGCTCGACGTGTCGCTGCGCCTTGGCGTGCTAAACCTGATGCTTTCCCTCAATGAACAGTATGGCATCGGTTATTTGTACATCACGCACGATCTCGCCAGCGCCCGCTACGTGGGTGCACGCATCGCCGTGATGTATGCAGGGGATATCGTCGAGGAGGGTCCTGCCGACACCATCGTCGAAGAAGCAAAGCATCCGTATACGCAGTTGCTGATTCAGGCAGCGCCAGATCCTGATCGGCGCGGCGTCGATGATCTCGATTCCGCCGTATTCACTGGCGAACCGCCCAACTTGAGCATGGAGATACAGGGATGCCCGTTTCAATTTCGCTGTCCGCACGTGATGGACAAATGCCGGAAGGAAGTCCCAATGAAACGTCCCGTTGGTGATGGGCAGTTGGTCAAGTGCCACCTGTACGCGTAGTGGGCTCGGCTTCCAATACAAACGCCAACTGGCGCCTGCGCTGGAACGAAGATCGGCGGAGATTGCGCAAAAAGGGCGTCCCGATTCTCGGGGCGCCCCTTTTGCGTTTCATACAGGCGTTTCATACACACCGGTTCGCGCGAATCCGGTATACGCAATTCTAGCGAGGTGTAAAATATAGAAAATGGTTTTCTATTATTGACAATCGCACCGACGCGATGTACGGTGTTACAGCAAATCGTTTTCGATAAATGAGATCTGAGGCGAGCAGCATGGATAAGTCACCCATCAAAGAATTGCTGAACGAGCAAAAATTCCGTCTGACGAGCGAACGTGAGAGCTTGTTGGACGTGTTCTCCAGATCATCCTCCATGGTCACCCCTGCCCAACTCTACGAGTTGGCACAGCAGCACGACATCAGAATCGGGTTGACGACAGTCTATCGACTGCTCGAGGTCCTGACGAAGATTGGGGTTGCGACGCCGTTCCTCGTGGATGGAACCATCTACTACGCGTATTGCGGGTGCAATCACCATCACCATTTTGTCTGTCTCTCCTGTCACCGGGTGACGGATTTGCATAATAGCTGCCCTTCGTTTCACGTCCCGGAAAACTTCGACGTGATCGCGCATCGATCCGACGCGTACGGAACGTGTCCGGATTGTCGCAAAGCGAGCGAAGTGGGGTGCAATCCGTGAGGTTTTGGTACAATCCCCACCACATCACGTGGCTGATCGATTTTGCCACCGTGTTTCTCATGGGCATCGTTCACGGCATCACGCCAGACGAGCATACATGGCCCATCACGTTCAGTTATTCCATCGGAAGCTACAGCACCCGCGGCGGGATGCGCGCTGGTTTGTACTTCTCGCTCGCGTTCACGCTGCAGCGGGCCATCGCATCGGAGTTGGCGTATTTCGCCCTGGCGGGCTTCCTGATGAAGCCGGGTGCGGAGCAAATCGTGTACGTGATCGTCGGGGTCGTCATGCTCCTGTCAGGCTACTTCATCCTGTACCGCCACAAGACGCTGCATCTGTTCCCTTGGCTCGAACGTCTGACGCCAGCGCTTCCAACGGATCGGGAAACAGTGCCCGTCAAGCTCGCCCTCATCCACGGCTTTATCGCGGGATGGGGCACCGGAGCGTTCGCCACCATCATCTATACGGTCATTTCGCCGCGTATGCCGAGCGCGTGGATCGCGTTTATGCCAGGCTTGCTCTATGGACTCGGCACATTGCTGATGCAAATCCTGATTGGCGCCGCGTTTGGACGGTGGATTGAGCGTCAGCGGCTCGAAGAGAAGGCGAAGGCGTTCATTGGCCGCTTCGTCGCGGGCAATACGCTGCTGATTGGCGGAATCCTCTTCGCGCTGGCTGGCATTGCCGAATTGCTGGATCCCGCCCTCGCCGACTGGGCCATGCCCACCGGGCTGCATGTCTACAACCTGGACTCCATCAACGTCGCCCTCCTGTTGATTATCGTCGTGGTCGGCGGCGCTGGCGGCTGGTCCATCTGGCGCGCGATGAAGCGCGTGCACGACGTGCGGGAAGTCTGACGCAGGCCGCGGCGCGTTCTCGTGGGTTCACACCTTCATCCACACCGTGATCCACGTGCCTCCGCGCGCGCCCATCCACCTGGGGCAACTTGGCTAGGCTTCCCATCCCATGCTATGCTGTGGACAGCCCAAGATTCAGCGTCGCGGCGCGCAGCGCGGAACAACTCGTATCCGCGCAAATGCGCGTTGCGCCGTGAATCCCAAGAACGAAATCGTGAGGTGCCATATTCCATGTTAGATATCCGTGCCATTCGGCAAAATCCGGACGAGTTCAAGGCGAAGCTCGCGCGCAAGAAGGTGCCCGCAGAGGTCATCGACGCTCTGCTTGCCGCCGACGAAGCGTGGCGATCCGCCCTCGCCGAGGTTGAGCGCCTGAAGGCCCTGCGCAACTCGACCTCCGAGGCCATCGCGGTAAAGAAGAAGAACAAGGAAGACGCCAGCGCGGACATCGCCCGGATGCGCGAAGTCGGCGAAGAGATCAAAAGGCTGGATGAGATGGTGCGCGAGCAGGAAGCCGCCGTTCAGGAGTATCTGCTCACATTGCCGAACGTGCCGCACGATTCCGTACCGGATGGTGAGTCGGAAGCGGACAATCCCGTCCTGCGGACGTGGGGCGAAGTGCCGAAGTTTTCGTTTGAACCCAGGGCGCACTTCGAGATCGCGGAGGAACTCGGCATTCTCGACACAGAGCGCGCGGTCAAAATCACCGGCAGCCGCTTCGTGCTGTACAAGGGGCTCGGCTCCCGGCTCGAGCGCGCCCTCGCAGCGTTCATGCTGGATCTCCACACGGACAAACACGGCTACACCGAAATGTTCCCGGCCTTCATCGCCAACGAGGACTCGCTCATCGGCACAGGCAACCTGCCGAAGTTCGGCGACGAGATGTTCAAGCTCGAAGGCTTGCCGTACTATCTGATCCCGACCGCCGAGGTGCCACTGACCAACTATTATCGCGACGAGATTCTCAGTGTGGATCAGCTCCCGGTCAAATTTGCCGGTTACTCGTCCTGCTTTCGATCCGAAGCTGGATCTGCCGGCAAAGACACCCGCGGCCTGATTCGCCTGCACCAGTTCCAGAAGGTCGAACTGGTCAACCTGGTCTTGCCCGAAGAGTCGTACAACGTGCTCGAGCAACTGACGCGCGAGTGCGAGGCCGTCCTCCAGGCGCTCGAGCTGCCCTACCGGACCATCGAGATCTGCACTGGCGATCTCGGCTCGAAAGACGCGAAAAAGTACGACATCGAAGTTTGGCTCCCGGCGTCGAACACGTATCGCGAAATTTCCTCCTGCACCAACTTCGAGGACTTCCAGGCGCGCCGCGCCAATCTGCGATTCCGCCGCGACGACTCATCACGGCCCGAATTCGCGCATACCTTGAATGGGTCAGGATTGGCTATTGGCCGCACCGTCGCGGCCATACTGGAGAATAACCAGGAGGCCGACGGCTCCGTGCGGATTCCGAAGGCACTCGTGCCCTATATGGGCGGGATCGAGCGCATCACGAAGTAAGGATCAGCCGCGATCCGGCGGACTCGCCCAGCCTTGCCGGGTCCGCGGGCAGATCTGCCGAATCCCGCGGCCGACCGATTCACGCCAATCCGCCAGCCCGATGACCAACAGGAGGTTTCACATGAGAATCTCTCACGTCAGCTTCCGGCTTTCGAAGGACGACCTCAACGACCTCATCAGCGAAGTGGCGCCGGATATCGGATTGCGCATCACCGAAATCAAGCCTGATGGCGCGCACGGGATCTTTCGCTTTCTCATGTGGAACATCGACTTTTGCGCAAAACCGTTCAGCAATCGCGACAAGGACGAAATTGCGGTCGAGATCAGCGCGCGCAAGCTCGTCAACATCCCGCCAGCCATCGTCCAGATGAGCCTGCAAGAAGCGATGCGCGACGCGCCAGTCGGGATTGAAGTGTTGCGGCAGAGCCTCAAGCTGCATCTGCCCAGCATCCTTGAACCGCTAGGCATATCGCTGAAGGTCGAGGATTTCTCGTGCCAGGACGGATTCGTCTTGGTCCGAGTCTCGGATTGCGACCTAGCCCTGCTCAAGGGCAAGTTCGGCGCCGAGGCACGAAGGAAGTGAGGAATGCGGCGGCGATGGACGGAACGTGGTTTGACGTGTGGAAGCGGCCAGTTGGGCGCGTATGGCAGAACGGTTCAGCGGCGGCGATCCAGATTCAGTCAAGTGGTTGATTTGAAGCACATCGAGCGTTAGAATATTAGGGCGTTTACAACATGCACCCGTAGCTCAGTAGGATAGAGCGGTGGTTTCCTAAACCGCGTCTTGCGGGGGTTCGAATCCCTCCGGGTGCGCCAGAAAAAACCCAGTAACGGCGCGGTTTTCAGGCGAACTGAGAATCGCGTTTTTTAAGTCGAACGTGCATATTGCAAATCAACTGCAAATCACGCTTTTGAAATCGGTGTTTGAATTGACGAGAAAAGGTCGTCTAAGCTGTTTGCGGCCGCAGCCTGTAATCCGGGTATAACTTGGCTATACGTATTCAGTGTCACGCTGATATCTGAGTGCCCAAGGCGCTCTTGTACAATCTTAGGATGGACACCACGGCGTAACATAATGGTTGCATGTGTATGGCGTAAGTTGTACATCGGTATTCGTTTCAAACCGGCTCGCTCTACTGCCACATTGAAAGACTTGCGTAGATTATGACCAAGTACAAAGCGTCCTGTTCCGGTGGCCACAACCAAGTTATTATCTTCCCATTTCTCCCCTAATTTGAGTCGTAGTTTTGCCTGTTTAGACTTATGAGCACGAAGGGCAGCCACAACACCGTCAGAAATGTCTAGCCTACGGCGCCCCGCTTCTGTTTTGGGCGCTTCTAACTCATAACCAGAGCCAGTATACGAATATGACACTTCAACGCTTATAACCCCTTTGTCGAGGTCAACGCGATCCCATCGTAGTCCTAGCACTTCTCCGACACGCATGCCAGTCGATGCGAGTAGTAGAAATGCAGTATAGTGCTGTGAACTGGTGGCAGCTCGTAACGTTATTACTTCGTAGGGATGACAAATGTCTGCGAAAGTGTTTGAAAATTATTATCCAGCCACTTAATTTTACA
>NZ_BCQI01000076.1 GCF_001544355.1 Alicyclobacillus acidiphilus NBRC 100859
GCATCTCCCGCATCCCGCATCCCGCATCCCGCATCCCGCATCCCGCATCCCGCATCCCGCATCCCGCATCCCGCATCCCGCATCCCGCATCCCGCATCCCGCATCCCGCATCCCGCATCCCGCATCCCGCATCCCGCATCCCGCATCCCGCATCCCGCATCTCCCGCATCTCCCGCATCTCCCGCATCTCCCGCATCTCCCGCATCTCCCGCATCTCCCGCATCTCCCGCGTCACTCCGCAACACGGTCGCGAATCACCCAACGCATCAGGTACGTGTTGGCGTAGGGACTGCCGACATGTTCCAACCCCAGGCGTTCATAAAACCGAATGGCCCTCGAGTTGTTCGTTTGCACACAGAGTTCGAGGTTTCGCAAGCGCGGATGCTTCGCCACGGCTTGTCGGAGCTTGTGCATCACGCCTTGGCCGATGCCTCGGCCCTGATACCGATTGTCGATCACGATGGTGTTCACGTGCAGGACATCAGCCTTCTCGGTGACGGAGTAGAATCCGACGATCTCGCCGTCCTCGGTTTCCACCACCGTGACCGTCCCATCGGCGCCGCCAAACAATTCGTCCTCGCGAACGCGCCGGCCCCAGGCCTCAATCAAAATCGGATCCATCTCGGCGGCGGCCATTTCGACGAGCTTTGCAGCGTCCGACGACACAAAGGGCCGCAGCCAACAATCGGTCCCCGGCAGACGGCACCTGGCTGCATCGACATCCTCTTTGGTCGCTTGTCTCGTGACGATCTCGGCCGCACCTTCGCCGACGATGATCGTGTCCTCCACGTGTGCGCTGAGATCGCCAAGTTCAGTCACATCGGTCCATGGCCCGCGGCGCAATGCCCGCTTGCTGCGTATAGCCACAACCGGTTCAATCGCCAGCACCATGCCTGCGCGAAGCCTCGGCCCCATGTTGGGCGGTCCAAAATTTGCGATGGAAGGCGATTCGTGGAGTTGTTCCCCGATGCCGTGGCCGAAGGCGTGGCGGAGGATCGTATAGCCTGCGCCACGGACCTCCGCAGCAATGGCTGCGGAAATGTCGGAACAGCGCCGACCGTGCACCGCTTGATCGATCCCGGCCTGCAGAGCCCGCCAAGCGGAATCAATCAGACCGGTCGCTTCGGCTGCCCGCGGCACGGCGCCGACGCAATAGGTACGGGCGGAGTCGGTGTGGAAGCCGTCCAGTTCGAGACTGATGTCCACCTTCACGACGTCGCCCTCACGAAGAACGTATGGTCCGGGCACTCCGTGCCCGACCTCCGCATTAACAGACACGCAGATGGCGCCCGGAAAATCGTATACATCTCGAATAGACGATGTTGCGCCGAGATCGTGCATGGCTCGTGCCGCAATCTCGTCCAGCTCACTCGTCGAGACTCCCACTTGTACGGCGTCCTTGACTGCGTTGTGGACGATCTCGTTGGCACGTCCACAAGCGCGAATTTTATCCAGTTCGGCCCCACGTCGAATGGCGATCACCCAGATCACTCCTTTTGGCAGGGATATGACTCGACGAAACAATTCGAAACGGGCAGGCGTCACGAGGACATTCGTCCTCCCCGATTCGCGCAATCCTGCATCTCTTAGAGTAGCGAACAGGAGGGTAACCCGTGGCCAAGAAAACGATTCTCCAAGGCGATATTCTGGAACTTCGGCAGATCTCCACCCCCGTTTCAAGTTATGACGACGATTTGGCTGAGCTGATTGCGGATCTTCGAGACACAGTGACTGCCAACCGCGGACTCGGATTGGCAGCGCCACAGATTGGTGTCCATCGACGAGTGTTCGTGATCGATATCGGACATGGCGTTCAGGAATTTGTGAATCCGGTGATTGTGGAACAAAGCGGATCGGCTGAAGGTTATGAATCATGCCTGAGCTTCCCAGAACACACGCTGCGAATCACGCGGCCGCAATTTGTGACACTTGAGGCAACGGACGGCCGCGGCGAACCGATCCGCCTGGAAGCCGAAGGATTGCTGGCGCGGATCATCTGTCATGAGGTGGATCACCTCGATGGTGTACTCTTCATGGATCACCTGGATGAAACGGAGCTGTTCTTGCAAATCCTTGGCGAGACGGAAGTGGATGAGGATGAGGCAGAAGACGATCATGACGAAGCTGACGAGGGCGAAGAGGATAGCGCTGACCAAGCCGACCTTGCGATGGCGGAGGCGCAGGAACGGCAGGTGATTGTCGACACGCTGGCCGAATTGTCCTGGAAACTCACGTTGTGTCTCGAGATGCTGGAAGACTATCGAGACGATATCGGCGACGTCATCGAGTGGGAGCAGTTGCGACAGGCCGCGATGGTGCTGGAGGCAGCGGTCGACGCGCTTGACACACCGCTGGACCGCCCGTGAGACACCCCGTAAATGGATCGCATGCGGGATCGAAAGAACAGGTTAGTCCAATGCTTTTTGTGGGCGGCGCGCGTAGCCTGTATGAGGGACGATTTTTCGTACAGGAGGAGTCGAGATCGAATGGAGCTGACGTTTGCCCAGAAGAAGCAACTGTACGTGGATGGATTCACGTGCATCCCTGGCGTGATCCCGAAAATCATGATCGACAAAGCCTTGCAAAGTATCAACCATTCGCTTGGCGAGGGGATCGATCCGAACCAAATCGCCATCTTTCGCGCGCAATCCTTCTGCCGCGAACTGCAGGGCGACCCGGTCATTACGGACCTGTTGAACGGAACGCCTGCGTGGTCGTTGTGTGAATCGCTGCTTGGCCGCGATCAGATTCGCCCTGTGACACACGGCCAGATTGCCCTGCGCTTTCCGACCATGACCGATCCAGCCCCCGCCGCGCGCCCCCACCTCGACGGCATGTACTCACCGACCAACGGTGTCAAGGAAGGCACCATCCAAAACTTCACGATGCTGGTTGGAATCCTGCTCAGCGACGTGACGACCGATCTCGCTGGCAACTTCACCGTCTGGCCGGGTACACACCACCAGTATGAATCCTATTTCCGGGAGCATGGTCCGGACAGCCTGTTGAACGGACTGCCGCCCATCGATATGCCTGAGCCGATCGCGGTCAAAGGCAGGGCGGGCGACGTCATTCTCGCGCACTATCAACTGGCGCACGGAATCGGCCCGAATCTGTCGCCCAATATCCGATACGCCATTTTCTTCCGCCTGTCGCACGTGCGCCACGCGGACGACTGGCGGGCCCCGATGAAAGACATCTGGATGCACTGGCCCGGCATGCGCGACATGCTGCCCTGACTCGCTCCCTACTTCGCTGCACGCGGCATGCCAGATTGGTGTGCCGCGATGATTCTGTCCATTTCCAGGTTCCAGTTCTCATCGACGGTTTGCCGCTCGGGATGCGCCTCAAACCATCGCAAGGTTCTGCGAATGCCTTCCGCAAACGTCACCGTCGCGCAGTAATTGGGTACAAAACGCTTGATTTTCGAATTGTCGAACACAGCGCTCACGGCTTTATCTCCAAGCAAGCCACCCTCATATTCCGGAGAACACGCCACGATAAACTCCGACGAGATGTGAACCAAGTTCGGCTCAACCCCTGCCGCGCGGCCAATCTCCAAATAAATCTGATCCCAAGTCAATACTTCATCAGACGTGATATGAAACGCGTGTCCGATGGCCTGAGCATGTCCCAGCAGCGGCACAAACCCTTTTGCGAAGTCGGTATTGTGCGTCAACGTCCAGAGCGAGGAGCCATCGCCGTGCACAATCACCGGTTTACCCCGCCGCATCCGATCCACAATCGACCACGGATGCTGCCAACTGTTCAGCGCGGCCGGGATCATCGTGTCCCCGTATGTAAACGACGGTCGAACGATGGTCACCGGGAACCCTTCTGTCCGGTATGCGTTCAGCAGCAGCTCTTCACTCGCGATCTTGTCGCGCGAATATTGCCAATACGGATTGGCAAGCGGCGTCGACTCCGTGACCAAGTAGTGCGACAACGGCTTTTGATAGGCGGAGGCGCTGCTGATGTACACGTACTGATCCGTCTTCCCCCGAAACAACTCAACATCCGCGGCAGCATGTTCCGGTGTAAACGCAATCCAGTCGACCACGGCGTCAAAGTGTTCGCCCGTGATCGCGGTCTTCGCAGCGTCGACATTGCGGATATCTCCCTGAATGACCCGACATCCTTGCGGCGCAAAATCCGCGCGCTCGCCGCGGTTGAAGAGCACCAACTCGATGCCCTGCTCAACGGCGTATCTCGAAACAGCTTGCGAAATCAATCCCGTTCCACCAATAAACAGCACTTTCATTCGCATTGCCACTCCCCATGGTCAAGTTCGCGCATTCAAGCTGCCCAATCAGCGAATCGCTCAGTCCGTCCAGACGGTTTGGCCGAATGAATCCTTCGCCACCAACGATCCTTGGACAAGACCGGACGCGTCGACGGAGAAAGACAATTCCACTGCGGTCTTGAACGAATTCGGATCCGACGAATGAAATGCGCCTATGACGTTGACCAGGTATGTCCCGCTGCTGTCCAATGAGACCATTGGCGTCGCTTCCGCCAGCGCCGTAACGAAGCCGCTGTACTGGTTGATCACGGCATCGACATTCTGCTTCACAGACGCGGGCAATTGCTGGTACGTCTTGACCCCATTTTCATCTTGATTCGATGTCTTTGCAATGGCCTGAAACGTTGCATTGCCTGGGTAATCTTGCGCAGGCAGTTGCAGCGCCGCGTTCGCGGTGGTTGCCGCTTTTGCGTAATCCCCCATGTCCTCGTACGTCGCCGCGAGGAGATCATCAATCATCTTCGGCGCACCCTTCGCGATGGAACTGAGCTCTTCCGCGGTGTCGTACGCCAGCGACACGTTGCCGAAATACAAGGGGAAATCGGCGTTGGTAGCCGGAGAATACGTCTGTTTCGCCGAATTCCACGCATAGATTTGGATGTTCTCGATGGGTCCGGTATCATGTGACCACTGCGCAATTTCCATCTGGCCAAGACCGTTGAAGTCGCCGATGTCGACCATGCCAAGTCCATGATAGACAGTCTTGACGCCGCTCTTCAAATCCTTCAGCACATACACGTCGTCCGCGCCGTCGCCGACATAGGCCGCGAACACGAGTTCATTCGTCGCATCGCCCGTCATGTCGCCGGCATCCAGCACGCGCAATTGCGAACCCTCACTCTTACCTTGCCACAGCGTCCCCCACTGGTCCCCCTTCAGCCCAACGACGATGCACTCGAGCCCCGAGGGGCCGCGGTAGGCGCACGCGTACGCGAACTGCCCGTTGCCGTCGAAATCGACGGGAACATACGGCGAACTGGCCCCTGGTGGGGTGATCAAGACCGCGCCTTTTGGCAGGGCTTTCGCGACGGTGGTCTTGGCGATGGCGGGCACGCTGTCCTGCGCCGAGACGCTGGCTGCGCTCACGGCGCCCACGTTCACGCGGACGTTCCCGAGTTCCGCCCCTGTCGGAATTTCCGCACTGCTGTTGAACGTCGATCCATCCCAGGTGTAGTCCACCGTCACAGGCGGAAGCGACGGGGCGACCATCGGATCACTCGGTGCGTAATTGGCGTATTTGACGCGAAAGCCCATGCCGGAAGCCAATGGCTGAATGGACTCGATCTGCGACTTCTCCACGTTGGAATCGAGCCCGACGAACTGCTGGTTGTGGAACAGGAAGACGACTTGCCCATATCCGTCCGCCGTCGGACTGCGCATACCGACGGCAGCGGTGATTGAGTCGCCATTGCTTGCGCGGACCGTGACCGGAGTGCCGCCAAGTGCGAAATGTTCGCCCGTGTCGTTCGCCTCGCTGGCGCTTGCCATCACTTGTTCGATCTCGGCCTCACTCGGCGGGCCCATCGCGTCGTTGTCCAAGGACCATTCGCTGTGTTTCCAACTTGTCATGTAGCCGGTATTGCCCTGCGTCAGCGCTTGATTGATGTACCAAATGGGCACATACGTCTGCATCTTGCCGTCGACAGCGACAGATTTGATAGGCACGCTGGAATTGACGTACGCTCCGTTCGCGATCGCGATGGTATCCGCCGGTTGGGCATAGAGCGTACGGCTTTCATAGGAGAGATTGTCGATGAGCAATTCGTCGTTGGCGTACACGACGTTTGCGCCCATCGCCTGCATCGCGTGAATCGCCGTCGCCAAAGGCACGTACGCCGTCCCATGCGACACGACGAACGGGACATTCGAGGCAAAGACGTGTCCGTTCACTTGGATCGTCGCACTGCGCGCACCATGACTCGGTGCCGAAGCGGCCGCTGTTGTCGCAGCGTCGATGTGCGTGAAATTCGCCATCAGAATGGTTGCCGCGGGAATCGCCATCAAGGAGGTCCAGATGTTGCGTCGAACTTTAGCCATTGGATTACACCACTTTCCCAAATTGAATCAGATCCGATGTGGATGAGACCTATGATTTTTGACGATTCCGCCCACGTTTGTGTTACAACCAAACGACGGCCAGACAAAAAAAACACGCCCCCTGCCCCGCCTCGCTTCCAGGGCCAAACTACCTGCGGCGAACGGCCTCCATCCACCGGGCGACATCGCGGTCCATAGCGGCATCCGACGATTGCAAGCGTTCGATCACCCGCTGCCGAACCTCCTCCGCTTTGTTTTGACTCAATTTCGCGGCACCTTCAATCTGCGTGACATCGATCCGCAGGCCCACAATCGCCTTCATCATGGTCTGGTAAAACGACTCACCTGCCCGCGACGGCAACCCTGAAGTGGGATCGAAATAGCGCACGGTCCGATCCAAGATCTGCTCGAGTTCCTCGTGGTCGTCGACAACCCGACAGACCCCTTGAATCTGCGCAGTGACATAGTTCCACGTCGGAACCGACGCGTCGATGCCATACCAGGTTGGGGAAATATACGCGTGAGGGCCGGAAACCGCCAAGGTCACGGGCCGCCCGTCCACTTGGTGCCAATGTGGATTCGCGCGAGCCACATGGGTAATGACGGTCCGCGAGGCCGGATCGAACACGAAAGGAACGTGCGTTGTCAGTGGATAGTCTGCGGTCGAGGAAATGAGCATGCCGAACGAGTTGGACAGAATAAAATCGATTGCTTCGGGCTCAGTCATCTGAAAAGGCTTGGGAATGTACAAATCTGTTCACTCCTGTCATTCGTTCAAGCTTTGCCACAAGTAATACGTAGCCCAACTGCGCCACGGACGCCACAGTTCCGCGAGCCGCCGCACCTCATCTTCGTCCGGGCGGGGTGTGATCCCGTACAGCTTGTGAATCGCGTTTTGCAACCCGATGTCCGCCGCCGGCAGCACGTCGCGCCGCCCCAAACCAAAGAGAAGAACACACTCGACGGTCCAGCGGCCAATGCCCCGCAATGGAAGCAGCGTCTCGTAGATCTCCTCTTCGGTCGCCGTCCAGAGCTTCGACAGATTGACCCGGCCATCGACGACCGCTCTGGCGAAGTCGATCACGTACTCAGCCTTGCGCTGGCTGAACGACAAGGCGCGCAAGTCTTCATAAGCCCAACTCGCGACGCGTTCGGGAGAAGGAAACACGGCAAGGGTGCTGCCTTCCCACTCGACGCGTTCATCCCCCAAGTCGATCAACCGCTCGACGAGCGTCGAAGCGAACTTGACGTTCAACTGCTGACCGATAATCACGTTCACCATCGACTCGAACAAATCCCCGTCCAGAATTGGGCGCAGGCCGTAGAATCGATTGATGAGTTCATTCCACATCGGCCGCCGCGACATCGTTTCATAGAACGCCTCGACATCTTCATCGACGCAGAACATACGGCGAATGGTGGTCTCAATATGCATGGATTCTTCAAACGACACATCGTCCGGCATGGTCCAATGGAGGACGACATCGTCGTGCGACGGTGTCACCGACACCGTGACTGGAATCGCTCGAGACTGGACTCGAATGGCTCGTGTATACGAAACATCATCCATTCGGACGATGAACAGCTTCGACGGACGCGCGAGCGGACGCCGAATCGCCTTTTCAAAATCGAAAGGACCTCTCACTTTCAGTCCATTGATCATCTCAATGACCCCTCTGCCGTCTCAAGCAACCAAGATTACCACCAGATGCAATACGCTTTCGCGAGGCGGCGAGCCTCAGACACGTTATTCCGTCAAGGATACATCGTCCAGAAACAATATCATATGAGCCTCATCCCAGTAGGATTCCATCCATTTAATCGCCCGCGGCTCTGTACCGTATACTTGGAAACCCACTTTTTGATAGAGACCCAGCGCGGAACGATTTTCGCGATTGACAGACAGCCGCAACTGCTCCAATCCAGGCATGGATCGCCCGACGTCAATCAACGCCGCCAATAACCGCGTGCCAATGGCGCGGCGCCTCTGCGAATCCGTCACGTACATCCCCACGACGTCAGCAATATGCGACGCCTTGGCGGACCGTTCTCTGACCAGTGTCACCATGCCGACCAACGAAGAATCTTCCAAAAATGCGCCAAACGTGCGAACGTGCGTCGACGGAGACAACGAATCGGCGATTTGCTCCAGCGATCTCGCCGCAAACTCCTCCGCTGAAGTGAGAAATGCTTCTGGATGCCGACTCAACGCCTCCAACCGCAGAGATCGATAAGACTGCGCATCCTCTGGCGTCAACAACCTTATTGAGATGTCCATGCGGCTTATCCCCTTGTCCGACCGTGTCGTGTCCCCAATCGGTTCCCAAATTGACATATCGAGTCATTTTCGCGACAGGTTGAACGGATTCCTCCAATCGGCGCGTTGGCACGTTGGCGCGAGCGAGGACCTTTGGCTCGATTGAACTCGATTGAACTTGACTGCCCATTCAAGTGAACCGACTTCAGCAATTTCGGTACATCACCTGGAATGCGACGTTCCCTTTCATATAGACGCCCGACAACCGGAAACCATGCTTTTCATACAAACGGATGGCTCGCGCATTCCATTGAGCAACCGTCAGGCGAACGGGCGCACCCGGATGGCTTGCCGCGATATCCCGCAGAATATGCGTCAGGAATGCGTCGCCGAATCCTTGGCCAGTGGCGTCGGGCCGCATGCCAAGTCCGAGATCGATCACGTCCCCTTCGCCCGAATCGTAAGCCCCTGATGGATGCATCCCAGGCACCTGCGCCGGCACACCCACGCAATAGAAACCGAACAACGTCCGGTCTCGGCGACCCAATGGACCGAGCAGGTCGACGGCCATGTACGATCTATTCAGAAGTTCCTCAATTGCCTCGGGCGTTCCGTCCATGTTGTACATTCGATAAGGCTCTGGATATTGCCAATTGGCAATCTGTTCGGCGTCCGTTCGTGTCATGTCACGCGTATCGAATTCTGCGGCAGTTGCTGCAACCAGCGGAATCACTCCATATATCGCGATAGATTGCGGTCATTCGCCGGTCGTACGCCGCGTCGGTCCCACGGGCGCGGCGCGGGATCGGAGGCGATGCGCGATCGGAGGCGATCGCGAACGGAGGCGATGCGCGATCGGAGGCGATGCGCGATCGGAGGCGATACGCGATCGGAGGCGATGCGCGATCGGAGGCGATACGCGATCGGAGGCGAATAAGCCGCCCTACGCCGCTTAAGTATGTCGAATCGTCTGATTCGCGCCGAATAAGCGGTCCACAGACGCTTAAGCGGCTTCACTCACTCCATTTCAGGGGCCTCGGCGCCAAATAAGCATCTCGGAGACGCTTATTTTGCCGTCGAGCTGGCCGATTCGCCGAAATAAGCGCCTGACAGCCGCCTATTCGCTCTAACGCCTCCCGGCCCCACGCCTATTCGCCCTAACGCCTCCCGGCCCTCCGCCTCCTGGCCACCGGCAAAACACTCAAACCATTTGTGAGTAACATTCTTTTTGAAAGTTTCCATTCTTTTAGCACAGACTGTCCTATATAATATACTTGATGTCGAATCTACTTCCTAGGAGGTTAACCGATGACAGCGAAACACGTAGCGGACACGACAACACTCAACAACGGTGTCAAAATGCCGTGGTTTGGTCTTGGCGTATGGCAAACCCCGGACGGCGAAGCCGTGGAACAGGCTATTCAATACGCCCTTGACGCAGGCTATCGACACATCGATACCGCGGCCATCTACGGCAACGAAGCAGGAGTCGGCAACGCAATCAAGCGCTCGGGTCTGCCACGGGAAGACCTGTTCATCACGACGAAACTGTGGAATTCGGAACAGGGCTACGACAGCACGCTCCGGGCTTTCGAAGAGAGCTTGAAGCGGCTTCAACTGGATTATGTGGATCTTTACCTCATTCACTGGCCAGTGAAAGGCAAGTACATAGAGACGTGGAAAGCGTTCGAAACACTGTATAAGGAAGGCCGCGTCAAGAGCATCGGCGTGAGCAATTTCCAAGTTCACCACTTGAAAGACATCTTGGAGCACGGCACCATCGTTCCCGCCGTCAACCAAGTCGAGTTCCATCCGCTCCTTACGCAGACCGAACTGCGGGCGTTCTGCAAAGAACACGGTATTCAACTGGAAGCGTGGAGTCCGTTGATGCAGGGGCACCTCGACTTGCCAGTGTTGCAAGAACTCGCGAAACACTACGGCAAAACGCCAGCGCAGATCGTTCTCCGATGGGATTTGCAGCATGAAGTCGTGACGATTCCGAAGTCCGTTCGTCAAGCGCGGATCGTGGAAAACGCAGGTATTTTCGACTTTGAGTTGAGTGAAGAGGATATGGCGAAGCTGGACAGCCTCAATCAAAACAAGCGATTTGGGGCCGATCCCGACAACTTCAACTTCTAATCTACGGTCCTACGGTTCGCGACACTCGGTGTCCGCAAAAGGCGATATGCACGAAGCCGCCCGTCACAAACCTGTCATGATGGCAGTGTGACTAGGCGGCTTCGCGGCTTTACCGACAGGTGGATAGGCCGTTCCTATCCACGGATGCCGATGGCTTTCGTCGATGGACTAGACGGTCGATGGACTCGGCGGTCAATCCAATGGCTAGACAACTTCGAACAGCGGATCGTTCTGGATGAATTCCACAGGAATTTCGGGAAACAGCAATTGCAGGCTCGACGCAAGATACTTCATTCCGATGGCTTCACTCTGTTGATGCCCAAGTACAATCAACCCTTTCGGCTGTCCTTGGGCTGCCGCGTCGCGAACATACTCAGGCGTTTCCCACTCCGGGCCCTCGCCGGCGATGACGAGATCGACATTCGCTTCGCGCAGGTACGGAATCGCATTTGCGCCGCCACCGCAGTAGCCTGGCAGGACGGCGATGCGGGAGCAGGGCAGATTGAGATCGCCGACGGCGCGCACCGCCGGGATCGACAGGGCGCGTTTCACCAGCTCGATCACGTCGCGCATCCGCATCGTCGGAATGGTGAGCGGCGGAATGTGAAGCGTCGGAGCGGGCGGGGTTTCGTCGAGACACCAATGTTGTTCCCAGCCCAGTTCGCGAAGTATGCCTTCGACGATATAGTCGGGATTGCGGCGATGCATGTGATCGTGGAGACGATACAAGTGAAGCCCCGTATGCTCAAGCCACGATCGCTTGTCGCGACACACCGGATCAGTCGGAAAACCGACGATGTCTCCCCGATGTTGATAGAACGGGGATTCGTGCGCGACAATCAGGTTCAGCCCGCGCATATAGGCTTGCTCCAATGCAGCCCGCGTTGGCATGAACATCGTGGCGACTCCGACTACGGTGGCATCATCTGTGCCAAAATACAACCTGTCCACAGTTGCGTCGACGTTCCCTTGGACAGGCTCCATCAACGTGAGCATTTTCCCAATGACGTCTCTGACGGTAGGCGTAGTGAACCCCCCTTTCCGCTTTTCCCATTATAGAATGTATATCACAGCAAATAGGGGTTGCGGAGAATGATTATCGCGTGTATGCTTTTTAACGACTAAAACAATATACAAGATGAGTGGAGGTTCAGATTGTGTCGACGAATGCAGCGCAAGTCCAAACGACCAATCAAATCACCGGTCAACGCAAATGGTGGGCACTTGCTACAGTCATGTTGACGATGTTTTTTGCGTCGATGGATCAAACGGTCGTCACGACCGCTATCCCGACAATCATTTCCAAACTGAACGGCCTCAGCCTCTATTCATGGTTGTTCAGCGCGTATATGATGGCTTCTGCCATTACGGTTCCCATCTATGGGAAGTTGTCCGACGTCTACGGACGGAAGCCGTTTTACATCTTCGGTCTTGTGATGTTCGGCGTCGGTTCCGCGATTTCCGGGGCGGCCCATACGATGCTCGAACTCGTCATCGCCCGCGGTGTGCAAGGCATTGGCGCTGGCGCAATGATGAGCATGCCCAGAGCGACCATCGGCGATATCTTCAATCCGAAGGAACGCGGACGCTGGATGGGCGCGATCGGCGCGGTTTTCGGTCTCTCTTCCATTATTGGTCCGTTGCTCGGCGGCTGGATTACCGACTCGTTCAGCTGGCGGTGGGTATTCTACATTAACCTTCCGTTCGCGCTTCTGGCACTCATTGGCGTCATCTACTCGCTGCCGCGCGTGCGCGCAGGTCACGAAGTCAAGCTGGATATCTTCGGCACCTTCATCATGGTGGTTGGCCTGGTCCCCATCCTGCTCGCGTTCACCTGGGGCGGTGACAAGTATGCGTGGGGATCTTGGGAGATTATCACGCTGTTGGTTGGCGGCGTGATCGTGCTACTCCTGTTCATTCTGTGGGAGCGCAGAGCGGCCGATCCGATTCTCAATCCAAGTCTGTTCAACACGCGAATTTTCTCGATGACATTGATTCTTGGCGTCTTCATGTCCATGGCTATGTTCGGCAGCCTGATGTATCTGCCGACGTACGTGCAGGGCGTGATTGGACTCAACGCCCAAAACAGCGGCCTCATTCTGACGCCGATGATGATTTCGTTTATCGGCGGCAGCATCATCTCCGGTCAGTGGATGACGAAAACCGGGAAATACGTTCGGCTGGCCAACGTCAGCGGCGCGGTGATGGTCGTTGGCATGATTCTGCTGGCGACGATGAACGTCAATACGAAATATCCGATCGTCATTGTCTACATGATCGTGCTTGGCCTGGGTATCGGAGCCCTGATGCCGATTCTCAACCTGGCCGTACAGAACGCGTTTCCGTACAAGATGATGGGCACCGTGAACTCGACGCAGCAGTTCGTGCAGTCGCTTGGCGGCGTGATTGCGTCTCCCATCTTCGGCGCCGTGTTGAACAATGGCTTGAACCACCGGCTCACGACGGCCATGCCGGCCCCATTGAAACCGGTGCTCGCCAAAATGGGCAACGTGAAACCGCAAGATTTGCTCACAAGCCAAGCGCAGCAAGCCATTCAAACGGAGTTTACCAAATATGGCGCACAAGGCGTCACACTGTACCACGAGTTTATTCACGCCATCAAAGTGGCCTTGACCTATGGTGTGCATAACTTGTTCTTGCTCGGTATCGTATTCGCGGCGCTGGCGTTCCTGGGTTCGTTCTTCCTGCCGGAAATCGGCCTGAAGGGGCGCGAATTCTTCGAAGACGCCGCTGGCACAGGCGAACAAGCCGGCAACGAAAATCCGGCTTAATCGGACTGATCAAGCCTGCACAGATTAAACCGAACAAGCGCGATCGGACGCACGGCCAAGAGGCTGCTGTCCGATCGCGCTTGTTCATTTCTATGAAAACGGACCATCCCGTGAGGATAGGATCATGGTAAAATACCCCTGTGCCTTCGTTGGACGACGAGAAAGGGAGCCGTGATTGAGATGGAATACCAGATTCATGGATCGACGATGCAGATGCTTGAGGTGCGCCTTCAACCGGGAGAAACGATATTTTCGGAGGCTGGCTGCCTGCTGTCGATGACGCCGGGAACCAGAATGGAGACACGCGCACCCGGCGGTTTGGGCGGTATGTTCCGGCGGGCGTTTAGTGGAAACAGCCTGTTTCTCAACTACTTTCACGCACAGCACGGACAAGAAACGGTGCAGTTTACGACGCGGCTGCCCGGCCACATCCTGCCGCTTTCGCTGCGCCAGTACGGCAGGATCATTGCTCAAAGGCACGCTTTTCTCTGCGCGGAAGATCAGGTCGACTTCGGCGTCGAAGCGACACTCAACCTAGGACGCTTTCTCGGCGGCAACGGACTGGTGTTCATGTACCTCGACGGCGACGGCACGTGCTTCATTTCCGTGGACGGCGAAGTGGTGGAACGCGATCTCGCCCCAGGCGAACGCCTTCTCGTCCATCCTGGCCACATCGCGGCATTCACATCGTCGGTCGACTACCGAGTACAAGCGATGCAAGGCGTGACGAACATGTTTTTCGGCGGCGATGGCCTGTACATGGTCCAATTGACCGGCCCTGGCCGCATTTGGCTTCACTCCATCACCATCCACAACCTCGTCCATATCATTCAGGAA
>NZ_BCQI01000077.1 GCF_001544355.1 Alicyclobacillus acidiphilus NBRC 100859
TTAATTGTGTTGCATTGGAGCCGAATCTGGAGTTAGAATTTGTCTGTGAGTGCAACGGAATTCTGAAGTGCCAGTCAAGGATTGAATGCAACAGAATTCTCAACCGATTGAGGAGGGAACGTATGATGGACTTAATCGAAGAGTTTTCGATGTTCCTTGCTCAATCGGGCAAAAGCGAGAATACCATTAAGACATACGTCCTAAATGTTCAGCAATACCTTCAGTGGTTCGATGACACGTATGGGTTAGAATTGAATAGGTTGCACCGAGAAAATATCCTCGATTACAAAGCATATCTGCTCCATGTACAGAAGCATAAGGGCAGGCATCTCAATGCAAAAACCATAAATGGGCGATTGAGCGCGCTCTGCAGTTTCAACCGATTCCTCATTCACAAGGGGATCCAGAGCGATGTTGTTGTCGATAAACAAGACTTTGTGAAAGTCCAGATCGAATATGCCAATCCATGCACAATCCAAAAGGCGGATGTTGAGCGGTTCCGCCAAAAGATTTTGGAGGCGGGAGACAAGCGTCTGTACGCCTTGGTGACGATATTGGCGTATGCAGGATTACGGATTAGTGAAGCGCTGGACATCAAGCTTTCGGATTTGAACTTGCAGATGAAAGAGCTTGTCGTTCGGAAGGGTAAGGGAGGCAAGCAAAGACTCGTTTACCTAAATAGCAAGATTGTCACTGCAGTGCGAGAGTATCTAAGGACAAGAAAGTCCGATAGCGAGTACCTCTTTGCCTCTCGTGAAAGTGAGCGGGTTGACAGGACGGTGATCAACAAACTGTTTAAGCGGTTTAGTGATACCATCACGCCACACATGCTTCGGCACTTCTACTGCTCGCGCTGTCTTGAGTCGGGTTATTCGATTCACGAGATAGCGGCGCAAGCAGGGCACAGGGACTTAAAGACCACGCTGATCTACACCAACCCAAGTAGGGAGGAAATGAAGCGGAAGGCGGAGCTACTGTAGTTTAATCAAAGACATAGGAGGAAGAACGTTGCAGAGCATATTCGTCGGATTTCGTTGTCGTCAAGGACAGATTCACGGTTGCACATACACGGTGGATTCGGAGGAACAGTTCAGCGACATAAACGAGAGGTTTCGGAAGGTATTCAACTTGAATGATATTCCCTCGTTACGCTCGATTTTTGATTCAATTGAATGGCAACCATTCGACCCAGAAGAGGACACTGAAAGTGGCGTGTTTTTGTTGAAACTATTGGAAAAGGGCGTTGATGGATACAGAACGTCAATGAGAAAAACATTGAAGTTCTTGAATCAGGGCAATGATCATGTCGATATTCCCGAAGGAGATAAATATGACTCGACGGAAGCTGACTTGCTCAACTACATCAATCCTGATACTGGTCATCTAAGGCTTTTCGATACGGCTTCCGATTTTCAGGAAGGGAACGCTTCACAAGCGTATATTGTCGATTTCGACACCGAGCAGGTTCATTTGATGAAAAAGGACGGTAATGAGATGGTCGCCATGAAGTAATTAATTGACTGCGAAAATCAACGAAATGTGATGCCGTCGCATCATTTGTGGGGTTCCGTTAAAAAAAACGGGACCCCGTTGTTTTTTGTCAAATAGCCTGCGCGGTGGGCATATAGGCACCGATCAGGTTTTCGAGTGACTCCAATAACTCTTCGATTAAGGAATTAAGGATTAGCGGAGGTTAACATGGCGAAAGCACGGTGGAATGACAAGACACTTGACCGATATATAAAGGAAGGAAGGGGCACAGGGGAACTGGAACATTATCGTCCATGGCTTACGACCCAAGATTATAGTTCAAGCGGGCGTTCGAGCCGTATCAAAGGCTGGAAGACAGGGCGCATTCATCATTTCTTGAGCGATATTGAGACCCGTTATTTTTATCTACTCGAATTCGATGCGGACGAGGTATGTGACATTCGAGAACACTACCCTATTCTCGACCTCGAAGTCACGCTTGGAGATTTGCACGACATTGATTTGAATAAATACCGCGATAAGGAGAGCGGAACCCCTTTTGTTTTCACCACGACCTTTCTTCTCACCCTGAAA
The DNA here is from genome assembly GCF_001544355.1 of Alicyclobacillus acidiphilus NBRC 100859. Lineage (GTDB taxonomy): Bacteria > Bacillota > Bacilli > Alicyclobacillales > Alicyclobacillaceae > Alicyclobacillus > Alicyclobacillus acidiphilus. The sequence goes on from NZ_BCQI01000077.1 coordinate 2,065, forward strand.
GATAAGGATGGGAAGAAGGGATACGTCGCTCGGAGTGTAAAAGCCGCAAGCGAACTGGAAAGAGCGAGAGTTCTGGAGCGTTTTGAACTGATGAGGCGCTATTATTCAGTGAAGCAGATTGATTGGGGCATCGTCACGCAACACGATATCAACGTCACGAGGGCTAAGAATATTGAATGGGTGCATTCGGCTAAGAATCTGGACGATGGTGGGGGACTGTCCATTGACGTTTCGAGCTTGAAGCACATTCTCATGGAATGGCTGGATGGCACTCGAAAGTCCGTGAGAGACGTAACCAATTCGTTGGATAGTCAATTTAACCTCGAACCAGGGTCAGGCTTGTTGTTACTGCGTCATTTGATTGCGAATAAACAGGTGTTGGTTGATATGAATACCCGCATCGACTTGGGGAAGCCAGCGAAGGAAGTGATTCGAGGGATCGCAGTCATTCAGAGCGACGGAGGTGTTCGGAATGCAGTTGACGGTTAATATGCTAATTCAGTTTGTGAGCAAAGATGGCACACCCGATCTTATTGAGCGGGCGTTATGGATTGATGAACACCATAAGCAAGTTGTGACCATTGAGATTCAGGGGCGCACCAGCCTTCCGAAGTTCAGAGACGCAGGTGGCATCTTGACGTTGCTGTCTTTAGGACAAGCCTGCGTTCTGTCGGATGATCCGATGAAGCGAGTGATCAGCGAAGATGCCCTCACAGAAAACGAGCGTGTTATGAGGGACAAAGCGTGGGAGATTGTTCAGGTGATCGCTGGAGCGGAGAATCTGCCGAACTTGTTTTATCCGAGGCATCGGGCAGAGGCGATAAAGAAGGCGAGTGAGGTATTTGGGGTTAGTGACAAGACCATCCTCAAGTACCTACGCCGATTCTGGCAACGCGGACAACACAAAAATGCGCTTCTTCCTGATTACAAGTCGGGGGCATTAAATCGACGCTCTAATTCAATAGGAAAGAAAAGGGGTCGTCCCAGGAAGTTTGCAGATATCGTCGGGCACGGGGTCAACGTGGACGAGGAGACCAAACGGGTATTTCGAGTAGCCCTGAACCGCTTTTACTACGGGCAAGGACTGTCGCTTGTGCGCTCATACGAGTTGATGAGGCGTGAGTATTATTCCGTCGAAGGGCGGGGTGATGAGGGAACAGAGAAAAAGGAGCTGAAGTCGTCTGCGAAGACTCCGACTCTGGGGCAATTTAAGTATTACTTTTACAAAGAACGGGACTGGAAACGAGAAGTATCCGCTCGGCAAGGTAAAAAGAACTACCTTCAGAGTCATCGACCCCTTGTGGGGGATGGGACATCTCAGGCTTTCGGACCTGGTAGCATTTTTCAAATCGATGCCACGATTGCTGACGTGTATCTCGTTTCACGGTACAACCGTAACTGGGTCATCGGCAGACCCGTCGTTTATGGCATCGTCGATACGTTTTCACGCATGGTCTGCGGATTATATGTCGGACTGGAAGGACCCAGTTGGATAGGGGCTATGATGGCACTCGCCAATACCGTACAAAACAAGGTCGAATTCTGTAAGGAGTACGGCATCGAGATCGCCGAAGAAGATTTTCCAATCCATCACTTGCCTGAAGCATTGTTAGCCGATCAAGGCGAGATTTCCAGTAGACTGGCAGAACCAATGATCAAGAATCTAAACATAAAGGTAATGACCACGCCTTCCTATAGACCAGAGTTGAAATCAATTGTCGAACGGTTCTTCAAGATCCTGAACGGATACGTAAAGCCGATATTACCTGGCGGAATTCAACCTGACTTTCGGGAACGCGGTTCCCATGACTACCGATTGGATGCAACGCTTGATCTCTATCAGTTCACCCAAATCATGATCCGCGCGGTTTTGCATCACAATAGCACTTGGATGAACTCGTATCAACGCGACCCGTTAATGATCGAAGACGGAGTTGAACCCATCCCGCTGAAACTATGGAACTGGGGGATAAAGAATCGGGCTGGAAAACTTCGCTCCATACCTGAAGATTTGATGCGGTTGCATCTGATGCCTACTTCTACAGCGAATATTACAGCGCGAGGAATTCGATTCAAAGGCATGTTTTTCTCATCCGAAAAGGCTCTGCGGGAGCGGTGGTTTGAGAAAGCGCGAAATGATGGCAGGAGTGTAAAGGTCACTGTATCCTACGACCCTCGAAACCTGAATTACATTTATATACCACGAGATGATGGTAAGGGATTTGATAAGTGCTATCTGCTTGACCATCAAGCCCGATATAGGGATAAAACCATGGAGGAGATTGAACATCTGTTCGAACAAGAGAAGTTCGACCAAAAGGCGAACCAGGATAAGGTCTTACAGCGCAAAGTGGATCTTTTATCTGAAATCGATGACATTATACGGGACGCTGAACGGATGACAAAACTGGAGAAAGCCACGGGCGAGAGTAAGCGTAAAAGGGTGAAAGACATCCGCATCAATCGCCATCTTGAGAAAGCCCTGAATCGCCAAAACGATGCATTTGAATTGGAGAAGCGGCAACCCGTGGAAACGAACGAAGGGCAAGTGATTCAACTGAACCCAACAACCGATGATGAACTCAATCCAGAACTGAGTTTACTTAGGAAGAAGCAGAGGGAGAGATTCGGAGATGACGAATAAGGTTCTCATTCCGAATGGTTGTGAAGCTGTCGTTGCGGAATACAGAGATCAGGATGTTGTGGATTACAGGTACAATCCGTTCATTGAGGCTCTCCCGCCGATTCTGTCTCAGGAGGAAGTAATTGATCACTTAGCCGTCTACCCGCCATTTGATCCGCAGACAGAACGGCAGTTGGAGACGCATATCCGTTTTCACTTGGTACAACGCCTTTTTCAGTATTTTCAACCACTTGGCGTACACCTTGATTTGGAGAGCCGCATTTCACGCCTAATACGACAGGGGTATGTGTATCGTAATCCGATTCAACCTGGCTTCCTGGAGCAAATCGACGGGGGACAAGAGCGGATGCGAAACCGCACTGTAGAGTTGAGTAGGAACCAGGCGTTTCGTTCAACCCAGTCAGCACTGACAATTATCGGACCGAGCGGATTGGGGAAGAGCACAGCAATCAACAGAATCCTGTCGCTCTATCCCCAGGTAATTGTCCACTCCGAATACAAAGGTACCCCATTCAGTGCGTATCAAATAACTTGGCTGAAACTCGATTGCCCCCATGACGGCTCGATCAAGGGTTTAACCATAGACTTCTTTCGCAATGTTGATTTGTTGTTGGGAACGCGGTATTACCGCCAATACGGATCTGCACGCTACCCAATCAGTGCACTTCAACCTGCCATGTCTCAGATTTCCCGTACATACGGATTGGGTTTGCTTGTCATAGACGAGATACAACATTTGAGCACAGCCAAAAGCCAGGGTGCTGAGAAAATGCTCAATTACTTCGTGACACTGGTCAATACCATTGGAATCCCAGTCGTTCTAATCGGAACCAATAATGCGGCGGGGGTACTCCAGTCACAATTTCGGCAGGCAAGGCGCGGTAGTGGACAAGGAGACATGATTTGGGAGCGAATGAAGCGGGATGCCAGTTGGGATTTGTTGATTGAAGGACTTTGGGACTATCAATGGGTCCAAAAACCCGTGCCTTTAACACCTGAATTGAGTGCCGAATTGTATGATCTCAGCCAGGGTATCGTGGATATTGCGGTCAAGATTTTTGTCATGGCTCAGATTCGTGCCATGTCTTCTGGAAAAGAGACGTTGAGTGCGTCCTTGTTTCGGCAGGTGGCTAACGAACAACTGCGTTTGGTTCAGCCCATGCTTTCTTCGTTACGCTCTGGAGATATACGCGAACTCGCCAAATACGAGGACATTCAACCCATCGACATCGGTTCCTTCATCGAGAGGGAGTCGTCGTCCATTCGGGTGAGTGAGAAGATCAAGGAGCTACAGGTTGTGATGAAGAAACAGGTTGAACGCCAGGCAATGAATGTAGAGGAAGAGTCCATCATCAAGTTGGTAGAACTTGAGATTCCTCCTGCGACAGCCAAACGACTGGTCAAGAAGGTGATGGAGGGAAAGGGAACCGTAACTGTGCCGTCCGTTGTTAAAACTGCCTTGGCTCTTCACGCCCAAAGTGCGTCGGATAAAACTGATGGGCGATCCGATCTGAAGGGGCAGGCTGTCCAGGGCGATATCCGCGTCTTTGTTGCAGAGGGCAAGAAAAGCGGTAAGAGTGCGTATGAAGTTCTGAAAGAGCACGGGATCATCAAGCCCACGTCGGACGACCCTCTGTTTGTAGTGGGGTGAGGGAATGGTCGCCTTCTTTCCAACACCGTTCCACGATGAGATTTTCTATAGCGTGCTGGCTCGTTTTCACACCGCAAGCGGAAACATCAGTCCCAAAGCCACTGTGATGGATTTGTACGGAACCACGACGGTAACTGCCGTCATCGATCTGCCTGCTCATTTCGACGCATTGATTGGGCATCTTCCTCTACGTCATTCTTACACAGCCGATGCTTTGATCAAGGCATACACCTTATATCCGTTTTATAGTGCATTCCTACCTCCCAAACGGGCAAACCTGGTTATTGAGTCCATGAGGGGCGACCTTGGACACTCCGTTCACAATCGACTTGGCATTATGGCAAGCTCCATCAGTATGGATAAGACGCTGAAATACTGCCGTAAGTGTTTCGATGATGATAAAACCCGTTGGGGCGAGGCGTACTGGCATCGAATGCATCAAATACCAGGAGTTTTTATATGCCCGACTCACAAGACTCCGCTGTGCCGAAGCCGTTCGTTGCCCATGAATCGCCACGAGTTCGTCTCTGCCGCACACGAAAAATATCACCAAGATGTGCAGGAGAACAACGGGAATAGTGAGGGAGTATTCACCCATGATGCCCCATCAGCATGGGATGATGCCGTTTCAAAGATAACCGTATTGTTACAGGATGAAGAATTATCCACAAAATATCGGAAGCTTGTGGACAATGTGGATAAGTTGCTCAACTCCAGCCACCCGAATCGTCCAATGGAGTGGTTTGCGAATCATTATGTGGAACGCCTAAAGGAGATTGGACTTGCTAACGTCCATGGTCATGTTCGGCAAGTGGAGTTTCGAAGAGTGTTTGTAAACTATTACGGGGAACCGTTTCTGGAGGTCATGCAATCCTCTGTTTCGGAGCGAGATGACAACTGGCTGAACGCCATAGTTAGCAAACATCGTAAAACATTTCACCCAATTCGGCACTTGCTCCTCATGCAGTTTCTCGGAATAAGTCTGGACGACCTATTTATGAAAGAGCCAGTAAACCAACCTTTTGGAGCATCCCCGTGGCTTTGTTTGAATCCAGCCGCCGACCATTATCTGCAACCTGTAGTTCAGGATTTGTCGATTCGTTACGACAGCAAGGTAAAGAGACCGATTGGAACGTTTTCGTGTTCCTGCGGGTTTGTCTATGCGCGAAAAGGACCAGATACCAACGCGGATGACAAATACAGGATCGGGAGGATAAAGGCTCTGGGCGCAGTGTGGGAGCATAAACTCGGTGAACTGTTGCAGGACAATCTGAGCTTGCGGGAGATCGCTCGAAGATTGCGCGTCGATGTGAACACTGTAAAGAAGTATGCTGATCTTGCCCAGCAGACCCGTCAGGCAATATCCCCGACTGTCCCCGATGACCTTCGCGAAAGCCAGCGACAAGCTTGGCTTGATTTAGTGAGAGAGAACGGACAGAAGTCACGAACGGAACTTAGGCGGATGAACAAAGCACTCTATACATGGCTGTATCGGAACGACAAGAATTGGCTGATGGAACATTCGCCGAAACCGACGCGCGTAACTACTAAGAATTCGCGGGTTGACTGGGGTCGGAGAGATGAAGAGATTCTTGCCTTAGTGCAGACTGAGGTGATGAGGATTCTTACATCGGACGGTAAGCCAGAGCGAATTTCAATCAGCAGAATAGGGAAGCGAATTGGCTACCTATCCCTGTTGGAAAAGCATTTAGACAAGATGCCGAAGACGAAATCGTATCTGGAGTCGGTGAAGGAAACCGTTGAGGACTTTCAGATTCGGAGAATCAGGTGGGCGATGCAGGAGATTGAACGCGAGGGTCTGGACTTGCAATGGTGGCGGATCGCCAGGAAAGCTGGAATTCGGGCAGAGATGGCGGGGGAACTCCGCAAAGAGTTTGAGTTGTTGATAAACTCCATTCATGATACACGTTGATCTTTGCCTACTGTTCTTCATCTTTGCTCCGTACCATCTCTTTCAACTTGCTCTGGTAGCAGAAAACTTCAATACAGATAAGGGCTACCTCTCTCATTACGTTGAACCATTCATCTGGTTCTTGGTCAATTAAGTCGCGTGTCAGAATGTCAAATCGATTATCTTTCTTTCCGTGAACAATACTGTTTCGGTAAAGATACATTTTATTCGCGAACTCATTGATGTCGTTGGAATTCACCAAGTTTTTGTTGACTGCGTAGCTCAATACCGAATCGAACCTATGATGGTTCTTGAGTGTGTGCATTATGGAAATCAGGAGATTCTCTTCGTCTTCCTTGTAAACTCTCGTGAGTTCGCTTATTTTGCGATCAATATTATGTCTGCTCTCGATGATAGAACGGATTTCTTGCGTTCGATTGATTAGGAAAAAGTATTCTATTACTTTGTAGAAATACAAGACCTCACCTGTGTTGCCACCAGTGTTAAAAAAGTTTAGTGCCTCAACATAGTTTGCGTTCGGAAAATCTGTATGGACAAAATCTGTGCTCCTTGGAGCAACTGGAGTATCAATTTCACCAGAAAAAGCTACGTGTGGGTAATCCCCGTCATATTGAGGAGGGTTGGAGTAATACAGAATAAAAAGAGCCTGCTCCAAATAAGCTTTGTAATTCTCGCGAGTTATGGTTTGAAGTCGCAACGTATGTATACTTGACCATGAATCTGAGTCAAATGTGTCTCCGTCTTCCATGGCTTTATGCAACAGGATATACAGGTGACTGGGATTACCGATTTCACAATTCACATCCCCGATCTTGAAAGAGTTTATCTCAAAGTTGAAATGCAAGGAAACATACTCGATATGAAATTCCGCATATCCCTTCTGGACAAATAGTCCAGGTTGATGTAGTAACCGCTCATTATCCAATGAATAGTCATCTGCGTTTTTGAATACATCATTCCACAGTTCGATGTCCAGCGAATCCTTGTTTTTGTCGTACCAATCGCGGAGCGAAATCTTTAGAAGGTTTGTCCAACCAATCTTAATAGCCTGGTTGATTTCCTTATCAACCAAGACCACCTTTTCCTCATCAATGTGTTTTATCATGACATCAGAAGTGTCCTCGTAATCGTGACGAATGTACTCATCAATATATTCTTGTAACGACTCCCGCACATCTTCAATGAACTCTTCAGCCACGTTTATACCTCACACAGGTAGGGAATTGATGTCCGTGTGTATTTTCTCACATTTTGGCTTACAGATGAAGGATCACTTGAGCGTCATATCCCCATGATCTCTATACGGTATTTCGAAAAAAATGAGCAGTCCATTTTGAATACTTCTTATTGTGGGTTGATTTGGTTCTAAATTGTTCTCACCAGGATCGAGATTCTTTTCTACTCGTTATAATATAGGTGCGGCTATGAACTGATATTTGGTGTTGCTGGGCAACAGAATCAGCACGCGGCCAACAAGGGAAGATACAAGGGCTTCGTGATGAAAGAGTTTTCGTCGATTGCCCGATGAGATTTTGGATGGAAAGCAATGATGGATTCAATGGGGGCTAATCATGATTAAATTCGCCATGGTTAGGAACAGTCGGGATTTTAGTCAGAGTGAGTTTTCCGATATCGTGAATACGCTCCGAGCAACGGATGGGACACTTGAAAACTGCACAATTATAATTCTGAATTCAACTATTTGTGAATTTAGATTGGAGTACAAGAGTGGTCAGAAATACTTCGTGACTTGTAACCTCGTAACCCACAAGACAGCTCAGTTAGTCATAACCATCGAAGCACAAAAGGAAACAGGAACCTATGATTTTCAACTGGAACAAATCAAGATTAGGCTTAAGGATTTGCTAATCAAAACATGGGATAGTTGCATATGGCTCGCTGATAGCCAGGTTTTGGAGCTTTCAGCAACACTTTATACGAGCATTCATCGAACTGAGAATAAGTTGAGGGAATTTATCAATAGCTCCATGGTAGTTCTGTTCGGAATCACATGGTGGGAAGACTATGTTCAACCAAATCTCAGAAACGTTTATGACACTCACAGACAACGGCAAGGTCCGTATAAGCGGGATGTTCCGTCCTTCGCCAATGTTGACGATAGCCTTCTTTCAATCAATACAGACGACCTATGGTCATTGATGAATCTCAAAGTTACCAAATGGGTACCAAAAGACGATCCCATTCTGGAAGCCGCGATTCGTGACGGTAAGGCAGACAAAGTGTTGGAGTTATCCAAGAAGCACATGGAAGTTGTACTTGATGTTTGGAGCAAATATCTTCAACCGTGCTTTGATGACAAGTTCGAAACTGAGTGGAGGAATTTTACTCGTAATCGAAATCACATAGCCCATAACAAATTGATTGACCATGCCGCTCATGCAAAAATTGCTCAGAATATCGACTTGGTATATCAGATGATTGAAGATGCAGAGAGGAAATTCTCCGAACTGCATTTAAGTGAGGAGGAAAAAGAGGCACTTATCGATTGTGCTACGGAGCCTGATGAAGAAGAACGTATTGAAGCGATTACGGGGATCAAAATCTATGGTGAGTCAGATATTGAAAGCATGTTCCTTGAAAAATTAACGGATTTCCAGGCAGGGGTTTCCGACGAGCTATATTTTCGTCGAGATTTAGATGTGGAAACAGATGAAATTAAGGGTACACATTCCGAGTTCTTACGTGTCTCCTCTAAGTTAGTAGAGGATGAGAAATTTACTTTTGTGTGCAATTTCGAGATAACCGATGGACGAGGGAACTCCAGCATTTGTATAATTCAGCTTGTCAATAGTGCAAATGAAATTCTCGAACAGTGTGAGCTGGAGTTCACGAATGGCGATTATGAGTTTGACGAAGAAACTGGCTATTCCCCGCGGGTTCAAGCAACCTTGGACGATAGTGCATTGGAAAAGTTTCATGAATCCGTTTTGGATATAATCAATGATAAGTTCCCCGATCTTGTTCAGGAGATAAAGGTACTTAATTACATGGCAGTTAAAGATGGCGGAGAACCACCTGTTGCGGATTTCCCGTGTTGTGAGTGTGGGGAGTTTACTGTCAGTATTTCAAACGAGTTGTGGGAAATTGGAGTTTGCGTCTCTTGTGGTGCTAAACATAATCTTGAACGGTGTATACGTTGTGAAGCATATTACAATGCTGATGAACTGGGAAGTGACACGTTCTGTGAGTCCTGCTCGGAGTACCTGGAAGCACAGTAACTATAGAGAATATATACGGAGTAGGGAACATCCCCCACTCCGTATTCAACTACTCTTTTCTGAAAAGCTCTCTGCCTTCGACATTGACAATACGATATGGCAGATCGAGAATGCCCAGAAGCCCCGCCACTTCAGTTCGCAATTCCTCGGCTCCCCACGTATCAAGGAATGAGGTGAGCGTATCGTATTCGATGATCACCCTTCTCGGTAAGTTCACATTGGGATTACGCTCACGAAGCAATTCATTACCATCCAAGACCTCATATATTGTTGTTCCGTTGGAGCGAGTGACGCGAATCGTAACCATACCGATACCTCCAGTTTTGTAGTAGGAAGACCACAAACGTAGTCGAATTATTTGTTCGATTGGCTTAATACGATTTCTGCGGCACGAAGAGACGCATCATAATCGTTACTCCTCAATGCTCGTTCGATTGCATCGTATGCAAGCCCAACCAAATCACTCCAGTCGATCACGCTCGTGGATTCGTCAGGCTCCTCATCCAGTCCCAAATCCAAACCCAGGAGGTTTGCAACTGTGGCAAGATGCTTGGACAAGTCTGCGATTGTCCCTGGATAACGTAACGATTCCGTCAAGCTCTGGGGTAGCTCAGTTCTCAGCAATGGTTGCTTGTCAAAAAACCACTTCACGCTCCGTTGATGTGGAAACCCACTTCCTTCTTCGTCCACGTCCAGAGAGGGTTCGTAAAGGTAGTCTGAATCCACGGTGCAGAAGTAAACGTCCCGCAGATTGTCATCAGGTACGATAACCAAATCCCCAATATTCATAGCATCACGCAAACGCAACAGATTTTTAAAACCACTTTCTGATCCGAAATTCTTTCTAAGGTCTTGTTTGATTGCTGATTCAGTCATGTTGACGAGGCTCTTTCCAATCGGATAGCCAAGGGCGATTCGGTTCTTCTCCAAGAAATATGGCATTTGGTTGGAACCATGGGGTAAAGGACGGAACAGCCAAACTCGTGGTTTCTTCATTGAAATTCCTCCTCTATGAGTCAGAATGTGATTCATTGATTCACATTGTAATAATCGGTGTCGTGTTTGTCAATGTGACTCATTGAATCACATTATATAAATGTTGTAAATTTGTTTTCCCTTATCCCATTTTCCTGTTCTATGTGTTCGCAAAATCAAGTTCTTCCGCCGCAAAATAAGTTGTACTCTGAGTAAAATAAGTTGTTCCCTACAGCACGGGTGAATTCGGGTCAAAAGCCTGGATTCGCCCTTTCTTTTTGTGGAGCGGGAGCGATAAGCGGGGGAAACTCAGAGCAAAATTTTGAAGGAGACCAGACGCGAAAAAGCCCGATATATCAAGGATTCCTCGACCATTCCCGATCAAAAATGCGAAAAAATACACGACCAAATCTGTACTCCCTGCGCCCTCAAGCCCTTCTTTTCACCCTCGCGCCAGCGAACAACTTCATTTTACGCAGAATCGATGAATCTGGAAAAATTACGGAGAAAAACGAGTGGTAAGAGGCGTGATCCAGCGTAGAAATTCATTTGACGGCAGATATTGGGTGAGAGTGAGAAAAAGTCGAGAAAAGCCAGGCGTGGCAAGGGATGAGGCAGGGTTGAGGGGGGAGGCAGGCAGGGAAGGATTTGATTTGACGGTTACAATAGGAAATAGGGAGGGGAACCTTTAATTATGTCGAAAGTGTTTACCTCAGAGGAAAATTCTTAGTAATGGCGAAGATTTCATCAAGGAAGATTAAGGGATTTGTCTATGCCGACATCAAGGATGATGCGTCATGAAACTATCCTCCATCCGAAACTGCATTAAAATGCCTAATTTTTTTACGGTTGCTCCGTTCATCATCGGCAAATATCGTGAAGAGTTTGTGGCTAATGTCGAGATGCTGTATCATTACACAAACCTTGACGGATTTAAAGGGATAATTGAGGGAAAATCATTTTGGGCATCTGACATTAGGTTTCTAAATGACTCAACTGAATTCATCCATGGTAGGGACTTGTGTTTGGAATGCGTCGAATCGTTGTGCCGTGATAATCCTGGATCGGATGGGCTTACCTTCTTGGAGGGGTTGCGAGATCTTCTTACTGCTTCTCCACTCTTATGGGGAGACATTGATGACTCACCATATTATATCTTCGTTGTCTCGTTCTGCGAGGATGGAGATCTGTTGAGTCAATGGAGAGGGTATTCCAGAGGACAACAAGGTGTGTCCCTCGGATTTAAAGTGCGTGATTTGGTCAGTGTGTCAACGCAGTATACCAACAACTACTTTATCCCAAGCAAAGTGATATACGATGACAATGTTAAGCGAAAGATCATCTACGATATTCTAAAATA
>NZ_BCQI01000078.1 GCF_001544355.1 Alicyclobacillus acidiphilus NBRC 100859
CGAATCACGCACGACTGGGGCATTGCCATTGTTTTGTTTACCATTGGGATACGGCTACTTTTAGTTCCACTCTCCATCAAAGTTGCCAAAAGTGCCATCGCCCAGGCATCAATCACGGACAAACTGGCGGAACTACAGAGGTCGTGGACGGGATCAAAATCGGAGTTGATGCAAGCCCAGCAGAAACTCATGAGGGAACATGGCGTTAAGCCATTATCATCCGTAAGTCTTTTGCTCGCGCAGTCACCTGTATTCTTTGTTCTCTATAGACTGTTTCGGTATCTGAACCATCCAGCGGCGAGTGTCCTGGTTCCTTGGGTTCCTTGCCTGACCGTTGCTGACCCGTTCCACATCGTCCCAATCGTTGCAGGTGTATTGATGGCTTTAGGTACGTTCGTGACATATAGCCAAGCACATGTGGGAAATGCCCAGATAATGAGTGCAGTCATCAGTTGTACGGTGACGATGGTTATACTGTGGGGTGCCCCGATTGCGGTAGCTTTGTACTACACGACCTCTGGAGTTTGGGGAACCCTGGAACGATTCATTTACAAAAAGCTGTTTGTTCCGAGGAAGAGCGTCGCTTCCGTCTGAGATTCCAGACAGGATTCAGGATGAAAAGCAGTACAGCCCTTATCTCCATGAGGGTATGTACTGCTTTTTCTTACAGGAAAGAATTTCGACTGGACGAAAGGTCGCTCTCCAAACTTTGCCGAGTTTTCAAGCCCACCGTGATTCACTCACCAAATACTACAGATTGATCCAAAATCCTCTCTGGGGGTCGTGGATGGTGGGGCATTGGATTTGGAACGAGGCGGAATGAGAACGCATTGAGGTCGTCGGGGAGTTTTGGGCTAACCATGTAGACCAGGGAGGATTGGTTTGTGTGCCCTTGGGAACGGTGAAATTGGATCTGTCGCCCTTCATTCGGCTCAACATCTAAAATAAGTTGAATGTTCAACTCTGCAGTTTCCGCATCATCATCCGTGTAGATTTCCACGTAAACAAGACTGACATCCGCATATTGTTCCATTCGAGTGAGTTGATAGTTGACTCCATCCACATTGACCTTCATCATCATAGGAATGATACCGACCAAGTTTTGTGGTGATACGGGAAGACGCGGTGGGCGGCGCGGATTGTTCATCGCGGCGAAAACCGATGTAATGACGTGACGGTCAACCTGGTATTCCTCGCACCACCGATCAAACTGCTCCTTTGTCGGATAACCATTTGTGCCTTGACTGATCCGAAGCCGTTCTGCAATGAGCTTTGCCAGTTGTTCGTCAATCGGTTGTAGGCGATAGTCGTAGGGGACTCGCATCATGAGGCAATTCCTCCTCTGCTCCGAGAATCGCGGGTTTGATGCTAATTGTAGCAAATTGTACCAAGAGCTTGGGGTGTGGGCGTATCGGGACTGTACGGCGCAGGGGCGGGTACATAACGTTTAAAACATAACGGCAAGCCAAACCCGCGAATCAACCATGTCACTAACGTCTCCAATGCATTGGCGTGGCTCCTTCCAACCTACATCCCTGCCTTTTCCGCTATACTTATCCTGACCCTATCAACACGAACGCAGGTGAACATTCATGCTAACCATAACCAATACACTGAACCTCACTGGACTCTCGATATCTGGCGATTACCAGGACTTGGACACCCTGTACATGTCCCTTCTCACCATCATCGGCGATGAAGGGGAGTACGGGGACTACGAAGGTGCGCGGCTTCGGGTGCTCGGTCTTATGTACGACATTCGACATGCATTCCAAGGAGATCGGGAATTCGAGTTCGTTCGCAACGGAATGGATGCGGACAGAATGCGGCTTCTCGGCGTGATTACCCCAGAGAACAGCTTGTATTATACATGTAAAATCTACTATCCCGAAGCTCTTTTCGTCACCATTGCCCTGAACGACTTTATCCGCCTTTACGCCAAGAAACAGGCAAGAACTGCTCCCTTCCCCCTTTTGGACAAGCGCATTCTATGGGATGCACACATTGCGACCGCGCGACTGTTTCAGTCCTTGGTGATGAGTTGTCTGAAGGAAGTAGTGACAGAGGCATCTTTCAAGCGAATTGTGAATCTGATGCATAAGGACTATCCATGGTTGGACGGATACATATCGCAGTATCTGGATTTGCTCAACATTCGTTATCTGAGGATCGGGGATAGGGAAGAACGGGCGAAGGCTCTGTCAACAATCGTCAAGCGCATGGTAGAACAAGGAAAGGAATATCGCCAAATCGAAGAGGAAGTTAGAGCTATGGCGCGGGAGCACAATTGCTCGGTCGAGGACATCAGCTTGGTGGAGGATTACCCAGAGGTGGAATGGTAGTGAGGGCAGGAAGAGTGAGGGTCTGGGCAACAAGTACCCAGTTTGTATCCCATGGATTCGATTTCGAAAACGCGGCGGTTGTCCATGTACTGTTACTGCACACTGATACGCTGTTCCGTGTGTTCACACCATTGTCGTGACGAGCGAGTACGGAGGTGTTTGACGTTTGAAAGTTATCAAATCACCAATCCCGTGGTGCACCCTTTTAGGAATGGTTATCGGCTACTTTGGCATCCCTGTCAGGGTACCAGCGTATGTAATGTGGATGTGGAATCAACCTTATGGGTTTCGTGTCGCATCTATATTAGTTTTAGGGACTGTAGGGTGCTTGGTAGGTTTGTTGTTTCACTATTGGAAGTGGAAGCGTTTAGACAGAGAAGTGACAACGTGGGCGTTGGGGATTTCTGGTTTAGCGTTAGTCGTCGGGACAATAGGGGTTTTCAGTTATCAAGCTCATAACGAAACAGTGATGTGGACAAAAGTGAATTTGGGGTTTGTTCGAACACTGGGAGTATCCCAAGATAACGTCACAAACACCGACGGAGGCATCCAAATGCTCCAAGCGGGGGCTGATATTCAAGCAGGCGCGGATATGGGAGGTATCGAACGTTTTGGACGAGACCGATATAACAAACTAAGCTCTATAGCAAGTGCTTTTTCAGAGGCGGGATACTTTATGGTCTCGCAGAAGGATAAGGAGAAATTGGAGGAATCAATTCAATTTGTTCATAAAGCTGGAGCTATTATTCGGAAAATAGGTAACCAAAGCTATCCCAATGAGACAAAAAATCTTGATGAGGTAATATCGGAGATCAATCGCGATATTCCAAATGACTTCGATAAAAGTTGGCAAGCGGATTGAGCTTTGCCAAGAGAATATGGTTGGATTCGTGATGGACATGGTGCCTGACACTGTGTCCATGCTCAAAACTAACTCCCCGTGTCCTTTATCCCGCAGACTGATATCCAACGTGGACTGCAGTATGAACTATGGATAAGGATGTGAAAGTATGTCAAACGCGAACAAATGCCCGATTTGTGGGGGAGATAACAACTGCGGCAACGTCGCGGGGAAACCACACGGTACATGTTGGTGTGACCGCGAGTCCTTCCCGAAGAAGATATTCGACAAAATCCCATCAAAAGGGTCAGAGAAAACGTGTATTTGCCAAAACTGCCTTGAAAAGTTGACGGGCATGCATTCTTCGTGAAGCTCGTTTTGGGCTATCATTTACGGTTGGATAATCCAAATAGCAGGGTGGTTTCATGACCGCAAATACAACGACTACGGCAATGCATACAGTTCCCAATTTAGCCAACACTGTTGCCAATAACGTTGCAACCCACGCCCAAAATGTAACGATTTGGATCAAGCAAGATCCCGCTTCAGCAACTACATCACATTTGACTTTATGGGTCGCTATTCTTGGTGTATGTGGTACGTTAGCGGCGAGTGTTATCACTCAATTGTTTCAAATTAGGCAACAGAAACGGCAGAGAACTCAACAGTTAGAGGATTGGCTGAGAGAACAAGATGTGAAGCAAAAAGAAAAGCAAGATGCTATTGAAGAAGAAGCCAAACGTAATGAGATGAAGTCCGATGTTGCCGTTTGCAAACGGATTAAGCACAAGCTCGATGATATGCATTGGGAAATGAATAAAATGCGCCCAGGAGCACAACCGTCAGCGGACGGCGGAGGTCTGATATATGTTTCATACGTGTCACCACCGCATAAGGAATTGATTGAATTAGCAAATGAAATTCTCAAAATCTCTTATTCCGTTAAATTTCATGACCAGGAGTCAGAGGATTTGCTTAACAAGCTGATTGATGACTTCAAGAAATTTATTGAGACAGTGAATATGGAAGCATTCTACAGGTCTGAAGTTCAGCAACGTAGTAAATCCAATTTAGCTACGAAAGATGTGTATGATCAAGCTCAAGAGGCTGATAAAGAGGCTCGTGAGATGTTATTGATGATAGACCAAGATTACGAGGATATTAAAGACTTAATACGCAGGAAATATGGGTTTCACAATATCTACGACTAAGCAGACCCGTATGTTCTACTTTTAAGGGCGGGAAGGGCAAGGAAAAAGGTATCGGCGAGGTGAACGGCGGGTGTACCTCATGGTGTTTACAACATAACGGCATGCAAAGTATTCGTGGTACTGCCATGTGTTCCCTTTACCTCCTTCTCTGGATTTTCTGCCTTGACCTTTTCTAATCGAGACGGTAAGATTTTGGTAAATGATATGAAATCATAGGGACGTGACCTATGGATAAGACGTTTTCGCTTGCCGCGCCAACCTCATATAGATTGTCAGACACCGCTCAGTCGCATGACTGGGCGTTTTTGTTTGATCTTGACTAAAGTGCATAAGGGGTTAGGTGTGGACTTACGTCTACATGGGTTGATTGACCAAAGAGTAAGGAGAGGCGGGGATTACGTGTGGGAAACGACGAGTTGAAGGAGCTTCTGACGGAGATGGAAGATCGCATTAGGTACGATATTCACAATGCTTCTAACCAACTAAAGGATATTCAGATAGAGGTTGGTGATTTGAAACGCAAAGTGAGTACGCTGGAGGGAATCCTCCGCATCGTTGACCAAAACAACGCGGCGGCTTTATCTGGAATTCGGATAGATGTGGCGTTGATCAAAGGGGAATTGGAAAGGCTGGGAGGACATTAGGAGAAGAAGGCATTTCTGTGTTTCTAAAAGGGGAAATCCTCGTGATGAAGGTAATTCATGCTTCCAGGGTTGCCGAATTCAAAATCCATCAACGCACTCAACGAGAGGTGAATGCACAGATGAACGACGTGTTACATCGCAGAGTCTATGAAGATGGGGAAAACATCACTGCCCAAGAATGGATGATGTTTTATCAGATGTTCCCGTCTGTTGAATCGCAGAAAGTTAGCATTCCAGCGTGGAACATTGCAACTTCAAATGACCATCTTTGGGAACTATGGGGCTGTATTCCGTTTAAAGAAGACGGTATCGAACGCGATCGACTCGCGATGTGTTTGGTATATTCCATGGGTTTGCGTCATTTCGTCGAGTTGTTGCCAGAACAATCGAGGGGTGCGTTACGGAGAGTGTTGGACGAGGTAAGTGAATGAGCATTAGTACGGGAAACTGAGGGGTACCAGGGAGAAGTTCGCGGGAGTTGATTTCTTCCGTAAAATGAGAGCCATTACTGGCTCTCGTATCACATGTTCGAAGTGGCATATGCTTAATGTGTTACAAACACAAAGAATGGGGAGTGTGTCGAGATCGCTTCCAACCGAAGACGGAATCATCGTGGGTCTTCGGATATGTGGTTGGGTCAAACTTTGTTGATTGCGGCAAGTATTTTCTGACCTGCAGATTTGTCTTCAATATCAAGTCGTGAAATGGAGACCATCTCGGTGTTGACCACACTTCCGTTGGCATTTCGGTTGAAATGGATGATGTAGCTTCCGAGCGGTGGATCGTTTACTTGCTCCACCCATACGGAAATATCGTCGAGAGGACGCACTTCTCTGCAAAGTTGAGTTAGCCCTTCCTCGAATTTAAGTAACTCATCTTCAGCCATGAAACCATCCTCCTCGGAACCATCGTGGAAACACATGAAAATTGTAACACATGCACTCGTGACAAGGGACTGCATTTGATTTAGCTCAAACAGTGAAATAGGGGCGTCCTTTTATCTCAAGGGATACTCGCATAAAAGGAAGACAAGGTCACGTAGGCAGGGTAGGATGACTGGTCTGCATACAATTTATTAGGCGGTTGTTAGAACCACTTGAAGAGTGGGGGCGGTAATTGGCGTTAGGGTTTCAACAGGTTTGAGTGTGTGAGTCTATCGCTGGCGAGTCTAAAATCGGGACTTCAGGTGCCCGAAATTACGGAAAGTAGGCTACATATCGGAGAAAAACGCGCAAAGTTGACTGGATGTGGGCTGGAGCGCGAAAGAGAGCCTGCGTTGGCTCTCCTCCATTATCAAAACAGCGATTTGAGAAGTTCCCTATCTTCGTCAGATAACGAGTCCTTCTTTGGGTGATCGCGGGATTGAAGTGTGATTCCATCGGTGTTTTTCAACAGCCGTCTGACTACCGACTCGATTCTTTCATCCAGGTCTTCATGGTTTTTCATCATGTCATCTCGAATTAACCCGCAGACATACGCGCTAATGTTGTCCCTTTGCGCCTTCTCCCTCAAAAACTCGTAAACAACTGGATCTCGGATGGAGATCGAGATTTTCCGTTTAGACATGCGCCAAACCCCTGGCTTCCATTAGCCTCCAATAACTGACCGCGTTGGCATATATCCCGTTTTCATCGACCACCGCAGACGGAAATTGTTCCAATATCTCGCTTTTGAGAAGTATCGCGCCACCTCCGCTGAATACAGGGGTGTTCAGGGACAATCCATGCGACCTTGCGAAATTTACGATCTCTTTGACATGACTTCTTTTGAGGTCACTGATGATTGGCTTACTTTCAGGCATGACTGCACCATCCAGGAAGTAAACCCCTTCATGCAATACGTTCTCACTCTCATCGACTGAGACCGAGCTTCCAAAATGGGTCTGGAGTACTTCTTGGACCCGCCCTCTCAGAAGGTTGACTCCAAGGTCACAGAGTACCATCGATTGTAGTTTTGGAATCAAACGCTCGAAGACACAAAACGAGGCGTTCAGGGAGCCGATGTCGATGACTGTCACTCTCGCATCTCTGAACTTGTCCAAGTCAGCATAGACAGAACCAATGGCTTCGGGAAACAACAGCAATCCATCGGGATTGATGCGAAACACCCAAGCCACGCCGTTCACTCTGAGCGAGATGGGTTTGCTCCCATTTAGAATGTAGTCACGATACCTTTCTTTCAAGTCGGCATTTCGGTAGACATTCAGTGGTACATTGATTCCAAGATTGACCATCGGAATCCCAACTCTTTCAACGTGGAGCTTGTCCAACATCAAGGCAACGGACAAATAGACGGATAGTCGGTGCTCGAATGTGTGCTTGGTTACAGAAAAGTCCGCCGCCAGTTCAGAGCACATGCTTCCAACGATGTAATCCTTACCCTCAAACGTGATCCTATAACTGTCGCCGCTAACTTCTACGCCAGAAAAACTGCTCCCATCTTGAACAAGTGTGCGGAATTTCTGCCTTACAAACCCTGCATCCTTATAGCTGATCGCCTTAGTGAAATACTTCCCGCTGTCACAGACCACAGTGTAAGCTGAATTGCCCATAACTCTATTCCCCCTTGTATTTTTGATTGACCTCATATGTTATACAGGCTTGGGGCGAATAATTCGCGAGGAGTCGCACTATGATGTCGAATGCGAGGGGAGGCGAAGTGCGAATAGGGGCGATAAGTCGCATCAGGGGAAAGACAGGGCAGAGATGGGGCGTGATACGTCATTGGCGTTAAGAAGAAAACGCCATTGGGGTTGCTTGGGATAAATGTAATAATATAGTTGACAATATGAAATGACGGCGATATGATAGAAACACGATTTGGTCAAACTTAATAGACAGGTTTCGATATCGGCAGGATGCCACCATTTTCCCCATAGCAGACAGCAAGGCTGGTTGCGCGGTGGGGTGCTCGTTTTTATATAGGTCTTTCAAATGTAACCCAGGGACAAGTCTGTTCAGCAGTCCCCTGAGTTGGAAAGATCGTGGGCACACCTTATCACGATAACCAGCTTTTTGAGTTGTGCCCAGACAGCAAGTCATCAAGCGTTATGCACAACAAGCGAAAGGGGAAAATGACTTTCATGCAATTCAAAACAGACTACTTTACGGAACTTCGGGAACAGATTATCAATCCCGAAAAGTGGGATGCAGAACACTTTATCGCATTTGATTACGAAGCAGGGGTGGGTAAAACGCGGCAAGCGTTGAGAATTATAGGGGAAATGTTAAAAGACAACAACGATTGCCCTCATCGAGTTCTCTGGGTGCAACTCTTTTCAGATAAGCGCAGACTTCTCGATGCCACCGCCGATGAGATCAATGAGCATGCGGGAAGAAGCGTTGCCATGGCGATTGATGGGGAGGATACGAAGGGTGGGAGGAGTAAGAAAACGGCAATCGAGGCACAGGTTTTAGTGATTACCCATCGGATGTATGCCGAGATAAAGAAATCAAGGCATTACGAGCTTATTCAGGATAGAGATATTTTGATCATTGATGAGTTCCCAAACCTAATGAGGGAAATCAGGATTTCTACGCAGGATTTGTCCCAACTATACCGCCATAGTGTGTATCTGGAGTCTGAAATCCTCGATGAGATGCTGGTCATGTTCCGTGACAAATTGAGGGAGCTTCGGAACAAGGAGCATTTAAACCCTGGGAACTTGTTTTGGGGAACTTTTGCATCGTCCGAGCATCAGAAATACAAAACCGCTATCAACAAACTGCAGGAATCGAAAAGGACTAAGGAATGTCGAGAATTGTTGGAGCGATTCCAGCAACTCTTTCGTAATGAGTGCTACTACCATGATGGCGTGTTTTACACTTACGATAATCGATATGACTATGTTCTTTTGAAGAACAACATCATTTTGGATGCAAATGGATTTGACTACAGATACCAGTTGTCGAAGCGATTCATCGTGAAACACCAACCCAAGGTTTATGACTATTCGCACTCTACCCTGTATCACTACGAGGTCAACACGGGGAAGACGGCGTTAAAGAAATCTGATGGGTTTTTCGAGCGGGTCGTTGAGACGGTAGAGTTGCAAGGACGTAAGGGGGTTTTGTTCGTCGCAGATATGGAGAACAAGCCAAAACTCGAACAAGCGATTATTAGGCATTACAGTGAACAGGGTGAACAGAAAGAGACGCTGGCGGATATATCTCGAAAGTTGAGGGTCGATATAAGTGTTGAGTACCACGGGAACTTACTCGGCAAGAACGATTGGAGGACATACGACGTTTGTGTCATCGTCAAAACGCCAAATTTTGATTATGGATCATATGCGCTGACGAGTTATTTCTTTCACGCATTAGACAAGGAGCGTTCCTTTCGAGACATCCCGTTGTTCAGGGACGAAGAGGTAGAGAACATTAGAAACAGTATGATCGCAGGCGAGTTGTACCAGGCGATCAAACGCATCTCCAGAGATAATCAACAGCCGTCAGAGATTTACCTGTTTTGCGCGAACAAGGAAGCCGTGGGTATTGTGAGAAAGCAGTTACCAGGCATCAAGTATGTAAAGGAACAGTGGGGCGTAAGGGCGAGGAGGATGCACGAAAATACGGAAAAGCCAAAGGAACAACGACTCAATGAACGGGATTGGGAACTGATTACAATTCTTCGAGACTACCAGAAACAGGGGAAAGCGGAGATTGAATTCATTAAAGTGCGAGTGAGGTTCGGTGAAAAACATAAGGGTAATTTCACAAGGAGAGTGGCAAGATTAGCACCAGTCTTGAAGGAATACGGAATTCTCGTCGGGGAAGGGATATTTAAATTCCAGGCATCAGGTGTTGAGGAACCAGTTTCCGAACATGGAGAAGCTGTCAAAGAGTTAGTCATGGTGTAAATGAATATGGGAAGATGGACGGGATGGTTGGATGCCATCTCGTTTTTTGTCTTCTGAGATACTATGCGGCGGTTGGTAACTGTCCAGCATGTTGATAAATTCTGTTTAGGGAGAAAGGGTGACATAGTGATGATTTGTGCATCTTTATCAAACTGTCTGCGCGGGTGCAAGTTATGTTGGTGTAGCGTTAGCCTTCGTCATCACCGCATGGACAGTGAGTAGTGTTGCATTCCTCCTAATTGATGGTGGCAAATCCGTCTGTTGAGATATCCTACAATATGTTACTTCAACATGATGTAACCATCATGTGGTGGCTTATTCTATCGGAAAGGCACAGTCTCGTAGTGTCGGTACCATGGGGTATTGGTTGCAAACCAACAATGAATTCCCCTGTGCCTTGATTATGTCCCGTCTTTACGTGGTGCGACAGTCGCAATGGTACACTGATCTCTCGAAGTCCTCTGGTACGTGATGGCTCCCATCCGTTGTTGATTGATATGTTTTATTGTTTCAGGAGCCACGATGCTACCTGTGGCTAATGTGAAACCCTGTTACCTGGAAGTGCCCCCAAGCCTGGTGAACCATCTCTTTGGCATGGCAACAGCCACCAAAGGTAACGTCGATAAGTCGAAAGCCTTCGTATAAATGGGAACCTCCGTCGTCAGTTGGTAGAAGCCCTCTCAAAACACCAACAGCCGATAAATGTGACATGGCTTTAGATATCCTCGTCCTATGTGAAATCCCTTGTTATTGTTGGTTGATACCTCCGACAAAAGTTGCAACTGTCACCCAAGGAGCATCTGTTGGTGAAGCTCTCAACGTCCTGAAAACCACCATTACCGTTGAATTTGGGTGAGCAAAAAGTAACAACAGCCGCCGCAGTTGGTGGCTCACGGAAGCCCTCGTCCTTTATGGATAGCCCCATTGCGACCATTGAAAAACGTCTCTACGGTTACAACAGCCACCCAGGGCATCGCTAATTACTGAAAAGTCTCATCCGCCATGAGAGCCAACTTCATGAATTGATTGATACGCTTCGTCCAGAGTTGCAATAGTCACCAAGGTCTCCATTGATGAGTGAACTCCATTTGGCACCCAAGTCTCGCTTTACTTTTGTTGAAAATTGATAACGGAACCACCATTCCGCTTTATGAGTTACGGATAATAGCACCTAATGTTGCCAAGCTATCGGTTGATCTGAATATCAGAATCAATTATGAGTGTCGCCGAAAGGTTATCACTGTTTTTAGAGTTGGTCTCTATATATAAAAAGACAAAGTGACAACCACAGCGATAACTTTTCGGCTCTATCATTTTCATAATCCAAATCTGATTTCACTCTATAGACATCCGCATGACAACCAAAAACTGCAATTCGCTCCTTTAGTGTGCTCAGACAACCTCCGACCGATTTTCGCTATTCGATATCATCACTCGTCTATAACACGGAGATAGAAATTGCAAACACAGGGAGATGATGAACATTGACAATGCAAGAGATTCGTCATGAACTGGATGAGATCCAGCATGAAATCACCCACACATTGAAACAAAAGTCCGATCAAGAGATAATTCGTTTACTGAACCGAGTCGAAGACTTACAGTACAACTTCCTACGCTGTCCTTTCATTCCCTCTGAACTCACCCTGCCAGAGATTGAAGATATCAGAGGTGGGCTGATTGAGGCTGAAGACACCATCAGCGAGTTTATCCATGAAATCGTTGAACACCGTTACTTCAATTAACATGTGGCGTTCTGCGGGTGCCGTTTCTGCCTTATGACCGCCATTCAATTCCTATCACCTTTTTCCCTCAAATCCTCTCAACACCCACGGCTCTTTACACCCCCTGCTCAGACGCTATTCGACCAATAATCCATATTCTAAAGACTTGACACTGACTATCATTGGATTATAGGCAACCGCCACGAAGGGGGGATGAGCGAAATTGACAGCGATTCAAGACATCATGGAAAGATTGGGCGATCTTCAGCACCAGGTATTCCTACACAGCCTTACCCCGAAATCCCTTGACGAACTACTCAATATGCGCCAAGAAGCTTTAGACCTAAAAGATGCCTTTCTGAACTGTCCCTTCATTGGCACAACGGTAGAAGTGTTGGATACACTTCGCGTTGAAGTTCTGGAGTGCGAGTTGATGACCCATATCCTCGCGAGTGAAGCGATGTACCAAGATACCAAGGAACAAATGGAGAAGTTACGTGACTTGTATCAAACGACCGCGATGTAAAGGAGGAGTACACATTGGCGAATGGAAGAGGTGCGGATTTCGACTCAAGAGATTTTCGGCACTTAATTGCATGGCAGAAAGCCCAATCTCTGGCGGTTAAGGTCTTCGACATTACTAAGCAATTACCCTCACAGGAGAAATATGGGATCATCAGCCAAATGACCAGGTGCGCCTCGTCAATAGCGGCGAACCTGGCTGAAGGGAACGGTTCGTGTTTCCCGCGAAAGACCCTTAGTTTTTACTCTATAGCAAGGGGAAGTGCTGATGAACTGAGATCCTGGCTCGATCTGTGCCTGCGTTTGGACTTTATCAATCAAAAGGTGCATGATGAGTTAGATGAAGCCACTCAAGAAGTCATCCGATTGATCATTGCTCTAATACGGAAAGTCCAAAATGAGATCAACCACACTTCGCCTGCTCCCCGCTCTCATAAAAGAACCCTGGACAAGCAGAAGCTTTCGCCCTATTCTGGAACCAAACAGGAGGGATCGAAAGTGAACGATGACGATTTTGAGTTTGAGGTGGCAGTGTTGCAATGGATAGAGCAATCAAAATCGGAACGTGTTGAGTTGATGAGAAAAGAAGACCAGCTTCGAATGATGACCAACGATGAAGGTCGATTTTTACCTGATGTGCCGAGGGAAGAAGGGCAAAGGCGGTATCGGGGGCGTAAATAACATCATTTATCATAACGCCCCTCTTTGTCGGCACCCTAATTGTTGGAGCGGTGCTTTTCTCGGTGATGGTTTAATTCGCTTTCTTAACTTTCTTGGCTTTTCTCTCCTTTGATTTTTCCTTTCGTTTTGTTATTTCTCTCTGATTTGTAAAGAGAGTCTGTATACCGTTTTCTGCAAGAACCTCTTCAATATCCGCAAAATCGTATATCCCCGCATCGAGACAATAAGCTACTACAGCATCCTTCATGTTATTGCCGCTAAGTGTCATCCCTGCTCTTCTCAGCAATCTCATACCTTCGAGTAAGTTTAGTTTCATGGCAATCGCGACACGTAACAGGGGATCTTTTCGGGGGTTAGGATATTTATCACCTAATAGTTTGTACCAATACTTGTCGGAAATTTGAGCCTCGCCGAATACTTTAACGGAGTATTCTCTTATTCCCTTTTCGAATGAGACCCTTCTCAAATATTGTCCCAGTGTTTCTTTGTCTCTTGCCTTATGTAACTGTGACTGCAATATACCGATGTGACGGTTACTTATGTTGTGTGAGAAGACGGCTTCACTTTGAGATTCGAGGCTGTCTTCTTCCTGCTCTTCTTTCTCCAATACTTCCAATATATCGTTAATAAGTTGATCAGCGTCATAACTACGAAGGTATCCAGCAATCATTTTCTTGGTGTCATTGTCCACAATTCTACGCTCCTTAATAAGTCGCCTCGGAGGCGAACACGCCCGCCTATCGCCAATATACACTGCCCATATGCACCACT
>NZ_BCQI01000079.1 GCF_001544355.1 Alicyclobacillus acidiphilus NBRC 100859
TTATCTTTTGCACTAACGTCATAAAGAGTAAAAATTTTACCATCTTGTACTCCAAACTTCCCACCAGAAAGTGTCCACTGCTTGTTCACTGAGACGCTTGGTGTATCAATGGAGTCCTTCCCTGTATAGAAAATGTCTATCTGGTAATAACCCTTTTTCTGCAAATCAGGATTAGCTACAACTCTCCAATCACTTGAATGTTTCGTTAATACGGTATTATTATTCGTTGAAGTTGATGAAACCGAATGAGAACCAGAAGATCGTGCTGTATTGCCATATTCACTATTATGCTTGTTTAAACTTTGTATTCCAAAAACCGAGAAAACTACAAGTACAGAAAGTGTCCCTACTGATGCTAAAAAGGTCGCCAACGAATGGCTGAAATATTTAAAAAGTATCGTTTTCTGTTTGCTATTTTATTCCATATACCCATTTTATTGTCCACTCCTAATTCCACATTATCCATGGACTTGAATTTGGATTTGATATCCGAGGAATCCACGTTAAGTCCCCCAATCATTTCAATAGCCTCTCGGCAGATCAAGCCCAAAATGCTGTGTAAAATCCCCTCTTCGGAAAGTGTCACATAATGTTCACAATCTACTCATCGGCTGATGTTATTGTCCATGACTCTCGCACGGCGGTTGGAAAATCGCAAGGTGTGGTAGATTTGACGCTTACCTGCGGCGAATGAATCCCTCAGGTACCACGCCCTCGTTTTCCAGCATCACAATGAGTTGTTCCACTGTCCGCAAGGGCTGTTCCTTGCGCAAAGCCACCGCTCGCTCAATCACAATGGCGGGTAATACCCTAGGGCGGCGGTTATCCGCCCTAGGCTGAGGCATGAGCCCGTCTATGCCATCTTTCCGGTAACTCGCGAGATATCGCTCGAGCGTCCGTTCCGAGAACCTCTTTTTCTCTCCGTTTGGCAGATCGTATTCCTGCTTTGCTAACTCTTCCAACATCGCCTTTTGGGAACCACGCTCTGTTTGCCGCAACATGGGGGCGATGAGCCCATAGCGAAACAGAGCGATTTGCCGTCGCGTTTCATCTTCCATGTCCACCTTCTCCTTCCCATATGAGATGACCTCATTTTGGGCGCGGGTTCCATCCGCGCGGAAGATGGTTTTCTGTGGGATAAGTAACCCGGTTATGGTGGAAGGGCCGGGGACAGGCCATACGACACCCTGTTCACCGACAACGATGGGGCAAACAGGCAGACGACTTCACGTCTGAGGTTCCAAAAGCCACTGTTCGCAGTCGCACCAAGGAGCGCAAGTCGGTCGTAATCGGCGCACAATAACGAGTCTCTGACGCTACGCCGCAACAAGGGTAGTGGTACATCTGGCCGCTGAAACTGGACAATCCGGGAGAACAAGGCGATGATCTCGGACACCTGTTTCTGAACCCGAGTAAACCAATTACGGGCGCAAGACTCGGATAAGCAAACGCCACACGCAGCCAATTGGGTCAGTGCACCGTTTACAGTCAACGTACCTGCCAACAGGCTCACAAGAAGATCCTGAACCATGATTGTGTACCTCTGGAATGGGGCGACGAAGGTAGTATCCGTGGACGTATGTATACAAATGTGTACAGTAAATACACGGCACATCGCTGGGCCGTAGCTTTCGTACAAAAATTGCGTATTCCTCCGGGTTTACCGGATTGACAGCTTCACATTCTACAGATACGCTAGGCATGTAGCAAGAGCCATTCGGCCTCAAATTAGGGAACACAAGTGACTGGCGGCCAAACCGAGACGCTTGTGCTACCCTGTGCAGATGGAAACGCCACCTGAGCCTACTCGGCACAGATGGCGTTTCTACATTTGTTGACAAAATCCTTCTGTTGCCACCGACATTGATTTATAGAAAATCCGACGACACTGATGTCAAATAATCCGGGTGTAAACAACCACCCACAGGCGACACGTGACCTGTTTTCTCACGGTCTGAAGCATCTGCCATGCCAGGTCAAGTTTCGATTGCTTCTTATCCGCATCGTTTTCGGGCTTCGTCCAGATGGCGTAGGACCAAGGATATTCAACTCCGTTATTGCGGACAGCATGCAACGCCACAATGTTCATCGCCATGTGTAGACTTTGGTTGAACTGTCGTAGAGCCAGTAGAGAATTGGGATTCCCTTGGCGTATGGATGTGGCGCATGTGTATCGTCATTGA
This sequence comes from Alicyclobacillus acidiphilus NBRC 100859, assembly GCF_001544355.1. Lineage (GTDB taxonomy): Bacteria > Bacillota > Bacilli > Alicyclobacillales > Alicyclobacillaceae > Alicyclobacillus > Alicyclobacillus acidiphilus. Next base: position 2,184 of record NZ_BCQI01000079.1, read on the forward strand.
ACATGTCCCACTGAGAAAACCCTGTCAGAAAGCGACTGAGGGCCGACTGTGTAACTTTTTGAATGCCGGTCATGCGCTGAAGCAAGTTGTCTGCGTTGAAGAACGTGGCCAAGGAGTTTACAGACGAGCAACGATTGATGAGACCAATGACGTAGACAAACGCTAAAACCCAGGTGGCTACGCCACGAACTTTGAAAATCCCAGACTGCGACAAAAGTAGCGAGAAGTCGAATCGATCCCAGAGCGTACGCAGAACCGGAGCACCAGCAACACTGCTAAAAGACGAGAGTTCCTTGAATCCAGGTTTACATAAACGAGCCATGTTTCACACCCAAATCGCTATGAGATAGACAGTTAGATGCCTCCTCGGCGATTGTTGTGGTGTTTCGGAAAAGTCAAGGGGTTTCACGTGTTTTCATGGAATTTTCATGTGTTTCAAAAAACCAAATTCATACAGCAACTGCATAGCTCATGATAATGTGCCATGCTTTTCTGTCGAACATTCTCATAGCCTGTAGTAAAATGGAAGATAGCAAATTGTGCGGTATCTTTCATTGAAGGGACAAATTCAATGTCTACACCATATCATTCGAGACTTTGGGCGCACCTACTGACAATGCGCGCTGCCGTCGATGACTTTGATAGAATCACTAGATCAGTGGCGAATGCAAGGGTGGACGTGAATCCGCATCAAATTGATGCAGCCCTTTTTGCGTTGCGTTCACCTCTATCAGAAGGGGCCATCCTTGCCGATGAGGTGGGACTTGGCAAGACGATTGAAGCGGGTCTGGTGTTATCACAGCGTTGGGCGGAGCGCCGTCGAAAGCTGATTGTGGTTGTTCCAGCCACATTGCGTAAGCAGTGGGCGATGGAGTTGGAGGAAAAGTTCCATCTTCCATCCATCATCCTCGAAGCGAAGTCCTTCAACAATCTGTTGCGTCAAGGTGTTTCAAACCCATTTGAGCTGCGCAATCAGGTGGTTATTTGCTCATATCATTTTGCGGCTGCAAAGTCGGAGTTTATATCACGGGTCTCCTGGGATCTTGCGGTGCTGGATGAGGCTCATCGTCTTCGGAACGTATACAAGTCCACCAACAAATTAGCGAAGAACATTCAGGCGACGTTGGCCCGTACGAAAAAGATTTTGCTTACGGCTACGCCGCTGCAAAATAGTCTGATGGAGCTTTATGGGCTTGTCAGTATCGTAGACCCGAACGTCTTTGGAGATGATAAATCGTTTCAAGCTCAGTTTGCCAGACAGTTGTCTGAAGAGCGGAATCGTTTACTACGGGAAAGACTGGCTCTCATTTGCACTCGGACCCTGCGGAAACAAGTGCTAGAATACATACGGTATACGAACCGGATCTTAATCACGCAGGAGTTTACGCCAAGTGATGATGAACATCGACTCTACGAAGAGGTCACGGAATACCTTCGCCGAAAAGTCCTTCTGGCATTGCCAGCCAGTCAACGTAGCTTGATGACGCTCGTATTGCGCAAACTGCTTGCGTCATCAACTTTTGCGGTTGCGGGAACGCTTCGTGGTCTTATCCGTCGCCTCGAAAATCTTCAGCCGGTCAACGTTGAAGAGGTGGCAGATGACTACGAGGGTGTCGATGAACTGGAAGATGAATGGGATGACACATGGGAGGATGAACGTGTCGATCCGCAACTTCTAGCGGAGGAGTTATCGCTTTTACGACGATCCGCTGATTTGGCAGAAAGCATTCGAGACAATGCGAAGGGCGATGCGCTTCTCACTGTGCTGGACAAAGCGATGGATAAGGCAAAATCCCTCGGTGCGAGGGAGAAAGCGGTCATCTTTACAGAATCTCGACGTACGCAGCAATACCTGTTCCAACTTCTGACGGATAACGGCTATGAAGGAAAAATCGTGCTCTTCAACGGGATGAACAACGATCCCCTGTCTACAAACATATACCAAGACTGGTTAAAGCGGCACGAGGGAGAAAACGTCATCACGGGATCCCGGAGCGCAGACATTCGTGCGGCCCTTATCGAGGAGTTTCGGGACAGAGCGGCGATCCTTATCGCTACAGAGTCCGCCGCCGAAGGCGTGAATCTCCAATTCTGTTCGTTAATCGTCAACTATGACCTGCCATGGAACCCGCAGCGGGTTGAACAGCGAATTGGCCGTTGTCACCGGTATGGACAGAAACATGATGTGGTCGTTGTAAATTTTTTGAACAAGAGAAACGAAGCCGATCAAAGGGTATACGAATTATTGGCGGAAAAATTTCAGCTATTTAGTGGGATTTTTGGCGCCAGCGATGAAGTCCTTGGTGCGCTCGAATCCGGAGTCGACCTTGAGAAGAGAATCGCTCAAGTGTACCAGGAGTGTCGAACTGTCGAGGAAATCAATGCTGCCTTTGACGCCCTGCAAAAGGAATTGGAGTCATCGATTGAAAGCCGTTTGACCGAAACTCGTCAGGCGCTACTGGACAATTTTGATGAGGATGTACACGCCCGGCTCAAGGTGTATGAGGGGCAAGCCACTGAGCGGTTATCGGAACAGCAACAATACCTGCTGTCACTTGCGAAAGTAGAATTGGCAGAAGATGCACTGTTCGATGAAACTGCACCTCGGTTCAGGTACTCGGACAATGATGCGCCATCCGGGATGTATCACCTCGACTGGAAAGCCGCAGAGGCAAATGGCGACAACTTCTTTCGGATTGACCATCCATTGGCCCAAGCCCTTGTGGATCGGGCCGTTACGAGGGATCTACCACCCGCTGAACTGGTCGTTCATTATTCTGACTATGATGGCTTGATTAGCACCGTGCAGGCGTTAAAGGGAAAATTAGGGTGGCTTCAGGTAGCTGAATTGGCAGTGGAATCGCTCGAACTCGAAGAATTTCTTGTTTTCTCTGGGGTCACTGATGACGGAGAAATCGTGGACGAAGAGACCTGTCTGAAACTATTTAAGCCAAAGGCAATCGTGAGGCAGATAGATCCTTCTGCCAAACCACCAGCCTCGGTTGAGCAACTTGAAGCGAAAATCGTCAAGGAGAAGCTACATCTTGTGGAGGAAAAGAACGGGCGATTCTTTGATGAGGAAGTTACCAAGCTCGACCGATGGGCGGATGACTTGAAGTTTGGATTGGAACAGGAAATTAAAGACCTCGACAAGCAAATTCGGGCATTGCGTCGTGCTTCCTCCACTGCGGTTTCTCTCGCAGATAAACTGGCGGCGCAAAAGGCGCAACGTGACATAGAGACGCAGCGAAGCAAAAAACGACGGGAATTGTACGAAGCACAAGACGCTATTGATACGAAGCGGAACGAGCTCATCGAAAACATCGAGCGTCAATTGAAACAGACCCATCGTTTGAAACCTTTGTTTACCGTTCGCTGGACGGTTGTATGAAATGGGAAGGGAGAAAACATCATGGACAAGCTTCCACTCACATCGAAAGACATCTTGGCTGAAAAGATTGCACGCATCCGTGAAGAATTTCCGGAGGTGTTTTCGGAAGGGAAAATTGATTTTGAGCGCCTGAAAATGGCGCTTGGAGAGTTCGTCGACAACGGGCGTGAGCGCTATGGACTGTCCTGGGCAGGCAAAAGTGAAGCGATTCGAAACATCCAGACCCCGAGCGTCGGAACTTTATTGCCTGTTCCCGAGGAATCTGTGAACTTTGATACCAGTGAGAACCTCATCATCGAGGGAGATAACCTCGAAGTCTTGAAGCTATTCCAAAAGTCATATCACGGAAAAATCAAGATGATATACATAGACCCGCCGTACAACACCGGGAACGAATTTATTTATCCCGACAATTTCCGTGAAGGACTAGAAGACTACCTGCGATATTCAGGGCAAGTCGATGGCGATGGCATCAAGCTCACGACAAATACCGAAACAGACGGACGCTTTCACTCCAAATGGCTGAGCATGATGTATCCGAGGCTGTTCTTGGCAAAAAACTTGTTGCGTGATGATGGATTGATCTTTGTGAGTATTGACGACCACGAGGCGCATAACCTTCGACAGATCATGAATGAGATTTTCGGAGAAGAGCATTTTATTGCCAATATAGCTTGGGAGAAACGATATACACGTAGCAACAACGCCAAGTTGTTTTATTCTCTCAAGGATACGATCCTTGTATACAGGCGGTCATCCGTTGTGGAAACACTTCGAGAAGAGCGGAATGAAAAATCTGACTCTATTTACAGTAATCCAGATAATGATCCACGTGGACCTTGGACGAGTTCGTCTTACGTAAACCCCGCTACAAAGGAAGAAAGGCCGAATTTGGTATATCCCATCACAAACCCCTTTACGGGGGAGGTAGTGGAACATGAAACACATGCTTGGAAATATGAACGAGCGGAACATGAAAGACATGCACAAGAAAATCGTCTGTGGTGGGGTAAAAACGGAGACGCAAAATATCCACGTTTGAAAAATTTTCTTTCAGAATCGGATGGTGGACTTGTTCCGATTGATTTGTGGAAGTACGAGGATTCAGGAACGACCGATGAGGGCGGTGCTGAACTAAAAGCCCTTTTTGGGACATCCGTATTTGACAATCCTAAACCAACCAAATTGGTCAAAAGGATGCTAAAACTGGCAACCAGGCCAAACGAAGGTGATATTGTTTTGGACTTTTTTGCTGGTTCGGGTACTACTGGACAGGCGGTGCTTGACTTAAATCAAGAAGACGGTGGAAATAGACGGTTTATTCTTGTTCAACTGCCGGAGAAAACGGGCGAGGAAGACTTCCAGAAAGTCTCCGACATCACGAAGGCCAGAATAAAGAGATGGATAGACAAATCCAAAGAGGACAATCGCCTGTTTGAATCATCAGGTTTCAAATTTTTCAGGCTGGCGTCGAGTAATTTTAAGATTTGGAATGCCGATGCGAAAGCGCAGGGTGCAGATGCACTAGTTCAACGACTGAGATTGTTTATAGAAAATATCCTCCCTGAACGAACACAACAGGATCTGTTATTTGAGATTGTCCTGAAATCCGGTTTGCCATTGACGGCACCAATCGATCAGCTAGAAGTTCGGGGACATGCTGTGTTCTCTGTCGGAGAAGGGATTCTGTTCATCTGCCTTGCCGATTCTATCACTGAAGATACGCTGCATGGCATGGTGAGCCTGCGTCCGAGAAACATTATTTGCCTTGATGCAGCATTTCATGGCAATGACAACCTGAAAACCAACACCAAGCTGTTGATGGAATCACACGGCATCGAGTTTCACACGGTGTAAGGAGGTGGCATCATGAAGATACAATTTGAGCGCAATCAAGAATATCAGTTGGACGCCATTCAATCCGTAGTAGATATTTTTGACGGTCAATCGCAGGCTGCCGGGCAATTTGAAACACGTTTGGACGCCGGATTTGGCGGCCTTATGACAGAGCTTGGCTTTGGAAACGAGCTCTTGATTGACTGGGAAACCGTTGTTAAGAACGTGAAGTGGATCCAAACAAGGAATGGGGTCAGTCAAGCGGAAACCTATAGTGGAATGGACTTTTCCCTGGAGATGGAGACAGGGACGGGTAAAACGTACGTCTATCTACGTACGATTCATGAGCTGTACGCCAAGTATGGCTTCACGAAATTCATCATTGTGGTGCCAAGCGTGGCAATCCGTGAGGGTGTCATGAAAAACCTAGAAATCACCCGTGAACACTTTGAAGACATCTACGGGCGACATCCATTCGATTACTGGGTATACGATTCGAAACGGGTTTCGTCGCTACGGCAGTTTGCGACATCGAATCAGCTTCAGATTCTTGTCATCAACATTGATGCATTCAACAAGAAGGCGAACAATGTCATTCACCGGGAGAATGACCGTTTGTCCGGGCACAAACCTATCGAGTTTATTCAGAGCACTCATCCTATCGTCATTTTGGATGAGCCGCAAAATATGGAGACAACGCAGGCCAAGGAGGCTATTTCCAGCCTGAATCCGCTTTGCACGCTTCGATACAGTGCGACGCATCGAAAAATGTATAACCTTTTGTATCGCCTCGGCCCTGTGAAAGCATACGAAATGAAGCTGGTAAAGCGTATCGAAGTGGATTCTGTCGTAGACGATCCGGACTTTAACCGCCCTTTCATTCGTCTTGAGTCCATTACGCCCACCAAAACGAAGATCACTGCGAAACTGACGATTGATGTGCAGGGGGAAAATGGCCCATCACGCAAGACGGTCAGCGTGAGCCGAAACGGAACGGATTTATATGACGTGTCAAATAACCGGGCTGCCTACCAAGGATACATTGTCGATCACATCGACGCAGGGAACGGATACATTGCCTTCACGAATGGAATCACCATTTACGTGGGACAGGCCATCGGCGCACACCAGGACGATGTGATGCGGGTACAAATACAAGAGACGGTCAAAGAGCATCTGGAAAAGGAACTTAGAGTTTACAAGGAGTTCTCCGAAGGCAAACGTCTCAAGGTTCTTTCGCTCTTTTTCATTGATCGAGTCGCCAATTATGCTGAACAAGATGGGAAAATCCGCAAATTGTTCGAGGAAGCCTACACGGAACTGGTCCGGAACCCGAGATATTCAGTATTGGGACTACCACCTGTCGAGAAAGTGCATAATGGCTACTTTGCAACTGATAGGAAAGGCAACGCCAAGGATACGTCAGGGAATACGCAGGCGGATGATGAGGCATACGAATTGATTATGAAAGACAAAGAGCGCCTATTGTCGAGAGAAGAGCCACTCCGGTTTATTTTCAGCCACTCCGCTCTCAGAGAAGGCTGGGACAACCCAAATGTGTTTCAGATTTGCACGCTCAATGAAACCAAATCCGAGATCAAAAAGAGGCAGGAAATCGGTCGAGGCCTTCGTCTTCCGGTGGACGAAACGGGGCAACGCATCTTGGATCATCCCATCAATCGCCTGACGGTGATTGCAAACGAGAGTTATGACGACTTCGCACGCTCGTTGCAAACCGAGATCGAAGAAGAGACAGGCGATGAATTCCCGAAACCGGACAACAAGCGGGAGCGACGTACCGTTCGCCGCCGCAATGATCTTCGTGAAAACAAAGATTTCGTTGAACTTTGGAATCGTATCAAACACAAGACTCGGTACTCTGTTGAATACGACACGAAGAAACTCATTGAACAGGCAGCTTCAGCAGTCAAGAAAATGCCGGCGATCAGCACGCCTTCAATACATGCTGTAAAAAGTGGGATTGAAATTACAGAACAGGGTGTAACTACGAAGATGCTTGGTGTTCGGCAACAATCGGTAACACCAGGCAGCGCAGTCCCAGATCTCATTGGATATATCCAAAGGCAAACGGAGCTGACACGTGGCACCATTGCGGAAATTTTGATTCAATCCGGTCGGCTCAGCGATGTGTTTGTGAATCCGCAGCAGTTCCTTGATTTTGCAACCCGTGCCATCCGTGAGACGTTACAAAGTCTGATGGTAGAAGGCATCAGGTATGAGTTGACGGGCCAGGAGTATGAGATGCTCAAAAAATTCAAGGAAGATGACGGCGGGTTTGAAGAGGAATTGAGTCTGTATGAGAGCCGAATCGTGAGAGTGAATAAATCGGTGTACGATCACATTGAGGTCGACTCGAACGTTGAGCTTGAATTCGCAAAGGCCCTGGATACGAGGGAGGATATCCGTTTCTTCGTCAAGCTGCCGGGCTGGTTCAAGGTCGATACGCCCATCGGCTCGTACAACCCTGACTGGGCCATTGTGAAGCAGTCAAAGGACGAGGGCACCAAGCTGTATCTGGTTCGGGAGACCAAGGGTTCGACGTATCTTGGTGATCTTCGGGACAGCGAACAGGCGAAGATCAAGTGTGGTGAAGCCCATTTCGACACTCTCAACGTCGATTATCGTGTTGTGAAGAGCGCTCAGGAGGTTTGACGTTTGGGTCACACTTGGTGATCCTTGGTCTTAGAATAAAGCGGAATTTATAACTTTTTTAGTGTGAGGAGTTTCGTGAATGCAACGGGTTTTTGTGAAACCAAGATTTCGTTAGGGGGGATATCTATGCCGCTCGATCTTTCTGAAACCCTAGTTGTTGGGGTTTCGTCAACAGCTCTGTATGCCATGGAAGAGATAGACAAGCTTTTTAGAGAATTATCGGCTTCGGACCGGGATTCCGCCATGGAGGTTTATAGGAAGAAAATGTTCGAGGATGAGGATGTACCGTTACAGCATGGTGCAGCGCATCCACTCGTACGTGCACTGTTGAAACTTAACGAGTATCAAAAATCAGGTGAGCCTCCACTTGTTGAAGTCGTTATCATGTCGAGGAACAGTCCTGAAACCGGACTTCGAGTTCTAAACAGCATTCGCAACGATGGATTAAATATCACTCGTTCCGCTTTTACAGCGGGAGAGTCGGTTGTTGACTATCTGGAGGCTTTTGATGTCGACCTCTTTTTAACCACTAATGTTGGGGATGCACAAAGGGTAATTGATAGCCGTGCATGTGCCGCTGCCGTTTTATCAAAATTGCCCACGGATGCAGACAAATTATCTGACGAGCAAGTGCGAATCGCCTTTGATGGGGATGCTGTTCTATTCGACGAGGAAAGTGAAATTGTATATAGGACGAGGGGAATTGAGACATTCCACACACTGGAAGATGAATTAAGAGACATTCCGCTAAGAGAGGGGCCTTATGCAGTCTTACTTAAAAAACTAGCCAGGTTACAGGAAAGATTGCCTGGTCGTATTGAATATTCGCCAGTGCGTATTGCACTCGTAACGGCTCGTAATAGTCCTGCTGATATTCGTGTAATTAAGACGTTGCGTCACTGGGGGGTATATGTGGACTCATGTTTCTTTCTTGGAGGTGTCGAGAAGACAAAGGTACTGAGAGCTTTTCGGCCCCACATCTTTTTTGATGACCAGGATGTTCACCTTGATAAGGCAGCTCAATTCGTCCCATCGGGAAAGGTGCTTTATGCTACTGACTCTCCTCTGGCCGCAGGGGCCGAAATGAAACCGTCCGAGGGGATGGGGAATAAATAGGAATTCCCCAGGTTGCTTTTTGACTCATTTCTCAAGGCACACGAATGTAATTGTAAGAGATGCGCATAATTCATGAGAAGTTTCATCACAGATTCCACGCCGTCGTTACCGGTCATATAGACATTACCAGTCCTGAATTTGGAGTTATAGGTAGAAAATACATTTGCAAAACCGTAAAGGATTAGGGGTTAATCAGCCTACCGGCCCAGGGACCTTATGCATCGTTTCGTTGTTCTTCCTTCCGATAAGACTTTTTTGGATTATCGCGATATGTCTCATAGACGGTGAAAATACAATTATCCAATGGCCAAACGACAACATCCTGCTGCACACAAATTTGCTAACGAACTGTCAGCAAATGCTTGATAATCGCCGACATTCGACGATGCATCAAATCCTAAAATTTCGCACTATACAAGGAGAAACGGCACCGTCCGTCACCCAACGACACACACGGAGGACAATTCCTAAACCGCGTCTTGCGGGGGTTCGAATCCCTCCGGGTGCGCCAGAAAATCTAGTGCCCCTTCAGGCAACGTAGTTTGAGGAAAGTGGAGGATCAACCAGTGGAATGGAGAATATCACCAACGGTGGTGATATTCATGTGCCTGTATGTCCGTGAATTGAGCCCTGCCGAGGGTAACAGATTGGTTCGTATTGCCCGTAAGGGGTCCAATCCGGTCTCCGTGCGTAGAGCACTGGTTGTCCTCGCTTCTGCTCAACGAATGAAGGTCCCCGAAATCGCACGACTCTATCACTTGTCGGAGGAACATGTCCGCCATGTGATTCACGCATTTAACGAGAAAGGCTTTGAGGCTCTTCAACCCCGCTATGGTGGTGGACGTCCCAGGACGTTCACGGACGAAGAGCGTGCTGGCATCATCGAGTTGGCACAAACTCCACCGAAGGTTCTGGGATTGCCGTTTACGACGTGGTCGCTGAGCAAACTCAAGCAGGTCGCTGAACAAAAAGGGATCGTTCGTTCGATTAGTATCGAAACCATCCGGGTCATCCTGAGTCAAGCGGACATAACCTATCAACACACGAAGACCTGGAAGGCATCAAACGATCCAGAGTTCGAGAGTAAAAAAAACGAATCCAGTCGCTGTACAACAATCCACCCAAGGACGGACGAGTGATCTGTCTGGACGGATTCGGACCACTGTCGATTCAGCCATTTGCGGGTCGTGGGTGGTTCGTAAAACGTAAGCCCAGCCGGTTACCGGCGACTTACCATCGGACGCACGGTGTTCGTCATCTGCTGGCTGCACTGGACTTGAAATCCGACAAACTGTATGGGCATGTCTCGAACTCGAAAAAGCATCAAGACATCCTACGTTTTCTCAAGGTGCTACGCCGTCGTTATCACCGTTCCGAGCGGCTGTACATCATCCTGGACAACTTTTCGCCGCACAAGCATGAGCGTGTCCGAAACTGGGCGGTCGAGAACAATGTGGAATTGGTCTACACTCCGACACACGCATCGTGGCTCAATCGGATTGAGTGTCATTTCGGGCCGTTGCGCAAGTTTGTGCTGAGTGGCAGCAACCATGAGGACCATAAGGCACTTGGTGACGCAATTCGGGCATATATTCGCTGGCGCAATAAGCACAGGCGAAACGCTAGCCTTCTACGGGAACAAAAGAAGATCAAGGTTGTCTGAAGGGGCACTAGCAGTGGCGCGGCTTTTTGGGAATCCGAAGTTGCGCCACTTGTATGCCGTGGTCACATTTTGGTCACATCCAGTATTTGTCGTCCTATTTTTCCTCCGATTTTTGCGCGAAGAGCATCTCTCCGAATTGTGCTACTGCGGCTTCCGGAGTCCTGGAATCACATGGCTGTATGTATCCAGCGTAATTCCGATATTGGCATGTCCAAGCTGTTCACTAACCACCCTTGGGTGCACTCCCTGTAACGTTTTCGTTACAATTCTTG
>NZ_BCQI01000080.1 GCF_001544355.1 Alicyclobacillus acidiphilus NBRC 100859
GCTCAAGAAAGTTTTCCAAGTGAAGCGCAAACCTCCTTCACGCAACAGGTGGGCCTTGCATATCTGCAAGTCACCCACCTCTTCGGCATTGTTCACGAACAAAAAGGCGGGCGCGAATCCGGGAGCCGCCCGCCGACGCGCACTTTACTTGTTGCTGAGTGTTGAGGATACGTGAATCTTTCCGCTGATGATTTGCTGCTTCGCCTGATTCACCGCTTGAACCACGCTCTTTGGCACCGTATTCAAAACGGTTCCGATACCAACGCCGTTGTTCTTCAGGTTGTAGTTGACAACGCCGGATTTGAACTTGCCCTCTTTCACAGCTTTGATGGTGTCGAACACGGAGGTATCGACACCCTTCATTGCGCTCGTGAGGATGGTCTTCGGCGCCAAATAGGCTTGGTCCGTATCGACTCCGATGGCGTAGACGCCCGCGTGTTGCGCAGCCGTGATGGCTCCAAGGCCAGCTCCGCCAGCGTCCTGGAAGATGATGTCGGCTCCTTGCGCGATTTCGTTTTGGGCGACCTGGCTGCCCATCGCTGCGTCGTTGAAGTCGTTGGTGTATTGGATCAAGACGTTGCCGGTCGGGTCTTCCTTCTTAAACGCCTGTTTGAAACCGGCGATATAGCTGTCGACTGGCGGTATGGGCTGTCCGCCGACCACGCCAACCGTATTTTTCGAATTCAAGCCCTTCAGCTTGTCCTGCTTTTGCAGCAGTCCAGCCATCACGCCTACAAGGTATCCGGCTTGTTCGGACTGGAAGACCGCACTCGACACGTTTGGAATGCCCGTGATGGTGTCATCGATGATCATGAAGTCCGTCTTTGGATATTCACGTGCAACCTGCTTGACCGCATCATCCATGAGGTAACCGACTGCGATCACCAGCTTGTACCCTTTTTGCGCAAAACTGCTCAGGTTTGGAACGTAGTCCGATTCGGAGTTGGATTGAACGACCGCCGTTTGTACACCGAGTTGCTTTTGCGCGCGATTCAGTCCAACGTCCGCCAGATGGTTGAAACCGTGATCGTTCAGTCCGCCCGTATCCGTGACGAGACCAACTTTGATGGTCGATACGGAAGCCGCGCCGGCAGTGGACGCGCTGTTCGCGTTGTTCGCCGTATTGGCGGAATTTGCGGCGTTTGTGGCATTTGTGGTGTTGGATCCACTTGCGGCGTTTGAACTCGTATTATTTGTGCCGCAGCCTGCCAACATGGCGCTGAGTACGACAAAAGCGCCTGCCGTACTTGCAATCTTCTTCTTGTTCATCGTGCAAGACCCCCCTGTTTAATAAGGAAAAAAGTGCCTCTTGTTTTCTTTACAGCTCCGTAAACGCACTTTCTTTCGACAACGTAGGACAAGATTCCTACTTCCGATCGACCGGCGGCAGAACCTTCTTAAGCCTGCAATATCGCCGAAGATGTGATCTGTCCATATTGTTCCCATGCTGTAAATCCTACACTGCAAATTTATGGAATATAGGACGACTTTGATTGCAAAAAGGGGGGCGCAGGGGAACGGACAGGGACCAGGTTCGACGTGGGCAGGCCGAGGCGGATCACAGGGTGTTCACTTGAAAAACGCCTGAACGCGACGCAAGAGGGCGGGCACGTCCGAAATGGCGTACTGGACGTCGATGGTGTCCTTGGGTTTATCCATATAGAGCAAGGCTGGGACGCTTTGAATTCGCCATTCTTGCAGCGTGTCGGGGACGAAATTGGCGTTGACCTCGTAGATGGCGGCGTTCGGCGTCATCTCGTACACGATTTCCAACATCCGCCGCGCGACTTTGCACGTGCCGCAAAGGGGGGTGTGGATGAAGATGATATTGCGATCCGGCAGTTGGTCAATCACGCGATCTGACAACGATTCCAACGGCGTAAACATCGCGGCACCTCCTTCCAAAATAGACGATCGCCCGCACCGGAATGTTTTCCCCCTGCATTGTATGGCAGTGTGTTGAAATCCACAATCTTTCCTGGAGGGGGCATCCTTATGTACGGTGTTTTTGGCGGCTATACTCGTTGGGCGGTTGTGTTTCTGATCATCTTCGTTCTGTTCTTCTTGCTCGTTCCTGCCTATACCACGACCTGCACAACCACGCCTGTCGTTTGACGCCAATGCCAACACGGCAGTATCGTCCCATGCAGTGAAGCCGTTCCTCGCCTCACGGGGAACGGCTTCTGTCGGTTGTACGCCATCTTCAATCCTCCAACACAATCGCAGCGCGTACGTCGTCAGTACATGCCAGGACCGCGCCATACCCCACCGTATCCAGCCCCGTAGCCTGGGCCAAGGGCATACGGCGATACGAAGCCATTGCTGCCTGGGGCGACACTTCGAGGCACTGCCCTTCCTGGGCCAAGTCTTAACCCATAGGCACCCGGGCCCATTCCAGGTCCAATTGGTCCGCCGTAGCGGTATGCGCCGTAGGGATTGGCGGCTGCGGCGCGGGAACCTGCGCCCAGTCCGAAGAGCATAAAAATAGGAAGAAAACACGGAGTTGCATCGACATCTGATGGATGGTTCACTGCGCAAGCCTCCTTTGTTCTACTGTATGCCTGGCGTTGGAATACGGATGGACGATTCTCCATGATTGAACGGATGTCGCCTTGAGGAAGTCGTGTTAAGATGAATTTGTCGAATGACAACCATGCCGAGCGAGTATTGTCATATCAAAGGCAGGTGATCGACAATCTCTTTTCGATTCCCATTCGCTGACGGTTCTCATCCAAACGGAAGGAAGTTGAGGCGCATGCGTACACAGTCGACTTCGCGAAAAGTGATTATTGTAGAGGGAAAGACGGACAAGGCGAGGGTGTTGCGAGTCGTTCGTGAGGAAGTCGAAGTGGTATGCACAAAAGGCACGCTATCGTATGAGCGGATCGAAAACGACATCGTTCCGCTGCAACGAGATGATGTATATATTCTGGTCGATGCGGATCCGGCGGGCAATCGGTTGCGGCGTCAGCTCAAGCAGGAACTGCCAAACGCCACGGATCTGTATACGAGAAAGTCCTATCGAGAGGTAGCTCGAACACCGCTTGATTATTTGGCCAAGGTCCTGGCAGACGCGGATTTCGCCGTCGATCACAACCTTCTGCCAATCGGTGGCAAGCTTTTTCCCGATATGGCTACACTATAATGCTAGATGTGAGTGCCAGATCGGCTTGAGACAACCTCTGCAAGCGGACTGGGGACATAGGACGATTCCGGCTAAACTTGGCGAGAGGCGGTCCTGCGATAAAGGGAACCGCCTCTTCGTGTCAAAAGGCCGCATAGCGCCAAGAGGGGAGAAACATCGGTGAGTTACATAGAGAAGACAGTTCGTGAAAATCTTCGCCGCGAGTTGCAGGCCGTCAAGCTGTATGAAGCGGCCGCGAGGCGTGAGCAGGATGAACGCAGGAAGGGGATTCTGCTGCGGCTCGCGGACGTCGAGCGCAAGCACGCGCAATTGTGGCGGAACAAGCTTCGAGAACTCGGCGTCGAAGGTCCTGTCGAAGACGACGTGTCAGGTGTCGGGGAGATCCCGGAAGGAAAATCCTTGATTGAATTGCTGGATGACATTGAGCGAATCGAACAGGGCAACGATGCGTGGTATCAATCGCAGCGCAACGTGATCGACGATCCCGCGTACACGGCTATCTATGACCAAATCGATGCGGACGAGCACGCTCACGCCGATTTGGCGGCACTGATGGGCGAATCGGCGAGTCCAAAGCGCAGGCTTACCCGGCTCTGGGCAGGCGAACGGTGGCATCGCAACGGCAGCGGCGGTTGGGTTGGCGACGCCATTTACGGTGTCAACGACGGGCTGGGTGCAATCTTCGGCATCATCGCGGGCGTCGCAGGATACACGACGAATGATTCGACGATTCTGATCAGCGGCGTGTTTGGCGCGCTGGCGAGCACATTTTCGATGGGTGCGGGCGCCTGGCTGGCGACAAAATCGGAGAACGAGCTGCAGGATGCTGAACTTCTTGCCGAACGCAAGGAAATTGAAGAGGATCCCGAACACGAAATCGAGGAACTTGCCTTACTGTATGAATTGAAGGGATTCGAAACGCAGGATGCGGCGAAAATCGCCAGAAAGATCGCCGGGGACAAGGAGCTGTTTCTGCGGACGATGGCCCAAGAAGAATTGGGCATCCACGAGACCGGCCGCGGGCAGCCTTGGCGCTCCGCCACGTTTGGCGGTCTGTCGACGTTGGTTGGAGCCATTGTGCCGTTGATCCCGTTTTTCTTCATGCAGGGTGCCGCCGCGCTCATCACCGCCGCTGTCATTTCGATTGTGGCGCATTTCATCGTGGGCGCGTTGAAGAGCCGCATGACGGTTCGAAGCTGGTGGGCGAGTGGTTGGGAAATGACGCTGGTCGGCGTGATCGTCGGTGGCGCGTCGTATCTGCTCGGCGAGTTGGGACAAGTTCTCTTGCGGTGAACCATGGCGGCCATTGGGCGTGCTGCCTGGCCCAATGGATGCCATGGTGCATCAAGATTGCTGTGTAATGATTTCAACTCCGTCGTCCGTGATGACCAACGTGTGCTCGTATTGGATGCTGAGACTGCCGTCCGCCGTGCGCGCGGTCCAACCGTCGTCATCCACTTTACATTCGTAGCTGCCGACGTTCACCATCGGCTCAATGGTAAACGCCATGCCTTTGCGTATGCGAGGTCCCCGATGCGGCGGTCCAAAGTGAAGGACTTCCGGACTTTCGTGCATCTGTCTCCCGATACCGTGGCCGATGAAGTCGCGAACGACGGAAAAGCCCTGGCTCTCGACGTACGTCTGAATGGCGTGCCCAATATCGGAAATTTGGTTGCCCGGGACGGCCGCTTCGATGCCAATGTACAGGGCGCGCTCCGTCACTTCCATCAATCGGCGGGCTTCGTCGCTGATCTCTCCGACCGCGTAACTCCACGCGGAGTCGGCGTGCATTCCTTTGTGGAGGGCGACCATGTCGACCGTGATGATGTCTCCTTCTTGGAGTGCGTACTCGCTCGGAAACCCGTGACAAACGACATCGTTGACCGATGTGCAAGCGGCAAACGGATATCCCCGGTACCCCTTTTGGGCGGGTTCCATGCCGTGCTTTGTGATAAACGACTCCACAAATTGGTCGATTTCAAGTGTCGTAAGCCCCGGGCGGATGATCTCGCGCAACGCTTCGTGGCAACCTGCAACTACTTTGCCGGCTTCTTTCATCAATCCGATTTCGTGTCTGCTCTTCAGAACGATCACGGAGCATTCCTCCTTCTCTTCGGTGCCTGATCTCTCCCGGCCGGCTCCGTCCTCGACTTCCCTACAGGCCCGTCTTCGGCGCGAACAAACCGTCTGTGGAAATAAAGATGACGCCGATCACGCAGCCAATGACGAACAGCGCCGCCAACTTCGTAAACGACATCGGTTTGGCTCCCGGCCGAACTCGCACCAAGAGCGCAAACAAACAACCCGTAATGAGAACGAAGACACCTTCAGCCAGATGGTGCAACACCTAGTCCACTCTCCCGTTTGAGCATGTCGCTCCTCATTGTGCCACAAACATGTCGCGTTTTCATCCACAGCAGTCTGATCTGTTCCTCATATTTTGATGGAAATCTTGTACAATGGTTCGGAAAGGGGAGTTGGCACGTGATTATTGGTATCGGCAACGATTTAGTTGAAATACATCGGGTACGTCAGGCTCTGAAACGAAATCCAGACGCTTTTCTTCGGAAAGTCCTCTCCGACGAGGAACTGGACATCGCCGCGGCCATCGAGGAAGAGGCCCGGCTCGCGGAATTCGTCGCGGGGCGGTTCGCCGCCAAAGAGGCCATCGCCAAGGCGACAGGGCTTGGCCTTGGCAAGCTCCGAATGTCGACCGTCACGGTGCTGGTGACGGATCGAGGACTTGTCACCAGTTGGTCGGAATCGTCCGGCTTGTCGGACATGTTGGCGAACGCGGACCCCAATATGGAAACGTCATTGCACGTTTCCATCACGCACGCCGCAGGCATCGCCTTCGCTGTCGCGATATTTGAGAGTATCTGAAAGCCTGCTCCCTTCGCGGAGCGTGCTTGTCATGATTGTACATATTGTGTGGACAGCCCGAATATCCATATACCAATCCTCGGGGAGGGTACTGTGTGTATCTGGTCACGAGTGAACAAATGCGGTGTTTCGATCACGACACCATCGAATCTCATCGAGTTCCCGCGATTGTGTTGATGGATCACGCAGGGAGAGCGGTCGCAGAGCGGGTTCTCAAGCGGCGGCCCACGACCGTGATCGCCCTTTGCGGCAAAGGCAACAACGGTGCGGACGGTTGGCTTGCGGCGCGTTGGATAGCCCGACAAGGCTGCGATGTCTTGGCTCTCTCCATCGTCGATCCCGCCACATTGCACAGCGACGCGCGGACGGCATTCGAAATCGCGGACCTGGCAGGCGTGCGTTGGAGCGTCTATCGCCCGGGCGCGTTGGAACAACAGCTCAGAGGGGTATCCCGGTCGGATACCGTCCTCATCGACGCTGTGCTCGGCACAGGTGTTTCGCGTCCGCTCGATCCGGACTTGCTCCAGCTCGTCCGCGAGATGAACAGGTCCGACGCGGCCATTGTCGCCGTCGATGTTCCGACAGGCGTCAACGCAAGCACGGGCGAGGTCATGGGCGACGCCGTGACAGCCGTCGAAACGGTTGCCATGGCATTCGAGAAGCTCGGGACGGCTGTGACGCCAGGGGCTTTCCATGCAGGGACAGTGCATGTGGCCGACATCGGGATCGACGCCGACGTCAAGACGCTGCACGCGATGTACACGACACCTGCCCTGTTTGCCCAACAGTTTGGACGGCGCCAAGCATCGAGCCACAAGGGCACGTACGGCCGCTGCGGCATCTGGATGGGTGACATGCCTGGCGCCGCGCGTCTCGCGGCAAGCAGTGCGGCGCGCAGCGGAGCAGGCCTCGTGATTGTCGGCGGCGAGGTCGACATGCAACTGCCGCCAGACGTCGTGGTTCGATCCGGCGTCGGTGTCGACGAGGCGTTCGTCGACTGTCGTTCCATCGTGATCGGCCCAGGCTTGGGCAACGGTGCGGATGACGTCGTCGCGACCGCAATCGACATGGCAGCCAGCGGGCGGGTGTGCGGTGTGATCGATGCGGACGGATTGCGCGCTGTCGGCGAAGGCGGAGCGTTGAAATCGATTGGCGGGCGGTGGGTGCTTACGCCGCATCCCAAAGAAGCCGGTCGATTGCTTGGTTGGACGTCGTCGGAAGTGCAAGCGCACCGAGTGACAGCGGCCGTTCAACTCGCCGAACGGACAGGCGCGATTGTCCTGTTGAAGGGCTACCGGACGATCATCGCGAGTCCCAAGGGTCACATTCGCGTCAATCCAACTGGGGACGCGTCGCTCGCCGTCGGTGGCAGCGGCGATGTCCTGGCCGGAGTGATTGGCGCCTTGTTGGCGCAAGGGCTCGATCCGTTTGACGCTGCGTCGCTCGGCGCTTGGCTGCACGGAACGGCGGGGGAACTTGCGGGGCAATTGTACACGCAGGTCAGCACGATGGCATCGGACATCGTCGAATGTTTGCCGAAGGCAATCGCGGCCTATCTGGATGCCATTTCGTAAGCTCGATGGGAATCGAATGGTGTGTGTCGGAGAAAGGCGAGGTGGCTATGCGAAAGGTAACGGCAGTCCTCTTGGCACTCGGCATTGCGGGTGGCATCGTTGCAGGCTGCGGTGTTCCGGGAAGCAACTCTGTCAACCACAAAATAGAGACACACGCTCAAGCGTTGGACAGCAAAAACTATCAAAGTGAAGCCATGATGACCGTGCAAATGGACAACAATGTCCAGA
Source organism: Alicyclobacillus acidiphilus NBRC 100859 (assembly GCF_001544355.1). Taxonomy (GTDB): domain Bacteria; phylum Bacillota; class Bacilli; order Alicyclobacillales; family Alicyclobacillaceae; genus Alicyclobacillus; species Alicyclobacillus acidiphilus. Next base: position 7,831 of record NZ_BCQI01000080.1, read on the forward strand.
AGTACTTCGTCCGGGTTTCCTATGAGTCGAAAGACACGTACAAGATTGAGCTAGGCAACGCCGAGAAGCAGATCAACCAGATCATCGTCCACAATCCGAACGGCATGTTCATCGTCAGCCCGTCGCTCGGGAAAGTCTTTCGCTTCAACGGCAATTGGGCGCAAAACCAAGGCCAAATCTACTTGTACGACCAATTGCTCAACCAGATCACGACGGGCAAGTCGGTGAAAGTGCACAGGAGCGGCGGCACTTATTCGTTTGATATTCCCGTCACACCTGCGACGGACGCCATCAGCCGCGAACAAATCGTGCTATCCAAAGATCTCAATCCGCAGACTGTGAAGTTGCTTGACAAAAACGGAGCAGCTGCTGTCACGTTGACGTACGAGAAGTTCAAGACCGGCGTCACGTTCAACAAGGGCGCGTTCGATCCGCAGGCGCTCGTCTCCGCGGGCGAAACCGCGAAGCCGACGATGGTCGATACGGAGACCTTCGATTACGTGGAGCCGCCAGCACTGTACGGAACCAAGATGACCGACCTGATGCAGCCGACCGACTCCAGCGCAATCATTCGGTACAGCGGAGACAACCACCACTACGTCCTGCAGGAGGAACGCCCGACGAATACCGCCGAGGGCATTCCAGATGCAGAATTGCTCAGCCTGTTTGGCGTGGCGGCGATGTACGACCACAGCGATCAGACCAACGTATCCAACCTGACCTGGATCAACAACGGCATCGAGTTTTCGCTCACCAGCAACGACATGACGTTGGAACAACTGCAGGATATCGCGATTTCGACGCTCGGCCAGGTCGGCAAGTAACGGCAGGCAAAGGATCGACTCGTGATTGGGTTGCCTTTTCGCCCAGCCAGCCATTCCACGGATCAGCGCCGCCCTGCCTGGGCCGCGCTGGGTCACGCGATGGGACCCTCGGAGCATTTTCGCCGAAAGAGGGTCCCATTTCGCGCGCTTTGACTCGATGTTGATTCGGCCCATCCCGCCTCCACGGCCAACACCCTATACATGGGGGGACCGGCTTGGTACACTGCCAAGGTGAGGTGATCCCCCAATGCATCGTCCGACCTTTGCGATAGTCGACACGCACGCGTTCGCGCACAACGTGAACATCATTCGATCACGATTGAGCCCCGAGACGAGGTTGATGATTGCGGTCAAGGCCAACGCGTATGGGCACGGAATTGAGCCCATCATGAGCCGGATCCGCCAACTTGCTGTGGATGCCGTTGCGGTCGCTTCTGTCGAGGAAGCCCTGCAGATTCGGCAACTGGATGTGACGACACCGATTCTCATCCTCGGGGCGCTGGCGCCGGAGGATTTGGTGATTGCGGCCGAGCACAACCTGCAAGTGTTGTATACAGACACCTGGGGCAATATCGACGACATTCCTTCTCTCCCCTGTCCTCTGCAGGTTCACATTGCCATCGACACGGGCATGAATCGACTCGGGTTCAAGTCCACAGACGCGTTGAGGCCGATCCTCCAGGCCATCGACAGCCGCCCCGACATGGTGTGGTCCGGTGTTTGCACGCACCTGGCCGCGGCGGATGCGCCGACGGTGGATCACGCCCAAGCCCAAATTGATCGATTGCGCTGTGCCCTGGATGCCATCCGCAGCTGGGGATACGTCATTCCACCGGTTCACGCGGCCAGCAGCGGCGGTGTTTTCCGCAATTCCGACTGGCACTTCGACATGGTCCGGGTGGGGATTGCGGCGTACGGCTATTCGCCGGATGGCGACGTGGTGCCCATTCCGGAATTGCGGCCGGTGATGCATCTCTACTCGTCCATCACGCGGGTCGCCACGATCCAGGCGGGCGAAACCGTGGGCTATGGCGCGACCTTTCGAGCTGAGCGGCCGATGCGGATCGCGACCGTGGGCATCGGGTATGGAGACGGCTTCCCGCGCATACTTTCGAATTGCGGTGTCCTCAGGGTGCGTGGACAAAACGCGCGCGTTGTCGGCCGGGTATGCATGGATCAGGTGATGATTGACGTGAGCGGGATCCAAGGGGTTCAGGTCGGTGATTTCGTCACGGTATTCGGCGTCGATCCGCCCCAAGCATGGCATCTGGACAGTTGGCGGAAAACACCGGCTGACGAACGGGCAGCCTGGTTGAAAGAGACCTTTGCCGCCGTGGCTGATGGGGAGGTTGGGCTTTCGCTGGCGACGGTAGCCAAGTACGCGCAGACAATTCCTTACGAGATTTTGTGTCAAATCAATCAGCGCGTGGCGAAACTATACGTTGGACACTAAGGACGTTGACCCCTGGGATCCGCCTCCGCGCCTCGCTGCGGAACCGCTGGGATGTCCCGTTGTTTTGATTTGGCTGGTGTGGAAGGTTATAATACTCGATGGAATTAGTGTCACCAGTGCAGTGGAGGTGCCGCGCGTGTCCGGGAAGAAGCGCATGGTAGTTTACGTTCCGGAGCAGTTACTAGATCAAGTCGATGGTTTCGCGCGTACGGATCACGCCAATCGGAGTCAAATTGTACGAGAGGCGTTGCGTATGTATGTATCAGCGCATCGAAGAGACGATATTCGCGAACAAATGCAACAGGGCTATCAGGAAATGGCGCGTTTGAACCTGCGCATTGCTGCAGAATCATTTTTCCTGGAACAAGAAGCAGGAGGCACGGTGGAGCGTTTGGTGAGCGGGGTGTGAGCGATTGAATGTCAAACGAGGGGACATCTTCTTCGCGGATCTTTCTCCGGTCGTTGGGTCCGAGCAAGGTGGATTTCGCCCCGTCCTCATCATCCAGAATGACATCGGAAATCGGTTCAGTCCCACTGTCATCGTGGCTGCCATCACGGCGCAAATTCAGAAGGCGAAGCTCCCGACGCACGTCGAAATCAAGGCGGAGAAGTACGGCCTTGACAGGGATTCCGTTATTCTGCTTGAACAGTTGCGGACACTGGATAAACAGCGTTTGACAGATAAGATCACACATCTTGACGAACCAATGATGAAGATGGTCAACGAAGGGCTGCTCATCAGCCTCGGTCTCGTTGACTTTTGAGACTTCTGAATCAATATGACGAAATCTTCCAATTGAAACGAATTCATGTGAAACGAATTCATAGGTAAGAAGGCGGATATACATCCGTCTTTTTTTCGTGGGTGGCGGGATGCCTGTCCGAGAGAGGTGCCCAATCGGCGTTTGTCTGCTATGCTACAGATACTTTGGACGACGCTCGGGAGGAGTTTGAGGCGGATGACGGCAGCGAAGGATCAATCGCAAATCAGGAATTACGAATTGTACGCTTCTGGCGAACAGAAGATCGACTGGGTGCAGGCCCACATGCCGTTGCTGCGGCAGCTTGAGGCGCAGTTCCGGGAGACCCAGCCGTTTGCGGGCCAGCGAATCTCGATGTGCTTACATTTAGAAGCGAAGACGGCCTATCTCGCGCTCGTCGTGCAGGCAGGCGGGGCCGATGTCGCGATCGCCGGGAGCAATCCCCTGTCCACCCAGGACGACGTCGCGGCAGCGCTGGTTCACCGCGGCGTCAAGACATTCGCGTGGCACGGCGCCACGCCGGAGGAATACAAGGCGCATTTGAACGCCGTACTGGATCACGATCCCATCGCCCTCATCGACGACGGCGCCGATTTGGCGACGATTCTGCATCAGGAGCGCCCGGAACAAGCGGCGCGCATCCACGGCGGCTGTGAAGAGACGACGACAGGCATCGTCCGCCTTCGCGCGATGGCACAGGAAGGCATCCTGAAATATCCCATGATTGGCGTCAACGACGCGATGTGCAAGCATTTGTTCGATAACCGCTATGGCACAGGCCAATCCGTGTGGGATGGCTTCATGCGGGCGACCAATCTCGTGATCGCGGGGAAGACCGTCGTCGTGGTCGGCTACGGATGGTGCGGAAAAGGTGTCGCGATGCGGGCGAAAGGGCTCGGCGCCAACGTGATCGTCTGCGAAGTGAACCCGGTGCGCGCTGTCGAAGCGGCGATGGAAGGGTACGCGGTCATGCCGATTGTGGAAGCGGCGGAACACGGCGACATCTTCATCGCGGTCACGGGAAACAAGGCCGTCATTCACAAGGCAGCGATGGAGCGCATGCGCGACGGCGCCATCCTGGGCAATGCCGGACATTTCGATGTCGAAGTCAGCAAGCCGGATCTCGAGTCCCTCGCGACATCCATCACGCGAGTCCGTCCGAATGTCGACGAGTATAGGCTGGCGGACGGACGCCGCATTTATCTGATCGCGGAAGGCAGGTTGGTCAATCTGGCCGCGGGTGACGGACACCCTGCGGAAGTCATGGACATGACCTTTGCCCTGCAGGCGCTTGGCCTGCGCGAAGTGCTTACGAACAGCTATCCGCCGGGGCTGCATATGATCCCGGAGACCATCGATCTGGAAGTCGCAAGAATGAGACTCGACAGTTGGGGTGTTCGTATCGACGCGCTGACCGACGAGCAAGTAAAATACCTGAACAGTTGGCAATGACGGCTTTGGGCGACAGGAGAGATGACATGTGGGAAAACCCATGATTGGTTTGACTGGATCGCGCCATCTGGGCATGACGCAATTACCGGGCTTGCCGCTTCAAGGCGTGTCCGTTTCCGACGACTATACGCAAGGGGTTGAACAGGCTGGCGGACTACCCTTTGTGATTCCTTACGCGGCCAACCAAGAAACATTGGGCGCCATCGCGGAACGTCTCGACGGCTTACTGCTGACTGGCGGCGAAGACGTCGATCCCAATCTCTACAACGAGGAACCTATTCGCGGCCTCGGCGAAGTCCGATCCGAACGCGACGAACTCGAATTGACCCTGATTCACATGATGCGCGCCCAAGGCAAACCCATCCTCGGGATCTGCCGAGGCATGCAGATTTTGAACGTCGCGCTTGGCGGCACGCTGTATCAGGACTTGCCGCGCCAGTGGAAAGGCGAAATCGCGCACGCCCAGAAGGCGGCGAGATCGCACGTCAGCCACCGCGTCAAAATCGATCCCGACTCGCGCCTGGCCGCCTGTTTCAACGGAGAAACGTTGATCAAAGTCAATTCGTTTCACCACCAGGCCGTCAAGGACGTCGCATCTGCGCTCCGTCCCGTGGCTTGGGATGCGGAAGGGCTCGTCGAGGCTGTGGAATCGAAGACGGGCTCCTGGATGCTCGCCGTTCAATGGCACCCGGAAAACCTTTGGCGAAACGACGAAACCGTGCTCGGTTTCTTTCGATCGCTGGTGAACGCGGCTTCGGCGGACTGAGTGGCGCGGTAGGCCGGGATCGGCGGGATCGGCGGGATCGGCGGGA
>NZ_BCQI01000081.1 GCF_001544355.1 Alicyclobacillus acidiphilus NBRC 100859
TGTTCCCCTACGGCGGCGCGATCACGCAAGCACGCGCGCGGCCGCTTCGACACACTTAAGCGTCATTCACGACTGTCGATAAACCGAGAGACGAAAATTGGTTTGCTCCTCATTCAAACGATCTCACATTCGATCTCGCATTCTGAGACGCAATTTCAGCTTCACCAGGGATGAGATTTCCCCGGCTAGCGCTCCTAAACTTGATCCTGAAGCAATTTCAAGTCCCGGGTTCTGCCGCGTTCTGCTCCCGCCCGATACCCGCCACATTCTCACTGCCGTCGCTCAAATTCTCTCCGCTCTCACGATTTATTGATATTGCATAGTGACGATCCCGGAGTATTGCGACAAGTTCACTGTGCTAATGTCCAATATTCTCACTTCGGTGGTCCGCTGACCCGCAGCTTTCACGAACGTATCGACTTTATCGAATAAAAACATCCCAACAACCGACAGCGCCTTCGTCCGGTAATGCATGGGAATTGTGACAGCGGGGCTTAGCTGTTGCACCACTTTTGCGCCTTCCTCACCGTTTAAGGTCATTCTGCCTCCAACGGGAACCATGAGAATATCCACGTGGCCAATCTCCCGGATCTGCTCATCCGTCAATACATGTCCTAGATCTCCACAATGGCAAATTGTCAGACCATCCACCGCAAAACGGAAGACAATGTTGTCCCCTCTCTTTTTTCCGTTTACTTTGTCATGGTAGGTCTTGATTCCCTGAATCGATACGCCGTCCCGATGATATTCCTTTGGCTCGTTGACCAACAGATAGTCACCAACAGCCACGTGAATTTTGTTGTGGTCCCCATGGTTATGTGTGACAGCAACGATCTCGGCTTCGATTGGTTTAGGCATCTTGTATCCGAGCATTCGATCAAATGGATCGATCAGAATGCGCACACCCGCGTCTGAAGTCAATAAAAACGACGATTGACCAAACCATTGAATTTTCATCGCAAAACACCCTCCCTTCAAATTCATACGCAATCAGTGGAGATATCCCCGTCAATATAAACGGAGATATCTCCACTTGTCAATGAAATTTGAATATATGATTGCCAAGATTGATATCCCGGAGGGAAACCGACATGAGACAGTTGCCTTGGCCGGGCGCAAAACCCATCAAGCTAATTCTCGAACCTTTGCCAACCACCATTCCTTGTTGTACACCGACAAAGTCGGCTGATGGACGCTCATCATCGCATACGTTGGATGAACGTCTACAACGTTCGCAAGACCCGTATAGACAAAATCCACCGTTAGTTCAAAGGGACGAACTGGTGCCGCAATCTCATTCTCCACCAGATACACGATAGAGTGAAAATCCAACAATGAAACCCAGTAATTCACGCCTTGTTGGCCACCTGCTGTATGTCCCCACCAATCGCTGAATGATCGAAAGACCTCTTCACACCGGGTCCGAAGCGGCTCTTCAAGGCCATCGAAGCGACCGTTTGGGGCAAAGTGCTTGCTCCATCCTCCTTCGTGATCGCTGGCCATCCGTGCTCGATCCACTACTAAATCGTTCCACCACTGAAGCCATTGGCCGACAAGCGCTTCCTGTTCCCGAACGTCTCGTGTTTCATGGCAATATGCGGACCACATTTGTTCCCTGCTAAAGGGAGGGGTGTCCGGGATGAGGTCAAAGGAACACGCGACATACACCGCGAAATTCAAGTCCATCGGGGCATCTGCATTCAAACGCCACGATGGCTGTATGCCTGTATACATATGTTCCACCTCTTCTCATGACATGTCCGCCGCGAATGAGTACGGTTCCCGAAGATAGTGCGGCGAGCAAAGAACTGTACCGTGGAAATGTCACGTTCTCATCTTCAACTGAACCTTGACCGGATAGTGATCTGATGGCCACTTATCGAAAACCTTGTCTCTGAAGATCATAAGCTCCTCAGGTTGTAGCTCCTCCGTACAAAAAATGTAATCTATGGGGCGACCTTCTAAACGGCCGGTGAAATCATGAAACGTGGTTCCCCTCTCCTCGCGCGACGCCCAAACGAGCTTATTACGAAACCTGGCAATCGCGGTTCCGGATGGTTCTTCGTTGAAGTCTCCCATCACGATCACGGGATCGGGAGCGCGAAGTCTCGCATCAAACACTCTGTCGAGAATCAGTTCGGCCCCGTTTTGCCTAGCCTCTCTGCTCACATGATCCAAATGCGTATTATAGACGCGAATGCGTCTGGTTGGTTGTTTGCTCCAGCAAAAGAGGGCCCATGTGCAGATACGAGGAAAACTGCTGCCCCAACTCACGCTCTCACGAATATCTGGTGTCTCCGAAAGCCAAAATTGTCCCCATTCAACTACGTTCATCAGCTCATGACGATACCAAATCGCGCAGCTCTCATCTCCATCGCGCCTTGGTTCACCAATTCGAGAATAATCTGGCAGACGTTGATCAAGTTCCGCTAACATATGTGGAAGTCCTTCTTGTGTGCCTACAATCTCGGCTCCTGAATGACTGATCGTGTCGGCGACAGCGTCCACTCGATGAGGCCACGCATTCTCGCCGTCACTCTCCACATCCAACCGCAAATTCAACGTCATGACTGTGATCATTGTGCTTGCGCCTCCTCGATTCGAAAACAGAGCGTGCCAACATTCATCTGATGACAATGCTGGACAGCCACGTTTGGATCTTGGAATTCAGGACCCCATGCCACATGATAACGAAATTCGTAAAAGCCTCCTACTTCCGCCTTAAAGTTCGTCTCCCAAAAATTGTTCATCACCCAAGAATACACGTGTTCAGGATCTTGCTCAAGGTCAGGATGTCCCTGCAAGAGCCTATCCCCATATTCAATAGGACCTACCTGGATCAATGGCGTGTCTGGGACACCAACGGCGATGCCGATGAAATGGTTGGGATGAGTCGTCCCCTCGGCGACGGTCGTTGGCAGAATGAACGCGATCCCCTCCTGTACACAATAGTAATCAACTAAACTTCCTGGTATTTGGTCAATCCTCGGCTGTAACACAGCACCAGCTTTTTCAATCCACAACTGTCCGCCATGCTGTCCGACCTCCCTGCGTCGGCCAAATGGAAGCGACACGTAAAGATTCTCCGGTTCCCAAACGCTCTCTTTGTGGATTCGAATCGACACATCAACCTGCGGATAATCTCGATAAACGGTCAGACGAACTCCGTAATAGCGTAGTCCTGGAATTTTATACTCTAGTTCCAATGTGACAAACAGCGGCCCTTTGACGATCACTTTCGAAGCAACCAGCCTACCGATGCTCCGCTCTACAGGCAATCCTTTACGGTTACGCCCCATCCTGCTCCTTATGGCCGTGATCTCGTTCATGTCTTTGCCTCTAGTGCACTCGTAAATGGGGGTGAAAGCTCCGTGAACACAGTCAGGACGTATCAGTTCTTCACCTGATCGTTTGTCCAACCAAGACCAGATTCCCGATTCGGGCCGCCACGACAATCGGACATAAGGGGACTCAATCGACGATTCCGTAAACGTCAACTCTCTCCTTGAGTGGCTGATAGCCGATAATAATGACAAATCGTTAACTCGATTCACCAGTACCTGAAGCGATTCCTTGGAAGACGCGCAATCAGGCTGTTTCACAATTCGAAGAGTCGACTCGTCGCGCGGCCCCAGGCTGACTGGTACATACAGGCACATTCCTCGGCTCGATGGACCGACTTGGTACTCCAGCGACCGTCCATCGCGCTCGTCTATTACGTTTACATGTCCGTCAAGCGCGTTTGCCTCCCAATGATGGAAGTGGAGAGACACGACGGAATCGACGCTTTCGTCGAAGGCATTCAGAATCCGAAATCGGGCCGAAAGCCTTGGCCGCAAAGAGCACTCCCCATGTTGTTCCAGAAGATCGTCCAACTCCGTGTATACCAATCGATGCGCATTCGCGGCATAGGCTTCTTTGCGCGCCAGAAGAGACTGGACGTTCGGATTCCACGGCTCTTGTACGGATGCAGAATACCCCCAAGTATGTTCGGAATACATGGCCAAGTTGGCATCCGCTTCAAGCAGTCGTTCCGATGGGGCTCGTCGTGTATCCGGGCACAGCCGCTGCAAGACCCTCCTCGTACGCTGAGCATCCCGAAATAACTGGGTTTGGCGAGGGGTCGACGCGACTCCGTCCGACCACCAGTCCGGCCAGTCGCCTCGATAGACGGGAATCTCCGCCTCGTATCGTCTCACAATTTTGAAAAAATCAGACAACGTGGTCATCTCAATGCGGCAGTTTCTCGCATGCTCAGCATTCCATGCATTCGCCAGTGCCGCAATTGCAGGGTTCGGAGGACCATTGTCCGTGAACAACCCTGACACCATAATCGGAACGAAGGGAAACTCGTAATCTTGTTCTCGCAACTGGGTTAGATATGCCTCCACTCGAGCTTCAGCCGTCGCAATCGCCTCACTCGTTATCGCATTCGGAGCCAGTCCAAGACGATTGCCAAGGTGGTAATGCTCGCCGTTCCATACCAGCAACTTGTCGCCACGCGGTGTGACCCACCAAAATGGCGTTTGATTACGGAATCCAGGATACATCCCATGATGCGTGTGTACGCATGAAAAGAGATTGACAATTCCTGCGTCTACGAGCGCCTGTGAAAATCCCCACCCATATCCGTTGATATCTGCCGTCATCGCGCAACTCACCCGGACGCCAATTGAATTCGCGAAATCGACAGCCTTCGATATCAACTGCCGCGTCAGAACATCATCTAGCAATTCAGTCATGTTCAGATAGTTAGCCGATAACTCAATTTCTCTTCGCCGCAGCGCCTCGACGAATCTGTGGCGCCAGTCGTCGGTGGAACGAATGAGAAAGCGTTCGACGGGCCAGAACGTTTCACACACCCATTTGAACCCTCTCCATTCTTCTCGTTCTCCCGACCGCGCAAGTTCGACCGCAGTAATAGCCTGTCGAATGAAATCCTCATGGTAACGCTCGATCTTCTCCTGTCGATCGGTATACCCGATATCCGTATGTGAGTGGTGGATGAGATAAAGGACCAGTTCGCGGTTCAAGTCAGTCATTGCTTTGTCCCCCTTCCCAGGTAACTCCCACAGACCGCACATCCACAAGCCGTCCGCGGAATGGCTCAGAACTTCAATTTGACCGTCTTGATTTCGAAGGGTCTAAACCGCAACGAAATCGTCTTGGTGTCGGGGTTTAAGACACACTGCTCTTCCACAGGCTGTTCCAGCAAATTAACCGCTTCCACGCGGACGACATCAAAGTTGACGCCTATCCTCGCACATACGTGCGCGCCAGACGTTTCATACATTCGAACGACTACACTGTCGTCATCTTCCGACTTTTTGACTGCCTCTATCATCACTTGATCGGAATCTACCACAAACATCCCGTAGCGCTTAGGCAACGTTGCGTTCCCACCGCCCGCAACACACATGTGCAGAGGGACGTTGAGTTGATATCCCGAACGATAAACCAATGCGTCAGCATGATCTCCGACGTGCGGAAGGAGACTGTACGTAAACTCATGCCTTCCACGATCGGCCTCTGGATCTGGGTATGTCGGACTTCGGAGCAGGTTGATATCGAGCACGTTTCCATAAGCTCGATAGCCGTACTTGCAATCATTCAACAACGAAACGCCGTACATGGGCTCGGACAAATCGATCCAGTGGTGCGCGCAAATCTCGTCTTTGGCGGCATCCCACGAAGTGTTGCGATGCGTATTTCGCTTGATATGGCCAAACTGGATTTCACAGTTCACGTGGTCAGCATGGATGTCTAGTGGAAAGGATGAGCGCAACATCTTTTCAGACTCAAACCAATCAACACGCGTGCGGAAGTCGATTTGGCCCGATCCCGACGTAAGCGTCACGGTCTGCTGAATCTCCGAAGCCCCGTAAGCGTATACATGCACAATCTCTGCCCGTGGACCATTTGTCCTTGCGGTAACCTCCTTAAGGTGGATTTCACCGGCTTGCAATTCATCATAGTCCTCTGGAAAATCCCAACTGTCACCGCGATCGTGATAAATTTTCAAGGAATTCACTGTCCTGCCTTCTGCTACAATTTCCCGGCAAGCCTGTTTGTCGAAAATCGATCGAATCGCGCCATTGTCGTCAAATTCCACGCGCAAACGGTCATTCTCCAATTTGTTCTCAGTGGCAACGACCTCGGCAAGCGACACATCGGTCGTCGTGTTGGCGTCCACAACGCAGTAACCCATGGCGGGAACTGTCACATGAATCCACGTTTGCCCAATCAAAAGCCACTCCGTACGTTCCCAAGGAAGCGAGTTGACGATCATATAGGGCTGGCTCATCCCCGTCGTATCCACTTGCTCGGCGATCCGGCGTAAGATCTGGTCGAGCATAACCCGAACCTTTCCGAGCAGAATCTCGTAACGCGCGAGCGACTCCCTGTACACGCGGGTGATCGACGACCCTGGCAATATGTCATGAAACTGGTAGAGGAGCACTTCCTTCCATATATCCTCCAAATCCTCTACGAAATATCGATGACCGAGCAACACAAAATGCAACTCCGCAGCGAATTCCAAGTCGCGCAATGCCTTCTCCATGCGGCGGTTGTACCACTTGTTTCGAGCCTGCGTCGTGAATGTGCCCTGGTGCCGCTCCAGATACAGTTCTCCACTCCACGTCTGAAATCTCTCGGATTGTTTCGCAAGCTTTTCAAAGAAAACGGCCGACGGCTCCTGAACAACAGGACACAACCCCTGCAGGTTCTTTTCTCGTTTGAGACGCTCGAGATGCTCTTCTCCTGGGCCACCGCCACCGTCACCAATTCCAAAGAGCATCAGGGCGTGATCGGACACATTCTTGTCCAGATAGGCATGTTCCAATTTCGCCACCGATTGTGGCGTGGCTGGTCCATTGTACGTAGCTTCCGGCGGCATGTGCGTGAGCACGCGACTGCCATCGATACCCTGCCAAAAGAACGTATGGTGCGGATGGGTGTTATGCGCGTTCCAAGATAGCTTCTGGGTCATCATGTAATCCACATTGGATTGTTTCAAAATCTGCGGAAGTGCAGCTGAATACCCAAAAATGTCAGGGACCCACAGTGAATTCACGTCTTTGCCAAACTCCCTAAGGAAAAACCGTTTACCGTACAATACCTGCCGGACGAGTGCCTCTCCACCCGATATGTTTGAATCCGGCTCGACCCACATGGCCCCCTGTACTTCCCAACGCCCCTCGGCAATTCGGCTTCTTATTTGCTCGTACAGGCTCGGATAGTAATCCTTCACCCACTGGTATAACTGAGGTTGACTGGCACCAAATACGTAATCGGGATAACGCTCCATCATTCGAAGCGCCGTGGAGAATGTACGCGCCGCCTTTCGAATCGTCTCGCGAATCGGCCACAGCCAAGCCAAATCGATATGCGCGTGTCCAATGGCACTTATGGTTAATGTAGGGTCACCCCCAGATTTTCCGAGTTCCTTTTCGAGCAACTGCTTCGCGAGCCGCATGTTTTCAATGGTCATGTCGGATGCCAAATTCATTGCGTCGTGCAGAGCCTGAGCCACTCGGCAGCGCCGGGCTGATTGATCGTGCAAGCTCTCAACCAAACCCAGGAGCACTTCGAAATCGTAGTAAAATTCCCGATACTCTTCATGGCAAACGGCAATAGTGGCCTCTCGCAAAGTTCCACCCCGAAATTTCCCAAACAAATCGTTGCATCCTGCGTCAGCCCAAAGATCAATCACCTCGCCGCCGTGCGCGCGTTCAGTCACTTCAACGACCCGCTTGCCCGGCAACCCAAGTGTCTTGTCGAATTCAGAATTTACATTCGTCAGCCCCTGCTTTGGGGAGCCAGTTTCGTCGACGATACAAAGTTCACCATTCACATCGATAAGCAGAACCACTTTCTTGTCCGCACCAGCCTCTGGGACGGATCCCCGAAAATGAAACCAGGCACAGTCCCAAAGATCACCCCACTGATCTCCAGGTGCAAGCTCCACCCGCTTTCCAGTCATGCGCTCTTCGTATGGAACAGGCTCCGGTGTGACCCAGGCCACAACTTGGAGGTGTTGAATGGGTTCATATATACGTATCCGAACCTGCTCTAAAAAGGCCCGGAGTTTTCTTGGATGATCTATGCGGTATGGCATAAAAAGCTCCTTTCAACCAATAGACCGTGTGTATAGGTGGACTTCCACACACTAATTGGCTGCTGCGATAAGTTTGCGGGGTTCTGCATAATGACACGCGACCAGATGTTCTGGGTGATCGACCCCGCGTAGCTCCGGCGATTCCTTCACGCATTTCTCGGTCGCGAAAGGACATCTCGGCTGAAATGGACAACCATGCTCGGGTACTCCATCGACCGACAATTCGTAGTTTCTAGGGACGATTTCTTCCAGGCGCCGCTCGCGCCCCTCAAGGATTGGCACGGCGGAAATCAATGATTGAGCGTACGGATGTTGCGGAGATCTCAAGATCTCTTCGGTCGGTCCACGCTCAATCACTCGTCCGAGATACATCACGACGATCTCGCCGCCCTGAGCAATATATCTCGCCACACGAAAATCATGCGTGATGAACATCAACCCAAGTTGACGCTGCCGGGAAATTTGTTTCATGCTTTCTAAAATTTCAAGCCGCAGAGAAACATCGACCATGGATACGGATTCGTCGGCGACCAAGTATTGTGGATCGACCGTCAAAGCTCGTGCAACGACAAGGCGTTGACGCTGTCCACCGGAAAGTTGATGGGGGAACTTTTCCAATACATTGCCGGCGTCCAATCCGACCATGTCGAGCAGAGATTCCAATCGTTGGTTCAGTTCGCCGCGGCGTATCTTGTGATGATACAGTAATGGCTCGGCCAGGGAGGTCTTGATCGTTCGCACTGGGTTCAGCGCAGCATATGGATCTTGAGGAATCAACTGGACAAGTTGCGCCCATTTCTTCCAAGCATGGCGCGGAGCTTGAGTCATCGTCTTGCCGTCGATCACGATATCGCCGGCGCTCGGCGGTATCAGACCCGATACCATCCGCCCCAACGTACTCTTCCCGCAGCCGCTTTCTCCAACGACAGCAATGAATTTTCCCTGACTAAGAGAAAGATTCACATCTTGCACGGCATGCAGGAGTCGTCTCGCAGAGGCGCGAGATTTCTTCATCACGAACGTCTTCGAAACGTGCTTGAGTTCTATCACGTGCGGACCTCCTCACCCTCGGCGTCGTACAAATGACAAGCAACCGCGTTCCCCGTCGATAGTTGACGCATGAGTGGACGGTCTGTCCGGCAACGCGTCATTACATCTGGACACCTATCCGCAAATGGACAACCCCCGCTCAAGCTGAGCAAATTGACTGGATTCCCGCGGAGTCCGTGGACGTCGCTCAGATCACCTACCAAAGGAGGAATCGAGCCGATCAGCCCCTTTGCGTATGGATGCGAAGGATCTCGTACAATCTTCTGGACCAAACCTGATTCGACTACCGAACCGGCGTACATGACCAGAACGCGGTCAACCACCTGCGAGATAACCGAGATATCGTGTGTAATGAATATCAGCGAGATGTTCCTTTGGCGACGAATTTCGTTCAATATCTTCAAAACCGATGCCTGGCTGATCACATCCAAAGCCGTTGTCGGTTCATCCAACACGATGATCTCCGGATCGAGAAGGAGAGCCAACGCGATGCTGACTCGCTGCTTCATGCCCCCCGAGAGCTCGTGTGGATAGGCGTCCAGGACACGAGTCGGGTCAAGGTACATGGTCGAGAGAAGTTCGCGCGCCTTATCAATAGCCACTTTCTTGTTGACATGATGGGCTTGTGCAATGTCCTCCACCTGACGCCGGATTCTGAGCAACGGGTTCAACGTATTTTGAGCTGCCTGAAAGACCATGGAGACCTTCTCCCAAAATACTTGTCGTTGCGAAGCCTGCCCCATCTCAAGAAAATTGCCGCCTTGAAAATACCGAATTTCTCCGCTCTCGATTATTCCGGGCTGCGGCACATTGTTGAACAGCGCGAAAGCAATCGTGCTTTTGCCGCTGCCGCTTTCCCCGACAAGCGCGATACTTTCACCTTTGGCAATCGAAAAACTGACGTTGTCCACGGCCCGAATGGTCCGATGACCCATTGGGAAAACAATGGTCAATCCTCGCACACTTAATACTTCGTTCATCCTGTTGACTCCTTAGTGCCCCGCGCGCAAACGCGGATCGACGATTTCGTTTACGGCATCGGCCGTCAACACAATTCCCGTTTGAAGTAACACGATTGCCAATATTGGAGATATCAAATACATAATGGATTGCGTGCTGTACATTGCCCCCGATGCACCTTGGGCAAAATTCAGCATAACGCCCCAGTTGTTTGCCTTGAATGGGACTACGCCTAAAAAGAAAAGCCCAACTTCGCCGTAAATCGCCGCAGTCAGCGAAAGCATCAGGTTTGTCACGATATAAGGCGCGAGGTTGGGGAGAACATCATGAAAGAGAATGTGCCATCTCCCGATGCCCAACCCTCTCGACACTTCTATAAATGAGCGTTCTCGTAGACTCAACACCATGGCGCGGATCGCGCGCGCAAGTCCTCCCCAACTCGCAAAACTAAGCAGTATAGCGAGGACAATCGTGTTGCTTAGTCCGATGGTGACCGCGAGAATGAGTAACAAGGCAAATGATGGAATGGTTAAAAATATGTCGGTCACACGCATCAAGATCGCATCGACCACAGGTCCCAGGTACCCAGCCGCCAGTCCAATCAACGTTCCGATGATAATTGTGAACACCGCCGCTAACGCCCCGACCGACATAACCCCGGCGGCACCTTGCACGATCTGAATCCAAATATCTCTCCCTGCGTAATCAGTACCGAGAATGTGCGCCCAAGACGGAGGCGCATAGATTGCGGACGCGTTAGGCTGGGGCTGAAGAGGATACATGACATTCCCAAAGACCGCCAGTACGACGAAGAAGAGCAAAAGAATCACGCCGGCAATCCGCGACGGCCGCCGCGTAAATACCTTGTATAACGTCATGGCATTCCCTCCCTAACGTGTGACTTAGACATTGATCCGTGGATCGAGCTTGGCGTACAGCACGTCCGCAAGTAAGTTGGCAACGATGACCGTGGCGATGGTCAGCATGAAGCATCCTTCCATGACGGGATAGTCCCTTGAATTCACCGCCGTTGCAAGCAGGTTCCCGATACCCGGAAACTGGAAGGTTTGCTCAATGAATATCGAACCGCTGAACAGTACGCCAAGGCTGATCATGAACCCGGTAAACAGGGGAAGAATCGAGTTCGAGCCCAGGTACTGCATTAACTTTGATTTGGGTAGTCCCCGAATGCGGGCAGCCATCATGAAATCCTCGTTCAAAGTCGTAATGGTAGAAGACTTCATGGAAAGTGTTACGGAACCAAACGTCGTCAAAACATAAGTGAAGCCTGGAAGAATCATGTGGTAGAGAAAGCTCAAGATAAACGGCAAGTTGAACCCAGGAGTAACTGTTATACCGTAAGCGCCACCCGATGGAAACACGTGCCAAACAACCGTGAACAGGTACAATAGAGCGATACCTGTAACAAAAGCAGGAACGGCGTGCGCTACCGAACCGACGTTGTCGATGAGACTGCTCACCCAACTACGGCGCAAATAAGCACTGACAACTCCGAGTACGATGCCAATCACGTAACTTCCAAGGAGCCCTATAGCCACCGTAATCAAAGTCCACGGAAGCGCGTTGAAAATGAGTTTGCGCACGGACACGCCGGTCTGCTGAATCGATTGTCCTAAATTCCCATGCAACAGTTGAACGAGCCATTCCCGATACTGCTCTAACAGGGGCTGATGCGGTATAATGTTCAGCATGACTTGAATTTGATCGGCAGCCTGTTGAGCAGTCATCCCCTTTTGCTCAAGCTGAGTCTCCAGAAAGATAATAGGATCTCCCGGCATCAAGCGAACTAAAAAGAATGTCAAGGAAGAAATCACAAAAATCATCACAAGCGCGACGATGGATCTGTACACGTATTTCATAAGGCCGAGTGCTCCTCGGGCTGACCACAGGCACGCTTCCAAAAATACGATACAATCCGTGCTCCGGTGAGACTCAGACAAAGTAAACACAATGTAAAGACCATCGCAATTCCATCCACCATTTGAGAGGCCCGAGACGTCGCCCCAATCAATGCTAGTAATTCACCCAAAAATAAGAACACTCCCATGAAGAACGTTAACTTTCCCACGGAATGAATCGTCGTAATAACGTGCTCCATTGTGTGGTATCGAGAGACTTTCGACATGATGTTCACCTCATCTCGATTGTGATCCAACACGCGCCGAGAGGACGAATATAGCGAAACAGTGTTGCGAGGGACAAACCGTCCCTCGCCGTCATCGCTGCACTTAGTTCTTTGGCTTCATAAGCCCCAACGACTGGAATACAGCAATTGGATTATTGTAAACCAACTGATTTTCAAGGGCCTGATTGTGCTGGAAGTCGGGCCAAGTCCAATTCTGGGTGGACCAGGTGCGACCTGCACCTTGATACCAAATAGGAATCATCGGAAGATCGTAGTTCGTAATTTTTGCAAGTTGATAGATGGTCTTCTTCTCAGCGGAAGTCGTTTGATTCCCGAGCAATTTGACGGTAAGTGCGGCTGGATTGGCCGTGAGTGCTGGAACGGAAACCGTCGCAGGGATAGAAGTCGGACTGGTCCCAGGCTTTTTGGACAGTGCGCCGGTAGTCGAAACATTGTAATTT
>NZ_BCQI01000082.1 GCF_001544355.1 Alicyclobacillus acidiphilus NBRC 100859
TAATATAATTAAACAGCACACCATCGTTGGTAGGGACATGCTGAAAGCTTCACCGCACGTGCCACTGCAACGTGGCAGTACAGTAGCTGAACAGCACCACGAGCGATATGACGGAAGTGGATATCCACATGGGCTGAAAGGTTCAGAAATTTATACGCCCGCCGCGATTGTCGCTGTCGTTGACAGCTACGACGCGATGACTTCAGACCGCCCCTACCAAAAGGCAAAATCGAAGGAAGACGTGGTCAAGGAGATCGCGTCTATGTCCGGAACTCTGTACGACCCCAAAGTAGTTGACGCTTTTTTGCAGGTTGTGGAAGATTTCCATCAATAGGAGGAGTGTTTTCTATGAAAGCTCTCAAACGAATCGTTATCATGGGATCCTTGGTAGTGTCTGCTGCGGCATTTGCTCCAGCCATCGTCAGTGCCGATACGGTCGCGGGAACTCCGACAACTGGTATTGTCTCCGGAGTTGCGTTTCAAGCTGCAGCTACTGGTGATCCGGTATACAAACCGACAGCGATTTCATAATCCAATAATTTCGGAGGGGGCAATATGCCCCCTTTTTCATGTCCTCGTTTAGCCCCCTGCCTTCCCCCTACCTCGCCCCATCTTCACCTAGCATATCTTCTACCAGCCAACCTTTGCAGCCAAAATGACAGAACGGCACCACCGCTGTCGATGACCATATCGTACAAGCGTCCATCGCGGCCGAAGTACAGTTGAAAAATCTCTGTCGTGACGCCAAAGCAGATGGCTATCAGCAAGGTCAACCATGGCCTGTGAAGCCAGCGGACCAGAAGAATATCGAATATGAAAAACCCGAGGAAGTGGCAAATCTTCGAGATCGTGTACTTCGGGGAGCGAAAGTGAAAGTCCATCATCAGCAGATCGCGATATCGAGCGTGCGTATGAAAATGGAACGAACTTAGATAGAAATGAAACGGATCGACCGTGCAAGTGCCATAGAATAGCACAAGGCTCCATAGCAATACGGTCAGTCCTCTTCGCCAAGTCACACATCCACAACCTTTCTCGCCCACTGTATCACAGTCGCTTGCGGCTCCACAATAAAGCGCGGCGTTTGTTCAGGAGAAAGGCAAATTTCTCCGTCAACGCGCATAGTATCCACAAACCTAAAATTAACACAACCTTTACGAAATCCGGCGACATTGGCAGCAGGATTTGCATCATCGTGTGAAAAATGAAGATATAGGCAGACCATCGGCTCATTTTGACGACAAGGATGGACGTGCGAATGCAGTCATTTGATAACAAGGCATATTACATCAACCGCGAACTTAGCTGGCTCGCGTTCAACGAGCGTGTCACCGCAGAGGTGATGAATGCGGAGAATCCGCTGCTTGAGCGGCTCAAGTTCATGTCTATCTCCGCGTCCAATCTGGATGAGTTTTTCATGGTTCGAGTCGCTGGTCTGAAAGATCAAGTCAAACTGGGAATCGGCCGGCCCGACAACAAGACGCGGATGTCGGCGGCGGAACAGCTTCATGAGATCTCGAAGCGCGTCCATGCCGATGTTCGACGATTATACAGGAGTCTTACGACATCCGTTCTACCATCGCTGAAACGGGAAGGCGTGGCATTTCTCTCGCCGCGTCAATGGACCGCTGCGCAGCGACAGTATCTTGAATCGTACTACCATGAGCACGTCTTCCCAGTATTGACGCCGCTCGCTATCGACGCAAGCCACCCATTCCCCATGTTGGCGAATGGCTCGCTCAACGTGGCCGTTTTGCTCGAACCGAACGAGACGCCGGAGATACACTTGCACACGCCGCTGTTTGCGGTCGTTCAGGTGCCCTCCGTACTTCCTCGCTATCTCGAGGTCAAATCTTCGTCGCGCAATCATCGGCAGTGTTTCGTCTTCCTGGAGGCAGTGATTCAGCAATTTATCGAAACCCTTTTCCCAGGCAATCACGTACTGGAATGCGCGTGCTTCCGGATCACGCGCAACGCCGACATTATCGTGGATGAAGAAGGGGCCGAGGACCTGCTGGAAGAAATCGAAAAGGAACTGAAAAAACGCGACCGGGGCAATGCGGTGCGGTTGGAAGTCGAGCACACCATGAGCAATCACGTGGTGGAAACGCTCCGCGACTGGCTGGATCTCGAAGTGGAAGACGTGTATTCCATCCAGGGACCGCTGGATCTCACGTTCTTCATGCGATTCGCGTCCCTGCCGTTCGGCAACCATCTTCGGTTTGATCCGATGCCGCCGCAAGCCCCTCGCGACTTGTTCGGTGAAAACAACATGTTCGACGCGATCGCGAAAAAGGACATCCTGGTCTTCCACCCGTATGAATCGTTCGATCCCGTCGTCCACTTCGTCAATCACTCCGCCGACGATCCGAGGGTTCTCGCCATCAAACAGACGCTGTACCGCGTCAGCGGCAACTCACCGGTGGTCAGCGCCTTGGCGCGCGCCGCCGAAAACGGCAAACAGGTCACCGTTCTTTTGGAACTGAAGGCGCGATTTGACGAGGAAAATAACATCGTGTGGGCCAAAAAGCTCGAAGAAGCTGGCTGCCACGTGATCTATGGACTCGTCGGGCTGAAGACGCACAGCAAGATCACGCTTGTGGTGCGCCGGGAAAGCAACGACATCCGCCGTTACGTACACATGAGCACGGGCAACTACAACGACACCACAGCCAAGTTGTACACCGATATTGGCATGTTCACGGCCCGTGAGGACTTCGGTGAAGACGCGTCGCTCTTCTTCAACCACCTGACTGGATTCGCGATCACGCCCGCCTGGCGGCAGATTTCCACCGCGCCGCACGGGTTGAAGGATCGGTTTATTCAGTTGATTGAGGACGAAATTGAGCAACATCGGAAGAATCAGACGGGACGGATCATCGCGAAGATGAATTCGCTGACGGACAAGGATCTGATCTGCGCACTGTACAAGGCGTCGTGCGCGGGCGTCGAGATCGATTTGATCATCCGCGGCATCTGCTGTTTGCGGCCAGGCCTGCCGGGGGTCAGTGAGAACATTCGGGTGTCCAGCATCATTGGACGTTTTCTGGAGCACAGCCGCATCTTCTATTTCCAGCATGGCGGCGAAGAGCGGGTCTTTCTGTCCAGCGCCGACTGGATGACGCGTAACATGGTGAACCGCGTGGAGATCCTGTTTCCGGTCCTGCAGCAGAATCTGAAGGATCGGCTCAAGCACATCCTGCATATTCAATTGAAGGACAACGTGAATCGATACGTGCTGCTGTCGAACGGCAACTATAAAAAAGTGACGCCGGCGGCTGGAGAGGCGCCACTGGCGTCACAAATCTACTTTTACGACAGCGCCCGCGGATTCGTCGACGAGACGACCAAGGCGACCGTGGAGGCGATGACGCCGCGGACCACACCGAGATCGTAAGCGGCGTCAATCGGTGACAAAGCTGCGGAGCAACAGTTCGCGCCGGCGGAGAATGTCGTCGATCACGTCGATGGTCTCGGGCGTCATCGTCTGCATCGCAGACACGAGTTCCCCGTCCACCGCCAACAAATCGGAGAGCAGCCGTTCATTCTGGGACGAGCCGTGAAATACGTATTCGTCAGGCGGGACAGAGGCGGACAATACTTTCGTCCGGATCGCTTCCACGTGCCGGATGTACTGCTCCAAGTCTTTGACGGCTTCCAGTCCGTCCAGGGGCGGATATGGATTCTCGCGCGTCGGCTGCGGAATCGATTTTCGCAATTTGCTCAACTCGCCTTTGAGCTGCTCCGTATATTCCCCCAACGCCGAATCGACCGTATTGTGAAGGCCAACCATCCGATCCCGCAAGCGATACTTGGGATCCTTGACATTGACAAACCACGCGTTCATCCAGCCGGTCAACAAGGTGTTGACCACGTTGTTCGGCGCCACGGCAATACCGTACTTCATCAGATCGCTCAAGCGTCTCTCTCCTCAGTCTCGAATGACCCATCGATGCACATATCCATCGAACTTGCAAATCAAGTGTCGGAACGTCCGGTACCGCCCGCGAGACTGATGGGGCCGGCCGCGACCTGCGGATTGCCGACGAAGAACGGTTCGCCAATGGCCATATTCGGCGCCGATACAATACCTTTGTTTGCCATGATCATCGCGGTGTAGTAGCGGACAGCGTCGAGTTCGGACAACCCAAACGCCCGCAGCGAGATGAGTTCTTTCATCCGCTCATCCTTTGGATAGACGAGCGCTTTGACGTCGTTGAGTGTCAGACCGTAGACCGCCAAGAACTCCTGCAGGTGATCCTTGACCAACTCCAGTATCTCGGGCATTTTTTCATTGACTCGCTCGAGCTCGGTAAGCTGGACGATTTTGTTGATAGACTGCTCGATCACGGGGCCGGCGTACCAGTTGACTTCCTTCATGCTGACGTAGTGGCCTGCAATCGGCATGTGTTGGACCAGCTTCAGCGCGTCATCCGTCGTGTCGACGTGCACGTAACAACTCACGTGGTAGCCCATTTCCGCCATTTCACGGGAATACGCGACGCCGGACACTTCGAGAATGAGCTTCGATCTCGTGATGTAAATGACCTCGTACTGCCATGGGCTGTTCCCGCCGAAAAACGCTTGCTGGAACGCGCCGATGATGGGTCGATCCGGCGTCTGAATCACGTATTGCCCTGTTTCATACACGTTCAAAATAGCGCCGCGCGATTTCAGAACTGCGAAGTGGTTGGATTCTACTGTAAGCAATGAACCGTTCAGGATGTTGTTATCCGGATAATGATACGCGAGTACTTCCGGGCCCATCAATTCCTTGCCGTCACTTGTCAGCGTACTGATTACCTGACGAATTCCCGCCACGCCACTCATCCTCTCTACCGGTTTCTTTCACATTCATCATATACCAATTTCTTCTGGGTGAATCATGGATTTTTTTCGTGATCGAGAAATATTTCCTGAGCGAACGAATCAAATTAGGAGTAAGATTGTGATAAAAACGTGGTGATCAGCATGGAAACGTGGCAACGAAATCTCGCAGTGTTATGGATAGGCTCCCTTCTCGTATCCGCCAGTTATTCGATGGTTGTTCCATTTCTCCCCCTCTTTCTCCTCCAAATCGGCGTTCATTCCCACACAGAGATCTGGTCTGGCGCGCTCTACAGCGCAGCTTTCTTGGCCGGCGCCATCGCTGCTCCGTACTGGGGCTCTGTCGGCGACAGGTTCGGGCAGAAACCCATGATTGTACGCGCAGGCCTGGCGCTCATGGTTACATACGGATTGACGGCGTTCGTGCAGAACCCGTACGAGTTGCTTGTACTGCGGATTTTGCAGGGACTGTTGTCGGGCTATATTCCAGGATCCATCGCATTGGTTGGAACCAACACGCCTGAGGACAAGGTGGGGTACTCGCTGTCGATGATCTCTGCGGCGAGCTCCAGCGGCGGCATCATCGGGCCCATTCTCGGAGGGACTATCGCACGGCTGTCGACGAATCGCTACGCGTTCGCCAGCGCCGCCGTACTGGTGCTGTTTTCGACGATTTTAGCGATCATCTTCGTGAAAGAGGAACATTTCAAAGCGTCAGCGCAGCGTCCGTCGGTCTTCAGCGCCGTCGGCTCCGCCTTGCACAACCGACCGCTCGTGACCGCGCTGGTGTTGAACATGGTGGTCTCGTTCTCCATTATGACGATCGAACCTGTACTGACGTTATACATTACTCAGCTGGATCCTTCGACACATAACGCATCGTTTATTGCCGGAGTCGTCTTTTCGCTCTCTGGTATCGCCAGCGTGCTGTTTGCGCCTGTCTGGGGAAAATGGGCGGACAAAATTGGCTTCTCACGCATTCTGTTGTTTGGACTCGTCGGTGGGACCGTGTGGACGCTGATGCAAATTCCGTTTCACAACGTTTGGGCTTTCGCGGGGATTCGCTTCGTGTACGGGGCGTTCTTCTGTGCTGTCTATCCGGCCATCAACGGACTGATTGTCCGCTCCACCGCATCCACGTTTCGCGGACGCGCGTTTGGCCTCAATCAAACCGCCAACCAAATCGGAAACACGCTTGGTCCGATGGTTGGCGGTTTTGTGGGCGACACGACATCGATTCACGGCGTCTTCTGGGTCACCGGCGCACTGCTCGCCGCAGTGACAGCCGGTACCGTATCCGTGCGACGCCACCCGTCGCTGATGCCGGACACGGTTCATACGGACGCCGATTCGGCGCACACGTGATCATCAGGTATTTCGCTCGCGCTCGGTACGGCGTTGCGCAATCTGCAACGCCTCGACCAATTTGTCCATATCCGTCTTCAAATCCTCGTACTGCTCTTTCCAGTAGTCTCGATCCCGCTCCGTTTCGGAGCGAGCCCGCCGCTCTTCCGCAAACCTCGCTTCCAGGGCTTCATACTCCTTTTCGTAGGCCTCGAGCTGTGCGAGGAGATCTCCGCTCTCATCGACGATCTCGATGCTCTCCAAGTACGCCAGAAGATCGCGTTTCGTCATCCGTACACGGGACGATGCGTCGCTCGTTGGACGAACGGGTGGCGTGGAAGACATGGAAGTGGAAGACATGGAAGATGAGGCCGGATGAGCGATGGTCGGCTCGTCGACAGGTATCGAGACCTGAGAACGCCGATCCTCGCTGTAATCCCGCTCCGCGTTCGCGACGTCCAGTGGTTTCGGATCAGGTTCGACCAAGTCAGGCCAGTCCGGATCCGGTTCTGTCGGTCTAGGACGCGTCGCGCCCTTCGCATTGGCGCCTGCCGACTTCGAGCTCTTGACGAAGTTCTGCAAGCGAGACTTCGCCTCAGAGACGCGCTGTCCAAGCCTTCCCAGGCCCGGCAGGAGACGCGCAATGCCGCGATCACCGTCGGCGTCTCGCTCCTCCACAATGTCCTCGAACGCGAACTGTCCACGGCGAATGGCGTCGATGAGCGAGTGCAGACACGGCTCGTGGTAGGCGCCATCCAGGCGCAAATGGGCGCATTCGTCACAGACGTACTCGGACAGCTTCGACACAAACTCGCGCGTCAGATGCGTCGTCCGAGGCACGTGATAGAAGACGCCGTCCTCGCGATCCTGCACCTCCAAAATGTTGCGGGTCCCCAGTCGAAGCGCCGCAAGTTCAGCCGCCGCCAGGTTCATCACAGGCCCAGGGATCTCCTCCATGACGTCCTCAATCATTCCGCTGTGCGTGTGTTCCTCGCTGAGTGCACGATAAATCCGCATCAGGACAATATCTTCGGCTTCTTCCTCGGTCTCTGGCCAGTCCTTCAGGACAAACGCAGCCGGATCACGCCGACTCTCGATGAACTGCTCCGCTTCTTCCACGCTGATTTCATTGTCGTAGTATGTATCGTACACTGTGATACCGTATCGTTTCGCAGCATCCAGTGCCTGCATTCCTTCGAGTGTTCGCAACGCAATCCCTCACCGTTCAACTGAATTCAATTCTGTGCAGTTCAACCATGACATGCCCATGTCATGCCGAATGATGGTTCGACGTCGTTCGTCTACATTCGATACAAATGGCCAAAGCCCTCTCTCACGAGGGCGAATGGTCACAAATCGGTTGTATAACCGGAATATACTGGTCGAAATGTCACGCGTCACGCCGTTACGTCGTCCGCGATCACAGCGCCATTCCCCTTTGGCAGCGTCAAACTGCCAATCACGCCGACGACGGAAAAAATCGTCGGCAGGAGAAAGGCCAGGCTGTAGGCATGTTGTACCACCTGCCTCGTCACCGTGAGGCCTTGGGCTCCATTCGCATCGATCATCGCACCGAACAATACCGGCAACAGAACGGCGCTCAAGAAGCCGCCCGAGTTGGCGAAACCCGATGTAACGCCAGCCAACTCAGGTTTGACGTGATCGCGGATACACGCGAACGTGAGCAGGCTGCTGCCACACCCGAACCCAACGACAAACATCACGACGCCGGCCAATCCAATGGGAGGTTTTCCGGCAAAGACCACGACCGTCAACCAGGCCAAGGTCCCCAGTGATTGCGTCACAAAATAGGGACGTCTGCGATCGCCCAGTCGATCGCTCACCCACCCAATGATGGGCCCCGCCACAAGCGCGCCCATGAAGGCGACGAGGCTGAACCATGCCGCCTCGGATCGCGCTACGCCGTAGACACTCATGAAATAGGGCACGACCCACAGGCTGACCATCGCCAGATATGTCCCCATCGCGCCGAAATGGCAACAGAACGTCGACCAGGACAGTCGATCCCGCACAACTTTCGCCAACATCGCCCGGATTGGGAGCCGTTGAATGGTGATTTGGGCCAAATCCTCCTGAGCGTTCCCTCGGCCGCGCTTTGCGACAATGAGCACGAAGAAATCGACGATCGCGAGGGCGACCAGCAGCAACCCGATGATGCGAAACGGCATATGCCACCCGGCCACGGCGATCCAGGCCGCAAGCGGTACACTGGTCACCAACGAACCGAGACTGCCAGCCGTATTGGCCACGGCCAGCACGGCAGCAAAGCGTCCTTTTGCGAACCACTTCGCCAAAATCAGCACGATATTCACCCAAATGAGAGAGTCGCCGATGCCGACGATCGCGCGCCCAACAAGCAGCCAAAGGAACGTGTCCGCAGACGTGAACACGAGCGTGCCGACTCCGTCCAACAGCACGCCGATGACAAGCATGCGTTCCGGACCGGACTTGTCTCCATAGACACCTATCGGAATTTGCAAAAGCATATATAAGAGGTACTGAATACTGGTAATCGTGCCGAGAACCCCTGCGGACACATGAAATTCAGCCTGCAGTTGATCTCCAATCACACCTGGGCCTGTTCGCTGCGTGAACACCACCAGATACGATACGCTGATGGCCGCGAGCACCACCCAACGCCACTGGATTGTTGACGGGAGTCGAACATTGCGCACGTTCATTCTCGATGCCTCGCCATTCCGTCATCCTCTTTCTCAAAAAATAAACGACAGTGCACCGCGTGCACCGTCGTTTATCGTACCACTCTTGCCCGGGATGAACTACACCTTGCCCCTTGCGAGAGAAGTCTTTATTTAATTGGACGAAGACGAGCTGGATGACGAGTTCGACGCGTCGGTCGATGTGCTGGATGCTGCACCAGATGTCGACACTGCGGTGTGATCCAGGTACGAAACGCTGTACGTCGGCGTAGTGGTGGTCGACGAATCAGAGCTCGAGCTGGAAGAACTCGAAGACGAAGAGCTCGAAGACGAACTGCTCGGTGCCGGCAAGGTCAACGTGACGGTCTTGCCATCCGAGCTCAAGGAGACGCTCGACACTTGCACCGGTGTGGTGGTGGTGCCGTCTGTCTCATTGACGATAAACTCGTCAGCTGACGGCGCAGTCGTGAACGCTTGATCGAACGTGACGATCAATGCGCCGGAAGACAAAGCCACCGATTGAATCGTCGGATCGTCTGCTCCTTGAACGTAGACCGTGAACGGAACATTGGCGGTGAAGCCCTTCGCGTCCGTAGCCTGGATATGCGCCACGCCAGGCGCAACAGCGGTCACCGTGCCGTCCGAATCCACTGTGGCGACTGCCGTATTGTCCGAGGTAAATGTGAGGCTCGGCATCGGCGTGCATTGATCGTTGACGCCAGATACGGTCAATGTTTGGCCTACAGCGAGGCTGCCCGAGGTTTGGTCAACCGTGCCGTCGTTGACAGCGACAACCGGATCATAGCCCTGAACCGCCGCGCCTCCCATATACGACACACTATAATCCGGTACCGGATTCGGCGGTGTGACTTCCGGAATGGTGAATGTCACGGTCGTACCGTCGGCACTCAACGTCGACTTCGACACGCTCACGGTCGATCCGTCGCTGGCCGTCACGGTCACTTCGCTACCGCCTGGCGCAACCTTGAACGGATTCGCAAATGTGACGACGATGCTTCCATTGTAGGAGTCAACTGCCGTGATGGTGTTGGGGGTGTTCACATCGAGCGTGTGTGTATTCGTGTCCCAACTGCCAGCGCCAAGCGCAGTCAGGATAGGCGCCAGGAACGACACCGGAGCATACGTGGTGTTGCCGTTGGTGGCTGGATCAGCTTGGACTTCTGTATTGATCTTCGCGACGACCGTACCATTGACGGCGACGCTCGTGTTGCCGCTGCTGGACGCGGTCAAGTTGGCCGAGGTCAGTTTTGCGAGATCTGATGAGGAGACGTTGAGATCCCACGTGTGCGTCGCACCGTTCCAGGTTGCTGTATATCCGATTTGCTTCAAAGCGTTGTCGATGTAAAACACCGGCAAGTATGTTTCAGAGCCATCTGAGAATGTTTCTGGTTGGCTGAAGGTCGTTCCTCCAACGGAAATAGTGGATTCGAACCACGACGGCAATGTCACGTCAGCCATGGCAGCCGGAATGCCTGTGCCGATGACGATGGACGCTGCCGCAAGACCTGCGAGAGTCCGCTTCACAAATGACTTCCCCTTTCAAATCTCTCATCGTGTAGATAGCGCCGTTCAATTTGTAAAATTGTGTATAGATAGCGTTATCTATTCCAACTGATTGGAATAATAAAAATATAGCAGATTTCATAGAGCGAAAACATAGCGAACTTGATCTTTTTTGCGAATCATCGCATACCAATGCATGCGAATACCGACGCATGCGACAGCGTTACTTTTGGATCGTGAAGACGATGTGAAACGCAGGTTCCCGCTCACCAGGGTGATCCGCCTGATACGTCAGCAACGGCAGCACATAGAGGTTGGGAACCTTCTGGTTGCCCTGTTGAATGGTTGGGTACAAATCGACGTAGTGCACGCCAGGCGCCCCTGTCGCGCGAATTTGAATCTGCATGTCGCCGTTGGAGTTGAAACCGCACGCGTACCCGATGGATCCGTTGTCGTACAGCACGCTGTAACAGTTGTCATACGTGTCGGGCCCCCCGCCTTGCAGGTGAACCGTCAGAATTTGCCCTTCTTTCACCGTCTTCGGCGCCGATACGAAACTCGGATAAATCTGATAGTCGGTCGTCCCGATCACGTTGCCCTGCGAATCGACCACTTCAATCGTGTGCGCTGGCCCACCGACATTGACCGGCACTGTGATCTTGGCGGAGAGATCGCCCTTCGAATCCGTGGCCGCCTCCGCCAACACGGTTTCTGCCCCGTGAAAGCCAGCCGACGTGACATGGTTGCCGACCGTGTTCGACCACTCGATGGTCACCTGTTGATTGGCTGGCAGCGACGATCCCGTCAAGGTAAACGTGCTCCCGACAGTTCCGTGCCCCGGCGTCGCAACGAGGTGATCGCCAACGGACGGCGACGGCGCAGGGATACTGTCAAACACGTCGGTCGGTGTGCCCGTCGTCACGGTGACCGGAATGTCGAACGTCGGTTTCCACGAGTACGGCGACTGCTGTTCATTGAGGTATGGCGATCCAATCGAACATGGCACGATCTCGATTTGATGCGCCCCCACCCCCTCCGCCCGCACTTGGAATGTCGCCGAACCGTCTGTGGTCACGGCTGTGATGTTGCCCATCAGTTTGTTGTCGTACAGAGCCTCGTACGCGCTCGAATAGGCTCCATAGCCGATCCCGTCGACGTGCACAGTAAAGAATCCGCCTTCCGGCTCGACTTTCTTCTCGATGGACACCGACGGTTTCACCGTCACGCTTCCCTGCGCAACAACTTGCCCATTCCCGTCCAGCAGCCCAACTTGGTGAATATCCCCATACCCCTTCGGTACGACGAACGATGCGTTGACCGCGCCGCTCGCGTCGGATGTGACCCGCGCGATTGTCGTAACACCAGTCGAATACGATTCACCGACAAACGTATTGCCGTCCGTGTTCCACGTACCTTTGAACGTTTCCCACAGCAACTGATACGTCGCATTCGGCGCGAGACCCAGGACCTTGTACTTGACCGTCTCCCCGACGGTAGGGTAGGCGTCGCTCACTGAGACGGAGGATTGCTCCGCTGCCGGCGTTCCTAGTACATCGCTGCCGCCCGCGCTGGACGTATCCGCCGCAACCTGCATCGCTGCGCCAAATAAGAACGAGATGCTCGCCACGCCTCCAACGAGGGCCGAGGCCATACCATGTGCTCTTTTCATCCCTTTGCGACTCCCCCGCGCGTTCCAAAACGGAACCTGATCCGGGATTTGGACACTCTGCTATCCGGGTTCCCTAACGTTCATATATTAGGGGAAGATGGACAATTCCCTGCCGCGCGGCGAAGAATGTCGATCGCGGGGACGCGGGCGAACGCGGGGGCGGACGCGGGGGCGGGGGCGGACGCGGGGGCGGGGGCGGACGCGGGGGCGGGGGCGGGGGCGAAGTGAATGAGCAAAT
>NZ_BCQI01000083.1 GCF_001544355.1 Alicyclobacillus acidiphilus NBRC 100859
CCTTCTGCGGCATACAGTTCGCTCTGCTCATCATCCAATGATTCAACTGCTTACATGACCTTATGTTGCTTATGATGTGGGGATAGAAAACTCGCAGAAACCCCATACAATTTAAATCGCATTCAGGCATCTGCGATTGTTTCCTCTGCTGTCCAAAGCCAACCCTCTTACTTCACGCCGCAACGATTCGGTAAATCGGATTATCGTCATTCCAAATCCCTGGAGCGATTTGCGACAGATAAAGGGTCATACGAAAATTCAATCTGTGATAGAGATTTATGAGTTCCAGTGTTAATTGATCAACCAGTTCCCTCTGTTCCCTGTTAAAGTTGGCATACCCGTTTAGATCAATGGAGCAGATGTGCATGGTTCTTTTCTGATCCCAATCTGCCAATGGACTGTAACAATATTCCTTTTCGATATTACCAACA
Organism: Alicyclobacillus acidiphilus NBRC 100859; assembly: GCF_001544355.1. Classification (GTDB taxonomy): domain Bacteria; phylum Bacillota; class Bacilli; order Alicyclobacillales; family Alicyclobacillaceae; genus Alicyclobacillus; species Alicyclobacillus acidiphilus. Next base: position 432 of record NZ_BCQI01000083.1, read on the forward strand.
CAAGGAAACAATTGAACTCCAAGTTCATCGAGAAAAGGAGCAACCTGTCTTATAAGGTGATCCACCATAAGCATCGGCGCGCAAGCATAGTCCTTGTAGATATCCCCTATCATTGTCACGTCAATTTCACTACGTCTCAATGGTACCCCAACCCATTTCTCCAGCTTGCTCTTTTCCCTTTCAAGCTCCATATTGATTTGTCCAATCAACTCATCCGTCACGAACTCATCTAACATTCGCATCATTCCTTTCGTTGTTTTGTGATTCTTCCTATAATATGTGACTTGTCTCCATGCCAAAGGGGCTTAGATGTCTGACCAAGTTCTATCAGCCGTTGCAAGAGTTGTTAGATATGAGGGGGCGGCATTGCGGGAACAGAAATAGGTTTTCTCACCTGGTTGTGTCCTGCTGAGTTTCGTCGTCATTGATTCGCTCCATAGGATGACAAGGGCTGAATCAATTTGATCAACTCAACCCTCGACATGCACTGTAAACTGGCTCACCCCCATGGACCCTGAACGGTTACACCAATACCCCCTCAGTGACGACAGACCCTTGCTCAATCAACCTACAAACTCTTGATATCTCATCAGGGCTGAGTCTGTGACCGTCGTTGTAGGTCTGGATGAAACTGAGAAGGTTTTCAACTTTCATCACATAGAGGCTCGTCCGATCCATTCCACTTAAACGGCATTTTCGGTTAGAGAACACCACCAAACCCGTGACTTCATATTGGTTGTTCAAAATCTGTGTCAACATATTCCCATGACGGTCAATTTGTCCTTGTGGATTTGTAAATGGATGGATGGAACTCTTGTTAACCTGCGTCCAGTTCCCGTGCCTATCAATAGATATGTCTCCATAGTGATTCTTCGTCTCTATGTGGAATATCCCATTAACTCCAACTACCAGGTGGTCAATCTGCTGTTCTAACTGCCCATGTCTAATTGTGATGTTGTTAAAGACTTGGTACATACTCGTATCCAGATATTCCAACTGGTGGGCAACGCGCCTCTCTCCCAAATCTCCCAGTGCTTTGATGGGAGGCTCCTCACGTAAATGGTTCTTCGCAATCACACCCTCTATTTCAGCCCATACTTCCGTTAGAGAATGGACATTGAAATAGTGCAAAATGGTCATAAAGGTCGGCAGATTTTTGTTTTGCTGAATCTCTCTTGTGGTCAATCGATCACGTTTCTTCTTGTACTCGGATATGAGCATTTGGGTTATCTGCTCTTTTGTGTACCGCCTGTCGCGCCCTCTCTTGCTTTGCTCAAACCCAGCTTCCGCCCTTAATTGATTCAGTCCGCCGAACGCATTGATGAATGCTGATGAGTTGAAGTGGTCGGAGTGCGTGTCTAAATCTCGTGCTGTAGCGGGTCTCCCAATCTGCTTGCTTATGTCCTTGTAAATTCGGCATAGTTGCTTTTTGCTATATGTCTTTGCCCTTTGCTGATTTGGAACCAAACCTGCCTCCAGAACAGCTTGATTGTAAGAACCGAAGATGAGGGGGAGGTGGTGCGGCGACCCGCCATGCTGTTTGAACTCATTTACGGTCGGAGTGTGCCCTAACTTCTCAGCCATTTCTGTCAACTGTCGCAGATAATACTCTCTATCCCGAACTTCTCCCCTGAGAAAATTCAGCTTATCTTGCGGTACACCAGCTACAATAAGGATTTCATTAAACGTCAATCCAAATCTCTTTTGCAGATACGGCAACGATGGACTCTTCGTTCGTCTTTTGAAGAAATCCCAACACCCTTTCGGGTTTAGCTCAATGTACTCATTGCGAATTACGTCTAATAGTTCCTGGTCGCTCAATACATTGGGGTAAAATGTCCTCTTGCTCTTGTGTATTTGGTTGTTGGCTTGTAACCCATCCGTCGTTTTCACATCAATTTCAGCCCTTTCAGAACGACTCTTATAATTTAATTTCCTATTTCCGATGCAATCAGTCAGCCGTAGGGGAGGGCAAAGAAGTCCTCCCCAGCGGTCACTTCACTAATCGAATTCCCCCATTAGGCAATCTGCCTCTGTATCAGCATCCAATGACAGGAGTTCATCCAAGGAATACTCACTTAGTAAATGTAGATTTCCGCAATCCTCACAGATTCTAAAAATCGCGAAGCTCTCATGGTCGTCTTTCACCACCAGATTGTCGATACCCCACTTGTAAGTCAGAACCGAGGATATGTGGTTCAACTTCTCTACGACTAACCTTTCCCTTAATTGCTGATACGTCGGCTTGCTTGCCTTTGTTTCAACCAATTGCATAACCCTATCTCCTCCCAAAGTGTGTTTGTGGACTGCGTGATCCGACAGGTGACATTTCTCGTAGCTCTTCGTCTGTGTACCGCCGTACTCGATAACCTTTGTAGCTCCCCATCTCCAACGCCATCAATCCAGTGCAAATGCTATCAAAATGCTCTATCATGTCATCGCCGTTCTCCTCGAATTCATACTGACCTCGGCTAAAATGCGACAGGATATCGGTAAACATCTTTTCAAACTCATCCCGATTCAGTTCTGCTCTTGTGAACCCACATGAGTCTGGGTTGTACATGATGAATTTAAGGTCTCTCGACGATCCCCGATTGTTGACCAAAATAAACACCGTACACACACCATCAGAAAATCTGCTAACATAGACATTCCCGCGGTCAATTACCCGCATTGCACTGTTGAAGTCGTCTCCGACGAAGTGCATAATGACTCTCTTCCGACGCATGTATAACACCTCCGTTTTGATAAGATTGGATACTCGTTGCTTGGTGGGCAGACAGGTGGGCACGCCGCCATTTCCACACGCCCACCGATACCCTGTTACTTACGACTTGCTGGGGTAGATTCTGTATCTCTTCCAGCTATCGCCATTTTCAGCACCATCGAGGGCGATTCCCTCTCGTGAAATTTCAGCGGGGATATAAAGGGGCGTATGGTCGCCTGTGTACGCCTCGGCAATAAACTGTTGGACCATCGCAGTGATTTGCTGATCCTCACTGATATCAACTTCTTCACGAAATTCTAATTTGCAGTTTTCTATCCATTCATTGTCTTGCATCTCAGTGGTGCATTTCAGGATTTCCATGGTTACGGTGTTGAAGATACCCTTCCACACGCTGATTTGCTCAATCATCAAATCGTATGCCTCATCATGGTGCATGTAGATCAAGTCCAAGGGACAAACTTCCACCTTAACCCCACTGACAAGGACGATTTTGAGGGAATTCCTCTTCCGTTCCATCGAGACGTACTCTTCACCAAAATGAAGAGCATTAGCAACTTCGGTATAATCTTCACTAAATGTCCCCGCAAACTCTCCATCAATCAGAACATCAAATAGAACAAAACCATCTCTTATCTGGTTGAGATGTGAATACACCAGCCAAGAAGTCACAATTGGTTTGCTCCACTTCGAAAGTCCTTCCATCTTTCTTGCTTCTACTTCAAGGTCTGTCCTCATTAGAAATAACCTCCTTGTTGTTTGTCTTCTACTAAATGAATTCCGTCGAAAACGCGCCGCTATCAAGCTATCTCCGCACATCCCACCCTTCCTATTGACTTAAGGAAATGTTTATAATGGCAGTGTATATGGGCGATAGGGGAGCCGTGGTAGCATGTCATGCTACCTTGATGATTTTTGTGGGGTGATATAGTGCACGAGAGTCACACATCTCAGGTTGAGCAAGAATTGGATCTGTTCATAAAATCAAACAGGTTAGCTGAACTCATCAGACAGCTACGTCTGCCAAAGAGAGTCCCCGATATACCTGTTGATGAAGAACCCCTTGGAGTTTTTGGTCATGAACTGGGGGCTTTCGATCCTAAACTGGACAAAAGAGTTAGGGAGGTGTCAACGCAGACTCTGGGGGAATATATAGAGGCTCTAAAAAATCAGAAGCTGAAAGAAAATCCTGATCTGAAAACAAATCTTTTGTTATCAAAGAGTTATTGGAGTCAGTTCAGAAAAGGCAAGAATAAACACGGTTCAAAACATGGTTTGCTCCGTATCGCAGTCGCTTTGAGACTCGATCTTAGGGAGACTGAATTGTTATTTAGGAAAGCTGGCTTCAGCTTGGTACTTGATGGATCGCCACTGGAAGCAGTCGTGGGCTATTATATATCGCAAGAGAAATACGATGTTTTCGAGATTGATGCTCAACTGATGAGATACAATCAGCCAACTCTGATGCCCTCGCTGTCTTAATAGGGTGACTCGAAATACTGGGTGCATAGGAGGTCGGTTCCTATAGACACGAACCGACCGCGACATCTTCCCATATTAAGAAGAAAACGTTATGTGTAGTTATCTACGCCTCACCTGCCGTCTCCATCAGCAATCTGAACGCATCCTCGGTCATCACATCTGGTAAATCCAAGCCATATTCCCTGCTCCGAGATTCCTCCTCTTTCTCCCGCGCAATGTACTCCATGACGATCTCGTGGAAGAGAACATCGTCGTCGAAATAAATGGCATCCACATCGAAGCCCGTGTTTTTTCCCATTCCCGATCCCTCCTGCTCCTCCAATCATTATGGAACGGATGTTCACAAAAGTCGAGATAAGGACGGGGCAAAAGGAGAAAAGATGGGTCAAGGGGAGAAATGAAGAGTTACGCTGTCTCTTGCCTGAGTTTTCGCATCATAGCGATGATCATCCGAATGATCTCGCGGTATTCAGTCTCCAGAGTTTCAAATTCCTCTTCGGTGATGTAACCTCGCCTACGCGCAAGGATGATCCAATTGATTGACTCATTCGCGCTTCCAAGGGCGACATTGTAGTGCGTATACTCCTTTTTCTTGAAAAACTGCCCGTTCCCTTCGGCGAGATTCGCGCTGATACTGGACGTGGACCTTAATAGCTGACTCTTGAGGTGGAATTCCTCTGATCGAGGTAGCTTTTCCACAATACCATAGATCCTACAGGTCAAATCCATCGCCTTTCTCCAAACCTGTAGCCGCTCGAAACTTTTTGGCACCAATTCTTGCTCTTCCTGAACCTGTCTCACTCTCTCCCTCCTCACTTTATGGATTCGTAAAGCTCGCTTAGTCGCCGCATGTGTTCCATCGAATCCCGATACATCGCTTCACTCACATAGATGTGGACATTGAATTCACACTCCAAGATGCGGAATCGCAGATCTTCAAGCTCTTCTACTGTAGTTCCAGTGAAGGGCTGAGTCAGGAATGACTCTCTGATGTCCGAGATTTCCCCTTGCATATCAAGTAGTTCATCGAGTTTTTTAGGACAGATTGAATGTTCGAACACACCCCTCTCAACCCGCTCCACTCTTGCCTTTAGCTCTTCCATTTTCGTCAATCTCTCACACCCTCTCATCGTCATTTGTTGCCCTAATGCAATGATAGTCGGTGTCAAGTAGGTCAACCACATAAAAGGTGTTCTATCTGGTCTGAGCAGGGGGCGGGGAAAAGTGACTCGTGGTAAGAAGGTGATGGCAAATTGGATGGGATGCGATGTTATAGGATCAAAGGAGATTACAACACTGGAGACAATGTTTAACTGGTGGACGCACTGTCCTGACGGATCGTTTTCCTGCTGTTTGGTTATGCTGTCATGACCGCAACCGCGAGGATTTTTGCTGTATCGGATACAGCATCTGCTATCGCCGCGTGGCTAAGCTCAACTCATGAGATCACGAGACACTGGGGTCAAAGGTCAAGATTCAATATAGGGTAGTCCCCCACCAAAGGATGATGGAACCGAGTATGTAAGCGAACAGCAGACATTGATAGTAGAGACTCCCGATGTCCAAAGAAACGACATATGCTGATGTCCGCCCATCCCCACTCCTTACGCACCACCCCGACGTATTCATTGTCGTCAATCGACAGCCTGCACGATGACACCGCCGACTACCTCGACTGCTCCATTCCCTGCGGGGATACAACCACGCGGCGTGGGGGGGATTGGGAGGTGTGTGGAGGGGTTATCTCACAACTCTTGTTACTTTTTCAGTTTAGCGTTTTATCTCTTTCACGTTTTTTCCTATAGGTTAAAGAACCCCTCCATACCCCTCCCACGTTGGTATTGATAGGACATATTTGTCCCCCACAACTCCCCCCCTCCGCGTGGGTGGCGTAGTGGTGGTAGTATTGGAAGATAGCAAATAAAATGGACATGGCTCTACAATCAATATTCTGATGGAGCAACCATGCCCAATTTGGTGTATTCAGTTGTCGTTGCTACAAAGTACGTTGCTTGAATAGTGGAGTCACCGTAGGTGAAGTGTTAGACACGGGGGCGGAGGCGGATGCCTTGGTAAACGGAACGTTTTGAACCCGATTCCTGTGTTTTTGTAACCTTTGCTCCAAGATACTGCAGAACTGACTCGGTAAAGCGAACATTGGAGATGGGTTGCATGCCATTCTTGGTACAAGCATTACGATACTCCTGGTAAAGTCGTAACCCGTACACCCTCTCATCTGGTGCTACTTCGCAGTAGTTGGAGATGAACCATTTTACATTGTCGGAGTCTATTTTGTATTGCATTGTCAGCTCCTTGCTGGACACGGATTCGCTGAACCTGAAGTTGTTCTTGATTAGCCGTTCCAGCCCGACCAATGCCCACTGTATGATACCTTCCTTTTCACGCAGGAGCTTTTCGGTCAGTCGTGTATCTACGTTATCCGCATCGACTTGGTTTACGAAGGGAATGATAATGAGCCGCCTGTAGAATGCGTCACTTCTGTCTGCATAATTCCTCGGTAACTCATTGGCACTGAATATCATCCGAGCTTTGTTCATGAAACTGAACGGATTCTGGAATTTCACTTCCCCGATCACTGAATCCTCGCCAGTCAAAGCCTTAAAGAAGCCCGTGTCCTGCAGGGGTTTTGCAGGTAAATCTGCAAAGAGGTTTATCAGTTTTCCATGAAGAAGTGCAGTCTTAAAACGATTGTCCAAATCTTGTAATGGGACATTGGAGATATTGTCTTTGCCGATGATGTCTTCTATGAGTCGTAAGAAAGTAGACTTTCCCGTCCGTGGCGGTCCATACAACAGGAACGCCTTCTGAGCTTGAGTGAGTGGAACCAACAGATAACCCAGGATTTCTTGAACCAAACGAACATTTTCGGTCGAGAGTGTTTGAGCCATGAACTTCAGGAACTCAGGGCACACTGCGTCAGGACGATATTCAGCATTCAGTTGTATAGTGGTCAGATAATCTGGCGAGTGTGCTATGAACTCTTTTGTGCGGACATTGTAAATCCCATTTTTGAAGTTTATGAGGTGGCTGTATTTGTAACTGTTTAGTTCATCCAAGTCACGAAGGATAGAAGTCGCCCATAGATCACAAACCTCGTTTAGATGTTTTGATTGCATATATTCAACCAGGAGATATTTCTGAATGATCCACTTCACCCGATCTCTTGATGTTTGGACATACACTCCATGATCATACAGGTAGTAATTTGATTCAGCATAAACGGCTGGGATTGTTTTGCTCAAATGTTGCGCCAGAACGCCAGGGACAAACTTAATGTTGCCGCGTTCACCTCGCACATACCAAGGCGGAAGTTCTCGATAAATACTCGCAACGCTGGTATTCGACACTGACCTCTGTGGAGAATTTGAACTTCTCTTCACGGTACAAGCAATCGCGTTATCGATGGTCATCTGTCCATACGTCTTGCCATCCGCCGAACGTTTCTCATCCCATTTGGGGCGATACAGCCCCGACGCACGATACAGATCATCCATCAGTTCTGGATCACTGTCGGTATAGAACGCCAACGCATTCATGAGTCTGATTTCCGCTTCACTCTGGGATGGATAATACCCTTTCCAATTACCGTGGTAGAGGTCAATCAGCCTATCACCGTCCTTCCCCCTCCGCATTTGCTCAATGGCATCGGCGTGAGCGATTTCTCTTCGGTCTTTACCTTCGCTACCTATGCCCTGGCTTTCCACCTTTCCTTTCGCGACAAACAGCCTATGAATCCGAGCCAACTCATCTGTTCGCTCTTCAATGTCCGTATAGCCCGACCATACGTCTCCTGTGACGGTAAAGAATCGTCCTTCGGAATACATTTCCACGCCAAGTTCCTGGTTCTTCTTTCGTCCAGGTGGCAACGTCCCCTTACAGATGATATGGAGACCTGTTCCACTCACCGAAACCTCGGTATAACTCCCCAAGGTCTCAACGATCTCTTCCGCTAACGCAGAGAGGGTTCCATCTTCATGGATACAATGATCGATATCCACTCCGACGAAGCCATATTGCGGGCTAAACACAAAACCAATCCCAGTGATGCCAGTCGCTCTGCTGGATCTCATCGCCTGCTCGAAGGTCATCCAGTTCGATGGATCGGTTACGTCGATACTCCTTCCGTTGAGCGGACTCGTAGGAATTTTGGTGATCTTCCCATCACGCTCACCCTCACGCCAGCATACCCATGCTTTCACCTCCTTCATCTTCTGTGGGATGTTCTCGATGTGAATCGCGATTGCATTTCTCAACAGTACAAACTCCTCCTCGTTAGTAGTTTTGGCACCTCCGTCTCTGGTGCGAGTCCATACTACGAAATTTGTCAACTCGTGCATATGGATTTTCTGCTCTACCACGTCGAAGCCCCTCAGATCCCTTGCCCCGCTTGGGTTCTTCAATGGAGCGCACCCACTTGACAGATACGAAATATCGTGTCCTTCGCATTGCTTGAACGCGATACGCCGCGTTCACACGAATCAAAGTACGGAAGAGCATCTACGATATAGGGACTAATTCAAAGAGGAGGTTTTTTATATGACAGAACAACTCAGCTTGGCAATTGATTCTGGGAAGAGTTTGACTAAATTTGCTTTCTACTCCAACGGGGCATTACAGAAAATGAGCTTTCGAACATTGGTTCAGGAGGTGGAACATTTCGGTGTAGAACTTCAGCCCAATAACTATCTGCTGGAGCTTGGGGGACATACCTTTCTTGTGGGGGATATGATTAGCGAGGAGAAATTCGACTATGACCTCAGTAAACGGAATCCCATTCATCGCACCTGTGTACTACTTGCGTGTGGGCTTGCGATTGAGAAGGCTGGTCTCTCAAGCCAGGGCATCGTGAATGTGCGGATCGCATTGAATACGCCGATATCCATCTACAAAAATGACAAACTGAAGAGGAGTTTCGAACAGTTTATTCAAAATGAACAACGGATCGTATCACTCAAGATCAACAACCGCCCTGCAGTTCTATTTCGGCTCGAAACCGTACTGGCACTCCCTGAAGGGACTCCAATGTTCGCAAACCCAAGTTTGTACCGCGACAAACGGTGCGTCATCTTTGATATCGGAAGCCTCAACGTGAATTTCTGTCAGGTGGATTCTCTCCGACCTTCCTTGGCGGGGAGCTTTCTCTCCAATCAGGGTATAGCCATGCTCAGAGCGAAGGTAGCGGAGACGTTAACCTCAGAATACGGAGTCACCATAAGCGCGGACGATGGGGAGGTAATCCTAAAACGCGGCTACTTATCCGTGAACGGTAAGAAACTCGAAGATAGTCCAATGATCATCCATCGTATTCTCAAAACTCACCTGAACGAGATCATCGGTTTTGCAAAGAGCCGTGGCATCACATTTACCAACATTGACGAGATGGTTTTTACAGGCGGCGGTAGCATTGTGCTCAGAGATGAAATTCAACGGGAATACCCGAACGCGGTCATCGATCCCAATGGATCGTATGGAAACGTGCTTTCGTTTCTGAATGTGATGAAGGCGAAAAACCTTGCATAAATCTCCGAAAATATCCATCAGTTTCAGGGAAGAGTACCTCCCCGTTTACGAATGGCTGAAGGGCAAAGAGAACATTAGCTCATATATCTGCCAATTGGTGATGACAGACATGAAAAACGGGGCACATTCGGACGATTTCGAGGCAAAAGTGGAAACAATCCTGCTGAAACTCCTGAAAAACAGGAACTTGATAGAGCAGGGCGACGGATTGAAGCTTGAAAGAGACAAACTGGAGTCCTTGTCCAGCGAAGAAAAAGACCTCATCAATTCGCTGTTTTAGCGATGACGAGTAGTCGGTGCATCGCCATCAATTAGACCAGGAGAGCCGTAATGGCTCTCTTTCTGCTCAAACACCTCGAATCCCCGTAACTTTCACCCATTTTCCGCATATGTACCGCAACTTTGGCGGTATCGGGGCATCCTTATTTCATTTATTGTTACTTCCCCAAAGTATCCTTGATGAGCGCAACATCCATTCGAATGCCAGATAAAGTCACCGCGTTGTTTTGATCAACGATACGGATGATTTTCTCCAATGTACTGACTTGCTGTTTCAAGGTGTTGACCTCTGTTTGGATGTCCTTTAATTGGTTGGCTACCTCGTGAATATCGTACCTGATGCGGTCTTCCATATCCGAAAGAAGTTCCTTAATATCATCCACGTTCTATCCCGCCCTTTCCTGCCTCTTTCTCAACCCTTATAGCCTTTAGTCCCTGCCCTGTCCTTCGCTGACTTTAGTCAAAGCGCATAAAAAAAGCCCAGCCTTAACGACTGAACGGTAGCTGACAATCTGTATGACGTTGGCGCAGGAACCGAAAACGTCTTATCATTAGGTCACGTTCCAATGTTTCATCGTATTTACCACCATCTTACCGCCTGAAGTTTGAAAGGGTCAAGGCCGAAAATCCACAGATGGAGGTGAGGGGAGCACATGGCAGTATCACAAATACACTGCGTACCGTTATGTTGTATACACCATGAGGTACACCCGCCATACACCTCGCCGATGCCTTTTTCCTTGCCTTTCCCACCCTTAAAAGTAGAACATACGGGTCTGCTTAGTCGTAGATATTGTGAAACCCGTATTTCCTGCGAATTAAGTCTTTAATATCCTCGTAATCTTGGTCTATCATCAATAACATCTCACGAGCCTCTTTATCAGCCTCTTGAGCTTGATCATACACATCTTTCGTAGCTAAATTGGATTTACTACGTTGCTGAACTTCAGACCTGTAGAATGCTTCCATATTCACTGTCTCAATAAATTTCTTGAAGTCATCAATCAGCTTGTTAAGCAAATCCTCTGACTCCTGGTCATGAAATTTAACGGAATAAGAGATTTTGAGAATTTCATTTGCTAATTCAATCAATTCCTTATGCGGTGGTGACACGTATGAAACATATATCAGACCTCCGCCGTCCGCTGACTGTTGTGCTCCTGGGCGCATTTTATTCATTTCCCAATGCATATCATCGAGCTTGTGCTTAATCCGTTTGCAAACGGCAACATCGGACTTCATCTCATTACGTTTGGCTTCTTCTTCAATAGCATCTTGCTTTTCTTTTTGCTTCACATCTTGTTCTCTCAGCCAATCCTCTAACTGTTGAGTTCTCTGCCGTTTCTGTTGCCTAATTTGAAACAATTGAGTGATAACACTCGCCGCTAACGTACCACATACACCAAGAATAGCGACCCATAAAGTCAAATGTGATGTAGTTGCTGAAGCGGGATCTTGCTTGATCCAAATCGTTACATTTTGGGCGTGGGTTGCAACGTTATTGGCAACAGTGTTGGCTAAATTGGGAACTGTATGCATTGCCGTAGTCGTTGTATTTGCGGTCATGAAACCACCCTGCTATTTGGATTATCCAACCGTAAATGATAGCCCAAAACGAGCTTCACGAAGAATGCATGCCCGTCAACTTTTCAAGGCAGTTTTGGCAAATACACGTTTTCTCTGACCCTTTTGATGGGATTTTGTCGAATATCTTCTTCGGGAAGGACTCGCGGTCACACCAACACGTCCCGTA
>NZ_BCQI01000084.1 GCF_001544355.1 Alicyclobacillus acidiphilus NBRC 100859
TGAGACGCTTATTTCTCCGAAATCGGGTGGATCGTGGTGCCGCAGAGCAATTTAAGCGGCCTTGGGCTGCTTATTCACCGCATATGAGACGATTCGACACACTTAAGCGGCCCACGGCCGCTTATTCGGCGGAGCCGCCCCCGCGCCGCCCCCGCGCCGCCCCGATCACACCCCAGCCCCGCGCGCACCGACACCTCACCTATCACTGCTGCTGCACCAATTTGACGGTGCTTGCCGATACCAAGCCCGTCAACAAAGTGCCAGCGGCTTGTCCATTTGTATAAGCGGGCAGTTGCGAAGCAAATTGGATCTGATACATGCCGCTCGAAGCCTTCGTCGATGGGACGACCACGAAATCTCCGCTGTGCAGGGTGGCAATTTGCTGTGTGGGATTCGTTGCACTATAAACTGGGATGGATGTCTGCACCCCAGCGGGATTTTGTACATCGACCCGATAGACGTTGGAAAACTTCACGTATTGGGAATCCACCCAACCGTAGTTGACGACGTGGTACCACGGAACGACGTACCCGCCTGCCATGCCTTCCTCAATCTGATCCACGGCAATTTTCGTGTTGGGCGGAATCACGTTGACATCCGCGTTGGACTGCGAGGGCTGGATGTATGTCGTCCACATTTGGAAGCTCCAGACCCCATTCGGATTGGCCATATGCATGACTTGCGACTGGAACTGTTTGACGGCAGCCTCGGTCTGCGGACCGAACTGACTGTCGACCTGCAGGCCCGCATGAATTTGTTGGTTCAAAAATGTTTGCACTTCTGCGACAGGTTCACCGACGCTTCCGTTTTGCAACGGGCCGAAGAACTGATTCGTCATGCCGGAGGACATGGACGGAAAATACGGAATCCCGTTGTTCTTATAGTAGGAGTCGCTGGTCGTGGTGGCGGTTGCGCCGTTCAAGTAGTACACCGGCTCCGTCGTGCTCGAGGGCTTCGGTGCCGAATTGGTACTCTTGTATTGCGTGTAGGCGCTCACGCTCGATCCGACCGATGTCGCAAACTGGCTCATGAGCCCACCGATGCTGGTGGCCCAGTTGGGATCCGTCGCGTAGTGGACATTCATGCCTGAGAGTGTTGGCGAGACGTACTCGCTCCCGCCCGGTGTCAGATAGTTCGTGCGAACTTCCCACGCTTCGAAACGGATGGCGTAGTCGTCGCTCGGAAACAATCCCGCATCGCTGCCAGGATTGGAATCGTAGGCGCCGTATCCGTAGAGGTTGTTCTTCGCAAGCGCAATCTGACTTTGACCCCAGTAACTCTCCAGAATCGCGTGGGAGACCAGATAGTTTGCGTCGACGCTGTAGGTGCTTTGGCCGGCCATGAACGAAGCGCCAAGACCATTGAGCGGCGAGCTGTTGTTCAGAAGATACTTGTCGATCGACTGTTGATTGATGTTGCTCGGTGCGGCGTAGCGTAGATCGACATTCGTGAACGAGCCAGTTGCGCCATTGCTGCCGGTACCTGTCGTGTTCCCGGTCGACGTGTTATTGCCAGTCGTGTTCCCGGTCGATGTGTTGTTGCCAAACGGCGTTGTCTGAGTGCCATTGGCGCCCGTGGAATTGCCGAGCATGGAGCCGACGCTGTTGCCCGTCGTATTACCTGTAGAATTGCCCGTCGTGTTGTTCGATCCGCCGCTGCCGACTGAATTGCCCACCGCGCCCGTGGTCGTATTGTTTGACGATCCACCCGCGTCGATCGTTCCGGCACCCGATGAGTTCGCCGTGTTCCCGGTCGAATTGCCTGTCGCGTTCGACGTCGCATTGCCTGACCCGTTCGACGTCGCATTGCCCGTCGTGTTGCCCGAGCCGGATGTCGAGGATGTTTTGACGATCTGCGCTGGCGGCTTCAACGTCCAGGTCGTGCCTTGCCAACTGGAGGTGATGCCCGTGCGCGCCAACGCGTTCATCACGTACCAGACGGGCATGAACGTCGTCGGCTGGCCGGAGGCGGGATCGGCATAGACCACGGCGTTCACCCGCGCGACCACGGTGCCATTGATGGCGATGGCCGTGCTGCCTTTGCCGTACTGGATATTGGAGTAGTCGATCTTCAGCCCCGAGGACGCGGGAATTACGATGTTCCACACGTTGTTCTCCCAAGTGTGGGAAAAGCCAAGCTGGTCGAGCGTGGTCATCACGTACCAAATCGGCATATAGGCTGTACCCTGATATGTAAAGCCGTCAGGCGCGGTTACGACTTTGCCGTTTAAAACGATCTCCTTCTGCTCGATGGCAGAGACCTTCGGAGAACCTGTCGGCAGCGAGACAGGCGAGGTGGTGAGCGCCGCCATCGCGGTTGTGATGGCGCCCCAAGTCATGGGACCGACCACGCCATCCACTTCCAATTTATGCGCCTTTTGAAATGCCTTGACCTGTGCAGCCGTGTTCGCGTCGAACACGCCCGTCGCTTGGCCCACCGGAAAGCCGAGCGCGTTCAAGTCATTTTGCAGCGTCACGACAGACGATCCTTTGGAACCCAGTTGCAGTTCTGGCAAGGCGGCTGTCGCGGCGGCCGTCTTGGTGGTATGCATTGTCGTGTTCAAGAACGTCGAGTTGGAACCGCCCGTTTCCGCTGCAACGACGTTTGGCATAGCGATCGCGAGCAGTGTAGGCAAAGTCATGACGGCCAGCAGGCGATTCGTTTTCACAAGTGTACCTCCACTTCTCGAGCTCAGGAATTCACGTTGATGCGTTGCACGACAGGACCGTTTGGTCCGATAGAAATGGACAACTCACCGAGGACCACGGTACCGGAAAGTTGCGGCAGCATTTCGTTCACCGAAATGATCAACCCGTCCGCCGGAACCTGCACGACAGCGGACTTGCCAGATGGAATGTTGACGACACGGCTGTCGAACGAAGCGGCCGACTGCCAGCCCGTCTGTCCCGGTGCTTGATAACTCACATTCCCAATGCCCGTGATGTAGCTGAACATATCCTCACCGGACAGACTCGGGACGGAAAGGGTCCACTGGCCTGACTGATTTGTCAATTGGAGATTGTTAAAGAATTGATAGGTAGCGTCGATGGCAGCTTGAATCGCGTCGTTTGAACTGAAGAACGACTGCTTGTTGCGGGTGTCTCCGTCAAACGTGGCCACGGCTTCATCTGCAATGGGATAGCAAATCTGGTAGGTTCCCGATCCTGTTTCGACAAAACCTTGCTGATGACTCCCCAGATTCGACACCATCTCCGAAAATTCCTGCGGCGTGACGAAGTCAGTTTCCTGCAAGTTCGGCGGATTGAGACCAACGTCCGTCGCCCATTGATACGGCTCTTCTCCAGGTTGATAGACTGCATCCGCGGTCGTCATTCCGTACGCGTTCCACAGCATTTGATCCGCCGTTTGTACGCTCAGCGGATCGTAAGCGCCTGACAGCGTCGCGGATGGCGGTTGATAGATGCCCTTCTCAATCGCCGCATGGACGTCTCCCCATTCGGCATCTGTCGCAGGTAAATCGGTGTAGGGGCTCGGGCCGGACGGATCGGGCGAAATTCCGAACGCCTGATTGATATCGGAAATGAGCTGCCAAGTTTCCACCTCGTTGGACGGCAAAACTGGCGGCAGCGAGGACGCGTCGAGCGTCCACGTCGTTCCGTCCCACTGCGACTTCACGCCGACGCGCTGCAGGAGTTGCTGGATGTACCAAATTGGGATGAACGTCGTCGACTTTCCGGAAGCCGGATCGACCGCGGCGATGCCATTGACTTTGTGCACCAGCGTTCCGTTGATTTGAAGCGAGATGGCGCCCGATCCGACGTCGATATTCGACAGATCGACCGTGAACGACTTTGGCACAACGAGATTCCACACATTGTTGCTCCACGTGCTTTGGACACCCACCGACTGAAGAACGTTCATCACGTACCAAATGGGCATGTACATCGTCTGGCCTTCGGCAAAACCATACGGTTTCGTTTCGGTCGAAGTGGTGTCAGTCGAACTGCCCTTCAGGACGATTGCCTTCTGCTGCATCGTGTAACTTGACGCGGCTTTCGCTTTGCTCGCCGCCAAGGCGCTCGCCGAAGTCACGGACCAGCCAAGGCCAAGCGCGCAAAGAGCGAGGCCGCCTTTTATCCATCGACTACTGCGCTGCATTCAAATTCCCTCCGTTGATGAAACTAGCCGTCGTGTTGTATGCAATCCGTTCCGATCCAGTCGACTCCGCCGAAGTCAACAGCAGTTTGGAACCGTCGTAATACGCGTGAGAAACCTGATTCTCGCCCAAGCCGTCGGCACTCAGTTGCGCCAGCGAATTGTCGTACAACTGCTGGCTTGCGGAATCGATTCCAGCCAACTCGATCTCGATGCCGAGCCCCGCCGAGATCGCCGTGTTCGCAGCGGACGTCATCCGTTGCAGGTTGGCATTCTCACCCTGCTCCACGTAGTTCGGCTGAATCCAGGCCGCGGTAAAACCAAGCTGCTTCCAATCCCAAACACCGCCAGCGCCGTAGTACGGAATCCAAAATAGAGGCAGATTGACGCTCTTCGCCTCGTCGACCGCAAACTGAACCATCTGCTCTTCGCCAGGCATCGTCTCGCGGTACTGCTCTTCGTCCCAATACAAACCAACCAACTGCAGATTGGAGAAGTTCGCGCTTTGCCATCTGGAGATCAATTGGTTCAGATACCATTGTTCAGCGGCTTCGCGCGCTTGCACGCCGTTCGGATCGCTGCTCGAACCAGCGAAATTGATATCCGTTCCGTTCACTGTGCCAAAGTCGGAATTTCCATAGGCAAAGTAGGGAATGGACAAGACGACTTTTTCCTTGTAGCCCGGTCGGTTGAGCGCAGTGTTGCTGGCCGCGACGGCCTGGTTCAAGGCGCTCAACTGCTGTCCCGATTTGAACAAATCGTTCAGATAGTTGGTAAGCCCGCTGACCGTGTCTTTCACCGCCCCGTAAGGCAGGAACAAAATCGTGTCGAACAGCGGTTTCGTCATCTTCCCAGACTCGTCCTCGTAGGCGACCATAGGCTCGAAATCAGATTCGGACCACAGTCCGCTGTTTCCATTCGCGCCCGTTTCGACGAGCAGCATGTTGTTGATGCCATAGTCGTTGGGGGCAGAGGGACTCAGCGGTCCACTCTTCGTGGTCGTTGTCGTCACCGGCGTCAAACTGTTGGCATTCACGCCTTTTGCCGTTGTCGATCCCTGAATGTCCAAGCCATTCACAAACACCCAAACGTCGACCGGGATCGTGAAGCGCACAGCTGTCGCCTCCACCCCTTCGGCGTTGTTCCAAGAAAACGTCTGCGTCATCGTCTTCTGTTCGCTCAATGGTATCGCGGACGATCTCGCCCCCGCCGTATACCACTTGCCATTTTGTTCGAAGTCGAACTCCACATATTTCGGGAAATATACGCCAAGCGAGGGGTTTTGCAACGCGTTGATTTTCATGCCCGTCACATCGACGGCTTTCGGGAACGTCACCGTGATGGTTCGTGAACCTTGGTGGCTGAAGCCTCGCCAAGCCGATGTTCCGGTGAGACTGCCCTGATACTGCTGTTCTTGCTGTTGAAAGGTCGAATCGGCCTGTCCTTGGACCGCGACTGCGAGTGTGCCTAGACTTGTCAAATCCGATACCGTGGTCGTGGCTTGTCCTGTATCCGCGATCGCGACAGGCGCGGCGACTGCAAGCCCCAGGGACAAACCGCAAGCGACGCCGATTGCCCAAGGACGTAAAATTTTCTTCATGTGTCCATCCTCCAAGATGCCGTTATTGCTCCTACACTTCCGACGACAAACAAAACGACGACAAACAAACCCAAAATGTTACACGAAATGCGGTGTTTATCCAAACTCTCCTACATTTTTCGCCTTCCTAAGGAATTTTCAGACCGTCGATCACACCATTTTTCTGAATTTCTCCGACGACAAATGGACTTGTCGGCCGCCGCCAAGTTTGAAACAAGTTTGAAAAGAGTATTGACGTGAAGCTGGGTGTCTCATATAATCCAGTTAACATTTACTAATAGCATAGGTATTTTATTTGTGGACACGATGATCCCAGGCCGGTAATGTGGGCACATAGGCCTCGGGGGAGTGAGTTGTGCAACCGACCACCGCATTGTAGGTGGTTTTTTGTGTTGTACGACCTTTTTGTCACTCGTGCCATTCGCATGGTCGTTCTCTTTGCGAGATCGATTGCGTGTGTAGGTCAGAGTGGCCCACTCAGGGGTCAAAAGGGTAGTAGAGAGAAGAAAGTAGGTTCCATGCCTGACCACGCGCGTCCGAATCGGACAGCTGCCTAACGGGAGGAACCACAGACAATCAAACAAAGGATACAGCCCAGGGACGCACTCGCAGAGAGATGCGTCCTTGGTGCTTTCTGGCGCTGGTTGGGCATTCTCGCGTTCATCGCCATGGTTGTGGCAGAATTGCCACGAAACAAGGTAAATCGCTGAACCATGTCGAAAAAGAACACATTGCGCAACCAGAATTCGCTCAACACGGAGCACGATGCGAAACAAAATCGCGGCGCATGACGTCAGTAGTCATGAGAGAGCGGCGCATCTGCGCCGAATGCTGGGAGGCCCACGGATGAACAGAAGACAAACGAGATGGACTGCGGTTGCGGCCGTACTGGTTGGCGTAGGTTTGCTCGCTGGATGCTCAAGCAAGAGTACTTCCCCGCCTGCCACGAACCAAACCAATCAGGCCAATCTGACGAACACGACGAACACGGCGAATACGAGCAACGGAGGCTCCTCGGGCAACACGGCGCAAAATGCCGTCGGAAACTCGAGTGGCGCCAATTCGACTGGATCGAATCCGACAACCAACGGATCGAACGCGACCAATAGCTCCAAAACAACAAACAACACCAGCGTCAGCAACACGACTGGAACGAAGTCGGCATCGGCGTTTCCGGCCGTCGTCCAACAGGCGATGAATTCTCTAGGCACCAACGGCTTTAACGGCGCGGATGCCCCGGAGGACTTGCCGCAGCCAGCCACCGCGGGCGCCTCGCTCGTATACAGCGCCAACGAGACGACGCCGAGTTCGTCTGGGCCGCAGTTCTTGGCCGGTTATCACGTGGACATTGAGGCAGGATCGAAGACGATGGCGGCCTGGGAGGTGGATCACTTCGTAAGCAGCCAAACCGCGTCGGCCAGCGTAGCTTCGTTCGCAAGCAGCGCCAAGGGTTATGAGCCGCAAACCTCAGGAAACCCGACCCCCATCCTGCTGCCGGGCAACATCTCGGCCAACGGATCGATGAACAAAGACGGATCGGCCAGCGTCACGTGGACAAGCGGCGCGTGGAACTGCGAAGTGACCAACGAGGGTACGGAGGTAGCGCCAACGCCGGTGGCGGACCAGTTGGTATCCGCGCTGTCGCAAAGCAAACTGCCGACGCCGGACGGAACGGGCCGGATCATCGTCGACAGCGCGACAACTTCAGGCAGCACGGAAACCATCACGGTCGTCTGGAGCCAAGACGGCAACGTCTATCAAGTGGAAACCACGGACGCGGCCAACCAGCCAATCGCGGGCGCCTTGGCGATGGCGGGATCGATGCAGCCGTACTCGAACTAAAACCATGACAACAGGCAGGTGAGCGGTATGGGAATTCAAAAGATGGAACACGTGGGCATCCTCGCTCGGGACATGGATGTTTCCACCCAATTCTACTGTGATGTGCTTGGGCTGGAGGTCCGGAACAAGGTCGACGTCCGTCCTGGTTTTACGCTCGTATTTCTGGGATATCCCGATACCGACGAGACGCTGATTGAACTGGTGCCAAACACAGAGGAGTCTGCCGAAACGGGTATCGTCAACCATCTCGCTTTCACAGTGACGGAAATCGCCGCCGAAATGTCCCGCCTTCGCGGCCTTGGCGTGAAGTTCATGACCGATACTCCCCAGTCGCTTCCAGATGGCACACAGTACATCTTTTTCTATGGCCCAAGCGGCGAACACCTGGAACTGTTCCAACCGCCTGCCCGACGGTGAACTGCAACGGAAGTCCTGTCAAACCAAGAGGCACCCCAGGTACCGATGCGGGGTGCCTCCGTTCTGTCGAAGGGCTCACCGATGATAGTCACCCATCCCGCTCGGCCCGGGCCCCTCTCGCAGAAGGGCGAGTACCAACTAGTCAGCCCATTCGCCGTCGTGCGGGAAGCGTGCGAAATCGTCGGGATCGTGTGAAAAGACGAGTTCAACGCCCGCAGCCTCGAGCATACGCATTCGGTGATAGCTGTCTGTAACGCGTTCAATGCTCCAGTCAAATGGCATGCAGGCGAGCGATTGGTACGCGGCCTGCAAATGCGCCGAGTCCGCTCCGAGGAACACAGGGCCGCGATGTTCGAGACGGACGATCGCGGATTGGTGACCGGGGCTGTGCCCAGGCGTGGTGATGAGGCGGATCGAACCGTCGTCGAAAATATCCGCGTCGCCCTCCAACTGAATAAAGTGATAGCCTCGGGTATCCTTATAGTCGTTCAGGCAGTAGACGGCGGTCGAGAATGGATCCGGCCACCATGCGTAACGCAATTCCACCTTTTGTACGTAAAATTTTGCGTGAGGGAAGTGGGTCATGCCGCCGGCGTGATCGAGATGCATATGGGAGAGGATGACGTGCTTGACATCCGTCAACTTGTAGCCGAGCTTGTCCAACTGCCTGTCGATGGCCATGTCCCTCGTCAGTCCGCAGCCAAACGCCGCGCGGACACCAGGGCCCCAATACACTTCCGCTTCCTCCTCATCTGCCACGCGATAATTGACGCCTGTGTCAAACAGGATTACGCCGTGTTTCGGATGTTCAATGATGTACGCGGCTGTGGGCACAGTGATGAGGCCGGAGGACCCCGTCATCAAGACGCCCCTGTCCAACGTCAACGGCCCACAGTCCACTGCGGTGACACGAATACCCATGGAAATTCCTCCCCTATGTAGCGCGGTCTGTTTAATGCGCGGTATAACCACCGTCGATGACGAGTTCTGCTCCCGTGATGTACGACGCGTCATCCGATGCGAGGAACAGTACGCCTTTCGCCACTTCTTCCGGTTTCCCCAGCCGTCCCATGGGTGTGCCCGAAACGAGGATCTGATACCTATCTTCCGTCATGTTGGCGATCATCGGCGTATCAATAATGCCCGGATGCACTGAGTTGACGCGGATATTGGCCTTCGCATACTCGACCGCAGCCGTCTTGGTCAGCAGATGCACCGCTGCCTTCGACGCTTGGTACGCGGCTGATGCGCCGCTGCCGACGAGGGCGTAGATCGACGAGATATTGACGATGGACCCGCCGCCGTGTTCTCGCATGATCGGTACCACGCTCTGCATGCCGAGCAGCACACTCTTTGCGTTAATGTCCATCACGCGCGACCATTCCGCAGCCGAGGTGGCCTCCACCCCCGTACGACTCGTCACACCCGCGTTGTTGACAAGAATGTCAACGCTTTCAAACTTCGCGACAGCAGCATCTATGACAGACTTCCAGGCCAATTCGTCCGTCACATCGTGAACCAGCGGCAGGCATACGTCCTCCGCAAGGCCCAGCCGGTTCGGCAGTTCCAAGACCTCCGATAAAATATCGGTCACGACGATCGCGGCGCCTTCACTCGCGAACAACCGCGCCGCCTCATAGCCTTGTCCTCGTGCAGCCCCTGTGATGATGGCCACCTTTCCAGCAAGTCTCTTCAAGAACGCGTCTCCTCCTTTCGCCATACGAATGCTCTCATTGTAACACTACGGTGATCTTCACAATACAAAACATAAGATAGCGCTTCCAAGCGTTGAGGTGGAACGGCGCAGAGAGTTGGCGCGCATTGAGACGGTCTGGCCAGCCGGCCTTGCGCACCATGTATACCATCCTCCCCAGATGGCAACTAATACCTGAGTAAAATGCAAACACTGAATGTCAAAGGTGTTGTATGCGTGGAAAATTTCAGGAATATATCGAATCAATATCGACGTTATAAAGCGCACGTGAGTGTGCTTGGCACCACCCAATTGCATCTGCGCAACCCCTATATCATCGCCTGGTGGTCTGCCGCCTTCCCAGGGTTCGGCCATTTGCTCTTGGGCAAGTATTTGCGCGGATACATCCTCTTTATTTGGGAAGTGGTCGTGAATGTCCAAGCGGACATCAACGTTGCCATGGTCGATTCGTTCCGGTTAGAGTCTCAAGTAGTGGTGTAAATTACACGGCTGGATCTTGACGAAAAAGCCATCGAGTGCAATCTACTAAAAGTGACGAGCAAATAGTAGAGGAGGCACATCGATGGCTTCTACAGACAAGATCGCACTTTTGGAGTTAATTCGCAAGATCGGATTGGATGATGGGGATGTGGATTTCCTGAAGGAGGGGTTGAGAGTCCTCACCCAGGCGGTGATCGAGGCGGAGGTGAGCTCTCTGATTGGTGCTGATCGGTATGAGCGTAGTGAGAAGCGTAGCAACAGCCGCAATGGGCACCGAAGCCGGGAATGGGATACTCGTGTTGGAACGATGGAATTGCAGATTCCGAAGCTGCGTAAGGGGAGCTACTTCCCCAGTATCCTGGAGCCTCGACGCAAGGCTGAGAAGGCTCTTCTGTCCGTAGTTCAAGAAGCGTATGTCCATGGCGTGAGCACCCGTAAGGTGGATGAACTGGTCGAGTCTATGGGCATTCAGGGGCTCAGCAAGAGCGAAGTCTCTCGAATCTGTAAAGAGCTCGACAACGTAGTCCAGGACTTCAAGAACCGCCCATTGGAGGGGACATATCCGTACCTGTGGTTTGATGCTACGTTCCCGAAGGTGCGAGAGGGCGGACGGGTCCAAAGTATGGCGTTTGTCATTGCGATTGGGGTGCGGGACACCGGTGAGCGCGAAGTATTGGGGTTTGACATCGGCACCAGCGAAGATGGCTCGTTCTGGCTCACATTTATCCGCAGTCTGGTCGCACGTGGGCTGCGTGGCGTGCAGTTGGCGATCAGCGATGCCCATGAAGGGCTTCGCAGTGCGATTGGGTCTGCACTGACCGGAGCGACGTGGCAGCGTTGCCGTGTTCATACGATGCGCAACATTCTCAGCCAGGTGCCCAGAGCGTCACAGTCGATGGTTTCGTCCATCGTTCGGACGATCTTTGCTCAACCGACGCAGGAAGCCGCCAAACAGCAATTGGCCGTCGTTGTACAGCAGCTTCAGGGGAAATTCCCAAAAGCGATGGATGTCCTGGAACGTGCAGAGGAAGACGTACTTGCGTATATGGCGTTCCCAAAGGAGCACTGGAAGCAGATTTGCTCGACAAACCCGCTGGAGCGCCTAAATCGTGAACTCAGGCGGCGGTTTGATGTGGTAGGCATCTTCCCCAACCGAGAGTCCGTGACACGACTTGGCGGAGCCATTCTCCAGGAGCAGAACGACGAATGGATCGTGGCAAGACGCTACTTTAGCCGCGAGTCGATGGCGAAACTTATCGGCACGGATGAACAACAACTACTGGCACCAACGTCAGTGTTACATAAATAGCCGCACTATGTGGTTGCACTCAAAATTACACCACTTGACGGGACACTACC
>NZ_BCQI01000085.1 GCF_001544355.1 Alicyclobacillus acidiphilus NBRC 100859
TTTGCCCCGGGAACCATCCCTTCCAACACAATGTTCATTTTCTCGTCCACAGTCCACTTACGTCCTGGCATGAGTCAAACACCTCACTACGTCTATTTTACCTCACGTCATCTGTCTGGGTTGACTCTGGGGCCAGTATACCGGATGCTCTACTTGGAGTTTATCAAAGCGTCAGACCAACTGCATATCCTACGAGCCCTGCGCAATGCACTTGAGTATTTTGACGGGGTGCCAAAGACCATTCTCAGTGACAACTGTGCACCGCTCGTTCTGTCCAACGACAGACATGGACACGTGGACTGGCAACCGGCTTATTTGGATTTCGCCAAGTATTATGGGTTTGTTCCCAAGGCCTGCAAACCCTATCGCAGCCGCACGAAAGGAAACATTGAGCGCCCGATTCGTTATATCCGCGACAGCTTTTGGCCGACCGCGTTTGTGGACTTGGCAGACGTCAATCAGCAAGCAGTCATATGGAGAGATACCGTTGCCAATATCCGCATCCATGGGACAACACATGAGCGGCCGCAGTCTCGGTTCCCTGACGAAAAACTACAGAGGCTGCCGAAACATCGGTATCTGTTGGCGTATACCGCATTGCGTAAGGTCCTCAACGACTGTCGAATCTCATGGAATGCCAGCCTGTATTCTGTGCCGTGGCAGTACGTGGGAAAAAATGTGCTAGTGCGCGCGTTTGAAACGGGTCGTCTACAAATTGAATATGGCGGTCAGGTTATCGCCGAGCATAGTCTCGTGGACAAGCACCAAGTCTCCATCAACCCTGAGCACGTAAAAGGCATTCCCATGGATACGCCGAGGCATTCACGGGGCAAAGTCGCGGGTCTTCAAGTCGAACCCGACGTGGAACAACGGGATCTGGACGTGTATGAGCAAATCGCATCAGGGGGGCAATTGCAATGAGCGAAGCATTGTTATTGGCCAAGACGGAAGAATCCTTGTTGGAACTAGGGCTAAAGAAGGCCGCGTCGATTCTCCCAGCCAGCCTGGAGTGGGCTGCGGGAAAACAGGCGACGTATGTCGAGTTTCTGTCTCGTCTGTTAGAGGCAGAGACGGAGGAGCGGTTCAACCGCTACCTCCATACTCGCCTCAGCCTAGCACACTTCCCGTATCACAAGACGCTGGCAGACTTCGATTTTACGTTTCAGCCGTCCATCGACGAACGACAAATCAGGGAATTAGCACAACTGTCGTTCGTGGAGGAACGCAACAACGTCATTCTCCTCGGTCCGCCCGGCGTAGGCAAGACACATTTGGCTGTGGCACTGGGGATGGAGGCCTTGCAAAACCGAATGAGTGTGTATTTCGTCACCATGCAGCGGTTGGTCGCCGATTTACGAAAAACACATCAGGAGGGCCGCTTAGAGAAGCGATTGAAGGTGTACATCCAACCGAAACTTCTCATCTGCGACGAGGTTGGTTATCTGCCACTGGACGCGCTGGATGCAGCAAACTTCTTTCGTCTGGTCTCGGAGCGGTATGAACAAGGGGCGATGATTATCACGTCCAATACAAGTTTCACCAACTGGGGAACCATGTTTGGGGATCAGGTGTTGGCGTCGGCTTTACTTGATCGCTTACTTCACCACGCGACAACGGTCAACATACGCGGGAATAGTTACCGGATGAAGGATAAACTCAAGGCGGGCGTGACCCATGCCCTGCGAGAGACCAGCTATCTAATGTCAAGCACTCTTTCGAGTTCTAAGAACCATGAAGGGAAGTGATTTTTAGGCGCATCTATATAAGCCTGTCAAAGACAGACGTGATTTGAATGTTCAGTCGATTTGCTACCTTACGCCATTGGTTCGTATGGCTTCTTATCCCGCAGAACGGCATGAATGATGTACGTCATTTTGCGGGCGACAGCGCCCGTTGCAGCCAGGTGGTGTTTCCCTTGGGCACGCTTCTGATCGTAAAAATCCTTAAGGATTGGGTTGTGCATTTTGGCGACATTTGCAGCAAGCCAAATCGCCCGTCGTAAGTACGGTGAGCCTCGTTTGGACATTCGGTTGTGGGTTCCGGTAAATTCGCCCGAACTTCGCACCGTAGGGTCGATCCCAGCGAACGCAACGAGCTTGACGCCAGTTGGAAATCTGGAAATGTCTCCGATTTCACCGAGTATCGCAGCAGCAAGAACCGGACCAATTCCCGGAATCATCACGAGATTGGTGTCCATACTCTTCAGGCGTTTTTCTATCTCGGCGTCCAGGGATTCTAACTGTTCCTCTGTAAAGCGAATTTGCTGAAGAAGCAGGCGCAATTGTAGCCGATACGCATCCAGCGCTGTGTCAATGCCAAACGACGAGGCAGCGGCAGACTTGAGCTCCTCCGCCTTGTCCAGTCCGAGACGGTTCCGACTGTGTTTGGCCATGAAAGCCGCCAATTCTTCTGTATCTACGGCAAGGATTTCTTCCGGCGTTGTGTATTCCATCAACAGTTCGGAGGATGTCTTGCCAAATAGGTCGGAGAACAGTCGCTCGTATTCGGGAAACAACATATCGAGCACGCTGATGACTTGCCGCTTTAGGTCTGAAATGGAATCGACCAGACTGAACCGAAACCGGCTCAATTGGCGTAAGGCAACGATTTCGTCACTGCCGAGTTCTGTCGTGGTGTACCGTCCAAAGCGCAACACCTCAGCAATGATGAATGCGTCTTTCGTGTCATTTTTGGTCTGTCGAATGTACATGTTGCGAAATGCATCCGACTGAATGGGATTGATGACATGAACCTTGACACCATGCTTACGGAGAAACGAGTGTAACGCCAACCAGTAGTGGCCTGTAGCTTCCAGAGCGACTTCTGTGGATGACAAATCGGGATCGACATGCTGCATCCACTGGATCAGCTTCTGGCCACCAGCCTGCGTGTTTGGAAAACGTAGTGTCTTGCCTTGACTCTGCCCAGCTGAGTCGATGATACAGGCTTCATGATGGCGTTTGGCAATGTCAATACCAACAAAATACACAGCACGTACCTCCAAATGGGTCGGATCCGCACAACCTGGCGATCTACAACCTAGTTTGAGATTCGAAGACAGGGGTCAACCCCTCCAACATCCAGCTCATTCGTAAACGCTCGCAAGGCGGGGACTACACTCTTTCTGTCGAGAACCAATGGTCCCAAGGAGGTGATCGTAGTACCCCGACCGCTACGAGAATTTTATCTCAAAACTCTTTGGAGTACGTAACATCAATATACTAGGAGGTGAGAGACTAACCGAACATATGTCCGGGGAATCTTACGTGATGATTTTGAGGAAATCAAAACCGATGTTTTTGGGGAAATCAACCCGATTTTTTTGAGGAATTAAATCCGATGTTGACAGCAGGCCGTTACGCCAAGCCCCGGGGCTGCGCAGAAGCCGGCACAGTGTGGTTTGTACACTCACTGTGTCTCTGCCCTTGGTACCGTCGAGACGTAGATGTATACCGATTGGATCACCTTGTAGGCAAGAGGGGCTCAACCGTATGGACTCCGACGTACACCGATCTCTCTTCGGCCCACTCGGACGACGGCGAGTAGTAATGCTTCCCATTAACCGAGAACCTCCCATACTCATCCGTTTTCACATGCGTGTAGCGACATACGGCACGCGGTTCTCCAGGCAGGTATAACAACGTCTGACGGTCTCCAGTGAACAGTTGCTCGATACACCCTTCTGGTAGTGCCCCCGCCGCAAATCAGCCTTGTAGCGGGGGAGAAGCTCCTAGTTAGTTGTTTGCAAGTCTACAACAGCTGGAAGCGGGACAAGGAAGTTTCTCCGCAAACACCCGCCTTGTTCCCAACATTCCTCATTTCGTATCCAGCACATGGATTGCAAAATGCGACTCCAAAGCAGTAGTGCGCCTTGCATCCTAGGAACAGCTTAACCATTCTTACCTGGTTACTGACGCGCCAGCCAATGCCACCTGCGTTGTTCGAATACGATTCGTGACGGGACTCCACCCATTCGTTGAAGGATATCCTGCAAGGGATCAATGTTGCTAAAATTCTAATTTAGTCAGTAATTGTTTCGTGAGATGTGCTATATCCTATCACGCACCATACATTTTTGCGAAGTTGTAATTCATTAACAGACATGATAGTTTGGAATTAGTTGCAATACACTAGAACATATTTGCAAAGGAGGATCATTAAAATGACGAATGAACAAATTGTGAAGGCATGGAAGGATCCGGAGTTTCGTAGCACTTTAGAAAATGTTCCGTATCATCCGGCGGGAGACATAGCGGCCATGAATGCGATCCATGGGGATGTTCAGCCGGAAACAACTCCGACGACGATTACCGTCAGTTCCGAACCCTGCGGGTTTACTATTGGAACTGTCATTATCACCTTGACGGACGGCTGTTTCTAAATCGTCTTTTGGGCACTTTTACAAGGTCTAGTGTATTGTAACGGATTATCTAGAAGTTGCTTGGTACGCGACAATATCGAGTATACGTTGCGTACCTGCAGCTTCTAGAATTAGAGTTTTTGGGAGGTACAGGTTTGATGGTGGACAGAGAACTCGCGTTAAGGACTCTAAATATCGAACTTCGAAAGGCCTTATACAGTGGTGAACCAAGAGGGGACAACCAAACCTGCTCTGTTCAATCAATGGATCGTTTTATACAGGAGTCTAATTGGTACAAGGTACTAATATATGGACTTTCGGAAAATGAAAGCAATCCAATTGACGAAAGCGTACCTTTAACCCTTTCAATGGCTATTCGCCCATTTATTCTATGGGCAAAAAATGAACTATCAAGGAATACTAATTCATATACTAAGATATTTATGTCAGACAACTTAATGAAATCTGTAGTTAAAGGGTTGGCCCAAGAACTACTCCATATTGCTCACCGGACTCTTATACTAGAGCTAAATGTTTCCAGGGTTCTCGGAGAGCTTGAAGGTGAAACTCCTGATGATAGATTTGAATCTTTTGTAAGGAATAAACTTAATCGCAGTAATTTATATGCGTACTATACAGAATATCCAGTTCTGGCCAGAATCCTTGGGACTAGAACGTACTTTTTTGTCCAGAACGTGATAAAGGCGTTGTCTAGGTTAAATGAGGATTTTGATGAGTTACGACGCAAGTTTAATCTGTCGTCTACAATAGTTACGGAGCTAAATGCTGGTTTAGGTGATTCACATAAACAGGGGAGTGCAGTATATCAACTCCGATTCTCAGATGATCGCAAATTGATATACAAGCCGCGGTCATTAAGGATGGCTTCTATATTTACCCAAATTCTTAATTGGGCAAATAAAAATGGGCTCAAGTATGAATTATTTCACTATAGGATCCTGGACAAAGGTGAATATGGATGGGAGGAATATATCGAACAAAGGCCCTGTAGCTCACCATCTGACATTCGTCGTTATTACTATAGACTTGGTGCGTTTTTGGGACTGTTTCACTGTCTAAATGGATGTGATTTTCATTTTGAGAATATAATAGCTTGCGGCGAAAATCCTCTTTTTGTGGATCTGGAGACTCTGTTCTTTAATGTACCATTACCAAGCGAAAAATTAGGAATAAGTGAGCAAGTTAAAATGAGAATGCTAGACTCTGTAAGAGGTACTGGCCTACTACCTGTTCGATTTTTTCAGTCGGGGGAAAGCAAGGGTGTTGACCTAAGTGGAATCGGGGGAAAACCGCAGCTGTCTCCGTTCCCGGTCCCATCTATAGAGAACCAAAACACGGACGAAATGAAGGTGGTCCGCAAAACCAGGATGATGCCTGGGGCTCAAAATCTTCTTATGTTTAATGGTAGAGCAGTAGAAATCATTGACTACATCCCTGAGTTTATTGATGGATTTAGTGCTATGATGCATATTGTCATGAATAAAAATGACGAATTTTTTGACGTAGACGGCCCACTGAAGGGACTCAATGAAGCCTTGGTACGAATTGTTCTGCGTCCGACCAACCAATATGCCAGTCTGTTGTTCGACTCGTTTCATCCAGACTTCATGCGGGATGCAGTGTCTAGGGAGAAGTTTTTACACACGCTTTGTAAAGCTCGACCTCTTTATGGTGGTGAAGTAACTTCTTCGGAAATTGACGATCTGATTCGTGGGGATATCCCATACTTTGCAACCTACCCCAATTCCGTAGACATAATTAACAGTGACGGGCGTCTAATCAAGAGCATATTCCAAAACTCGAGCTATGATCGAGTAAGGACAAAGGTCTTAAAGCAAAATCCCCAGACTATTCAACGTGAAATTAATGTTATCAGAGCGACGTTGTTATGTGGAGGGCTGGTAAATCAGCCAGTAGCGAATGATAGTAATCCAGTTAACTATAGACAAATCGAGCCCTGCGACATCGAATCGGTATTGAAGGAGGTAAAGTCAATCGGTGACCATTTGATTGAGCAAGCAATCATCGACGAATCTTCTGCAACTTGGATAGGTCTTTGTGTACAAAATGGTGCGTGGAGCTACGGTGAATTAAATCCAAGTCTTTATGACGGGTTAGCCGGAATTGCTCTATTCCTTGGTTCACTGGGTGAGTTCCTGCAGGATGCCAAGTATAAAGAAATCGCAAGATTAGCCCTCAATAGGACATCAGATACTGATATTTCGCGTTCCTCAAACAGTCTATCTGTTTTTTATGGCAGTCTATCATCCATTTACGCATATGAAACTGTAAAGTGTTTTATTGGAGAAGACGATAGATGGGAGGCTCGTAAAAATAATTTAATAGAGTATCTCAAGTCGTGCGAGATATCCGACGACGAAATAGATTTTGTCGCGGGAGTATCAGGTACTGTTGTTCTTTTGTTGAATTTATTCCAAATTACAAATAATGTAATCTTCCTAGATTATGCTCAGAAGTACGCGGACGAGTTATGTAACAGATTTATAGAGGTAAGCAAGGGCAGCGCGCGTAGACTGCGAAGTGGAATGGGGCACGGATTGAGTGGGATCGCCCTAAGTTTATACAAGATATCGCAGTTTGCTTCGAATTCCCGATATAAGTCTGTCGCCAAACAATGCCTTGAATTGGAGAATAAGAACTTTCAAAACGAGAGCATGTCGCTTACTTGGTGTAATGGTGCAATTGGTTTTGGGCTTGCTAGCACATATTTAAGTGACGTTTTGGACGACGGTGGAAGTCGAAAGGACATAGAACCCGTGATCAAGCAAGCTTCGTCTACACGGCTTAGCAATGACAGTCTTTGTCATGGTAACATGGGGATTGCGGAGTTCCTTCTGGCATATGGGGTAAAATTCCATAGGAATGACCTAGTCGAAATGGCGCGATCTGTTGTAAGGGTGGTTATAGATAATAGGGAATGTGAAGGGAATTATAGATGTGGAGTTCCTAATGGAGTCGAATCACTAGGTTTGATGCCTGGTCTTGCCGGGATCGGTTACCAAATGCTTAGATGTTGTTTTCCAGACCGGTTCCCTTCTGTTCTTTTATTCGAATACCCGAAAGTAAGGACGTCGGTTAAAAACTAGTAGATGCGGCCGTTCGTCCGCACCCACGGGTTCACACAGGTTCTTCTATGCCTATCCGTGTGAGCTGTGCATGGTACAACTCGGTGTAAAGCCATCGGGCAGACGACAGTTGGTCGTGGGTACCATGTTCCGCAATTCGCCCGTGATTCGTCACCAGGATGACGTTGGTGCTCCGGATAGTCGATGGGCGGTGCGCAATGACGAAACTGGTAGGATTCTGCATCAGCCGTTGGATCCCCAATTGTATCTGCGCTTCCGTTCTAGCTCGTCTTTGACAGTTTAGCTGTTGAAAAATGGGTCATCCACATTCCCGAACCGCGCCGCTGCGCGGTTTTTCTGTTGATAAATCATGTTTCCATGGTGAAAATGTAGGTGAAAACATTATCCACATGTTGATAATGTTTATGTTTGTTTTATAGGGTTTGTGTGTTGTGATTGTGGGTAATAATATTTGAGGTGGTGAGCGCTGTGTTCGCTAACATAAATGTTGACCAGGTAGTGTCCCGTCAAGACCAGCTATATGATGTCAAGTCCATTATCGAGTTTCAAGAACGATGAGAGGAAGTGGTGTTTAAGGACGCATTTAAGTAAGCCTGTGAAAAACAGACTAATAATTCGAATGTTCGGTTGAAATAGGATTTTATGCGATTGGTTCATACGGCTTCCGGTCTCGCAGCACGGCATGGATGATGTATGTTAGCTTTCGTGCGACGGCGCCTGTAGCTGCCATGGGATGCTTGCCTTCGGCTCGCTTCTGTTCATAAAAATCTCGGAGTATAGGGTTATACGTTGTAGCGGTACTGGCGGCCAGCCAAATTGCCCGTCGAAGGTGTGGTGAGCCACGTTTTGACATTCGATTACGTGTGCCGTTGAATTGACCAGACTGTCGTACAGTTGGGTCGATTCCAGCGTAGGCAACGAGTTTCGCTCCGGTCGGAAACCTGGAAATATCACCGATTTCACCAAGAATCGCAGCGGCTAAAACAGGACCAATGCCTGGGATAGTCACTAGGTTACTATCGACTGATTCCAATCGCTTTAATTATTTCAGCGTTGAGAGATTCGAGCTGCTCCTCAGTGAACCGAATTTGTTGCAGAAGCAGACGCAATTGTAGGCGATACGCATCAAGAGCCATATCGATCCCGAACGATGACTCGGCAGCAGATTTCAGCTCCACCGCCTTGTCTAGGCCAAGGCGATTCCGACTATGCTGTGCAATAAATGCGGCGAGCTCCTCCGTGTCCACGGCTAGGATTTCTTCTGGCGTCGTGTATTCCACAAGCAACTCGGAGGACGTCTTACCAAATAGGTCAGAAAACACTCGTTCATACTCGGGGAATAGCGTGTCCAGGATACTGATGACTTTCCGTTTCAGGTCGGAAATCGTGTCAACCAGACTAAACCGAAACCGGCTCAATTGGCGTAAGGCAACGATTTCTTCACTCGCCAATTCAGTCGTTGTATGTCGGCCGAAGCGCAGCACCTCAGCGATAATGAAAGCATCCTTGGCATCATTCTTGGTTTGCCGAATGTACATGTTGCGAAATGCATCGGATTGAATCGGGTTGATGACATGGGGCCGGAGCCCATGTTTACGTAAGAATGAATGCAGAGCAAGCCAGTAGTGTCCAGTAGCCTCCATGGCTACCTGGATTGATGTTAAATTCGGATCGACTGCACGCATCCACTGAATTAGCTTCTGGCCACCGGCCTGGTTGTTTGAGAATCGCAGAGTCTTTTGCTGGACTTTTCCGTTCACGTCGATGATGCAAGCTTCATGATTACGTTTGCCAATATCAATCCCGACAAAATACACGAAAAAAATACCTCCATTGGCGGGTCCCAGAAACCTTACGAGCTACAAACTAGTGCTACATTCGCAGAGGAAGCCAAACTAGCCTCCCAACATCCAGCTCATTCGTACACTCTCGCAAGGTCCGGGTTCACAGTCTTGACGTCGAGAACCGAGTCTCATGGTGTAATTCGTGAATACCCGACCACTACGAGAATTGTATCTCAAAAACTTTGAGGTACGAGTTGAACATACTAGTGGTGGAATTTCATCGAGTGCCTCGACTACGTGACACACATCACTTATGCAGAACCGAAGTCGGTGCCAGCAACGCTTGGTTGCCTGTGACTTTGGCCATCGACTGCAGGCTAAAGTAGCGGCGTCCAATACTCCATTCCTCGTCCTGCTCTTGCAGAATGGTTCCCACAAGCCGGATTGCAGAGTCCCGATTTGGGAAGATCCCAACGACGTCCATGCGTCGGCGGATTTCTCGGTTCAACAGCTCCAGTGGATTCGTTGAACAGATTTGCCGCCAGTGCTCCCTCGGGAATGCCATGTACGCCAATACGTCTTCTTCCGCTCGCTGCAACACATCCATCGCCTTCGGAAAACGGCTCTTCAATTGCTTTACCACGAGAGCAAGCTGTTCTTTCGCAGCCTCCTGTGTTGGCTGGGCAAAAATCGTTCGAACAATCGAGGACACCATGGCTTGCGACGACTTCGGCACCTGGCTCAATACGCTGCGCATAACATGTACCTTGCAACGCTGCCACGTTGCTCCGACCAGCGTCGTTTCAATCGCCGCCCGCAATCCTTCATGAGCATCGCTGATCGCCAATTTCACCCCCTTCGTATTATGAGGTCGCCAGTTATTACTGGTTGACCCCTTTTTGTTATAGGGGTTTACTGCGGTAGCCGGGTTGGACGTTCGCCCCCGTGGGTCCATGAACCCGTGCGCTAACCCAGCTAATAGTTTGTCAAGATTCCCAGCGAATTTTTCTTTACTCTCATGTTACAGTAATTTCGGGTGTACCAAATAACCCTCCTTTTATTTATGGAAGGTTTTTCATTGAGCGTGGTATACGTAGCAGTTAAGCTAAGTCTAGGAAGAGTTCTCTCCGCTTAAGCAGTGCATAAATCCAGTGAAGCAGCTTGTTAGTGCATGCGATAACCGCCACTTTGTGGGGTTTTCCTTCTTCTCGTTTCCTGTCATAAAAGGCTTTGAGGCGCTTGTTTCCGGATTTTCTTAAACTGCACAGCACTACGACGAACAACGAATGTCTTAGCGTATTAGAACCGCGCTTTGTAATCCGGTTTATCGTAGCTGTGAACTTGCAGGAAGAGAATACACTTGGATCTACACCGGCGTAAGCCACCAGTTTCTTGGGGTGATTAAACCGGTCTATCTCCCCGATTTCAGAGATAATCGTTGCCGCGATCCTCTCGCCGATTCCTGGGATGTGTCAACGCCGGATTTCATTTGACCCATTTCGCCGGGTTAATTTTGACCCACCCAGCGGCGCTGAATCAGGACGTCGTCACGGTTTCTCGTGGGGCGCCATAAACGCCGACTCTCACCTTTTCCCGTAATCTGTAGCTCTGCCCACGGATGTTGACAATATGGCTGTGGTGAAGGAGTCGGTCTAGTAGTGCCGAAGCCAACACGGCATCTCCGAAAAGCTCACCCCACTCTGCAAAGCTCTTGTTGCTGGTGAGGATGATGCTGCCGTGCTCGTAGCGAGTGCTGACGAGTTGGAAGAACAGATTCGCTTCTTCCCGCCCAAACGGACAGTATCCGATCTCATCGACTACAAGCAGCTTTGGCCGCAGATACTTTCGCATCCGGATGTCGAGCTTGTTTTCTGCATTCGCTCTACGTAGATCCGCAACCAGATCCGTTACGCTCACGAAGTAGGCGGAGTAGCCGGAACTGAGCGCTTTTAGGGCCAGTGCCACGGCAAGGTGGCTCTTGCCGACACCGGGCGGACCAAGGAAGACAATGTTGAACGCCTCCTGGATAAAGCCAAGTGTTGCGAACTCCTCAATCGCCCTCCTGTCAACGCTGGGTTGGAACGCGAAGTCGAACTCGTCCAGCGTCTTTTGGTATGGCAGGTGCGCACGCTGGACCTGTGTCTGCACGTAGCGATGCCGCCTCTGGGAAAGCTCTTCCTCCAGCAGTTCAGCCAGGAATGACACGTAGGTTGCCTCTTTCTGCGCCGCCGTCTGCAGGCGGGATTCAAGCAGCT
>NZ_BCQI01000086.1 GCF_001544355.1 Alicyclobacillus acidiphilus NBRC 100859
CCGCGAATAAGCGGCCCGGGGCCGCTTAAATGTGTCGAATCGTCTGATTTGCGCCGAATAAGCGGTCCATAGCCGCTTAATCTGCTCAAACCCCCCCATTCAGGAGGCCGTGGATGCAAATAAGCGGCCTGCGGCCGTCTATTTGCCTTCAATCTTTTCGTCTCGTTGCAATAAGCGGCTGAGGGACGCTTATGCGCCTGTCAACCTCCGCCCACCCAGGCGATCACGCCGCCGTAAGGGAAGTTATGACCGCTATGCCGCACCGGCCCTCCGCCCACCCAGGCGATCACGCCGCCGTAAGGGAAGTTATGACCGCTATGCCGCACCGGCCCTCCGCCCACCCACACCGCCCTTGTCCGGGCGATTTCGCACTATTCAAATAAAAATTTTCGTCCATGCGAAATGAAACCGGATTCGTAAAGCATAGCTGACCGGTCCCCTGTGTATATTGCGACATCGGGACATTTTCTTACTTATCAGCAGAGGGGTATGCCTATGCGCGCAGTGATTATGGCTGGGGGGAAGGGCACTCGACTGAAGCCTTTGACCAAAAACGTCCCCAAGCCAATGTTACAACTGTTGGATCGCCCGATGATGGAGTACATTGTCGAACTGTTGGCGGCCCACGAGATCCGCGACATCACGGTCACTGTGTGCTACATGTCATCGTCCATTCGGGAGCACTTTGGAGACGGCTCGAGGTGGGGGGTCAATATCGACTATCGAGAAGAGCCTCGGCCGCTTGGGACGGCCGGAAGTGTGAAGCTCGCAAGCGCACAGTTCACAGACACATTTATCGTGATGAGCGGCGATGGGCTGACGGATTTCGATCTCTCTCGTGCCATCGAAGTCCATCGCGCCCGAGGAGAATTGGCGACCATCCTCTTAACGCGGGTTGCGTGCCCGCTGGGGTACGGGGTCGTATCCAAACGCGAGGATGGCCGCATTGTCGAGTTCATCGAAAAACCAAAGACGTGGACACAGGGAGAGACGTACCTGATCAACACTGGCATCTACATTCTCGAA
This sequence comes from Alicyclobacillus acidiphilus NBRC 100859, assembly GCF_001544355.1. Classification (GTDB taxonomy): domain Bacteria; phylum Bacillota; class Bacilli; order Alicyclobacillales; family Alicyclobacillaceae; genus Alicyclobacillus; species Alicyclobacillus acidiphilus. The sequence goes on from NZ_BCQI01000086.1 coordinate 1,027, forward strand.
CCATCGATCCTCGCGTACATTCCAGACGATCGTCCATTCGACTTCGGCAAAGAACTGTTTCCCCGACTCCTGAAACTCGGTGTTCCCATTCACGGGTATGAGGCGGACGGATATTGGTCGGATGTGGGAACCCTCCACCAGTACTACCAGTCCCAGATCGATATGCTCCATGGCAAGGTCCGACTGAATTTGCCGATTGAGGTTCAATCCGCGCAACTTCAGGCGACTTAGACATGTCTGCGATGGCGATCGCGATGGCCGGGCCGCGATTGGCAGGACAGATGCCTAAATGATTCACACCCTCCCTTCCTGAGGATTAATTTAACAGTGAAGGGAGGGTATTTTATGCGAAGCCATGTGCAGAGAGGCCTCGATAGCCTGCGTTTGCAAAGTGGTTTGTACCTGGCAAGTCCCTCGAACACGTACCATTATGTTTGGATTCGCGACAACTGTTACGCCACGTTGTCTGAACTTGATCGCGACAATGGACGATATGAACAAACGTATCACGCGATGTTGGACATCTTCCGAAAGTACGAATGGAAGCTGTCGTATCACGCAGCTCATAAGCCAGAAGAAGTGTATCAATACATTCACCCGCGCTATACCGCGGAATCGTTAGAGGAGATATGGAGCCCTTGGGGGAACGCGCAGAATGACGCCGTTGGCCTGTTTCTGTTCGGAATTGGCGAGGGCATCCGCCGAGGGTTGCCGATGTTGCGCGACGATGGGGATGATCGCGTCGTATCCCTGCTCATCGACTATTTAGGGACGCTCGAATTTTGGAGCAACGAAGACAATGGAATGTGGGAAGAGACGCGTGAACTGCACGCGAGCAGCGTGGGCGCCTGTGTTGCGGGACTGCTTGCCGTTCAACCGTACTTTGACGTCGACATGGCCTATATACGCAATGGCTTGGACGTTCTGTTTGATTTGCTTCCCAATGAAAGCGCTACCCATGATTTTGATTTGGCTTTGCTTAGCTTGATTTACCCGTATCGTTTGCTGTCGCACCGTTGGGCGCAAGACGTGATCGACCGCGTGGAAAGCAGTTTGCTTCGCGATCGCGGCGTGATTCGGTATCACGGCGACATGTATTATGCGGACAATCGCAAAGAGGCGGAATGGTGCTTGGGGCTTCCTTGGCTCGGACTTTGTCACGCGACCTTAGGCGATATGGAAAAGGCCCGCCATTATCTGAACTGGACACAGCAGGTCATGACGCCGGAAGGCAATATCCCTGAGTTGTATCTCGCGTGTCAGGGAACGCCGAACGAAAACACGCCGCTCGCCTGGGCGCATTCGCTGTACCTCATCCTGGACGACACGGTGAATCAACAACTGTCGCAGGATCCTCGCGTTGAGTTCGATTATGCGACATCTGTTTCATCCGTTGGGTGCGCGGTCGATCCTTGAAACAGGGGCTCTTTCCGCCTCGGCTCCCGCGTGGGCCGGGGCGCCGCTCTTTCGGGCCCATCGTCTGCTCTGTTCTCGCGCCGGAGAAAGTTGTGCAGGTTTCACGGCCGCCGCGACGAAGAGTTAAGAAATGGATGTGCGAAGCGATCGAATCACTAAGGCAGACATGCGGGACGGAAGTGGGTAGCTCGATATGGAAATGCGCGACGTTCAAAGATTGGCGAATACCATCAAACACTCGGTTGGACAGGTCATCGTCGGGAAACACGAGATCGTGGAGCAACTGATTGTCGCGATGCTCGCTCGCGGCCATGTACTGTTGCAGGATGTGCCAGGGACGGGCAAGACATTGATGGCGAAGACGCTGGCAAAGACGATGGGATGCGCGACACACCGTATTCAGTTTACGCCGGACTTGCTGCCGAGCGATATCACGGGAATCCACTTCTTCAACGTGAAGACCTCGGAATTCGAATTTCGCCCGGGGCCGGTGTTTACGAACATCCTTCTCGCGGATGAAATCAACCGGGCGACGCCTCGGACGCAGTCCAGTCTGTTGGAGAGTATGGAAGAGAGGCAGGTCACCATCGATGGGGAGACGCACAAGCTTGCCCAGCCATTCTTCGTGATCGCCACACAAAATCCGGTCGAGAGCGCCGGAACCTTTCCTTTGCCCGAAGCGCAGTTGGATCGCTTCCTGCTTCAGATCCACATTGGCTACCCGACAACCGAAGAAGGAATGGAAGTATTGCGCAGGTTCCGAGACGCGGATCCGTTGTCGGGGGTGACTCCTGTCGTCAGCCAGGCGGAGATTGTCGAGGCTCAGGCGACGGTGACGAAGGTGCACATTGACGACGATGTGCTGCGGTATCTGCTCGACGTCGTGGAGGCGACTCGGCAGCAGCAAGATGTCGCGCTCGGCGTCAGTCCGCGCGGAAGTCAGGCGCTCCTGCGGACGGCTCAGGTTCGTGCGGCCTTGCGCGGCCGGGATTATGTCACGCCGGACGACGTGAAGGCCCTGAGTGTGCCTGTGCTGGCGCACCGTTTGGTGCTGGCGCAACGATCCCGCAGGGACGGCCAGGGGGCTGCGCGCGTGATCGAGCGCATTCTGAACACCGTGCCAGTGCCGACCGAACCCCTCGCATAGGATACGCGCAGCCCAACGAAAGGTGGGAGCGGTGACGATGAGATGGATTTTGATCATCGCGATCGCGCTGGTGGCCCTTGAGCAGTTGTTGTTGCCGAAGCTATTGCTCCGGCGCGTCGGCTACCGTCGATTCTTTGCCAAATCCGTCGCGATGGCTGGCGACACGATTGAAATGGTGGAGATCATTGAAAACAAGAAGCTGCTTCCGGTTCCACGCGTTCTTCTGGAAGCGGTGTTCGACGGCACGATGGACTTTCAGGGCTATTCGGACGAGAAGATCCGTCGATCCGAGAAATTCATGACGGTGCGAAGCATTTTCTCTCTGGCGCCGTACACGCGCATTACTCGACGCCATCAGATTCAATGCGACATGCGCGGCATCTTCAAACTGGACGGCGCAGCCATGACCGTCGGCGGGATCTTCGGGTCGTCCGCATTCAAGCGATGGACGCTGTCTGGGCCTGGCACAGAGATCACCATCTACCCTCGCCTGATCCCAGACTTTGAGTTGCAGTTGTCGTCGAACAGTTTCCAAGGAGACGTCGAAGTTCGCCGTTTCATCTTGCCTGATCCATTGATGAGACAAGGGACGAGACCCTACCAGCCGGGAGATCCGTTGAATCAGATCAACTGGCGGGCGACGGCGAGAACAGGGGAACTCCACGTTCATCTGCGGGAATTCACGGCTGATTTTCATGCCCAGATTCTCTTGAATTTTGTGACAACCCGCGACATGTGGACGCACATCTTTGAACCGCTGCGCGTGGAGGCGGGAATCAGCCTCGCGGCCACCATGGCCGACAAACTGATTACGTCTGGCGCCCGTGTGGGATTTCACAGCAATGGCGCTCATCGCGATGGGCAGGCAGAAGGTGTACCGCCTGACAGCGGCTATGGTCACCTGGATGCGGTGTGGTCACACTTGGCCGGTTTAGAGCGCAAGGTGCGGTGTTCGTTTCACGATCTCATCCTGTCCGAACTGGAATTGGCGAACGAAGGCACGGATTTTGTGCTCATCACGGGTTACGTCGATGAGGAGATCCAGGAGGCGATCTCGTCGATAGAGTCTGCCGGCCACGGCGTGACCGTCGTCCCGCTGCCGACAGAAGAGCAAGCCCGCGAGTGGTTGAGGCTAAGGCGCAGCGAAACGGAAGGGGAGGTTCGTGAGCATGGGCGAGACGCTTCATAAATCGGCAGATTCGCTCTGGCGGCATCCGTTGCTTCGCGCGAGCCTTCCAGGAATATCGTACGTCGTCGCGTACTTTCCACTTCCGCTTTGGCTGGGGACGCTTGCGGTGAAACCCCAAGGCGCCGCCGTGTGGATCGCGTTGCTGCTCGTTCTCCCAGCTTTTTGTGCTGGAATCAGCCAGGCCCTGCCGTTTCCGCTTCCACTCAACGCCTCGTTGATTTATCTGGTTTGCCTAGCCATGTGTGCAGGTTTTGCCAATTGGTTCGGGCGCATATCCTTCTGGCCAAGTTTTTTGTTGTGTGCCGCGTGCGCGATTCCGTCCGCCGTGATGGGGGTCCGCGGCCTGCACATGGTTCACTCCAGGGCCTTGCATGTCGGGTGGATACTGGGGCTCGTCGTCCACTTTGCGGCATTCGTTTGGTTTCCTCACGTTGCCGCCTTACGATCCCTGCGCCGGATCCTATGGCTGAGCTGCGCCGTCACCTTAGCATGTGTCCTCTTTCGGATGAATCAGCTTTACGCCAACGATCTGTTGTCATCGAATGAGACGAGGGTTCCGCGCAACGTGCAGCGGTTCAATCGATTGCTGGTTGGGCTCTTTATCGCTGCGGTATTTCTGATATTTGCCCTTTTGCAGCTCCTCGTCGATTGGGCGCAGCTTGAGCACAGGCTGGTTGAACTGCTCAATCGTCTCTTCGCTCGCCGCGCAAACGGTGCCCTGCCGATTCGATCGCCTCAGTCACTGGCCCCGCCCCATCTTCCGAAAACAGCGTCCCGACAGCCGACACTCGCGACGCCCGGCGCATGGCAGCACATTGCGATGACCGTTTTGATGATCGCCGTGGTTCTCGCGGCCGCCTATCTCCTCTTCCGGCTCGCCCAAAAGTTGTGGAGATGGTATCTCAATCAGCACAGATCGAGCGTACAAGATCTGGTCGACTACGTCGATCACGAGGAGTCCATCGAACCTGACCGCCGACGGATTTTGCGGCGGCTGCCAGCTCTCAAGGTGAGCCGAAATCGACATGCCGAAGACCTGTCTTCGCTGGAGCAACAGATCAGGCATTCGTATCGACAATTCGTTCGGCACAGCGAATCGCAGGGATTCGAATGGGCTTCGACAGACACAGCGCGCCAAACGACCGAGCGCATTCAAGCGTGGTTGGTCGATTCCGCCAACGGCACTCCACAATCATCGCATGTCCAACCTGTACCTTCGTCGGAGGAATGGGATGCCTTGAAGGATTTGTACGATGAAGCGCGCTATCGTCGAGGCGGCGTCTCGGAAGCCAACGCGCAGCGCTTTTCCAGTGTCCTGCTGAAGAGGAGGTTATTTCCAACGTCGGTACCGGCGAGGGCGAGTAAACGGCGCAGGTGATAGGGTGCGGGTAAGTAGTACCACGAAAGTATGTAGTTTAAGGAGGACGCTAATCTTGGCAGACGAATTTGAATCAACTCTGAATTACGTGAATACATACTCCAAACCTTCTGAACTTAAAATTACAGACATTCGATTTGCAGACCTTGCGGGGGCACCTATGCACTGTACACTTGTAAAGATCTATACGAACCAAGGTATAACGGGGATTGGCGAACTTCGCGACTTCGGAAGTCGAACGTACGCAGCCATGCTCAAGGGACGTTTACTCGGTGAAAACCCTTGTAACGTGGACAAACTTTTCCGTCGTATCAAGCAATTCATGGGGCCGGCCCGACAAGCAGGCGGAGTGGCAGGACTAGAGATTGCCTTGTGGGATCTAGCAGGGAAGGCCTATGGGGTTCCGGTATATCAAATGTTGGGGGGGAAATTCAGGGACTCGATTCGCGTGTATTGTGACCTCGGTGTGAATACCCCCGGCCTAGGGAACGACGGGTATTCAATGGGGAGACGATTGAAGCAATTCGTTGATGATCACGGATTTACAATGGTAAAGGCGGTACTTGGTGTCGAGAGTCTCCAGGTTCGAAATCCGAATGAGGAACTGATTTCTGCTCCAGGAAACACTGTGGAAGAACTGGTTGCGGCAGCACAGTATAACTTCGAGTTTCTGAGGAATCATCGAGACACAGCTGACGGACCTGAACTTCAGCGCCGCAATCGAGCGTTCGATATCGTAAATACTCAGTCCCCATACAGGATGTTTCGAATGACCGAGCGTGGTCTTGATCGATACGAAGAAGAAGTTGCCCATATGCGTGAAGTGCTCGGATACAAAATGCCTCTCGCCATAGACCATCTCGGGTACCTCCATGTGGAAGACGCATCACGTTTGCTGCGACGATTGGAGAAATACAATTTGCTTTGGGCGGAGGATATGCTGCCTTGCACGTATGTCGAGGAATATAAGTGGCTGAGGCAAATGACATCGACTCCCTTGGCTACTGGCGAAGATTTGTCCACGCTCGAAAGTTTTGAGCCTCTGATCACGAATCGTTCCGTGCCAATCATCCATCCTGACATCTGTTCGTCAGGAATTTATGAGGCGAAGAAAATCGGGGATCTTGCACAGCGGCATAACATCGCGATGGCGATGCACATGTGTGAAACACCCGTTGCCGCCTTGGCGACCGCACACATGGGAGTGGCTACGGAAAATTTCATCGCGACCGAATTCAACGCGCCAGACGTTCCCTGGTGGGACGACATCATTCGTGGCTATCCGGGTACCGTCATTCAGAACGGATTCATCCACGTTTCGGATCGGCCTGGCCTTGGCTTTGATGACATCAACGACGAGGTGATCAAAGAGCACCTAATGCCTGGTTTTCCGGATTTATGGGGGAGTACAGGTGAGTGGAATACGGAGTATTCAAATGATCGATTGTTCAGTTGACCGACCGGCACTCGCATGGCCGTTCAACTTGTGAACTTTTGAGGCCGTCGCATAGGTGCCAAGCATCTAGGTTGTGGTTATCTTTGTCAGCCATCATTGAGCCCATTACCTGTAAAACGTCTTCTGCGCGGTACATTTGCAAGAATGATGACGGAACATAGATGTTACAAAAGATCCATCGGAGAAGGGGTTTACACTTCTTGAGAAATCTCATCACGCATAGACCCCCTCTTCAATGGACTTTTATTTTCGTGGGGCGCATGATTCGCGAATGGTGAGCGTGTGTTGAACTCTTACAGGGTAATCCACCACTTCACCTCGATGAATCCTCACCCAGATTTCCATGGCGCGCCTGCCGATCTCTTCAATAGGTTGGCTTACCGTTGTAAGAGAGGGGAGAGTATATTCCCCAAACTGAAGCCCATCAAATCCGACCACGCTGAGATCGTGTGGCACGCGAATTCCATGTTTGGCAGCGGCTTTCATGGCGCCAATCGCGACCAGATCATTGGCACAAAATACGGCTGAGAAGTCAAGTTTTTCCGCGATCGCCCTTTCAATGGCTATGTACCCGCCACTTAAGGCCGAACCAGCCTCGATTTGAAATTCTGGCCGAACAGGTATACCAGATTGTTCAAGCGCAATTCTATAGCCTCGCAGCCGATCGCGGTCCTTAGGATTGAGAAACAGGATATCTCGATGCCCAAGCGAGATTAGGTAATTCACTGCCTCGATAGCAGCCGCGATATTGTCTACAGATACTGAAGGGATGTCTACGTTGTCCACGTATTCACATGCCACCACAATGGTGCATTTTTCAGCAAATCTCCGGAGTGATTCGACATGGTTAGTCGAAGCCAAGAAAATCACTCCGTCAATTTTTCGAGAATCAATGAAGGCGTCGACCTCTTGGAGCGCGTCTTCGCGTCCAGACAAATCGAACAAAAGTACGTCATAACCATATTTATGAGCCGTTAATTCGATACTCTGCACGATCCCTGAGAAAAAGGGGTTGGTTACATCCGGAATCAGAACCATAACCGTGTGTGACTCCTGTAGTCGCAAGTTGCGCCCGATCGAACTCGGGTGGTAATCCAATTCTCGTATCGCGTCCAACACACGGGCTCTCGTCGCCTCTTTTACCCCGTCGATATTATTCAGAACGCGGGATACGGTTGCAGTAGACACTTTTGCCCTTTTGGCGACTTCCTGAATAGTAACCAATTGACTCACCCTTCAAAATGGAACGTTTAGGTAGTCCGGCCACACCTCGCCGGAGTCCTAGGGGACTGTACCCTCTCTAAATAATGTATTTTACGCTCGTTTTTGAGGCGAGTCAGGGTGCAATTGCATAAATTCGATCCGATTGCCATCTGGATCCCTGACCCAACACTGATAATTTAGATCCATTCCTTGCTTCGGCTCGACATCTAAATGGACTCCCATTTGCCGCAAGTGGTTTGCTACAACGTGGATGTCGTCGACCTGCAGGCACAAATGATTGTATCCGATTTGTCGGGGAGCCGGATTTTGTCTGGTTTCTCCACCGTAAAACAGTTCCAGGAATTGTTCGTCGCAAATCTTTAAATATACGATCCAGGGTTCTCCTCGTTCATTATTTAATTCAAATGCCTTCTTCAACCCTAGGACATCACAATAAAACTTCAGCGAAGCATCCATATCCTCAGTCATAAACGCTGCGTGACCCAATCCGGTAATCATGCGTAGCTCCTCCTTATGCGTTCCAAAAATTCACTTGTGGGTCATCTTACCAATCTGTCTTTAATTGTTTGGTCATACGCAATAGAACAATCGTACAGATTAGAACGATGAGCAGTAAGATCCAGGCCATTGCGGAAGCGTACCCTATCTTATAATACTGGAAAGCGTTCTCATACAGATTCAATGAGTAAAACAGCGTAGCATTATCGGGACCTCCGCTTGTCATAATGAATGACTCGGCGAATGATTGAAATGTACCAATTAGCCCCGTAATGACATTGAAAACAATGACAGGTTTTAACATGGGAACTGTAATATAGAATGCTTTTTGAAATGGATTTGCACCGTCAATGCTTGCGGCCTCGTACAAGGAAGTCGGGATATCCTGCAAACCCGCTAGGTAAATAATGATGGCGTTGCCCGCTCCCCAAAGTCCCATCAATATAAAAGAAGGTTTTGCCCAGTGGGGGTTGGAGAGCCAGCCTGGTCCGGAGATACCAAAAATGTGAAGAAACGAGTTGATCAAACCGTTATCTGGTTGGAAAATCCAAATCCAAAGTACTGAAAGGACCACCGTGGGCACTAGAGTCGGGAGAAAGAAAACAACCCTAAAGAATGAGATGCCCTTTATTCGAGGGTTGTTTAACAAAATGGCAATTGTGATGGTGGATACGGTAATGAATGACAATCCGATCAACACCATGTACACCGTGTTTCCAAGGGATGTGAGGAAGACAGAGTCTTGAAAGAGATTTCGATAGTTCTGAAAGCCGATAAATTGTGGTGCTCCAATCATGCTGTAGTTGGTGAGGGAATAATAGAACGACATGATCGCAGGGTAGGCGGCAAAAATTAAGAACCCTATTATCCAGGGAGAGATAAAGAGCAACCCTGTAATTGTTGAACGTTTTTTCACGTCAAATTCCCCCCTTAGTCCTTAATACCGGTAAAACTAATCCCTTGGATAAATTGTTTTTGCATAAAGAAGAAGATGACCAGCACCGGTACGGTCATGGCAACACCTGCCGCCATAAGCAGTGGCCATTGTGGATCTGTCGCTCCCATAATCTGTTGAACACCCAACGACAATGTATAAAGCTTGTTGTTGCTCAGGTACACAAGCGGTCCAATAAAGTCCCCCCAGTCGTGGATGAAGCTGAAAATAAGCACGGTTGCAATGACAGGTTTTGAAAGAGGGAGGATAATTCTGCTGAAAATATAGAATTCGTTTGCTCCGTCCACTTTCGCCGATTCCGATAGGTCTTTCGGAATGCCAATAAAGAATTGCCGGAGTAAGAAGATGTAGTATGCATTTCCGAAAAACGTAGGAACGATTAACGGCAAAAATGTTCCAATCCATCCGAAGTTGGTGAAAAGGACGAATAGAGGTATCATTGTCACTTGGAATGGCAGCATCATGGTGGCAAGGACAAAAATGAATATGACGTTTCGGCCTTTCCACTGAATTCTCGAAAATCCGTACGCGACCAAGGTATTTGAAACAGCGACACCAATAAGATTGCATCCAACGATAATCAATGTGTTTCTCAAATACTCAAAAAATGGAAACTGTGTGAAAGCGTCCTTGAAGTTTGAAAACGCAAAGTGTTTGGGTATCCACGTAATCGGCGTGGAAAACAACTCCTGGTCGGTCTTGAGCGAATTGGACAGCAACCATAAAAACGGTACTATATACGCCAATGCGATAATGATGAGGACGATGTAGTTCAGGGACAACGGAATTTGCTTATACAATCGTCCTTTTCTGCGTTTGGGAGCCTCGATTGATTCAGCCGTTATCGTAGTTTCGGACCTACTAATTGACACTCTTCCATCACCTCGGAGAATCGTAATGCATCATCTTGAAAGTGTTGGGGAAGCTCGCCTTTCCCATTCAGCAGCAAAGGCGAGCATGGAAATTTGCTACCACAGCCACCCAGAATATTGACATA
>NZ_BCQI01000087.1 GCF_001544355.1 Alicyclobacillus acidiphilus NBRC 100859
CCGAAGGGGCTCGAATTCGCGTTCTCGGTCTCATGTACGACATCCGACATGCGTTTCAGGGAGACCGGGAATTCGAGTCCGTTCACAACGGAATGGACTCGGATAGAATGAAGTTTCTGGAGATGATCACGCCCGAGAAAAATCTCTACTACAAATGCCAGGTCTACTATCCTGAAGCGCTGTTCATCGCGATTGCCCTCAATGATTTTATTCGACTTTACGCGAGGAAGCAGGCGAAGAGGTCCCGTTTTCCGTTGTTGGATAAACAAAATTTATGGGATGAACACATTGCGACATCGCGGTTATTTCAGTCGCTGATCATACATTGTCTGAAGGAAGTTGTCACGGAGGCTTCTTTCAAGCGGATCATGAACTTGATGCACCAGGATTACTCTTGGGCGAATGGGTACGCAACGCAGTATTTGGACATGTTGAACATCCGATACCTGAAAATCGGAGACAAGGATGAGCGGGCAAAGGCGCTTTCGACGACAGTTAAGCGAATGGTGGAGAAGGGCAAGGGATACCGCCGAGTCGAAGAGGAAGTTTCAGCTATGGCGCGGAAACACAATTGCCCAGTCGAGGATATCCGTTTTGTGGAGAAATATCCGGAGGAGATAGGGTGGTAGAAGGACGGAGAACGAACGGGCTCACCTGGACGATCAAAACGTCACTGTCGAATCGTAGCTTGAAGGGACGAGACAGCGGTTGAGGCCAAGGTAAATATCCGACGAAGTCTCAACAACACGGTCTTAGAAGACATGAATATGCCAAAATTGCCTTGATAAATGGATAAAAGCGGGAGGCTAGGGGCGACTCAGTGGCTTTCAAGTGAACAAAGAAGGTTTCGAGGGTGCAGCACCTCGGTATATTGGAAACGGGTCCCATACGCCGAGGTGCCTTCCAAGTCAATGAGGCATAATCGAATGAACGGCGTCGCGGAACAACAATCGGGTCAACCGTTTTTCTGTTACCTAAGCGATACTGCATCTCTACTGGTCGATGAGTTTACAAAAATCCTCATCGGACAACCCCGCCTGTCTCAAAATGGAACGCATTGTCCCCTGTGCTAGTTCCTTGTGGTTTGGTATAATGACAATTTTCCCATCTGTGCGACGCATCTTTACGTGACTGCCTCGTTGGCTGACGTGTATAAACCCGGCGCGTTGAAGTGCCGCCATCAATTGTGCGCCCGACATAACTGGATAGTGCGGGCTCACGGGCGAACCTCAACGTCCAGTGGAGCAATGATGGGGGTATTCGGAATTTCTATCTCCACTTGGTCTTCAAAATACAGCTCCACGGCCTCACGTAGATTGCTCATGGCTTCATCAATCGTCTCGCCTTGGCTCGTCACTTCGACTTCTAGGCACCTAGCCACGAAAAACTTACCTTCGCGCGTAATGGCGGCCGTCACGCGTAATTTCTTTTCCTGGTCGCTCATAGATGATCCCCCTTTGTGGTCCGTTGCTCCCAAAATGCGAAATATGTTCTTCCGCTATCCGGTATGGGTTTCGCACGTGGCAGAGATTGTGGTAGGAATCGCATACTCGCCGCCTGGACAGCCGGAAGCGGATCGACTGCGCTAAAATCTGTGCTGTTCTAAATGTACTGAATCAGTTGTACACTGCAGAACCTCAAAGGGGCCACAGAGCAAACTCTGTGGAAGGCCTACGTATGGCTCAAAACGAAAATTTTAGAGATAAACGCTTCAATGCTGCCACCCCATGTTAGGATGGATTGATGGAATTGTAGCGAACTTGTATAATTAGGTCAATATTGACCTTGGTTTAACTCTACAATATAATATTGGTATCCTAATCGGAGGTGAGTGAAATGAGATGGGGCATCGCTGCATCGGTGTGCGTCGCGATTAGTTTCTGTGTTGGTGTAAAATGGTATAATACCAAGACGACATCTTTGTCTAATCGTTAGGAAAGCGGTTACATATAGGAGGGCAAATCTCCCTCCTCTCTTTTCCCTACATTTTTCCGAATGGATGGTGAAACGAATGATTTCTTTCTCGCAATTGGAAAAAATGGTTCGTGGTGATGCCGCGCTGCGAAGAAGACAGGTATTGCAGCCGATTGGTGGGCCGGGTGACAAGATATTTCCACCGACATATCCGGCGGATCGTAGAGACGCTCCTCCACAGCACGTCTATGAGGTTCGAAAGATCGACGGAACTGAGATTTGGTGTGTCCTCCTAGATAGTGTTCAATCCCAGGCCAACAGAATGGAAGAAGCGTTGCTCACTGCAGTCAGAGAGGAGGGTATCCGCATCCCGCATCTCATCGTGGATTTCAAGGATCACGGGATATTTGGACTCTCTGAAATCACCTCTCTCGACGCTCCTCACCGGGTTTACGACGCGATCATGCGGGACAGTCTGGTCGACGGAAAGCCTTTTATGCAAAGTGAAATCGGTATACGTCTCGCTCAGGCGAAGCCAGATGATGCCTCCGCGTTGCTCGAACTCTCCCCGACCGCACTGCTCTTCGGAGCGTGGCATTCGACAGGAGGTGGCGGTGGATTAGGGGCTAGATTTGCGCGTTGCCTCGTATCGGAAATCATGGCTATCGATGTCCCGGTTGAGTTAGGGTCGGCCCGGGGACAACAAAATGATACGAGGCAGGGTGCAAATGCATTGCCGCTCCGTCGGGATATCGATTCCGAAGTGAGGACAGCCGGACGAAGGACCGGGAGTCGGATGGATCCGCTTGGCATTCAAAGAAAAGTGGAAGTGTTCAAGACGGACGATGGCAGTTGGGATGTCTCGAAGGATGGTGCTGGCAAAGGGGCCAAGCAGGTTCGACCATCGGAGATTAATCATGGCAACATTGCCCCAACTGTTGCCCCCCTTGGTATCACTTGTGATCATGCTGAACACACGTTCGTTCTCAGCTTTGCCGCGATGCGCCGATTGCGGTTCGGCTCTCGTGACCGCGACGCCTTTGGCCGTACACTGATTGCTGCGCTTGGTTTGCTCGCACTGGCTGAGCAAGATCTCCGTGGCTATTCCTTGCGATCACGATGTGATCTCGTTCCGCATGGCCTAGCCCCGCTTGAAGTGGTGCATCCGGACGGAACGGCTGACATTGTAGAGGTCGATCTTGACTCGGCTCGCCATGTTTACGAAGAGGCCTTTGAGGCGGCGCAGAAGGCGGGCTTCAACCTGGCTACAGATCCGGTTCGTTTAGCGCCACAGGACAAGCTCGTATACCTCGTGAAGGAAAGTCAACGGTTGGCGCTCTCAGGCAAGGGTGGAGAGGCGGAAGACGAAAAATGATGCTGGTGCTCGAAATCGAGTATCTGTCTGGCGTCTCATACGCGGCGATCGGCCCGGACAGCGCAGTGCCAGATTGGCCGCCACAACCGGATCGGATATTCTCTGCACTTGTTGCAACATGGGCAGCGCACGGTGAGCCGGAGGACGAAATGGAAGCGTTGAAGTGGCTGGAGCAATTGGAAGCGCCGCTTTTGGATGCGTCCGAAGCGTGGTCGCGAACCCAACGCACAAGCTACGTTCCACCGAACGATGCCACGTCATCGAAAAAGGCACATGCGTTGCATCTCGTTCCGGCAAGACGCGAGCGCCAGCCGCGTCATTTTGCGGCGGCCAGGCCAGAACACCCGATTCTCAGGTTGTTGTGGAAAGAGCCACGCTCAATGGATGAAGAGAAAGTTGCCGCGCTCAACGCTCTGGCGATGGATACCGCATACGTGGGACATTCTTCAAGCTTGACGCGCTGCCGTGTGTACTTGAGTGATGAGGACATGCCGGATACTGTTCAGACGGTGAAACGTACTGTCTATCCTGGACGCTTGGACGAACTGGTTCGCGCGTTTGAGGCTGGGCGTCGCCCTCGCGCCGGTGTGTGGGTTTCGACCCAACCACCCGTTCGGAGTCATTCGCAAGTATCCGTTTTTTCTCCCGAATGGCTCTTGCTTGAAGCGGTGGAAGGCGAAGATCCACACGAAAAGTTGCCAGACATCCGGGCCGCGGCTTTGGCGGCAAAAGCAATTCGAGATCGGATTGTGGAGGGATACAGACTGAGCCGGGCGGACGTTCCTGCTCCCGCTGTGGTGAGCGGCAAAATGCCGAATGGTCGTCCAGCTGTGGAGCCGCATTTGTCCATTGTGCCCCTTGCTTTCGTAGGTTTTCCTTACGCGGATGGCCATTTGCTTGGTTTTGGTCTTGTGCCACCACGCGGTAGCCGTCTGTTTAACGAGGCTGGCTGGCGGGGCGCGCTTCGCAGTATTACCGAGTGGGATGAACGGAGTCAGCGCCATGTGATGGTTGTTCCGCTCGGTTCCGGAGAAACGAACACGCTAACGATGAAATTGGCCTTTACACTGGAGCCCAGTAAGAAATCGCTCGATTCGGCACTGTACGTGTACGATAAGGGTAAGCCTGCGAGGACATTTGCAACCGTTACGCCCATGGTCCTCGATCGCTATGTAAACGAACGGGGCACAGCGCAAGTGGAGGCAATCGTGCGTCAAATTGTCCAAGCCTGTCGACACATCGGACTCCCAGAGCCTGAAATGGTATCGACGCGCGACGGCGTGAGGCCGGCTGTCATTGTGGACAAGCATTCGTCGTTTGAAGGTGCGCCATCTGTGACGATGGGTGGGAAACAACCGCATTGGATGCGTTGGAGGCTGCCAGATTACCTGTCCGGCAGGATGTTGACGCATGCCGTCATTCGGTTTCCAGAACCAGTTGCCGGGCCGGTGATTTTGGGGGCAGGACGGTACCTTGGTCTTGGCCTTTGTCGACCTGTTGCGGATGGAGGGGACTTTGTGTGAGCAGGCTGCTTGAGTCAGAAGATTTTGCATCATTTTTTCACGCAGTGCATGGCGTTGAACCGTTTCCGTGGCAGAAGCGTCTCGCAGCACAGGTGCTGGAGGAAGGAAAGTGGCCGGACATTCTGGACCTGCCCACTGGTTCGGGAAAAACATCAGTGCTGGACATTGCCGTGTTCCATTTGGCGATGGAGGCGGATCGGTTGCGCGAACGGCACGCTCCCGTACGGATTGTGTTCGTCGTCGACAGGAGATTGGTGGTCGACGATGTCTATCGTCACGCCAATCAAATCAAGGACGCGTTGACTCAATCACAAGCGGAAACTGCGAAAGCAGTAGCGGAGCGACTCGCGACATTATCTGATTCCGGTGTGCCGTTGATGGTGCAGCGGCTCCGCGGCGGCGTACCGCATGAAGGAGATTGGGCGAGATCGCCGATGCAGCCAACCATTTTATGCTCAACGGTCGATCAAGTCGGATCCCGGTTGCTGTTTCGGGGATACGGCGTATCGGATCGAATGAAGTCCATTCATGCAGGGCTTCTTGGCGCGGATTGCCGATTTTTTCTCGACGAGGCACATCTCGCAGAACCCTTTCGGCAGACGCTGGAATGGGTGAGGCATTATCGGGGAGATGCATGGCGAGAGAACTCGGAGTCTGAAAGTTCGTGGGGGTATACACTCCTCACAGCGACACCACAATCGGACGAGGCAGAGCGATTTGAACTAGCGTCTGAAGATTACGAGCATCCAATTTTTCGGGCGCGATGGACAGCATCAAAGCCGGCGAGATTGTACCGGTTGCCGAAAATTTCGTCAGCGCGCGCCGAAAGTTCGGATGAGGAACAGCAACAACTCGTGCGGGAAGTGCTCAATGAGGTGAGGCGTGGTCTTGCTGAACTCAATTCGTCAGGAGTAAAGGCGCCGGCATTTGGCGTCGTGGTGAACCGCGTGGGGCGAGCTCGAGCTGTGTTTAACGGGATGAAATCCGTTCTGAGAGAGGCATTTCCTAATCAGGACATCAAACCGATCCTTCTCATTGGCCCATCGCGTTCACTGGAGCGGGATCAGATTGCGGAAATATTGAGGGAGATTCGAACCGAGTCGGCGTTGGCTGGTCAGGTTCGATCTCTTTCGCAGCCCATGATTGTGGTCGCAACACAATGTATTGAGGTCGGAGTCGATCTCGATTTGGACGGTCTTGTCACGGAAGCAGCACCCATCGATTCGCTGCGCCAGCGATTTGGGCGCTTGAACCGTGCAGGCCGCGACGTTTCAACGTTCGCTTCAGTTGTCGCTGCACATTCGGGCATCCAGGAGAAAAGCAGGGATCCTGTCTACGGAGCGTCAATTCCGCGTGCGTGGGACTATCTGACGCGGAACGCGCAGCGGTCAGCCGAGAATGAAGGGACGTTGACCTTTGATTTCGGATTAGCAGCCTTCGATTCTGTCATGAAGGCGGATGCCATCCCGACGGATGCGCTCTCGCCAAAGCCCGATGCGCCAGTTCTCCTGCCGGCTCATTTGGATTTGCTCAGTCAGACTTCGCCCATTCCCAGCGCAGATCCAGAGGTCGGACTGTTTTTGCACGGGAATCGACGAGAACCAGACGCTGTTACGGTCATCTGGCGAGGTGATCTTCACCCAGAACAAAATTCCGAAATGGTCCGCCGATTGCTGGGACTGGTTCCGCCGCGTGTTGCCGAAGCGATCGAACTCCCGGTATGGGCAGTCCGACGCTGGCTTCGAAATGTGCCAAACGTAGATGAAATGCTATCAGACGCCGCCGGAATGGCACCCGACGAGACGCAAACTCGCTCACCCTCGGGGCGCAAGGTATTTCGATGGCTCGGGGATGACGACCGCTCTCTTTGGGTGTTTCCCGGACAAATCAGACCCGGCGACACGATTGTCGTCCCAGCATCATACGGCGGCGTGGACCATGACGGTTGGAATCCGGAAAGCAAGGATGTGGTGGTCGATCTCGGCACCGAGGCGAATTACGCGTATGCCAGACGGAGATTTGCGGTGCGTATCGCTCCAGGGCTGATCGAAAAGGACCGGGAGGCAGCACTTGCCACGTTACTGGCGGAAGCTTACTCGCGTCCGTGGAGGGACTTGCTCGGCGACTTGCTTGAATTCAACAACCGAGTTGACGAGTCCGACCGTCGCGAACGGTGGATGATTCAGGCGCAAAAATCGATTCAGAATGGGCTAAGCATGTTGGGTACCGGGAACGACGCGAGGGATGCAAACGTCGCCAAAGTGAAGTCAAGCAGTGGAAAGGTTACAGTCATCACGGATTTGTACGGTACGGATGACCAAGGGAGACCGCGTGGGGTTGTTTTGCTGGCGGAGCACGGGGTCCAAATTGAAGATGAAGTGCTTGTCGCATCGACCGAGGACGACGCAGTCGCCCCAGTGCCGAACAAAGAGATTGTGTTACGGGATCACTGCCGCAGTGTCGGTGAGAAGGCAGAAATGTTTGCGAGAATGGCTGGCATGTCGGAGGAGCGCGTTCGCGATATCCGGGTGGCGGGTTGGCTGCATGACATCGGGAAGGGGGATAGCCGGTTCCAACGGTGGCTTGCGTATGGTGACTTGCTTGCTCCAGATCCAAAGCATCTGTTGGCTAAATCGAAGCAAGTGATTCCGCCAACAGTACGTGAGAAAGTCGGACTGCCGCACCGTTGGCGACACGAGGGCCTATCCGTGCGGTTGGCTCCGCTGAACCCGATGTTTTCGCAAGCGCAAGATCCTGAACTGGTCCTGTGGCTCATTGGCACGCATCATGGTTATGGCCGCGCATTTTTTCCACATGCCGATCCCCTGGACAAGGAGGCGCGCGACGCGAATTCGATCGATCCGGTGTATACCACGGACGGTGAAGTATACACGCTCGCACAGGGGGATGGTCCTCAATCGCTCGCCTACGCGTGGAATGGGCGTGATTGGCCCTCTCTCTATGAGGTGTTGAAAGATCGCTATGGGGTTTGGGAACTTGCGCGCATGGAGGCCATTCTTCGTCTCGCAGATCATCGAGTGTCCGAAGAAGAAGCATCGTCGACGGACGGAGGTGCTGCATGAAGTCGACCATATTTTACCGATTAGACGGGTTTGAGGCGGATAATCTGCTCGCGTTTTTCGCCCTGCTTGGATTGTTGCGTGCCTTGGAGGCTTTCGATCAAAAGATGGAGCAGGAGAAGCGACTATACCCGCGAGTCTCCTGGAGCGATGCGCCGGTCTACCCGGTACTTCACGTGTCGCAAAATCTGTCGCGGGAGGAAGTGGCGGAACGGGCAGCAGACGGGATCGCGCTGCTTGCTGGCGAGCACCAATTCGGGGATCACCTGGACTTGGATTATGTGCAGAAGGACGCGCGGGCACTGCTTTGTGAGGCGGCGCGATCTGCCGATTGCAAAAATCGTTATCGAGCCGATTTATTGGCAGCGTTGATGAGTGATGGTGCCGTCAAGGATGATAAAAAGGCTAAATCCGCAGTGATCGATCCGACGCCTATCTGTCTTTTGTTCGGCGGTGGGCATCAGCACTTCCTCGACCGACTTGCAAGGGTACCGAATGATTGTGCACCACCGCAGCGTGGTCGTGGAAAGTCTGCGGTGACGCTCTCTCCAGCGGAATGTCTGGCAGAGGCGTTGTATTCTCCTTGGCATCGGAAGGACCCTACATTCTCGTTTCGCTGGGACCCTGAGGAGGCCGTGCGTTACGCCTTGATGGCAGGAGATCCAACCGATGTCGATTACAAGGTTTATACGCAGCATGGCGCCAATCGCTTGGCCGCGATCGGCATCTCTACATTGACCGTTGCACCGCGAACTCGGGGAGGCCGTGTACGTGCTTTTATCCTCGGCGGTTATATGGATGGTGGCGAATTTGCGTTCGCTTGGCCGATTTGGCGGCCAGCTATCTCGCTGGCGGCTGTGCGCGGTTTGCTCGGTCATCCCGGGCTGTGGGAGGAGAATGGGCTGACTCATCTCGATGTCGTCAACGTGTTTGTCGCTCGCCGGATTCAGGTGGCGAGGCTGATGAATTTCACGAGAGGTGTACCATTGTCAGAGTGGCAGACAGCCAAAGGAGAGAGGCGATAAATGACAGTCCAACATCAAATGGAGCAAGGAGAAAAGCCCATACTGCGCTCAGGTCAAGAGGTGCAGGTTGCAAGATATCGTCTGACTTGCAAAACTCTACCTAGACTTGAAGATACCATTCGAATCGGGAACTTGTTTCGATTGGCGCTGATGTCTCTCGGACCAGACAGGGTTCCTCAGATCCTATCCGGGAAAGATGAGCGGGGGTGTCCCCTTCAGGAGGTGCACCAGCACTCGCTGTTTCTTCCGGAAGATGCGGACGGAGATAGCCACATTGACCATTTATTGTTCTATTCCCCTCTCCCTGTGTCTGAAGAGGTTGTTCAGTCGCTGTGTGGACTCCGAGGGTTGTGTACATCTGGAAGCTTTAATCCAAGAAAGGCACGAATGTGTGGAGATGTCTCCCGCGCGTATGATGTAAGACGGTGGCCCGTTATACTGGAGGGGATTGGAACCACGCGTGACATAGGGAATGACACTGCGTTGTTACAGACCAGTCGCGTCTGGATTTCCTGTACGCCATACTACCATCCTTGGTTCCGGAAAAAGCATGGGAAGTTTGGGCCGATAGACCAGATTCGTCATGAAACACGATTGAGGGGATTGCCGGACATCGTCAGCGCTGAGGTGCTCGCTGATGGCTGGCATACTCTCAACCATTCGGAAACAGACGCTGACGCGGGCGAACAGCCATATCCATTTGGTTTCGAACTTGTGCGATCGGGCCATTCAGCCAAGGAACGGATTCCCGATCGATTTGGGCGATACATCAGAATTATGTTCGCAGAACCTGTTACTGGGCCTGTCGTTTTTGGATATGGGTGCCATTATGGACTTGGTTTGTTTCGGCCGGAATAGCCGTCGCATGATTATGGTTCTTGCGATGGACGTAACGAACCGCTCCATTGGTTAGCGCCTGTGGGGTGGCACTGCTCGTCCACGTCTGGCGGTAGGAACGAGTACAGTACAGCATTTGTACCCACGAATGGAATCCGCGAGTTGGACAATTTTTGTGTCTATACTTGTGAGTTAACCCGTAACATATATGAGATTAGCTCTTGTCTGGCTGCCGCGCGAACCTGAAGTGGTAAGAAAATGTGGCGGAGGTTCTCGCTCTACAGAACGTGAGACTGGGGCGCCATTTGTGACAGTTTTTTGCTTACGAGGGGGATTGGTACGATGAATCTCCGCCGGGTTCGCGCAGATAACTCGAAATGCCGTACTGCAATTAGGACGAGAAAGTTGCAGTTACTCCGCAGGGATCGCCTGCGGCATCATTGAAGCTTATTGAGTTTGTTTTATATTGTTTAGGTCATAAAGTTACTCCGCAGGGATCGCCTGCGGCATCATTGAAGCCTTCAACGCTTCGTTCTCAGCACGAAGCTTGTCCAACGTTACTCCGCAGGGATCGCCTGCGGCATCATTGAAGCGGATGCAACGAGAGAGTCCATACGCTCACTTTGCCGAGTTACTCCGCAGGGATCGCCTGCGGCATCATTGAAGCCGCGAAAGACGTCTGCGCCTCATCCGGACTCGCAACGTTACTCCGCAGGGATCGCCTGCGGCATCATTGAAGCACGTTCGAACAGGTGATGGAGCACCTGGACGGGGGGGTTACTCCGCAGGGATCGCCTGCGGCATCATTGAAGCACATGATTGCTGACTTACCGTACATACCGCAAGGGGTTACTCCGCAGGGATCGCCTGCGGCATCATTGAAGCAAATATGATGGCGCGCCGCCGGAAACCGTTCACAGTTACTCCGCAGGGATCGCCTGCGGCATCATTGAAGCCTTGACCATCAAAAAATACACGAATGAGCAGATCACGTTACTCCGCA
>NZ_BCQI01000088.1 GCF_001544355.1 Alicyclobacillus acidiphilus NBRC 100859
GCATAATGATCTCAGTCTGCGCGTAGTCCACGTGGTACCCCAGTTGATCCATGGTGTCGAGCAGCGATCCATCGACGGGATCGGCAGGAGCGCATTCTTTCGGAAAGATGTTCACCGATACAGCCGCCCGTCGCATGGACGCGAATCGGATGCGAACCATTCTCACCGCTGGCGCGCCAGGCTCCAATTCCAAGTGGGTAGCTTCGTCGACATCCAATCCGATATCTTTGAACTCGACCAATTGCTTGCGCACGGTCGTGTTCGACACGGCCATCATCTTGTCCGTGCTTTCTAGTTTCGTAAGCTCCGACACAATTCGGCTGCGCGGATTGACGTATCGCCCAACGCCTTGCCGAGTGGTCAGCACTCGATCCTGCTCCAACGCGGCTAGCGCCTTGCGAACGGTGACGCGCGTGACGCCATACTCTTTCGCCAACTGATTTTCGCTAGGCAAACGGGTTCCTTGCGTCCATTCACTGCGCCCGATGCGAGCCAGAATTTCTTCACGAATCTCCAAATACCGATTGACCATGGTTCACCTCAGTCACCTCGAGTTCCAGGTGACATCTTTCACTTGTATATACAAGTGCATCATATCGACGAAATGTTATGACCGTTCAGGGATTGCTGTTAATAGTCTGTAAACAAATGATGAGTCCGCGTTTACAAGACGTAGAGGTGTAACTTGCATTGTGGTGACCATATTGCGGGGAGTGGGCTCGTCAATCGAAAAGTTGACCAGCATAAGCGAGCGGTGCATAAGTCTATCGGACAAAGCACGCCGATTGTCTGGTAACCGGTGGCGCCCTTTGTCGCTGCGGGTTTTGGGCATCAGCGCATCGTATCCGCCTTTCCGGTAGGCCTCCAGCCATCGTTCCAAAGTTCGCACGCTAAGCGTCGTTCTGGTCGTACCAGGGATTGCGTACGATTGTTGCACCATCCGCTCGAAATAGGCACGCAATTCCCCTGGAGACAGCGGCGTTTGTCGGCTCACAATGGGCGCAATCGTCCCGTATCGAAACGCCGCAATCTCCTTAGCCAACTTCCTTCGGTCCATTACGCCATCTCCTCTCTCCAGAATCGGTACAAGCCTATTCTCGGACGGGAGTGGCTGGCTGCTCCATAGACTAAATTGTGGGATTGGCTATGCCACGCTGGCCGACTGTGCTTGGCGGAGCTGGTATAGGCCATGAAAGAGAGCAATGTTCACTTTGCTTGGCGAAAGCTCCATCCAGATCTGTCGCCAGTATCTCAGGCGGTGGGTTGGCCGATCCCGTCCCCGTGGCATACGGATGGAGGGATGAAGTGAGATCACATGCTGCCAGAACTGGCTGTCAAGCTTGTCCATATACCCCCTGCCAGCGCTTCATCCACCGCCACACCCTGCACTTCTATCCTGCAACACACAACTGTTACGCTCTCGGTTATTTTCATCAAAGTGCCTCCCTTTTCCTAATTGCGTCATACCAGTCCGCATGTTGTACAATCGGGAGTCCTACTCGAAGACCCTGCAAACACTCTAAAAACCCAGCCGCCGCAAGGCAGGCTGGGTTTCGCCACGATGGTTGGTCGTGGTTTCTCTTGGTGGAGGCGAATCGTGTCAGGACAAAACCACGACTTCCACCACAACGCCCGGTATTTGTACTTGAAGCAAAAAGAACACTACGGCTCGATAAATTCTAAACCGTATTCGGATTGTGCAAATCGAAGTTGTTTATCCCTAGAAACAAAGGAGAGTTCATTTTCAAGCGCCGTGGCTAAAATTAAGGCATCCGGCGTTTTAATCGACCGACCGTTTGCGCGTTGGCTCATTTGCAACTGTGCGGCTCGTCGTGCCACCTTCGAATCCACCACAAGAATACGTCGTTCGCTCAAAAGTCTGTCCGCCCTCAGATGTTCACCAGGTCTTAAATTGTTTCTGATCTCACACTCGGAAATAGCCGAAAAGAAGAATGATGCCCCCTCGCCAGTAATTATCCGAAGGAAGTTGGTGACAGATTCGTCATTCGCTAATAGGTATATTCCGATATTGGAATCAAGCAAATACCTCGGCAATCACGCCCACTCCTCTCGGGAGCGACGAATGTTATCGATAGCTTGTGCCGCCTCTTCCTCGGTGAAATCCGGGGGAGCACTTAAGATTTCTTCCAAGTCTTCAACTGGTTCTAGTTCTATCGTCTCAGATTCAACATCAATCACGATTCGCTTTCGATCAATATGATTCTTCTTTAGAAAATCCCGAAGTTTCGTGGCAAGTTCCGGATCCAGTTTCTCATTCATCGCCATTGGGAGAAACACCTCTTTCGCCGTTTTCCAAGTCCATTACCATTAATTATAGCACCTGACCATGTAGTTAAATCCACAGACAGAAGAACTCAATGATTCCTCTCTGTATAACCCATCGCTTGGTATCCCTTAAGTCTTTTCTGGTACATTCGCGACAACATGGGGACACAGTCATCAACGTAATCGTAAATTTGAACTTCTTCCTTTAGGTCATAAATGCGATGCAATCGGCCTGCATACTGTTGCAAAGTTCCCTTCCAAGAAATTGGGAGAACAAGAAAAAGGGTATCTAGACGTTCATCGTCAAATCCTTCGCCGATAAAGCGGCCAGTCGCGAGTATGACTCGCTCTTCTCCCGGTGGAATGGCATTAATCTTTTCCTGGGCTACTTTCATCTGTTTCTTGCCCATCCCTCCACGAAGTACAATGATATTCTTCGCAAAACCCTTCAGTCTCTCTTCGAAATACTCGAGATGTGACCTGCGATCTGTCAGCAGAATCGGGGATCTGCCCTGATTTAGAGCGGACAGCAAGTCGTCAAATATCATGTCGTTCCGCGCTTCATCAAACAGAAGCCTATCGTACACTTGCTGTATACTTAAATCTGATTCATTCTCGGAGAGTTTAAAATCCGTATGCCTAGGTATGACTACGTGAAAGAAAGGTCGCTTCATTGCTTGAGATTTAGCATCGACTCTGTAACGAACTGGACCGCATTGCATCAACACGATGGGATGCTTCCCATCCTTGCGAGCCAGAGTAGCTGTCAGCCCAAGTACATATCTCGACCTTGCCTGTCTCAGAACTTGTTCAAAGCTTACTGCAGAAATATGATGGCATTCGTCGACAATGATATGACCGTAATCCGCCACGAAATCTTTGACCTCCCGGTTCACGTAGAGGCTCTGAATTAACGCGATGTCGATCCGCCCTGTTCTGTTTGACTTTCCACCACCTACCAACCCAATTTCCTTTATGGGGATATTTAAAAACGCCGCCACACGTTCTCGCCATTGTTCCATCAACTGTGTTCGGTGCACCAAAATAAGTGTATTCGAGCCTCTCGCGGCAATCATCGAAGCACTGTAGAATACGAACCTACTACAATCGAAATGACTGGCGAACAAACGCTTACCCCGCAGCACGTCGTCTTGAACGACCCATGGTCAGGAAAACCGACAACTTGGGTCCCTGTTTATTACTTGTAGGAAGAGTTAAAGTCCGTTGGTGTTCAAACAACATGGAACGGAAACACCCTTGACGTTACCTCTACACCGAAAACGTGGGAGATGGTCAATGTTTCTGGTGAACCTCAAACGGGAACACCACCTGCTGGCGAGATACAGTTTTCGATCGGTAGTAACCAGGACGACTTCGTTCGAGCACCAAAATTTGTAGCCAATGATCCGGCAACCAAAGCGCCGACAACGTATATTCCTGTTTACTACGCAGACCTTTTCCTCCAACAGCGGCTACTGATGGGGGTATCTTGGAACAAAACGACTTGGAGTATGACGACACAAAACGAGCCGTTGAAAATCACAGTTAGCTCTGCGCCGATGAAAGCGAAGGTCGGTCAGTCCATCACCATCTCAGGAGTGGCATTGCTGAAAAATGGTGTCGGTGCTCCTGATACTGAGTTAGGTGTTATGGGGTTGGACCAACCCGAAGAAACGTCGAACGGACGGGTTGCCATGACCGACACGAACGGCCATTTTTCGTATACAACCACGATCCCAACTGCTGGGACATACACCGTAACTTTCGTGGATTATAATGTCTCGTCTCAACCAGTGAAAATCATAGTTCAATAGTTCAAGCGTTTGGTGCCATGGTTTCGTGGCACCCTTTTTGTGCCTGCAACAACCTGAGACCGCCACCACCCCACTCCCCCGCCTTTCCCGAACTCTTTCACAACATCAAAAAACCCAGTCCCCGCAAGGAGACTGGGTTCCGAACCATGTGACTTATTGCATAAATTGACCAAGAGTTAAACCATAAGTTAACCAACAGTGCGGCAATGTCGGAAAGCCCGCGTCACAGTAGGACTTTCTCTCTGAATGGTCTTACAGATGGTTAACGTATCGTTCATTGAGAACCGGGATATCTGTAAAATATTAGGTTTGAGGGTTGGGATCTTGGTCACTACGTGCCAATTTTTCGTTAACAAACGTAACGCAAGGACATGTTTTGGTTTAACCAGTGTATTCAGCAGCGGCCTCTTCCAAGGGTTAGGCACCTGCGGCTATCTTCTGACCGTGCTTTATGCCCGGCATGGAGAGGGACTCCAAAGCCGTTGTCCAGGGAACTGCGTGCGACGGCCTCCGTTATACCCTCGTTGTTGTATGCACGAAACATCTGAACTATCTAATCGACTACGAAATGAGTGGTGTCTCATTAAGTGGTGTTAATTAGCCGAGTCCCCTTACTACCTGGCACCGATCGATTTTGTAAACGGATGTTGGCTCCAACGGAGATTAGCAACGCGCGAGCTTTGAAGCAGCGTACGTTCGGTGAAGAAATATACTCCGGCGCGAGGCAGCTTGAGCACGGATACTTGTGGACTAGTACTGGCTCTTTGTATCTGTCCCTGAACTGGACGAACACGAGACACGTGTCCCCGCGACACCTGTTATTAAGGTGGCACTTCGATTTACCGTGTTCTGCATATTCATGAGAACTTTTTAGCGGGCGACTAAATTAAATCTTAGGCTACCACAATTGCAACGAAGATCATATGGCTCGTGATTGACGACAGATAAACGTAGTGTCGATGCGCAGACAGAACACACAAGCTGCTGGAAAAAGTCTCGAAAGGCATCTACGACCGGTCGAAAGTCTGCCTTGGTAAAATTGGCCCACTGGTTGTAATGAACATTCGGGTTGACGGCCCACCGCTCTGAATCGATTCGAGTTAAAATCTGGTTGAGCATACTTTCAAATTCAGTAATACGTTCGACCTCGTTTCTATTCCCCCATGAATTAGCGGCCTTTTTGGCCATTTTGAGGTAGTCTTTCAACGATTTTATTGCCGCAGTCATGTAGTCTCCCAATTCCCATCTTCCGTCGAGTCTAAACCTTACGCGGGCTTGCAGTGCGTCACAAAGCGTAGCGAAGTACTGTTCACTACCTCGTCGCAACCTGGCTGCTGCTGACGGGACATCGTTCTTGTCTAAGTCAATATCTATAAGATGCCACATGTCACTTTCCTCGTTAACATGTGGACCCACCTCAATGCTCCAATTATATAGCTCAACAATATTTTTTGAATTGACGACCCCCTCTTGCTTAAGTTGGTACATCCAAGTACGATCATGGGTGGTGATAATGAATTGCTTCGTCGGAAATTTTGTTGAAAGCAGTTTGCAGATTTCACGCCTATGGTCAGAATCAATCGCCATGACGACATCGTCCAGGACAAGAAGATTGACTGCATCTTTGTGAATGACGTCAGCAATGGCTAAATACAAAGCTAGTCCCATGCTGTCCTGGTGTCCTTCACTATGATAAGCCCTCGGTGGGAAGGAACCTCGACCATAGAAGTCAATTTCAAAGATAATACCTGCGCCATCTGGTTCAAGCTTGGCAGTCAGCGAACCTTCATCGGAATAATGAAGCGCTCGGTAAAACTCTTCAAACCGCTCTTTTGCCCTTTCGTACACTGCATTGAGGACTTTGTCCCTTGAGTCTAGGAATGATGATGAAAGAAGTTCCGCGTATTCGGACAGTCGCCTTGCCTTCTTTAGATCGATAACTGCTGCTTTCCAAAGTCGTATCTGAGCCTCCAAAGTGGTAAGTGTATCCCAAGCGCGTTGCTCAGGAGTTAGTTCGGGAAATACATCGGACACCGTTTGCATCAGAGAGGTTAAATGCTCCGTTATGTTTGTGGGGGCTAAGGCTTGTCCTATCCGTTCACGCGAAAATTGCGGCACTGGATAAAGGTCAACTGCTTTGTTGACCGACTCCAAGAAACATTCAATATCCCTTTGCCAACTCCGCAACAGTGAGGTATCAAATGAGAACTCATTTTTATCTAGTTCATTTAACAGGTGATTTATGTGCGTTAAAATTTGTAAGAACCGTTCGTTCAGCCTCATTGCAACCAAACTTATTTTTTCTGACAGGTTATGACCAACATTTACCTTGGTCCTTTTGCTCTCCAAATAGACAACCAATTCCCCAGGCGGCCACTTCGTGTCACACAAAGGGCAAGCCCCATCTTCTATCAACTGTAGACCAATATCCAGGAGTTGAGCATGTTTAACATAATGGATAATTATGGGATCTGACCTTAACTCACTAAGAGTTCTTCGCAGTTCCTCATCATCTTTCAAAATTGCCTGAGACATCTGGTCATCGGACAGAAAATTTCCCAGAGCATCAATGCTCTTCTTTATGCGTGTAACGTTAGTTAGTGTAGGGTAACTTACAGAAGTGGGTGGATTAATTCCTTTTTTAATATCCACGAGGTCCCAGATGGATTCACCCCCCAAAATGGATCGGTAACTGTTTATCATTTCAAGAATTACTCGTTCTGAGACTTCAGATACTTTATCTTCCACAGTCGCGGACAACTCAGCTACAGTCCGCTGAAATAGTTTTTCTGCGCTTTGAAGTTCTTTTTTGAATTCCGTCTGGACATTTACCAACGCCTGTCGAATCTTCTCAATGTCGGTCATGTTCAAGAGAGCCTGTATCTCCTTGGCTCTTTCATTCGGCTCAGCAGTAATATACCGTAAAATATCTCTACGTGTGAGAATATAGTGACCACGTTCGAATAGCTGAAAAGAACGTTCCACGTGGTCTCGAACTGCTTCATCACAATCAATTACATTAGGTTTAGAAAGGTTTCGGCGCACCTCTACAACTTGACCTAATTCGGGTATAAAGATTTTAGCCCTAACAAAAGAACTTTTCGGATCGCTGTCAATATGATTACCGTGAGTTCTTAGCGAAATTCCTCTGGATCCTTGACCTGATAGCCGTGAAATTTTACCTGTAAATAGGAAATCTATCGCATCTACAATGGTACTCTTGCCCGTTCCATTAGAGCCCCAGATCACCATGTTCCTGCCACGAGGCTTGAGTTCCAAGTCCCGCACACCGCGAATGTTGTGAATTTCAATCTCCTCAAGCTTCACGGCGATTCACTCCCCACGACCTGTTCCAACATGGTTTTGATAGCTGTGCTGTCCGTTAGTTTCTCAGTTTCTCGTAATCTATTAAAGGCCTGTATAACATTCAATGGTAATCGCTCATCCTTCTGTAAGGCAGCCAGGAAATCCTCAATGACCTCCTTTGAAAGGCTCTTTTCTGAACTCATCCTAATTTCACCTCGATCATATACTCAATTCTTCCATTTGGATCTTGAGATACAAACAAATTTCATTTCTAATCCCAAAGGCAACGTTCGGCGCCAGGTATGCCGGATGTGATTGACGCCCCTGCACTTGGAAGTAATCCGGCCTATTCGAGTTTATATGGACTGATCGCATGACAGCAGTAACGAGCGACTCGATGTACTTAGCAGTAATCAAGATGTACCTGCGATAGAAAACTCTGCATAAAGAAGTTAGTTGAAAGGTAGACAACTCCTTCGATTCAAAGAACTCAGTCTGTATCCATCCAAACCTATTGGTTACTACAAATATCCAAGGACAAAAAAGTATCGGCTGATAAAAAAGTATCCGCTTTGTCGCTTCTTGGGCCAAGCGCCACGATTTTTGGACAACAAAGCCTCGGCATAATGTACAAAAGATCGCCTTCATGATACCATAGCCGCAACTTTTCCGGACAAAAGTCTCGGTATAATCGCGGAAAACGACAACCCAAGTATCGGCTTTCTCACGGACAACTGGAAATTGATTGGTCTTGGCACAGGCACCGGATACGGTTAGAGCTCCTTCCCGATTCGCTGCTGATGCCAACCGGCTCCACATTCTTGACAACTACCATCAAATTCTCGCTTTGAGGTGTTCGTAGGCTTCACCCAGCACACAGTACACCCGCCGGGGATGAGAGGGCTCGATCCGAAACCATTCGACCAGGCAGATTCTCCTGTGGCCCGAGCGAACCATACTACGGCGCACGTACCGCAGTAGAGATTTTCGCAACCGACTTGGCGATCCTGCTAAGAGTCCTGTCACCTTCCAAGACCTCTACAATGCAATCGTCCGTCTGCGCGTCGGTAAAGCCTTCAAGCCCATTCCACGAGTGCGAAACCAGCGACCAAACCGTGACAAGTGTCCGGTCCGTGGGGTGCCTGTGCAAAGCGCAAAACGCATTCTAATTTTTCTCGTATAAAATGCGTCCAGGTTGCCACAAGAGTAGGATTTGATGAAATGATGAGGTCGAACTGTGGTAAACTGCTAATTTGACATACCTACTGCCGAGAATTGGTCGGAGCCGGATTGGACATTGCTATGGTAGCAGGCCGGTTATACGAACCTCCATGCTGAGTACGTTGCAACGAATTTCGCCCCCTGATATAATCAGATCACGAAGAGACCCCGCCAGCCGCTAACTGGCAGGGTCCCGACGGGCGATGTGGCGCTCAGTCGGAGTTAATGGGTCTGGTTCTCAGATAACCGGCTGGTGACGGCCGGTTATCGGCGTTTAACGGTGATCTTGACACATACGACCAACAGAACGCTCCATTGTGATATATCGCCACTGTTTGTTACTGTGTCGTTGCTTTGTAAAAAAACCCATTTTCGGTCATTGTTTGAACAGGGATGCCTGCATCTTCAGACTCCATACCAATCCCAAAAGTAGACTAAACACAGCTTGCACACGTCACCGTTCAGGGTTTAGTGATTCTTGTCCCATCGTACAACAAAATAACCAGCGTCCTGATGTTGACTTCAAGATGTCGCTCCAATCGCATTGCAGTGTCAAAGTCTTGAAATTCATCAGATCCAACATAGAGTCCGAAACGAACCTCAGAAAGATTGCTTGGCAACATTTTCGAATCATCTTCAAACGAGAAAAACTGAGCGTGGCTGTAGATACTCGTGGGATCTTCTTGGCCACGGCTTGGTGTATTTCTTTCCCCATGCACCATACTTATTGATACAACCGACAACCAATCGACCGCCGGGTTTTACAACACGAAGCCCTTCACGTAAAGCCGCTACCGGATCTTCTGTAAATTCAAGCACAGCGTTGCAAATCGCCAAGTCGAACATGTTATCGTTGAAAGGCAGGTGGACTAGATCTGCTTGCAGAAAGGTTACATTACTCACCCGCTTACGGCGTGCCAATTCCAACATATTCTGCGAAATATCAACACCTACCACCACAGAAAGCCCTATATCGTTCAGCCAATACGTGTAGGAACCTGTACCGCAGCCAAGGTCAATTGCCTTTTCCCCTTGCTCTGGCCTTGCTATAGCAGATTTCATGTTCGACCACATCAACGAAGTGACCGAGCGGCGTACGGCAAAAATCATCATACGTACTGGCCTTCTCATCAAATAAAGCCGCTGTCCCCATCGTCTTCAAACCCTTTCTTTTAACAACCGTACTACTTCATCGATTTCCTCTTTTGTTGTATATCTTCCCAAACTGAACCGGATCGTTCCCTTACCTACCCGTTCCTCAACTTTCATCGCCTTTAACACAGAGGAAATCTGAACCATCCCCGAATGACAAGCGGAACCTGTGGAAGCAGCAAGTTCAGGAATACTTTCCAATATGTCCTGACCGACCTTCCCGATAAAACTTACGCTTAATGTATTGGGAAGGCGTTCCTCAGGATGTCCATTTAACGCAATGCCCTCTTTGAAATACCTCTTTAATTCATCCCAAAAATAATCACGTAATTC
This sequence comes from Alicyclobacillus acidiphilus NBRC 100859, assembly GCF_001544355.1. Taxonomy (GTDB): domain Bacteria; phylum Bacillota; class Bacilli; order Alicyclobacillales; family Alicyclobacillaceae; genus Alicyclobacillus; species Alicyclobacillus acidiphilus. The sequence continues at coordinate 10,113 of NZ_BCQI01000088.1, forward strand.
TTTTGTTTTAGCATTCTTGAGGTTCTCTGACGCTAGGTCGCAGGCCATACCGAGTCCAACGGCAAGCAGAATATTTTCAGTTCCGGCCCGTCTTCCTCCCTCGTGTCCGGCTCCATGTACCAATGATTCAATCGGAGTTCCTCTTCTTATGTACAGAGCACCTATGCCTTTTGGTGCATATAATTTGTGTCCAGCTACCGACAGTAAATCGACACCCAGTTCATCAACTCTTGTCGGGATTTTCCCAACCGCTTGGGCTGCGTCGGTATGGAACAGAATGTTATAT
>NZ_BCQI01000089.1 GCF_001544355.1 Alicyclobacillus acidiphilus NBRC 100859
CCACCCCCGCCACCCCCGCCACCCGCATCCCATCCCCCAACTGCCTGTCCTTGGCCGGACACACGCCATTTGCATGGTCTGTAAGGTAATGTAAAGACGATTCAACACAACGGAAACATGATTTTTACAAGATAAATAAACAGAATTAATAGTTCTTTTGCACAATGACACATGTCTGAGATGAGGACGTCATCCGGAGCTTTGTGTAGCCGAAATAGGGGAGGCGGAGAAGACTTATGAAAAAGAAGGCATCGGCAATCGTTGGAACTGTGATCGCGGGGGCGGGACTTCTCGCGATCGCGCCGTTGACAAGGACGGTGCATGCCGCAACGAATCAAGTCGTGAACATCACCTTCTGGAACGGTCATCCATCGGGCGCACTGCAAACTCAGATGCACGCCGAAGTGAACGAATTCAACAAGACGCATCCGAACATCCACGTGACGTATTCCGACAAATATTCGGAAGTTCAGCCTATCACTGCCGCGATGACTGCTGGGGACGCTCCGAACGTCATCATGCCTCACCTCGACGAAGCGCAACAGTTTGCGAAGGACGGCTACCTCGTCAACTTGACTCCTTACATCAATGGCAAGAACGGATATACGCAAAAACAGTTGAAGAACGATTTTTATGCTTCCGTTTGGAACGGCAGAGCCATCGAACCGGGGCAGCAATACATACTGCCGTATGAAGAAAACGGGAATATGGTGATCTTTTACAATGCTGATCTCTTGAAGAAGGCTGGCATCCAAAGCCCTCCAAAAACTTGGAGCCAGGTCGAAGCGGACGCCAAGAAAGTGAGTGCGCTTGGTTCAAACGACAAAGGCATCGCATGGACCCCATCGTTGATTCAGTATTTCGTCATGGTCCGAGATTTTGGCGGGAAACTGTGGGCGAATTCGAAGGAAACAAAATTTGCGCTCGACAATCAAGGCGCGATTCAAGCGCTCACCATGCTCCGCGATATGGTGGCCGACAAGAGTATGACGATCACGCAGAATTACGACTATCAACTGGACTTCGGGACGGGCACTGTCGGTATGTTGATCGAGTCGTCGGCCGGTTGGACGTATGACTACCAATCGGCTGGCGGGAAGTTCACGATGAAGGCGTCTCCTGCTCCGGCGGGACCGTCTGGGCATGCGTACAACTATGTCGATGGCGACAGTTTAGCCATTTTGAAAACGGGCACTCAGGCGCAGCAGCAAGCCGCGTGGACGTTCATCAAATGGTTGGCAAGTCCGCAGACGAATGCCGCTTGGGACAAAGCTGCGTATTACCTGCCGACTGGACCGGTGGCTGAAAAGGACTTGCAGTCGTTCGACAAGGCAAACCCGAACTATGCTGCTGCATTCTCCAATCCAACGAATTGGATGACCGATCCGGCGGCGAATGCGACGCAGTATTACGCCGCAGAGAATGCAATGAACAGCGATTTCTTGAAAGCGTTGAATGGGCAAGAGACGCCTGCGCAAGCGGTGAAAAACATGAACACCATTGGCAACGAATATTTGAGCGGACAAAAGAGGAGCTAAGTGAATCATGGCAATCGATAGCGCGGTCACGGCTTACAGTCCGGGACAAGTGAATCGATTCACCAGAGTTGGCCCCGGCAAATCGAAGGATTTGCTGGTGGCCGCCCTGTTCCTTGTACCGGCGTTTGCTTTCCTGATTGTCTTCGTCTACTTTCCGACGGTCCTCGCGTTCGTGTTGGCGTTTTTCAATTATCACCCGGGCGGTTCCATGCAATGGGCTGGGGTCTCGAATTTTACGGAGGCAGTGAAGGATTCCGTCTTCCAACGCGCACTGCTGAACTCGCTCTACTACGCTGCCATGATGGTTCCGGCGACATTGGTGTTGTCCATGGCTATCGCTCTTTTGATCAACCGTGTGGCGAAGTTTTACAGCTTTGTGCGCGTGTTGATCACGTTGCCCTATGTCACGCCAGCGATTGGCACGGCGATTGGTTGGCTTTGGATTTACAATCCAAGTTTCGGTGTCGCGAACACTATCCTTCATTGGTTTCATCTTCCGCCGTCGCAGTGGATGGGATCGCCCAAAATGGCGATGCCGGCTGTCGTGATCTATGCGCTGTGGCATGGCATCGGTTTTGACGTGATCATTCTGCTCGCAGCGCTGTCTGGACTGCCAAAAGGTGTGTTGGAGGCCGCCATCGTCGATGGAGCGCGAGGATGGACCCGGTTTTTCCGGGTAACACTGCCACTCATCTCGCCGACCGTGTTTTTTATCGTCGTCGTCACGCTCATTGGATCGTTTCAGGCATTCTCGCAGATGTTCGCGCTCTCTGTCTCCAGCGGTGGTCCGGAATATGCGACCACGACGGCATTGCTCTACATTTATCAACAGGCGTTCCAGTACGGGCAAATGTCGTACGGGGCGGCGATGGCTGTGTTCCTCGTCGTCGGTATTTTCTTGTTGACGATGATCACCCGCTGGATTGGCAATCGGGTCGTCTTTTATCAGTAACGTGGAGGTGGGGGGTTCCGATGTTGGCAGCCCGGCGTATCCGTCGTTTGTTGCGAGGGGTCATTGCGCTTGCGATTGGTCTTGTGTTTCTTTTGCCCATCTACATTACACTCACCACGTCGCTCGATACGCCAGCTCACGTGTTCACGTATCCGCCGCATTTCTTGCTCGATTTCAACTGGAGCGTCTGGGTGCAGACGTGGAAAGAGAACGACTGGCTGCTGTATATTTTGAATACCGTGGTGATCGCGGTGGGCACCATCGCGATCGCCATTGTGACCACGGTCTTGGCGGCGTACGCGTTGTCTTTCATTCCATTTCGGGGGCAGGCCGTCGTCTTTTCCCTCATTCTGCTCGTCCTGATGATTCCGAGCGAAACGTTTCTGATTCCGAACTTTGTGACCATGGCGAAATTGCATCTGGTGGATACCAGACTGGCTCAAATCTTGCCGTATGGTGCGACGGCGTTCGGGATCTTCTTGCTAAGACAATTCTTTTTATCGCTTCCCCGAGACTACTGGGAAGCCGCGAGAATGGACGGTTGCGGTCATTTGCGGTTCCTTTGGTCCATCGCCGTTCCACTGTGTCGACCGGTGTTGTTCGTGATCGTGCTTGATATTTTCATCGGTTGCTGGAATTCGCTATTATGGCCGCTGATGGTCACCAACAGCCCAAAATCGCAGCCGATAGAGGCGGCTCTCGCGCAATACTTGACGCAAAACTCGTCCGACTGGCAGGGGCTGTCCGCGGCGGCGATGTTCGCCACGATCCCGATGATCATCTTGTACATCATCTTTCAACGTCACATTGTCCGCGGCATTTCGCGCGGTGAAGGTATCCGCTTTTAGTGGTGAATGGCCTGTCTTCAACCTGGATCTTCGATATGGATCGGATGAAGAGATTCCAATAAAATACTTTGTAGATACCGCCTCAAGACTCTCCAAAGAACGGACATCGTTTTTTATCATGCGGGTGCGAGGGGAGGAAACTGGCGATGGGTCCAGCGTGGTTGCGTCGGTGGTCGAACCGCGGAATGGTATTTGGTACGGCGGCTGTACTCACGGTGGTCGGGGCATGGATTGCGCATTCGCTTCCTCAACGCAACCCGTTTCCTCAGACCCACTCTGTCAAGCGGGACTTGACGCACAAGTCCGCCCAGCCGCTCACGACGAAAGTGCTCACTGCCTCGACGGATGGCGGCACGATGAGGGTTACCTTCCATGGTCGGCGTATGCTGACGGACGTCCCGCATCGGCGCGGGCATCACGAGCGATGGAACGCGATCGTCGTTGGCCGTCCCGAGCGCCTGACGTATGAACGTGTGCGTGGTTATGATGGAACGATGTACTTGTTCCGGCCCGTCGACGCGTCGACTCACCCAGTTCCCGTTGTCGTCTACTTTCACGGCGGATCGCTGATGACTGGCGACGCAGTCATTCACCCTGGGCCGAAGTACCGTAAGGAGTGGGTGATGGCCGAGATCGAGCGGAGTCTGGTTCAGCGGGGCTTCGCCTTTGTGTCCGTGAATTACCGTCTGGCGCCGAAGTATAAATGGCCGGACCAGATCGATGACGCCACCGCGTCCATTCGGTTCCTCAAGGCCAATGCGGCGAAACTCGGGATCAATCCGCTTGCCGTCAGCGTTGTCGGCGACAGTGCCGGCGGCGCGTTGGCCAGTCTGGTCGGGGTGACGGGGGGCGATACGCACCCAGAGCCAGTGTTTGACGAGGGGCCGTTCGTCAAGGAGTCATCGCGCGTTCGCGCGGTGGTCGATATGTTCGGTCCGGTCGACAGAAGCTACTACGCCATGAAATGGGGCGAGCGGCATGGCGCAAAACCTACGCCGGCGTTCGGCGTGTTGACGGCGCGACTTGTGCAGAGCGCAAGCGCGGTATCCTACGTTCGGCCCGGAGATCCGTGCTTCTTGATCATCCAGGGACTGCAGGACACCGTCGATCCTCCCGAACTTTCGCTGGAAATGTACGATCGACTGCGCGAAGATGGCGATCGCGCCCGCATCATTCTCATCCACCATTCGACACACGAGTTCATTCCTAAGGGTGGTACGTTGCAGCCTAGCACGGCGCAAATTGTCCGAGACATCGTAACCTTCCTCGTTCGCAATGGGGTACCCCAACCGCATCCACGTAGAATTGTGCGCGTCGACCGTTTGTCGATCACGGCGAACGGTTGACGTTCGAGAGTTTTCCTCTGGCCCTCCTCCAAGAATAGGTACATGTTGCAGTCAGAAGGCTATCGCATCGAATATGGTGGACTATGTCTGCGGCGAAAGGGGGGGCAAATCATGTACGGTGGAACATTTGGCGGTTACACGCGTTGGGCGGTCGTCTTCCTGATCATCTTCGTGTTGTTCTTCCTGCTTGTACCGGGCTACAGCGCCGGTGGATCCAGTTGTGCAGGGGCTGTCGGATATTGATGGGTGATCGGTACGACAGTTTCGCGCAATGGTATACGACGCGTGGTTGAATCAGGTTCTGATGGATTTCTGCGACTGCGTAAGTGAGTCGTCACTCACTTACGTGGTTGACTAGCACACGGTCGTATCAACGAAACGAAGATGGTTGCAAAGACCATCTTCGTTATCATTTTTAAGTGAAAGGAGGCAACGACCATGTGTACAAGGGCCGAGTGTATGGCGAAAATGGGGCAGTGGGTCCAGTTTCGAACCCAATGGGGCACGCATCGCGGCATTATCTCCGGCGTGAACAACCAGGCTGTGCTCGTACGAGTCCCGCGTCAATACGCGCCTGTTGGGCTCGCAACTGCGGCCAAGGATCCGAGTCAGAGCGATGAAGCACGGCTCGATCTCGCCCTTGCCGGTTACGGCTACGGCCCCTACCGCTACAGAGGCTGGGGCTATCCCGGAAATGGTTGGTGGTACGGCGGCTGGTGGTGGTGGTGGCTCGCATTTGCGTGGGTGTTCGCTTTGGCGTTTCTGTGGTAGAACCTGCGAAGCCGCGCTGTGGACGAACAGCGGCGGCTGTGCCCATGGCAGTGACCGGAGTGACCGGAGTGACCGGAGTGACCGGAGTGACCGGAGTGACCGGAGTGACCGGTCAAATAGGCGGCCCTCAGCCGCTTATTGCGGCGAAATGATGGAATGGCAGGCAAATAGGCAGCCCAAAGCCCCTTATTCACCTTCGCTGCCTCCGGAATGGGGCATTTTCAGGCGCTTAAGCGTCTGCCGACCCCTTATTCGCTGCAAATCGGACGATTCGACACAATTAAGCGGCCAGCGGACGCTTATTCTTATGAAGAGTCGCCCAAGAGTCGCCCAAGAGTCGCCCAAGAGTCGCCCAAGAGTCGCCCAAGAGTCGCCCAAGAGTCGCATTCATCTCGTGGCGGTCGCTGTCGTCATGCGGTGGAAGACAGGTGAAGCGCGTGTTGATGGCGCAATTCCATTGTGGCTGGCAGAACACTAGCGCCTTTGGGACAATTTGAAGCGGATGACCAGGACCGCGCAGGCAACGAGTCCGACCGTCGTTTCGGTCAGCGAGAGTACGGGATATGAGCGGAAATCGCCGAAATCGTAGATTTTCCATGTAAACGGTTCAAACACGAGCAATAAAGCTGTCAAAAGGGCCGGAGTGAGTGCTCTTCGACGAACGTACCAGGCTCCCAAAAGTCCGAAACAGGGTCCGCTAAACACACTGAGCAGGGACCAAAAACGCATGCCTGGCAGTGTCAAAGCAAGATCCACCAACCATGGATGCGGCCCAAGGTCGAGAACAAATGAGTTGGCGACATAGAATCCCATCAATGCGCAGATCGATGCCAGAAAACCAGTCAAGGCAGCATGGACAGGTTGATATTCCTTGGCGTAGACACTGGCCATAAACGGTAGCAGCAACCACGGCGCACTGATATTGCCGATTGCGTCACGCAAGCCAGCGTCGTTCCCTTTGATGATCGACATCATTGCGCCGAAGCACAACGACACCGACACGATGGCAACCATTCTCCGTTTGGACGGCATCATAGTAACCCCCCCTCTTTTTCGTCGATTGGCACAATCGTATCATGAGGCCAGCCGAACTCGGCTGGTTGATTTTTTAACGACAGATAGATACGGCTTGCTTGGTGAAAGCGATATGTAAACCATTGGAATTCGTCAATTGCATCGCATGGCCTCGAAACTGCCTCCAACGAGCCCTATTCCCCAACACCTTCGACACTATCGAATAAACTCGCTGAATTCACATATCTTGTGGATGACGACTGGATGACGATCACCGGGTCAATCTCAACATGGTCGCGCGATCGCAACTTGTTTGCTGAAAGGAGTGTCACTTACGAGCAGTCTCGTCTACGCCCCCGATCTCGGCGGCCAGCGGCATTTGTACGATGAAAGCTGGGAATTTCCGGATTTTTCGAATCGAATCGTTGCTCTGGCGTTGAATCCCTCATGCGTGTTTGTCTACTGGACAATCTCCCTGGCGCGTCGCCGCCTCATTCAAGAACATTTCATGGCGGACTGGGACGCCCTGCCGTTGTGCCTCTGTCTCTACGACGTCACCGACATCCTGTTCGACGGTTACAACGCGCCCTTGCTCCGACGCGTTTCCGTTGATCCCGGTACAAACAATTGGTACCTCCACAACCTTCCGTCGGGTAGAAATTATGTCGTCGATCTCGCGACCATGAATCACGATAGGCTGTTTTGCCTGTTGCGCTCGAATATGGTCGCATTGCCGCCGGATCGATCCGCCGCTTCCCGCGTCAAGATTCCTTTTGCCAAACCGCTGCCGTCGACGCCGATCGATGCCGATCCTGCGTTACGAAAACCAGTTCGACGGTTATCATCTCAGTTGAAACGCGAAGGAGCGACCATTGGATGACTCAGGGGTACCTGAATCTTGTATTGCACGCCCATCTGCCATTTGTCCGGCATGTGGACAGAGACGACAGACTGGAAGAACGATGGCTATTTGAAGCGCTCACCGAATCGTACATCCCGCTCATACAGGTGTTTCAGCAATTGCTGCGCGAAGAAGTCGACTTTCGAGTCACCTTGTCGCTTTCGCCCCCGCTCCTATCGATGTTGTCCGACGGGCTTTTACAATCGAGATATCGCAGATACTTGCAGGGACTTCTGACACTGGCTGCGTCAGAGCTGGATCGAACCGAGTCCGATCCCGTCTTTCACGGGCTGGCTGAAGAGTATCAACGGCGCTTTACCGCAGTGTATGATTTCTTCGACCGCTACCACGGCAATATCCTGACAGCCTTGCGTGAACTGCTGCAATCGGGGAAAGTGGAGTTGATCACGAGCGCCGCCACACACGCGTTCCTTCCTTACATAGACACGGATGAAGCGCTGCGCGCCCAAATCGCGACGGCTGTATCCGTCTTTGAGGACAATTTCGGGACGCGCCCTCGCGGGATCTGGCTGCCGGAATGCGCGTACACGCCGCGCGTTTTGCCGATCCTGCGCGAATACGCCGTCCGCTACTTCTTCGTCGACCATCACGCATTCGCGACGGCGCAGCCAGCGCCGGTGTTCGGCATCCATTCGCCCATCGTGACCGATGCTGGCATCGCCGCGTTCGCACGCGACGAAGAGTGCTCCAGGCAAGTCTGGAGTTCCGAGGACGGATACCCTGGCGACTACGACTATCGGGAGTATTACCGCGATATTGGATTCGATCTTGATTTGGACTACCTCCAACCTTTCATTCATCCAGAAGGCATCCGCTTCAACACAGGGTTTAAATATTATCGAATTACCGGACGGGATGTGGAGAAACAGCCGTACGACTTCCTGCAGGCCAGAGAAAAGGCGGCTCTGCATGCGGGAAATTTTCTCTTCAATCGGCAGCGGCAGATCGAATACATTCGCGGCGAGATTGGGCGGCTCCCCATCGTGACCGCGCCATATGACGCGGAACTGTTCGGCCACTGGTGGTACGAGGGGCCCATCTTCATCGACATGCTGCTTCGGAAGATGCATTACGACCAGGACGAGATCGCCACGATCACGCCGTCCGAGTACCTGGATCTGTACGAGGATTATCCGCGATGTCAGCTTTCGTTCTCCACATGGGGACGCAACGGCTACGGCGAAGTGTGGTTGAACGGGTCAAACGATTGGATCTATCCCGCCCTTCACGAGTGCGAGCACATGATGCGGCGCGTCGCCAACCGCCATTCGAATCCCTCGGAGCAGGTTCGTCGCGCGTTGAACCAAGCCGCACGGGAGCTGATGTTGGCGCAAAGCAGCGACTGGGCGTTCATCATGGACACCAAAACCGCCGTCGATTATGCGGTATCTCGGACGAAGCAACACGTCAACCGGTGCATAGCGTTGCTTGCGATGGTGGAAGCAGGCGAGATCGATACAGACTTTTTGTCCGATCTCGAACGGATCGACAATCTGTTTCCATCCGTCGATTATCAGGTGTATCGAACGGACGACACACCGCCCGCGCCTTGCGACGCGGTCTCCACAGCGGCCTTCGAACCGCTTCGCATTCTCGTCCTTTCGTGGGAATTCCCGCCCATGTCGGTCGGCGGTCTGGCCCGTCACGTCTACGATCTCTCGCGGCAACTGGCATCACAAGGCTGCGAGGTGCACGTGGTCACGACGGCCATTGGCGGCTACCCCCTGGACGAAACCATTGAAGGGGTCCACGTCCATCGCGTGCGGGTCCGCCAACCGGACGGCGGCGAGTTCATCCACTTCGCCTTTCAACTGAATTTGATGATGCTGGATCGCTGCTGCGATCTCATCGAACGCGACGGGCTCGCGTTCGATCTCATCCACGCGCACGACTGGCTCGTTGCCGTCGCCGCAAAGGCCTTGAAGCAGAGCTTTGGCATTCCCGTTGTCGCAACCATCCACGCGACCGAGCATGGCCGGAACCATGGGATTTTCACCGATACCCATCGGCACATTCATCACCGCGAATGGGTGCTCACGTACGAGGCCGAGCGTGTCATTGTGTGCAGCTCCTATATGTGCGACGAAGTGGCAGGGCTGTTCCAACTCCCCAGTGACAAAGTCGATGTCATTCCAAACGGGGTCGACAAGCACGTACTTGCCGGACCTCAGCGACCCGATGCGGTGCACGTCCGTCACACCTCATCTCCATCTCTCGAACCGCCGTACAACCATACGGTTTTGTTCGTCGGCCGCCTCGTCCGCGAGAAAGGCGTCCAATATGTGCTCGAAGCGGCGCCCTCCATCCTGGAGGCGTTCCCGAACACTCAGTTCGTGATCGTCGGAAAAGGCCCGATGTTCGACGAACTGGTCCGAACATCGGAACAACTCATGATTCGCGATCACGTCGTCTTCTACGGCTATGCGGAAGACGAGCAGAGAAACGAATTGCTGCGATCGGCTGACGTGGCCATCGTCCCCAGTCTGTATGAGCCGTTTGGGATTGTTGCCCTTGAAGCCATGGCCGCAGGGACCCCGGTTGTCGTCTCTGACGTTGGAGGACTGGCCGATATCGTGCAACACGGCCATAACGGATTGAAGGCCTATCCGGGCGATGCCCACTCCATCGCCGAACAAGTGAAGCGGTTGCTCCGAGACTCAACACTCCGAGACGAGATCGCACAAACCGCAACCAAGGAACTGAGCCGCTTCGACTGGATGACCATTGCCGATCAGACGATGGAAGTCTACCAGAAGGTGATACGCAAGCCACTTGTTCAGGCGGTGGAGGCGTGATCGGGTAGCGGAGGCGCGGGTTGTGGGTGGCGAATCGGGTGGCGAATCGGGTGGCGG
>NZ_BCQI01000090.1 GCF_001544355.1 Alicyclobacillus acidiphilus NBRC 100859
TATTCAAAAATAAGAAGCGGAGGAATAGAAGGTGAACAATGCGAAGACAGTCGAAAAAAACAAATTTGAGATGACCCCTTCTCAAAAGGACTTAGTAAAACGAGTTATCGAATGTATTGAGGAGTGCATAACAGAGAAGACCAGGATAATGTTTGCCAAATAGGAACAGTACCACGAGTACCACGGGTGTGAGTTTTCTGCAAGAGACCATGGGGACGAGGAAAAAGACGAGTACGCGTGGGTCTGTTTCAATGGTTACATGGATGGTGGCGGCATGCAAGAAATGTCCTGGGGTAATGAGATTATATTTGAAGATTTTACGAGCGGGAACTATGTCGTCCCAAAGGTGTTTCGCGATTTTGACGCAATTGCAGTGAAGCACGTGGCGTGGTTTATCGGTAGGAGTGACGTGTTCCACACTGCTTCCGATGAGCCAGGTGGAGTAGAGACAGACATGTACTATTTTGTTTGAAGATGCAAGGATAGGGCGGTGTTTGCTGTTGCTTCACTCAATCCCTGTGATATCAACAGAAGGTCAATTATGTTGAACGTATTGGATGATTACCAAAACGTAGCACATGCGTCAGAAGCCCGATTACGTTGCAGATACCACTGAAGAATTGTTAAGACCATGGCTGTTCTCAATTATTGATGGTGTTGAACAAGACAATGTTGACATATTGTTGGATTTCAAACTAATATGGATGTATAGTTTGAATTCAAACTGTTTTTATGAGGTGGAGACGCTCTTTAGGAAGAGGAGAAACATGAGGAAGAATAACGCCATAGTGCTTATCGGCTCATTACGAGAAAAGACCCATCTATTGTTAGAGTCCGAGTTGAGAAGCTCTGGAATAACTGACCTGGCGGCTTCTCAGGGGGCTGTGCTTGCCGCATTGTATAAGCATGATGGAAGACTACCGATGAAGGAAGTTGCCCGTTTAGTCCGACGAGATAAATCGACCGTAACTTACCTCACGGATCGACTGATTGACAATGGGTACATACAAAAGGAAAAGGATAGTGCGGACAAACGGATTAGCTATGTCACCCTGACGGAAAAAGGGTGGGGAATCCAAGGATTGTTTCGTGAAATTTCAAATCGGTTAAACGAAACGTTCTACAGTCCGTTGTCCGATGAAGAGGCACATCTATTAGAGCAACTGCTGGAGAAGGTTGATCAAGGTTTTCTTCCGACGGGTGGGTAAAGACACCAGACTGATATTAAACACAGGAGTGGAGGCTACGTTATGAATGTCCAACGTGAAGTGATTCAGGGTGACGGATACGGTATTCCGAGTGTTTGGTTGAAACCACTTAATCCTGTAGGTGCTTCTGTTATAGTCCACGGATATGGCGGGTCAAAAGAAGAACAACTGGGGTTGGCTTGGCGAGTAGCCGAAGCTGGTTTGGTGGTTTGTTGCCTTGACCTTCGTGGGCATGGCGAGAATGTCCTACCTCTGGATCGTGATGTGCTTCTTGATGTCGATTTAGTGGTGAACTGCTGTCGTCGTTTTGGGAAGGTGGTTTCTATCGGTCATTCGTTAGGTGGTCGCCTCGCGCTTCTGAGTAGTGCGGACTTTTCTATTGCAATTTCTCCCGCGTTAAATCAGGTATATGGCGAGCAAACCCAAAATGTTCTATCGAATCTTCGGAGTTACCGAGTTCGTGAAGAGTATCCAATGGCTGTCTTTGATGTATTGAGGGAGTTGCCGAGCTATCAATACGACGAAAATAGACCTACAAGCATTATCTTCGGATCAAGAGATGTACCAGAAATCGTGAAAAGTTGTACGGAGCTAAAAGCTTTAGGAGTACCTGTCAAGCAAATTGAAGAGGCGTTGCACAGCGATACATATCTGCTTCAAGCAACGTTTGACGAGGTAGGAAAATCGATAGACGAATGGTTTGATTGACACTACAACCGAACCATATCACAGAATGTGCATTGTGTTGCATTTCTATCAATTCTGGAGTTAGAATTTGGACATCAATGCAACACAACTCTGGAGATTCAGAGACAGATTGAATGCAACAGAATTTCTGAGCGATTGAGGAGGAGAGCATGGAAAACTTAATTGAAGAATTTTCGGCGTTTCTCTCTCAGTCGAGTAAAAGTGAAAACACCATCAAAACTTATGTCTTGAATGTTCAGCAGTATTTGAAATGGTTCCGTGATACATACGGAATGGGTTGTAAGCGACTGTATCGGGAGAACATTCTGGATTACAGGAATTACCTCATCAACGTGAAACGGTTTAAGGGGAAGCATCTGAATGCAAAGACGGTAAATGGGTGCTTAAGTGCATTGGTCTCATTCAACCAATTCTTGATTGACCAAGGCATTCAGGATGATGTCGTGGTTGAGAAATCTGACTTCATGAAGGTTGAACTGGATTTCGCAAACCCTTGCATCATTTCAAAGAGTGATGTAGAGAAATTTAGGCAGGAAATCCTGGAGTCAGGGGATAAGCGATTGTATGCCTTGGCGACATTGTTGGCGTATGCGGGATTGCGGATCAGTGAAGCACTCAATGTCAAGCTAACAGACCTCAGTTTAGAGGCGAAGGAAGTCGTTGTCCGTAAGGGCAAGGGCGAAAAGCAGAGGTTAGTTTATCTTAACAGCAGGATCGTTGCGGCGATTCGGGAATACATGAAGGTTCGTAAACCTGGGAGTGAATACCTGTTTAACTCCCGCGAAACCGAGCGAGTAGATAGAACAGTCATCAATAAGCAGTTCAAGAGATTTAGCCAAGTGATCACACCCCATACTTTAAGACATTTCTATGCAACAAATGCTTTAGAGAACGGGTTTTCTGTTCATGAGGTGGCGAATCAGTGTGGTCACAAGGATCTCAAGGTTACGCTTTTGTATACAAATCCCAGTAGGAGTGAAATGAAGCGCAAAGCAGAACTGCTGTAAGCTTAGTGCGATTTCGCGTTTCGTGGGATTGAAATACGATAGTATCGGTCATGCGTGGGGTTCCGTTATTAAAAAAAACGGAACCCCATTGTCTTTTGTCAAAGTGCCTGCTGAGTGGGCATATAGGCACCGACCAGATTATGAGTGATAACGCGGAGGTTGACATGCCAAGAGCAAAATGGAACGACCAGACACTCAAACGATATTTAAAAGAAGGAAGAGGTCAGGGAGAACTTGAGCAATACCGCCCTTGGCTCACAACACAGGACTACGCCTCCAATGGACGTTCCAGTCGCATTAAGGGCTGGAAGACTGGTCGCATCCACCATTTTCTTAGCGACATCGAAACGCGCTATTTCTATCTTCTGGAATATGATGGGGGCGAAATTTGGGACATTCGAGAACATTACCCTATTCTTGACCTCCAAGACAGGCTTGGGGACTGCGACATTGACTTGAACAAGTACCGCGATAAGGAGAGCGGCACTCTACATGTTCTGACAACAACCTTTCTTCTAACCCTGAAGGAGGCGAACGGGAAGAAGCAGTACGTCGCTCGGAGCGTGAAAGCCGCCGCCGAATTGGAGAAGCCGAAAGTCGTGGAGCGTTTCGAGTTAATGAGAAGATATTTCGAGACCAAGCAAATAGACTGGGGCATTGTGACCCAACACGATATCAACGTCACCAGGGCAAAGAACATTGAATGGGTGCATTCAGCAAAGAATCTGGATGACGGTGGAGGGTTGTCGGCGCAGGATGTTCCAAGATTGAAAAGTATTTTGCTTGCATGGTTGGACGGAACTCGGAAATCGGTGAGGGATGTCACCAATGGTCTGGACAGTCAATTCAACCTCACCCCAGGGTCAGGGTTGCTGTTACTGCGCCATTTGATTGCGAATAAACAGGTGTTGGTTGATATGAATACCCGCATCGACTTGGGCAAACCAGTGAAGGAAGTAGTCCGTGGGATTGATGCGATACGTGATGGCGGTGATGTTCGAGATGCAGTTGACCGTTAATATGCTGATTCAGTTCACGAGCGAAGATGGCTCACCCGATCAGATGGAACGGGTGTTGTGGATTGATGAACACCACAAGCAAGTTGTGACTATTGAGATTCTGGGACGAATCAGTCTCCCAAAGTTTAGAGAGGCGGATGACATCTTGGCGTTACTGTCTTTAGGACAAGCCTGCATTCTGTCGGATGATCCGCTCAAGAAAGTCATTACCGACGGTTCTCTGACTGAAAAGGAACGTGCTATTAGGGATAGGGCATGGGAGATCGTCCAAGTGGTCGCAGGATTGGAGAATCAACCGACCGTTTTTTATCCAAAACATCGGGCAGAGTTGTTAAAGAAAGCCAGTGAACAATTTGGGGTTAGTGAGAAAACCATCTTGAAATACTTGCGCCGCTTTTGGCAAAGAGGTCAACACAAAAATGCACTTTACCTGATTATAAGGCGGGGGCTTTGAATCGAAGTTCTAATTTAATGGGGAGAAAGAGGGGGCGTCCACGTAAGTATGCGGAGATCGTCGGACAGGGGATCAACGTGGATGAAGAAACCAAAAGGATTTTCCGCGTAGCCCTTAACCGTTTCTACTACAACCAAGGACTATCCCTTGTGCGTACCTACGAAATGATGCGCCGCGAGTATTATGCGGTAAAGGTACAGGATAACGAGGGAACAGAGCGAGCCGTGCTAAAACCCTCTGCCGAGACCCCGACTCTGGGTCAATTCAAGTATCACTTTTACAAAGAACGGGACTGGAAGCGCGAAGTATCCGCTCGGCAAGGCAAAAAGAATTACCTGCAAAATCATAGACCCCTTGTCGGAGACTCGACAACGCAGGCTTTTGGACCAGGTTCTGTCTATCAGATCGACGCAACGATTGCGGACGTATACCTCGTCTCAAGGTACAACCGCAACTGGATTATTGGTAGACCAGTCGTTTATGGTGTTGTTGATAGTTTTTCCCACATGATATGCGGGCTATATATTGGACTGGAAGGTCCAAGCTGGATAGGTGCCATGATGGCACTGGCGAATACCGTACAAGACAAGGTCGAATTTTGCAAGGAATACGGAATCGACATCGAAGAAGAGGACTTTCCTGTTCACCACTTACCCGAATCGTTATTATGCGATCAAGGTGAAATTGCCAGCAAACTGGCAGAACCAATGATCCGTAATCTGAACATAAAGGTAATGACCACGCCTTCCTACAGACCAGAATTGAAAGCCCTCGTGGAACGCTACTTCGGGACCCTTAACGGTTACGTCCAGGCGATTTTACCTGGTGGAATTCAACCTGACTTTCGGGAACGTGGCTCACACGACTACAGATTGGACGCAACGCTGGATCTCTACCAGTTCACACAAATAATGATTCGGGCGATTTTGTACCACAACAACCATCATTGGATGAGTACATACCAGCGAGATCCTTTGATGATAGAAGACGGCGTTGACCCTATCCCGATCAGGCTATGGAATTGGGGCATCAAGAATCGGGCTGGGAAACTACGCTCCATCTCTGAAGAACTGATGCGGTTGCATCTCATGCCTACCTCCACGGCATCTGTTACCGCGCGGGGGATTCGGTTCAACGGCATGCTGTATTCATCCGAAAGGGCATTGAAGGAGCGGTGGTTTGAAAGGGCGCGAAACGAGGGGAGCATAAAGGTTACTGTATCCTACGATCCGCGAAACCTGAACTTCATTTACCTACCGAACGACAGCGGTAAGGGTTTTGATAAGTGTTATCTGCTCGACCATCAAGCGCGGTATCGCGATAAGACATTGCAGGAGATCGAGCATCTGATTCAGCAAGAGAAACTCAGCCAGAAAACGAACGAGGATAAAGTGTTGCAGTCAAAAGCGAATCTCCTGTCCGAGATTGAAGAAATAATAAGGGACGCGGAACTGATGACGAAGCAGGAACAAAACAAGGGCGATAGTAAGCGCAAAAGAGTTCGCGATATCCGCATCAATCGCGGTTTGGAGAAAACGCTGAACCGCCAAGCGGATGCCTTTGAATTGGACAAGCAAAAGTCTCAGGAAATGAATGAGGGGCAAGTGATCCAACTGAATCCAGCAACTGTCGATGACGAACTCAGCCCAGAATTAAATTTACTGAAGAAAAAACAGAAGGAGAAGCGCAATGGAAGCGATGAATAAGGTTCTCATTCCAAATGGCGGCGAAGGTGTCCAGGCTGAGTATAGGGAACAGACCGTATCGGATTATAGGTATAACCCCTACATTGAGGCGCTTCCAACCATATTGTCGCAGGAGGAAGTGATCGATCACTTGGCTTTTTACCCACCATTTGATCCAAGCGAAAGGCAGTTGGAGACGCATGTTCGTTTTCATCTGGTACAACGCGTTTTTCAGTATTTCCAACCCCTTTCGATGCACCTTGATTTGGAGAGTCGCATTTCACGGCTCATTCGGCAGGGGTATGTATACCGAAACCCAGTTCAACCTGGCTTTGTTGAACAAATGAACGGTGGGCAAGATTGGATGCGAAACCGTAACGTAGACTTGAGTAGGATCCAGGGATTTCGTACAACCCAGTCGGCGCTGACCCTTATCGGACCAAGCGGACTCGGAAAAAGCACGGCTATTAACAGAATCCTGGCGTTCTATCCCCAGGTCATCGTCCACTCCAATTACAGAGGAATGGAATTTAGCCAGTATCAGTTGGTGTGGCTAAAGTTGGACTGCCCATATGACGGCTCGATCAAGGGATTAACGATAGATTTTTTTCGGAACGTGGATCTACTGTTAGGAACGCGGTACTACAAGCAATATGGTTCTGCGCGCTACCCGATCAGTGCACTTCAACCTGCCATGGCTCAGATTTCGCGTACTTATGGATTGGGGTTGCTTGTCATTGATGAAATACAACACCTTAGTACAGCGAAGAGCCAGGGTTCCGAGAAAATGCTAAATTACTTCGTCACCCTGGTGAATACCATCGGAATCCCTGTCGTCCTGGTCGGTACCAACAAAGCGATTGGGGTCTTACAGTCGCAGTTCAGACAGGCAAGACGAGGTAGTGGACAAGGGGATATGGTTTGGGAGCGAATGAAACGGGATGCCAGTTGGGATCTTTTGCTTGAAGGTATGTGGGACAATCAATGGGTTAGGCATCCCGTTCCCTTGACACCCGAATTGAGTGCTGAATTGTATGATCTTAGTCAGGGGATCACGGACATTGCCGTGAAGATTTTTGTCATGGCGCAGATCCGTGCCATGTCAACTGGCAAAGAGACACTGAGTGCGTCCCTGTTTCGGCAGGTGGCAAAGGAAAATCTACAGCTGGTTCAGCCGATGATCGACGCATTGCGCTCTGGAGACCTACGCAAAGTCGCTCAATACGAAGATATTCGACCCATCGATTTAGGTCAGTTTATGGAGAAGGAGTCCTCGTCGATTAGGATCAATGAGAAAATCAGGGAGCTACAGGTTGCCAAGAAGAAGCAAACTGAACGACAAGCGCTCAGTATTGAAGAAGAGTCTATCGTAAAGTTGGTGGAGCTTGAAATTCCACCTGGGATCGCTAAAAGACTGGTGAAGAAGGTGATGGAGGGCAAGGGAACACTGACCGTGCCCGCTGTTGTGAAAACAGCCCTTGCTCTTCACGCCCAAGCTGTGACGGAGCAAACTGATAAGCGATCAACTTCGCAGGGACAGGCTGTTACCCAAGGAGATATCCGCATCCTCGTTGCTGACGGGAAGAAAAGAGGTCTGACTGCATATCAAGCATTGAAAGACAATGGGATCATCAGGCCCACTTCGAGTGATCCTCTATTTGTAATGGGGTGAAGGAATGGTCGCGTTCTTTCCCACCCCGTTCCCTGATGAGCTTTTTTATAGTGTGTTGGCGCGGTTCCATTCGAAGAGTGGAAATATCAGCCCAAAAGCAACCATAATGGATCTATATGGAACAACAACGGTAACTGCTGTCATCGATCTGCCCGCTCATTTTGATGTGCTGATTGGGCATCTCCCAGTACATCATCCGTACACAGCCGAGAAACTAATCAAGGCACACACCCTATATCCTTTCTACAGTGCATTTCTCCCACCTCAACGAGCTAACCTGGTTCTTGAGTCCATGAAGAGCAACCTTGGACATTCCGTTCATAATCGACTTGGAATCATGGCAAGCTCAATCAGTGCAGATAAGACACTCAAATTCTGCCGCAAATGTTTTGAAGAAGACACGACACGTTGGGGAGAGGCGTATTGGCATCGAATCCATCAAATATCTGGGGTCTATATATGCCCGATTCACAAGACTCCGCTTTGTCGAAGTCGTTCGTTGCCCATCAATAGGCATCAGTTCATTCCCGCTTGCCAAGGGGACTATCTCCAAACGGTGCAGGACAACAATGGGAACCGCAATGATGACTACAACCCTCGTGAATCGTCAACTTGGGACAATGCCGTTACAAAGATAACGGCATTGGTGGATGATGATGAATTATCCACAAGATATCTGAGACTTGTGGATAATGTTGATAAGTTGCTACACTCCAGCTATCCGAATCGTCCGATGGAATGGTTTGCGAACCATTATGTCCAACGTTTAATGGATATGGGACTCGCCAATGTCCATGGTCATGTGAGACAGGCGGAGTTTCGTCAAGCGTTTTTAAGCTACTACGGGGAACCATTCTTAGAGATCATGCAATCCTCCGTTTCGGAGCGAGAAGACAATTGGTTGCAGGCAATCGTGAGAAAGCATCGCAAAACATTTCATCCACTACGACACCTACTCTTGGCGCAGTTTCTTGATATGAGCTTAGATGACCTCTTTACCAGAGAGCCCGTGAACCAACCCTTTGGAGCACCTCCATGGCTGTGTTTAAATCCAGCCGCCGACCACTATCTCCAACCCGTTGTTGAAGATTTGTCGATTCGGTACGACAGCAAGACGAAGAGTCCAATTGGAACCTTCGCGTGTTCCTGTGGGTTTGTCTACGCCAGGAAGGGACCAGACGCTAACTCGGATGACAAGTACAGGATCGGGAGAATTAAAACATTTGGTGTGGTGTGGGAGCGAAAACTCGGTGAACTGTTAAAAGAGAACTTGAGCTTGCGGGAGATCGCTCGAAGACTGCGCGTCGATGTCAATACAGTGAAGAAGTACGCAGATGTAGCCCAGCAATCCCCCAGGCATGTATCGTCCCCAATTTCCGATGACCTTCGGGAACGTCAGCGGCAAGCTTGGCTTGAATTGGTGAAGCTGAACGAACAGAAGTCACGAACGGAACTCAGAAAAACGAACACAGCGCTGTATACATGGCTTTATCGCAATGATAGGCGTTGGCTGATGGAGCATTCACCGAAACCGATGCGGGTGATAGCAACGAAATCGCGGGTTGATTGGGGTAAGCGGGATAAGGAGATTCTTGCCTTGGTGCAGACTGAGGTCACGAGGATTCTAACATCGGAAGGAAAGCCAGAGCGCATTTCCATTAGTAGGATCGGGAAGCGCGTTGGTTGCCTATCCCTGCTGGAAAAGCATTTGGACAAGATGCCGAAGACGAAATCGTATTTGGAGTCGGTAAGGGAAAGGGTTGAGGATTTTCAGATGCGGCGAATCAAATGGGCGATGCAGGAGATTGAGCGAGAAGGTCTGGACATACAGTGGTGGAGGATTGTGAGAAAAGCTGGAATTCGGGGAAGGGCGGCGGAGCAATTAAGGGAGCGATTTGAATTGCAGAAGTAACCTAATAGCTTCAACCAGTTGTATGGACACGGAGATGTGATAATTCACATCCACCTAATTACTTGTTGGGTACAGATTTCGACTCTTCCTGGATCAAACAAAGATTGCGGGAGGTCTCTTACAACAGGTGGCATGTCATCTTACAAGCTGTCGCACAAAGGCAGATCCTTGCAGTGTAGATGAAGTGGGCAGGACCCTTATTATGTGAGATAATCTTGTAGGAGGGGTCGCGTCTTGGTCTATGTAGTAATAACGATAGCCACGCTATTAGTTTTAGCTTTTGTTGTTAGTCGGAACATGTCGAAGAATAAAAAAGAAACTGGATTTGCCAGTGTGCTACTGACCACGGGAATTGGACTCATTGTCGGATCTTTCGGCACATTTATCGACAAAGTTATCCAGATTATCTCCATTATAAATAGCAGTAATAGTGCAGAAGATACTATGAAGATATCAGCCCAAATGTCTGCCCCTAATGTACTGGAA
This sequence comes from Alicyclobacillus acidiphilus NBRC 100859, assembly GCF_001544355.1. Taxonomy (GTDB): domain Bacteria; phylum Bacillota; class Bacilli; order Alicyclobacillales; family Alicyclobacillaceae; genus Alicyclobacillus; species Alicyclobacillus acidiphilus. The sequence goes on from NZ_BCQI01000090.1 coordinate 10,152, forward strand.
CTTATAGTTGGGTGCGTATTAACGGGGTTTGGAGTATTCTTTTT
>NZ_BCQI01000091.1 GCF_001544355.1 Alicyclobacillus acidiphilus NBRC 100859
TTTTTGAATTTTTCCTATTATAGTAGATCGCCTGAAACCCAGTAAGGTCTCTATTGTCTGATCACGTTCTACATAACTTGTGTCAAGATGTTTAGGGAGTAGGAGTACTCTCCAGGAGAGGGGATCTTTGCTCCTCTCTTGGAGAGTACAATGGACAAGCAATAATCACGCCAATTCAGAATCCTTAATTCCGAAAACTTGCCTTACCCGCTCCTTCAGCCACATTTCTGATTCAATCTCACCATTTGTTGGTGAACAGAGGCATTCACGCGCCATTACTAATACAGCGTAAGTTTGAAACTCATTTAGTTGCTTGCATTTTCGTTGTAGTGTCCTCAGTGCCAAGTCCACATTGCGCGACTCTGTTGAATCAAGATAGATATCGATTAGTGTATTTTGGTCGAATGAGGATGAGACAAATGGTAGCTTGCAACACAAACACAAAATCAACAATGCTTCAGGGAAGGTAAACGCGTTTGCCAGCTCGATCTTTGACTGTGGATACCTCTCGTGCAACGCGTCGAAACGCCGTTCATATTGCTCCCGAATTGCTTCTGTTTCAGTCATGTTTAAACTCATATCGCACCCGCTCCTTCATTCTTGGTATTAGTAAGGAAACTCATGAAGCCCATCTTCAGCGCTTATGTTCAAAACCCTTGGTTGTTCGACCATGTTCTACAACCCCAAGTCACATGACTTCGTGTTGTTGAAAGCTTTGTATCAGTCAACGTAGCTCCATCTCATACCACTTTTCGTCACCTGGAAAACCACTGGTTCGAAAGTAATGAGCTATGTCATTGTTACTGAACCTCAATGTGTCACCTTTCGTCATGTGCCTCATATCATGTGACATTTTGATCAACGCATGGCATTGGGTCGGCGTGAGATGTACCGCCTTCTGGCAGACCCTCCTTACCGTGTCCATTGGGATCGCGCCATGATAGAATTGCACAATCCTGTTTTTCTTTCGTTCAAGCAGGTTGGGAATATCCCTTTCGGGTTTAGCCCAGTCATGCCAGCACAGGCTCATATCCGATAAGCACACAAACAGCAAAGTTGCTTCATCGTCAGTGAAGTAACCCTCCAACTCACGTTTCGCCGTCTCGATGATTTCATTTGCATCTTGGAGAATCATGTATAGCTTCTCTTCTACTCCACATATCAAGTCAAGTGACTTGTCCCACTCAATGTAGGTTTGCCGATTGAAACAGTGGAATGCGATGATTTTGTCGATGAGTTGTCTGTCCAACGTGACCGTCACTCTTTGCTCTGTCTGAGCTTGTCCCATGAAACTCTTCCCCTTTCTCATTGTTGACTGTTTCAATGCGCCTATATCAATGGTTTTGGTTACTCCATTTGGGCAGATAGCCTGAGGAGCCACCAGCCCATCTTACATGTCCTCTTAACCCATCGGACGCTTGGATGCACGGCTTTCAAGAAACTCCGCCAAGTGCGCGGCTTCCTCTTCTGCATCGATTTCAAGCATATCTTCGACATCGTAATAGTAGATTGTGCCGACAGGCCGACCTGTCTGTTGCAAAACCAGTTGGCATTCATCATAGGCTACGTCAATCAGTGGAATTGCCTTAACGCTGTGGCTTCGTTCCAAAGCTGTTGCAATCCGATTCATATTTTCGATGACCAGACCGATTTGAGGTTGATGGACTGTCAACTCGTCCATTTCCGATTGTAACGTCGTAGCCATGTGTTGAAATTTTTCATCAGCCAACGTCACACTCAGGGTGGATGCTGATTTCTCCAAGCTTGCCTTCATCCGTGTTGTCATCATTCTTTTCATCCTCTCAAATTAGATTTGTTGACATAAGGGAAAGAAGGTGACTCGTATCCTCCCCCTTGTGCCAACCATGTGTTCGAGGGATACCGAACGGGAGCGGCGTTGGGTATCCCTTGCTATTCAGTTGTCAAGGAACGGGTTTGAAAGCTTCCCTTTGGATATGGGCAAAACAAAAAAGCTGGCTTTGTCCAAAGGTGCTTTAATTTTACTTAGACTTCCAATTGTCCTAAGGGCATAAAACACCCGTAGAACCAATTGGCGAAGCATTTAAATTGTCTAAGTAAAAACTTCCGCACCTCTCGACGAAACCAGCTTTAGCGGTCTCTATGAGAGGGAGTCAAATATACAAAGTGTTGCTATTGAGGAAAAAACTTCATGAATCACTGTGTGGAGTAAATCTACCACGGATATCGACTTCTGTCAACACCCTATTTGTCGATGCTGATAGTTTTGTTTCAACTAATAGGTTCTCCCGTCTCCATCAGTAATCTAAATGTATCTTCGGTCATAACCCCTGGCAAATCCGAGCCATACTCTTTGCTCCGTAGTTTCTCTTCACTCTCCCGCGTAATGTACTCCATGACGGTCTCATGAAACAGAACCTCATCGTCAAAATAGATGCTCTCCGTATCATATCCACTGCTTTTCCCCACTCCCGATCCCTCCTGTTTCGATTATGGAACATATGTTCGAGAAAGTCGAGGGAGCCAAGCTGAGATTGAGGAGGTTAAGGACACGGAATTAAGCGATTTTCGATTTGACTCTCTTGATCATGCACACCAGCATTCGGATTAGTTCTTCTGATTCTTTGTCCAGCTTGGTGTGAGTATCTGCGTCAATGTAGCCGAGACGCAAGGACAACTCCAGAAAACATCTTGTTTCTTGAAGGGAGCCAAGTGCATTGGAAAGGAACATCATTTGTTTACGTGGATATAACTGGAATGCATTGGACTCACTGATATTCAGGGGAACACTGCTACTGGATCGCTGACCCTGAGATCCCAGAGCGTACAGTTCGTGCTTTGGGAATTTCCTGGTAAGGGCGTAAATGTCTTCACAGAATTTCATGGATCGTTGCCAAACTGTCAGTGCCCGATAATCTCTTGCGATAAAGTCGTCTTTGTCGTTATGGCTCACTGGTTCCCTCCTCCCTCTGACACAGATTCGTACAAATCATTCAGTCGCCGCATCGGTTCCTCTGTATTCTGATACATCGCCTCACTTGCAAAGATGTGAGCACTGAGTTCGACTTCCAAGATGCTGAATCGAATATCTTCCAATTCGTCTATAGTCTCTGCACCTATAAAAGAACTGTTCAAAAAGTCCTCTTTCAAATCAAGTGCATCCTGTCGCAATCGTAAAAGCTCGGAGCAAGGTATTGGGTGAATTGAATGTTGAAACAGGCTTCGCTCAATCTGTTCCAACCTTTCCCTGATGTTTTGGATTGTCGCCACTTCCCATACCCCCCTTCAAGTTGTGGTTTGTTCTATAGTCAATGATAGTTGGTGTCAAGCAGGGCAACCACACAAAAAGTGTTCTACCTCGTCTGAGCATGGGAAGATAGAAAAAATCGCTGGTGTAGGAGGAGGGGGAGGTCGTTGGATGGCGCGGAGTTATGGGGTAACGGGATTGCAACACTGTGACGTTAGCGGCGATTACTGGTAAATCAGTGTCCTGCGGCATCGTTTTCCTTTTGTCTGGTTATGCTGTTGTGACCGCAACACAGAGTACGCACGAGGATTTTCGCTGTATTGGATACTGCATCTGCAATCGCCGCGCGATGGAATTGACACCTACCGTTTATGAGATCGCGAAACTCGGAGATCCAAGTTCAAGATTCAATGCACAGGACTTTTATTCCACACAACAATGGTGATAGAAGCGACCATTAAGCCATCAGCACAGAACGATGATGAGACTCCCCATGTCAAAAGCCACGATGTATGTTGATGACCGTCATGATCGCCCACGCCCACGCCAACTGCCGCCCAACCGCTCTTCCCCGTGTGTGCCGCCGACCATGCCGACTACTCTGCCCTGCTTGAGTGATTGCAACCACGCGGCGAGGTGGGGGGATGGACTCTGTTTTCTGAATGTGGGGAGGCTTATGGAGGTTTTTTCTCACAAACTATTTTACTTTTACATATATACATTATTATCCATTTTCACATTACTACTTATGATTGATAAAATACACCCATAAACATCCCACGCCTTGATATGACAGCGAAATTCATCACAAAATGCCTACCCCCTCCGCGTGGATGTTTAACGTAGATGGCATGGGTGGCATGGAAGCAACAAATCAAAAGGACATGGTACACATCAATCAGCGTTCTGATGGAATGACCATGCCCTCTTTGATGTATTCAGTTGTATTTGCTACAAGGTGATTCCAATTGGGATATCAAACACTATGCGCGGGTGTCATTTTAGTCGTGGTGTTAGGCGAGGGGGCGGAGTTTGATGCCCTGGTAAACTGTAAGTTTACTTCCCGACTCCTTAATCTTTTGGATCTTGGACCCAAGGTGCTGTTCAAGTGCCCTACCAAACGCAATGTTAGATACGGGTTGCATACCATTCTTGATGCATGCATTTCGGTATCCGTTATAGAGACGTGTGTTGTATACCCTCTCGCCTGGAGAAAACTCACAATAGTTCGCAATGAACCATTGTACGTTGTCCGAGTCGATTTTGTATTGCGTTATCAACTCCTTACTGGACGTCGACTCACTGAACTTGAAGTCGTTACGCATCAAACGCTCCAACCCTTTCAACGCCCATTGTACGATGCCATCCTTTTCTTTCGAAAGTCTTTCATTAAGTCTCCAATCCACTTTGTCAATTTCTACCCGATTTACAAATGGAATAATAATAATCCTTCTGTAAAATGCGTCACTGCGATCCACATTGTTTCTGGGTAACTCATTTGCGCTGAATATCATACGAGCTTTGTTAAAGAAACTGAACGGATCTTGATATTTGACTTCAGCCAACACCGAATCCTCACCAGTCAAAGCCTTGAAAAACCCAGTGTCTTGGAGGGGTTTAGCGGGCAAATCTGCGAAGAGGTTAACCAGCTTTCCATGGAGGAGAGATGTTTTGAAACGTCCATCCAGGTCTTGCAATGGCACGTTGGAGATGTTGGCTTTGCCAATGATGTCTTCAATCACCCGCAGAAACGTGGACTTTCCTGTACGGGGCGGTCCGTACAACAGAAACGCCTTCTGTGCTTGGGTGAAGGGAACCAACAGGTAGCCCAGTATTTCTTGAACCAGTTGAATGTTTTCGGGCGTGAGAGCTTGCCTCAGGAATTTGAGAAATTCGGGGAACACTGCGTCAGGACGATACTCAGCATTGAGTTGGATGGTTGACAGATACTGCGGCGAGTGCTCTACAAACTCCTTCGTACGTACATTGTATATCCCGTTCTTGAAGTTGATCAGATGGCTGTTTTCGTCGCTGTTCAGTTCATCCAAATCACGGAGGATATAGGTCTGCCACAGATCATACACATCGTTCAGATGCCTTGGTTGCATGTATTCAACCTTCAAGTATTGTTGAATGATTTGTCTCACTCGATCCCGCGACGTTTTGACATACACCCCATGGTCATACAAATAGTAGCTGGACCCCGCATAAATCGCTGGGATGGTGGTGCTCAAATGTTGCGCCAGAATGCCAGGGACGAACTTTACGTTGCCGCGTTCCCCCCGAACGTACCAAGGCGGAAGTTCTCGATGGACGATCGTCACGCTCTTGTTTGACATCGACTTCTGCGAGGAACTCCAGTTCACAGTACCCGCAATCGCCTTATCGATAGTCATCTGTCCATACGTCCTGCCATCTGCTGAACGTTTTGCATCCCACTTGGGGCGATAGAGTCCTGACTCGCGATACAGAGTATCCATCAGTTCTGGGTCACTATCAGTGTAGAATGCCAACGCATTCATCAGTGCCATTTCCGCTTCACTCTGCGACGGATAATGCCCTTGCCAATTACCGTGGTAGAGGTCAATCAGCCTATCACCGTCCTTCCCCCTCCGCATTTGCTCAATGACATCGGCGTGAGCGATTTCTCTTCGGTCTTTACCTTCGCTACCTATGCCCTGGCTTTCCACCTTTCCTTTCGCGACAAACAGCCTATGAATCCGAGCCAACTCATCTGTTCGCTCTTCAATGTCCGTATAGCCCGACCATACATCTCCTGTGACGGTAAAGAATCGTCCTTCGGAATACATTTCCACGCCAAGTTCCTGGTTCTTCTTTCGTCCAGGTGGCAACGTCCCCTTACAGATGATATGGAGACCTGTTCCACTCACCGAAACCTCGGTATAACTCCCCAAGGTCTTAACGATCTCTTCCGCTAACGCAGAGAGGGTTCCATCTTCATGGATACAATGATCGATATCCACTCCGACGAAGCCATATTGCGGGCTAAACACAAAACCAATTCCTGCGATGCCAGTGGCTCTGCTGGATTTAACTGCCTCGTCAAACGTCATCCAGTTGGATGGATCGGTTACATTGATATCCCTTCCGTTAAACGGACTCGTGGGGATTTTGGTGATCTTCCCATCACGCTCACCCTCACGCCAGCATACCCATGCTTTCACCTCCTAGTATATTGATGTTACGTACTCCAAAGAGTTTTGAGATAAAATTCTCGTAGCGGTCGGGGTACTACGATCACCTCCTTGGGACCATTGGTTCTCGACAGAAAGAATGTAGTCCCCGCCTTGCGAGCGTTTACGAATGAGCTGGATGTTGGAGGGGTTGACCCCTGTCTTCGAATCTCAAACTAGGTTGTAGATCGCAAGGTTGTGCGGTTCCGACCCATTTGGAGGTACGTGCTGTGTATTTTGTTGGTATTGACATTGCCAAACGCCATCATGAAGCCTGTATCATCGACTCAGCTGGACAGAGTCAAGGCAAGACACTACGTTTTCCAAACACGCAGGCTGGTGGCCAGAAGCTGATCCAGTGGATGCAGCATGTCGATCCCGATTTGTCATCCACAGAAGTCGCTCTAGAAGCTACAGGCCACTACTGGTTGGCGTTACACTCGTTTCTCCGTAAGCATGGTGTCAAGGTGCAGGTCATCAATCCCATTCAGTCGGATGCATTTCGCAACATGTACATTCGACAGACCAAAAATGACACGAAAGACGCATTCATCATTGCTGAGGTGTTGCGCTTTGGACGGTACACCACGACAGAACTCGGCAGTGACGAAATCGTTGCTTTACGGCAATTGAGCCGGTTTCGGTTCAGTCTGGTCGATTCCATTTCAGACCTAAAGCGGCAAGTCATCAGTGTGCTCGATATGTTGTTTCCCGAATACGAGCGACTGTTCTCCGACCTATTTGGCAAGACATCCTCCGAATTGTTGATGGAATACACAACACCGGAAGAAATCCTTGCCGTAGATACAGAAGAATTGGCGGCTTTCATGGCCAAACACAGTCGGAACCGTCTCGGACTGGACAAGGCGGAGGAGCTCAAGTCTGCCGCTGCCTCGTCGTTTGGCATTGACACAGCGCTGGATGCGTATCGGCTACAATTGCGCCTGCTTCTTCAGCAAATTCGCTTTACAGAGGAACAGTTAGAATCCCTGGACGCCGAGATAGAAAAACGCCTAAAGAGCATGGACACCAATCTCGTAACGATTCCGGGAATCGGTCCGGTTCTTGCTGCTGCGATACTCGGTGAAATCGGAGACATTTCCAGATTTCCAACTGGCGTCAAGCTCGTTGCGTTCGCCGGAATCGACCCTACGGTGCGAAGTTCGGGCGAATTTACCGGAACCCACAACCGAATGTCCAAACGAGGCTCACCGTACTTACGACGGGCGATTTGGCTTGCTGCAAATGTCGCCAAAATGCACAACCCAATCCTTAGGGATTTTTACGAACAGAAGCGTGCCCAAGGGAAACATCACCTGGCTGCAACGGGCGCTGTCGCCCGCAAAATGACGTACATCATTCATGCCGTTCTGCGGGATAAGAAGCCATACGAACCAATGGCGTAAGGTGGCGAATCGACTGAACATTCAAACCACGTCTGTCTTTGACAGGCTTATATAGATGCGCCTAAAAATCACTTCCCTTCATGGTTCTTAGAACTCGAAAGAGTGCTTGACATTAGATAGCTGGTCTTCATCTCATTTGGAATGCTCTCCGTGTGAATCGCGGTTGCATTGCTCAACAACAATACAGACTCCTCCTCGTTGGTAGTTTTTGCACCTCCGTTTCGGGTGCGAGTTCATACTACGAAATTTGTCAACTCGTGCATATGGATTTTCTGCTCTACCACGTCGAAGCCCCTCAGATCCCTTGCCCCGCTTGGGTTCTTCAATGGAGCGCACCCACTTGACACCTACGAACTTTCGCGTTTTTCGCCTTGCCCAAACGCGATTCGCCGCGTCTTTGCGAATCAAAGTACGGACGAGCATCTATGATATAGGGACTAATTCAAAGAGGAGGTTTTTTATATGACTGAGCTGAGCCTTGCTTGCGATTCTGGGAAGTCACTCACCAAATTTGCGTTCTACTCTAACGGCGAGTTACACAAGATGAGCTTTCGCACGTTGGTACAGGAGGTGGAACATCTTGGGGTGGAGCTTCAGCCGAACAATTATCTCGTAGAATTCGGAGGTCAGACCTTTCTCGTGGGGGACATGAACAGCGAGGAGAAATTCGACTATGACCTCAGTAAACGAAACCCCATCCACCGCACCTGTGTACTACTTGCTTGTGGACTTGCAATTGAGAAGGCTGGTCTTGCCAGCCAGGGGATTGCAAATGTGCGTATCGCGTTAAACACCCCAATATCTATCTACAAGAACGACAAACTGAAGAGGAGTTTCGAGCAGTTCATCCAAAACGACCAACGGGTTGTATCGCTGAAAATCAACAACAGACCCGCAATTCTACTTCGAATCGAAACTGTGCTGGCACTTCCTGAAGGGACTCCAATGTTCGCAAGTTCCAGCCTATATCGCGACAAACGGTGTGTCATCTTCGATATTGGAAGCCTAAACGTGAATTTCTGTCAGGTGGACTCTCTCCGACCTTCCTTGGCAGGGAGCTTTCTCTCCAATCAAGGTATAGCCATGCTCAGAGCGAAAGTAGCGGAGACGTTAACCTCAGAATACGGAGTCACCATAAGCGCGGACGATGCGGAGGTAATCCTAAAACGCGGGTATTTGTCTGTAAATGGCAAGAAGCTCGAAGACAGCCCTATGCTCATCCGTCGTATGCTCAAATCTCACCTGAACGAGATCATCAGCTTCGCCAAAAGCCGAGGAATCACATTTACCAACATCGATGAGATGGTGTTCAGTGGTGGCGGAAGTATTATGCTGAAAGAGGTAATTGAAGAGGAGTTTCCCAACGCGGTCATCGATCCAAATGGTTCGTTTGGAAATGTGCTGTCGTACCTTGCCATCATGAAGGCGAAGAACCTTGCCTAAATCCCCGAAAATATCCATCAGTTTTAGAGAAGAGTACCTCCCCGTTTACGAATGGCTGAAGGGCAAAGAGAACATTAGCTCATATATCTGCCAATTGGTGATGACAGACATGAAAAACGGGGCACATTCGGACGATTTCGAGGCAAAAGTGGAAACAATCCTGCTCAAACTGCTGAAAAACAGGAACTTGATTGAGAAGGGCGACGGAATCGAGGTTGAAAGGGACAGG
>NZ_BCQI01000092.1 GCF_001544355.1 Alicyclobacillus acidiphilus NBRC 100859
GCGCCTCCGCGCCTCCGCGCCCCGCGCCCCGCGCCCCGCGCCTCCGCGCCTCCGCGCCTCCGCGCCCCGCGCCCCCGCGCCTCCCGCGCCCCGCGCCCCGCGCCTCCCGCGCCCCGCGCCTCCGCGCCTCCGCGCCTCCGCGCCCCACCGTCCCTCACTCCGTTCGCCTACCGCCCCGCGCTTGGCGCTGTTGGCGTCAGTGCAGGCGACATGCTCTTTTCCACCGCCCGGCTCAGCCGCAGGACGCCTTCCCGGATGATGTCCGGCTTGAAGTAGGAGAACGAGAGCCGCATTTGATTCTTGCCCGCCTCGTCCACGTAGAACGGAGGCCCGCCGACAAAGGACACGCGTTCTTCGAGGGCATGCTCCCATACCCGATGAATGTCCGTATGTTCCGGCAGAGTAACCCACACGAAGAAACCGCCAAGCGGCGTCGTCCATTCGCATCCACTCGGCATGACCTTGGCGAGGGTCTCCGTCATCGCATCCCGCCGATCGCGATAGGTTTGCCGCAGGTGCGCGAGATGTGCCTGGAAATCGATGCTCTCGAGCAGATTGGCGAGTGTCTCCTGCACGAAAGGACTCGTGCCGCCCTCCGATTTGACGCGCTGCATCCCGCGAATGATCGTCTTCGGGGCGATCACGGCACCCACGCGCAATCCTGGAGCCACCGTCTTGGAGAACGTGGTGACGTACAGCGTGTGCTCTGGCGCGAACGATCGGATGGGCGGCAGGGCCACGCCGTCAAAGCCGAGTTCGCCATAGGCGTCGTCCTCAATGATGTAGAATCCGTAGCGCATGGCGAGTTCCGCGAGCGTTCGACGGCGTTCCAGGCTCATCGTGAGACCTGTCGGATTCTGGTAGTTGGGGATGACGTAAAACAGTTTTGGAAGCGGGGCGCCCGTCTTGGCCCGCCGTTCCAGTTCTTCGGCCACCTCGTCGACGACGAGTCCCTGCGCGTCCATGCCAAAACCGCGCCGTTGGCGGCCGTAGAGGGACAGTACGTGGATGGCGCCAAAATAACTCGGCGCTTCAAACCAGACTTCGTCGGTCGGGTCGAGAAAGAGGCGCCCGGCGAGATCGATGGCCTGGGACGATCCGCTGGTAATCAAGACCTCGTCCGGTTCGACGGTGGTGTTCCAGCGTCGGGATCGATCCGCGGCGATGTATGCCGGGAGGCGGGACGTGCCGGAACCGCCGCCGTACTGCAGAGATCGAGCGCCGTCGCCCGAAAGCGCGAGGGCTGTCGCCGCTTTCAGTTCGGGAAGCTGGAACAGATCGCCGTCTGGCAGGCCATAGTTGAACGCAATGACGTCGGAATGCTTCAGGGCGCGGCCGGAGAAGTCGAATGCCGCGATCCCGGCTTGGAACTGCGTACGTTCGGCGAACCGCAATTCGTGTTGGATCGGAGAGTTTTCCTGTGCCATTGACGAAGTCCCCTTTGTGAAAAGCTGATCATCTTGTCGTTGCGTGCAAGGGTCGAGATCATATCACATCGTTGTTGAAATATGTGACGATTTCTCCATATTCGTTACTGTTCAATGGATACGCCAAACACGCTGTATAAGAAGGCGTAGATATCCGTCTGCTCTTCGATGATCTTGGCCGTCGGCTTGCCCGCCCCGTGGCCTGCGCTGGTTTCGATCCGGAGGATCACCGTGTTGTCTGGGCTGGCGACGGATTGCAAGGTCGCTGCGAACTTCATGGCGTGCGCGGGAACGACGCGATCGTCGGTATCCGCCGTCGTGATGAGAATCGGCGGGTACTTGGCCCCAGGCTTGACATTGTGCAGCGGGGAATACGAGCGCAGTGTTTCGAACTCTTCTTTGCTTGCCTCCGCGTTTCCGTATTCGGAAATCCAGAAATGGCCGACGGTGAATTTGTGGTAGCGAAACATATCGGTCACCGGCACCATACAAACCACGGCGCCGAACAGGTCGGGGCGCTGGAGCATGCACGCGCTGACGAGCAGTCCGCCATTGCTCCCACCCATGATGGCAAGCCTCTTCGGATTCGTGTACTTCGCTTCAATCAGGTACTCGGCAGCAGCGATAAAGTCGTCGAACACGTGTTGCTTTTGGTGAAGCATCCCATCTCGGTGCCACGCTTCGCCGTACTCGAGACCACCGCGGAGATTGGCGACGACATAGACGCCGCCTTGTTCGACGAACGCCATCGCGGAAGCGGAAAACGCCGGCGTCAGCGAGACGCGAAAACCGCCATAGCCGTAGAGCAGCGCAGGGTTGTTTCCATCGAGCGCGATGCCTTTCTTGTGCGTGATGAACATGGGCACGCTCGTGCCGTCGTACGACTGGCAAAACGCTTGGTGCGTCACGTAGTCGGCCGGATCGATCGACGATTCGGATTGCGCAAACGGTTCAAGCGATTCCGTCGCAAAGTCAAACCGAAACACCGTCGGCGGGTACAAGTAGGACGTGAATCGGAAGAACATGTCGTCGGACGAGGCGCGCCCGTACACGGAGTCGACGGAGCCCATGGTTGGCAGCGGGATCGAGCCAATCGGCGAACCGTCCATCGCAAACCGTTCGAGTTGCGAATGCGCGTCCGTCAGATAGCCAACGACGATTTCGCCGTGGATGATGCGGGCAAAGTCGATGACGGAAGATCCTTCCGGAATCACATCCACCAAACCTTTGTCTGGATGTTCGACGTCGAAGTATGCAATTTTCGCGTTAGGCGCTGAATGGTCAGTTTGGACGTAGAGCTTTCGGCCAATCACGTCGATGGCGTGATACGACGCGTCTGGTTGATCGACAATGCGCTCGATTGCCGCGTCTTCGCCGAGTCCAGCGGACAAGTCGAGCAGCCACAGCCGATTCTTGGTGTCGGTGCCGACCAAGCCGTGCAGCAGCAGGTAACGTTTGTCGCTCGACATAGACAGCGAGAAGTGCAGCGTTTTGTCTTCGGGATACTCGCAAACCAGTCGATCCTCCGTCTGGTTGTCGCCGATGCGATGATAGAACACCTTCTGGTAGTTGTTCTCGTCTTCGGCAGCGACCGTGCCTGGCTGCGGGTACCTCGTATAGAAGAACCCGGCGCTGTCGGCCGTCCATTGAATGGACGAGAATTTGCACCATTGGAGGCGATCTTCGAGTCGGTCCCCGGTTGCGGCGTCGAGGACGTGTATGATTTGTCGATCGCTCCCGCTCTCTGACAGCGCATACGCCACGAACAGGCCGTTTGGCGACGGAGAAAACGCCATGATGGCAACGGTGCCATCGGCTTTTAGACCGTTGGGATCGAACAGAATGGCTGAAGGCTCGTGAAGCCCCTTCTTCACAAATAACGCCGGTTGATTCCACAATCCGGGGTTATGTAAGTAGAAATACGTCCCATTCGCCTCTTTGGGGACCGAAGTCTTCGGGAAGTTGTATTGGCTTCGCAGTCGCTCTCTGATCGTCTCGCGGCCTGGCAGTGTGTCCAGGTATTGGCGAGAGGTATGTCTGTGATGAGCGACAAAGGCTTGTGTATCGGAAGAATTCGGATCTTCCAGCCAACGGAATGGATCCTCCACCGAAACGCCGTGATAGGAATCAACTTGAGCGGACCTCTTCCAATGTTCCATGCAGTACAACCCCCGGTCAATCTTGAATATGGACGATAGAGCGATACCGTGATTATATCTCGTAAGCTGGCGGCGGGGTACCACGGGAATCGGATCTGCCAAAATTGAGCAGCGATCATACGCATGGTTTATGCTTTTCAGGTACAATAGGACAAGCAATTCTCTTGAATGGAGTGACATCAAATGGCGAAAGCGGTCGTCATTTTGAGCGGTGGATTGGACAGTACGACGTGCATGGGCATCGCGCAAGACGAGGGGTACGAGTTATTTCCGATTACGTTCGACTATGGCCAGCGCCATCGGCGCGAACTCGAATGCGCGCAACAGGTCGCCAGGCATTACGGGGTGACGAAACATCCCATTATTCCCGTGGACTTCTTGCGCCAGATTGGCGGCAGCGCACTTACGGATGAGGAGATTTCTGTTCCGCAATCCGGGTTGTCCCACGAGATTCCTGTCACCTACGTGCCGGGGCGAAACCTGCTGTTTCTGTCCATGGCGGCGTCCTATGCCGAAGTATTGGGCGCAGAGGCGATTTATATTGGGGTCAATGCCTTGGACTACAGCGGATATCCTGACTGCCGCCCAGAATTTATCGAAGGGGTTCAGCATGTACTGCGTATTGGCACCAAAGCCGGTGTGGAAGGACACGCAATCCAGATTGAAACGCCGTTGCTCCACTGGACGAAATCACAAATCATCCGACGCGGAACCGAGCTGCAGGTGCCATACGAACTGACGACTTCGTGTTATCTCGGAGAGGAACTGGCTTGCGGCGAATGCGACAGTTGCAGGCTGCGTTTGAAAGGCTTCGCCGAGGCCGGGCGCGAAGATCCGATTCCTTATCGCCGCAGATGATAAACCGTGATCGCGGGCTTGCGACGGCTCACGACGACTGAAACGCCTGAATTAAACGCCAGGCCTTTTCAAGCTGCTTGCGCTTGACGCTGTCCGCGCTCATGAAGTTCTGAAGAAACGGCATCGTATCGGGATGCATCCGGATAAATAGAATCACCCGAGCTTCGTCCCGCGTGAGCGCGAGATTGGTCAGGTTTGTGCCTTCCTCCGCCAGACTTTCGGGGAACGCCCCAGAGGCGCCGCCATCGGTTTGTCCCGCTGCCGCTTTTGTATAGATTCCAATGTGGGCAGAGGAGCCTGCCTGCAAGGGAGCTGCCGCGCTGTCCTGCAACTCCGACACCGATACGCCCAGCGCTTTCGCGATTGCGCTTAGCGTTTCAGCGTCAGGTTGACGACGATTGGTTTCGTACATCGCGATGGCGCTGGTCGAAATGCCTGCTTGCTCCGCAAGCCGCGCCTGAGTAAATCCTTGCTGTTTTCGAATTTGAGCTAGTTTCTCGCCGATTGGGCTCATCGATCCACCTCCGGCTCCTCATCTTCTTGATTGACCATGTGAAATGCTGTCGAAGTTAGTCGACTCATCATGGCTTCGGCTGCTGGCCCAGAAATTCCTGCAGCGGCCATCGCTTCCTTCATACAACCCAGCCATGCTCTCGCGTGGGCCTTGGTGATGGGGAAGGGCAGGTGGCGGGCGCGCAGCATGGGCTGTCCACGATTTTCCGAGTACAGTTTGGGGCCGCCGAACAACTGCGATTGGAACCAGAATTGACGCTCCCGAACTTCGTCAAACGATTCCGGGAACAGCGGCCGCAGCAAAGCGTTCTTTTCCACCCGCGCGTAAAATTCGTCAATCAAGCGGCGCATTGTCGGTTCGCCGCCAATCGCGTCGTATACTGTCGTGAATTGCGAGTTGTCCATGGACATGTCCTCCAGTTCTACTTGACAGTATAGCGTGGCACGGGGAATTTTGAAGCGCAACTCGTGGCATTTATAATGTACCCGAGGGAGTGAATAGGATGAATCCGTACGACAAAGCGCACGAACTGGCAAAGGCTATCCGTGGCTGGGACGCGTTTGAACGGGCGAGGGCGGCCAAAAAGGCCATCGAAGCCGACCCTTCCGCACATCGCATGGCGACCGACTATCTGCGGCGGCAATTCGAATTGCAAGCGAAGCAGATGCGCGGCGAGCAGCTCAGCGAGGACGAGCTTTCCAACTTTCAGAAGCTGAGTGAAGTTGTGCAGTTGAATCGCGACGTTCGAACGTATCTGGAAGCGGATCGATCTTTGCAAGTGCTGTTGATGGACATTCAAAACATCCTCTCAGAAGTCATGGAAGAAGCGAGTCTTCTTTCCCTCCAACAAATTTTTGACGAAATGGGGCGCCAGGAATGAAGATCACATTTCACGGTCAATCTTGTTTCCTGATTGAGCACGAAGAGTATCGAATCATCATCGATCCGTTCCTCAGCGGCAACCAACAAGCGGTGATTACGCCCGACGATGTGAAGGTTTCCTATGTACTGTTGACACACGGACACGCGGATCACGTCCTTGACGCCGAATCCATTGCCCGCGCGAACAATGCGACTGTCATCGCTCCGAACGAGTTGGCGCATTATTATGGCTTGAAGGGGCTCCAGATTCACCCGTTACATATCGGTGGAAAGCACGATTTTCCGTTTGGACGTGTCAAGTTGACGCTGGCATTCCATGGGTCCGGCATGGAGATCGACAATGGCTTTGTCTATGTGGGTCCGCCTGTCGGATACTTGCTGACCATGGGCGGCAAGACGATTTATCACGCCGGAGACACAGGGCTGTTTGGCGACATGAAATTGATTGGTGAACTGAACCAGATTGACCTGGCCTTGCTGCCGATTGGCGACAATTTCACCATGGGGCCGGAGGACGCTTTGCTTGCGGCGGAATGGCTGCGCGCCAAGAAAGTCATTCCCATGCACTACAATACCTTCCCGTTGATTGCTCAGGATGGCGCGAAATTCGTGAACGATCTGAAAGCGCGCGGCCTGGATGGGCTCGAACTGAAAATTGGCGAATCCGTCGAGCTGTAATCCATGCCCGTTTATCAAAATGGGCCGCCGCCAGCAGATATATTGCTGTCGGCAGCCCATTTTTGGTTAGTGTGCCTTATCCGACATTTTTACCATGACACTTGCAATCGCGCGGCGTTCATCTTCGTTGCCACATTCCCACATTTCTTTGAGAAGACGTTGTTCCGGGTTTTTTGGATCAACTTTGTCAGCGAGAAATTCACCCATTTTGGACGCGACGTTGGTAATTTGATCGTCGCTGAACCCCATTGCCTGTGCCTTGTCGACGTGCTCCCCGAGAAACTCGCGCCAGTGACTGAAACTCTCGAGTATGCTCATGAAGTTCTCCTCCTCCAACGTGGATAGCTGAGTTCCCACTTCAATTTGCCCAACGGCTTTCGTTCTAATTCGCTCGTCGACGGTTCAACAAGGCGGGATCGAACAGGGAATCGGTATAATGTGCGGCAGGCTTGCATAGAAGTGGACAAGATGCAGTTGAGGGGAGGAGTTCGCTGTGAGGAGAAAGATGGCGATTCGCAAAGGCGGTCGCCGCAACGCGCTGATATATACGTGCGCGGCGGTCGCGATTGGCGTTTACGGAATTCCACGTCTGCCACATATGACGCACGGTGTGCAAGGCACATTTTCCGTCGTTTGGATTTTGTTCTTAGCGCTGTGTATTGGCGCAAATTTGTATTTTTCTCTCGGTACGGACAAGGAACGAGCGCGGCAACTGGAAGAACAGCTGTACGCGGAATCGAATCCAGAACATGTCGCTGAGCGCGTCCGCGCACGGGGCTGACTACTCTTCTCGTTTTGCGTTCCAAACGACGATTCCGATCGCGCCGATAAAACAAATGATGATTGCAATTACTGGATCGAGTGTGCCATGCACGGTAGACCAGCCTCCTCATTGAATCGTCTTCTAATCGTCTTCATATAGCTTGTCCTTTTGCAGCGATGTGCCGCGCGATGTATGGTTGCGCAGCGCATTGCTGCTGTCGTGTTCGAGCATTCGTCCTCGAATCACGGAATTTTCCCCATAACGGTTGCGAATGGCATCTGTCACTTCCGTGAGCTTCTGCAGTTTCGCTTTGCGCCGAAACGCGGTCACTTCCGAGTTGTCGTCAAACAGCGATCGCTGGACGATCCCCGCGGGCGTATCGGAAGCGTCGGTCAAATTGCTCGTCGTCACACCGAGCAGGCGAATGGGTCGATTCGGCTGCCAGTTTGATTGTAGCAGTTTGATCGCCTCGCGATAAATATCCTCCGTCAAATTTGTTGCCGCATCCAACGTGTGTCGCCGCGTAATGGTGTTCATCCGATGATCGCGAATCGCCAAGGTCACCACGCGGCCCAGCTTGCCTTCCTTGCGCAGACGTCGTCCAACTTGATCCGACAAGTTGAGCAGCGTCCGTGCCCATACGGCGGGGTCAGCGGTGTCGCTTGGCAGCGTGATCGAGTGCCCGACGCTCTTGACCGGGGGGCGCTCGGCCGTCACGGGTCTGCTGTCGAGCCCGTTGGCAAAATCCCTCAATTCCAGACCGCGCGTTCCCAAGGCGGTGTGCAGCCGCCGCCTGTCTGCCACGGCCAGTGAGCCGATGGTCCGAATGCCCATCTGCTCCAGTCGAATGGCGCTCTTCTCGCCCACTCCATGCATCTCCTCGATCGGCAGGGGCCAGATCAGGTCCTGGAAATTATCTTCGGTTATCTCCGTGATACCCATGGGTTTGTGGAGATTGCTGCCCATTTTCGCGAAAAACTTCGTGTATGAAACGCCAATGGAGCAGGGAAGTTGCAATTCATCTCGAAGGGTTGATTGAATCGTGTGCGCGATCTCGCTGGCCGAACCAAATTGACGGCTTCCCGTGACATCCGCGTAACACTCGTCAATGCTGACAATTTCGACGAGCGGCGTGAACCGCCGAACGACGTCGAATACTTTACGGGCGTAGTTTCGATACAGTTCGAAGTCGGGCTCAATGAGTATTAAATCCGGGCAGAGCCTTCTTGCCTGCGCCACGTTCATGGTCGTTCGGACACCGCGTCGTCGCGCTTCGTAGCTTGCGGTCACGACAATGCCGTGCCGCGTCTCGGGGCTGCCAGCCACTGCGATCGGCTTGCCGCGATACGCTTCCGGTTGTGCGGCGGCATGGCACGAGGCGTAAAATGCGTTCATATCCACATGAAGAATCGCTCTTCGTTCTTCCATGACGAACACCTCTCCCGTCCAGTGTACAGGACGAGGTATCCAGTGAAAATGGCCTGCCGAACATGTCGCGGCGTTTTGTCTAGCGTCTTACACACCGCCTGCCACGATGGAGGTTCAGATAGGAGAGATGCATGTGAAAGATCAACGGCTGATGCGAATTCGCGAATTGGTCAGTCAGCAAGAAATCGAAACTCAGGAGGAACTCGTTCGGGAGCTTGAAGCGTCCGGATTCGCAGTGACGCAGGCGACCATTTCTCGCGACATCAAAGAGCTTCAATTGATCAAGGTCGTAGGGAATAACGGTCGCTACAAGTATGCCATCCCGAATGCGACGAACAATATCTCCGTGGAGGCCTTGCGACGAAGGCTTGCCGATGTCTTTATATCGCAAGCGCGCGCAAACAACCTCATCGTGATCAAGGTCGCCCCAGGCAATGCGCATGCCATTGGCGCGCTTCTCGACGCGTTGAATCCGCCGGGTCTGCTTGGCAGCATCTGCGGCGATGACACGATTTTGCTGGTTTGCCAAGACGATCAGACGGCCATCGTATTGCTCGATTCGATCATCGCCCACGCATGATAGTCGGCGCAAATTCTTAGGCCGATTTCTGCAAATCCGTGAATTCCGGTATATAAT
>NZ_BCQI01000093.1 GCF_001544355.1 Alicyclobacillus acidiphilus NBRC 100859
TATGTAAATGACTTTACCGCTGAGCCGGTGAATGTGTATGCTGAAGTGGGAACAACTCCATACTCTTCGAGTTCTACTTCGTATGCTAGTGCTTCCCTCGGATACACGGATCCAAATGCTTCGACATCTGTAACCTTGGGTAGCATTGCGGTATATCCGTTCGCATCCTCGCTGTCGGCAGCACCAGGAACCTCGGCACCCACGAGCATATCTGGTATTCCGAGCACCATGGCTGCGTACTTCGAGCCGGTCGATACAAGTGGTAACTTGTTGTCTGGATCGAGCCTTGCTCAGACCTTCACATTGGCTGCAACCAATGGTGCTACGATTGGGCTTGAGGTGACGGACGGCAGCGGTAACTTGCAGCCTGTTACGTTGCCGAACACCATTAATGCGGATTCCAACTTGGTGTTGGAAGTCAAGAGCGACGGAAGCAACTACGACTGGTACGCAAACGGTCTGGAGATTGCTACTGGTTCCAAGAACACGGAGTTTGCAGTAACGTTGGGCGCTGGTAGCAGTAATCCTGCAAGCTCGACGTTGACCGTTACCTCAGGTGGGGCTACGGCGACCGCAGGCTTCACGTTCAGTGGTTCTACGGCGGTGAAGGTTACCAACTTCGCACCAGTATTCTCTAACATTGGGGCTGCTGGCACCGCGACAACGGTGACGTTCACAGCTGAAGATGGCAGTGGGGATCCTGTTGCGAACCAACTCGTGAAGGTTGCCCTTCCGGCTCCGTCTGTGTCAACGGAGGGTGTTTGGATTACCGGCATTGACGGAACCCAGCTTTCTGAGGCCATTGGCAACAACGGGGCAACTGTGTACACACCGATTCCACTGGGTAACGATGAAACGGTGAACTATTCTGTAGGTATTCCGAACCTCGTTACTTGGGGTAATGGGGAAAACTACATTGATGTGTACACCAATGCAAGCGGTCAAGCGAGCATTACCTTCCAAAACGGTGATGTGCTCTACGCTAAGGGTGATGGTTCGACGACGACGCCATATGCCAACACGGTTGATACGAACTCCGTATCGAGCGGCAACCTGTTCGCATTCACGCCCAGTGCAGCCGCGAACGAGGGTGTTCTGGAGTTCGTCTATGGAGCTACCAGTGCAACCGCAACCTTCACGGCTAGCGGTAGCGCAACACCAACCGCTTCGCAAACTGGTCAAATTCAATTCTAAGTTTGTCGGTTATCCAAGAGCCCGGGCGTGTGTCCGGGCTCTTGTTATTTCGGCAGGCTAATGTGCCGGTGCTAACATGTGACAATAGATAACGCTCTAACAGTGGTGAGTTGGCTATACCGCACAAACTGGGTATGTCACCAGTTTAGCCATCCACGGCCGATTATGGGCTATTCAAATAGCACGTCCTAGTGGTCGTCGTCTCGATCGCCTACGTGATCTAGAAGAATATCCCACTAAGTTCCTTTCCTGTATTTATATCTAACAAGGTGTTCGTCACACTTTACCACGGAGTACTACAGTACAGCATATAGGTTGAACTGATGCTGCGGTGAGGATGGATCGGTAGGTACGCAGAGAAAGGATATCGAATAACACGCCTAGAAGATACACATCGGGGCACCTACCTAGCCGCTCTTTACTCGATGAATAAGGGGATGACAAGTTAAGTGAGAAATCCTTCAAAGTCGCTGCTCACCGCTGCCGCGACTCTTTCGCTTTTTGGACCAACCATATTCGCCTCTTCAACAAATGTCTCAGTCAACCAATGGTTCAAGATGAATGTCAATGTGAACGGTCAAACTGTGAGTACACCGTACGGGATCGCTGAAAATGACGGTTCTTCTACGACGACATATCTGTCACTGTATTACATTGATCAGGCGTTGCAAAAACTTGACTATACCGCGACCTGGGATGGCACCAACAAAACATGGTCAATCACCACGAACACATCGCCAGACTTCTCGTCCATGACGGTCGGAACCGGGAATACGAGCATCGAGGTTAACGGTACCGTCGTAAAGAAGGTCAATACCATTGTTCAGCCAGACCCCCAAACGAAGAGTCAGACGACCTACGTCCCGATTTTTTACGTAGGTGAGGTACTCCAAGACCTTGGCGTCACGGAAACGTGGGATGGCACCGCGCATGTCTGGTCTATCTCAAACGAAGACTCCTCCAGCGGAACAACGACTCAGAGCGTCAAGATCCCAAAGGCGCAAGTTGAATCGAGCAACGGTAGTTCCAATATTGCAGTCACAGGAACAACGCCGAACGCGGTGTTAACGTTGTATACAAGCGCGGGTACCCGCGTCCTTTCAACAAGCGCGGATGCAAACGGCGACGGAACGTTCTACAATGTGCCAGCCGGTTCTTACTATGTGACCGCCTCCGTTGGAAATGTCGAAAGCGCCAAGTCAAATTCCGTGAAGGTCGATGCTTCGTCTACTGTACAGACCACACCCAGCATCTTCGCGAGTGAAAGCAACGGAGTATGGTATATCGAAGTGAACAACACGGCACCAGGGGCTACCGTCACCTTGTATGACATTGCGGGGAAGAAACTCGGATCGACGACCTCGAATAGTTACGGGCACGTCACTGTGAATGATGTAGGGGCGGGAACGTATTATGTGATTGCCACAGAGAACGGACAGAGTTATCAGTCCAACGCCATCACAATCGACCCTGCCTCAAGTGCTTCCCTCAGCACACCCACCGCAACCGTGGTTCAAACATCGGCAGAGGTGGACATCAGCGTCAGTAACGCAGTGCCAAACGCAACAGTGACCTTGTATACCTCTGCCGGAACAGTACAGGCTACAGCGACAAGCAGTTCCTCCGGCTATGCGACATTTACGAACGTACCTGCTGGAAAATATTACGCAGTTCAGACTTGGAACGGCGAGACTAGCGGCAATTCCAATACGGTCACGGTTACAGTAACAACACCGGCAACACCAAGCATTGCGACAACAAGCCAGAATGGTGTTGCCTCAATCACCGCCAGCAACCTGAGCCCGAATGCCGTCGTAACACTTTACGCCTCAACCGGGACGGTCTACAGCACCGCGACTGCAGGTGCAAATGGGACAGCGATATTCTCGAATGTTGCGAACGGGACATACTATGTGAAACAGACTGTGAACGGACAGCAAAGTGCATCTTCAAACGAGGTCACCGTCAACACGTCATTAGCCGCGCCTGTTGCGAGCGCACAAGTTTTGAACGGCTCATGGACTATTACAGTCTCGTCCGTACAGGCAAACGCTATTGTCACGTTGTACACCGCAGCAGGGGTAGTTGAAGGTACCTCAGTCGCGAATGCAAATGGCTCCGCGACCTTTTCGAACGTTTCTCCAGGCGCGTACTACGCAAAACAGACTGCCAACAACACACAAAGTGCTGCGTCGAATCAAGTTACTATCGCGGGAGTGGTTTCTCCGACCGTCAGTCTTGTACAGGGGAACGGAGTAGGAACAATCACCGTTCAGGGTCTAACTCCAAATGAAGTGGTTAATCTCTATATGTCGTCTGGAACACTTTACGCCACGAACGTGGCCTCGACGACATCGCTTGTCTTTCAAAATGTACCGCCAGGAACATACTACGCGGAGTCTGTTCAGGGCTCGACTCAAAGTCCTCCGTCCAATGAAGTAACTGTGTCCAGTGGGCCAGGTACTTCTACACTGTTGCCCCCGACTCTGATGGTATCTGGTTCAACGATCACGGCTGCCAATGTTCCAAACGGGATGATTGTGACACTCTACCGAAGCGGAGGTACGGTATATGCGACTTCCTCCGGCACGGCATCAAATGAGGTGACGTTTAGCAATGTGCCATCCGGCAGCTACTATGCTGTGAATTCGATAAACAGTTCACAAAGCGGAAGTTCCAACGTGGTAACCGTGGGTGCAACCCAATTACAAAAGCCGGTGGTGGCAGCCGTCGGTTTGAATGGGACTTGGGGCATAAATGTAACCAACTTGACGGCCGGCGCAACGGTAACCCTACTCACATCAACTGGGACGATAGTGAAGGAGCAAACTGCGGGAAGTGACGGAACAACAACCTTCTCGAATGTACCCGTTGGCACGTACTACGTCATTCAATCATTGAACGGCACGGAAAGTCAGGAGTCCGATTCTATCTACGTATAACGGGCAATACAAAGAAACCCAAGCACAGGGTTGCATAACCCTGTGCTTGGGTTCAATCACTTTCAAATAATTATTCGTCGAAAATACGTTTAGGTTCCCAACGCCTTCCTCGCCGCCACCACTAGATGATACGACGACTGTACGTCACTGTGTGATTTCACGAAGGCCGCAACGCCAGGACTGTCACTCGACATCATAGCGATGAGCGTTGCTGTATCCTTGGTATGCTGATCCGTGCTGTCTTCTTCCGTTGCAGCAAGCGACCCCGCCGCCGTAAACCCAAGCACATACTCAGACGCCGCCACGGAAACCACGCTGAAGCCATCCAACGTATACGGCACGGCTGGCGGCAAGTAGGACGGCAGTTTGCTGACGTTCACCTGGTAGGCCTGAGATGCTTGATACAGCTCGATCACGCTCATGAACGCCTTGTGTGCAGCCGCAGGATTATGCGGAGCAATCTGCAATCCGTAGACCGTTCCGGCAGTCAACGCTAGCGACATATTCGTCGGCCAGTAGGGCGCATTCTTTGCGGCCAACTGAGCTTGTTCGAATGCCAGCGAATAATTGCCCAATTGATAGGCAATTTGCGCGTAATCCGCAGCTATCGAGGATGAGTACGGATCGAGGCGCTCAGCCGAACGAATCCAATCTTCCGCCTGCTGCTGACTTTCCGTCGATGTGGACGAATGCAGCAGAGCCAATGCGGCATTTGCAAGGTAGTTTCCATCGTACGGCGCGAAATGATACGCAGTACGGAAGCTCTTTTCGGCGGTTGACGGCGATTGCTGGCTCGCGTTTCTCGTTACCTCGTTTGCAATCAAGCCTCCAACACTCACGAGGGCAGTTGCGATGCTAAAGATGCCGATGACGGAAGGCATGAATCTCCGCGAAAAACCATTCCTGATCCAGCTCCAGCGGACGATCCCGCCTTCACTCGCAGCCGCGCCAGCACCCATGAAGAACAGCATGAGCAGGTACTCAAACGACATGTCCCAGTCCATTAGGCTGTGGCAAAAGAGCATGAACCCAGCGGCCACAAACGCGAAGCGCAACGGTTGCGGATTCTCCAACTGTTTCCGACTGGGCCACACCACCTGACGCAGCATCGGCCAAATCAGGCCAATCATGCATACCGCGCCAAGGATGCCGACTTCAATCAGCGTGTCGATCCCGAACGAGTGAGATTTATTGCTGTAATATGGATACGATTGAACACGCATGTACATGGCCTGCCATGCACCTGCGCCGCTCCCCGTCACGGGATTCCGAGAAAAAATGTGCAAGCCATCGCCCCAGAAAATAAAACGCTGGGAAACGCTCAGTTGCTTCGACGTGTACGAGGCGATTTTTTGCGCAATCGCTTGATGCTTTACCGCAGATCCAACAATCGCTCCGAGAATGCCAATGCCAATCAGAACCCACAATCCATTCCGCGCATTGATCTTTTCGAGAAAACTGGACGTATATCGACGAACGGCAGCAATGACAAAGGGCAGCACGACGGCAAGAACCATCCCGGCCCAGCCGGAGGTCGCATGGTGGGACGTGATCGCGTGGTGAATCAGCTCGTACCCAGCCAGTCCACCAATTGCCGAAATATAGCTGTCGCCAAGGAATCGATTGCGCGAATCTTTCGATCCGCAGGCGGCATCACGCATGCCAATCGCGGCAAGGATCATTAAAACGCCCCAAATGGCTAGAACACCACGCGATTCACTGGCGAGAATCGATGCGATATTGAGCCCGGCAATCGAAAGGCCAATTCCACGAATCCACCAAGCGAGTCGGGAACGAGCGGACCAAACGAGAATGCCAATGGCCAGACTGGCTGCAAACACGCCAAACGCGTTGTGATATTGAAATACTGACGCAATCTCAATTTGGCCTTGCGAGGTAGATTCCGTTGCCGATGGGTACTTTAATTGCCCCCAGCCATTCGCGATACCGATGACATCGACCACGACAGATGCAATTGCGAATCCGCCGCCGCTCCAACCGCCAATCAGTCTGCGCACAGGATTCATTCGAAAGGCGAAATAAGGCAGAAGCAAAGCAAAATAGTTCAGTGCGCCTTCCATAGCGAGATCCATGGATGCTGCGTAAAATAGAGCTATGACGTAGAGGAAAACGAGGCCCAGCATGGCAATATCGCCGATTCGGGTTGAATCTTCGCCCGTAGCCCAAGTGCGGAAAGGTTTGGAGAAGACAAATAGTCCGGAAAGGGACGCCAATATGACGGCGAGAGTCAGATCCAAAGTGAACTGGCCGCCAGGGAAAAACACGCCGTTGGACAAGAATGGGAGTATAGCTAGTCCAATGCAGATAACAAATCCAATCGTAAGCCCGAAGCCACGAGCAATAGGTTTGGTTGCCACGGGAAACCTCCAGTACACGGAATATGCAAACAACTCCATTCTACCATGGATTGTTCGACAAGAAACGAGAAACTGCCATAATCATGCAGTGTTTGGCTGGGCCATATGGTAAAATTTCATGAGATGCTTTTTGCGTCAAGTGCTTATCCAAGTCGATGGAACTAGGACATTGAATCTTTAGTCAGGTTAATGATATTGGCTCTACCTGAAAAAATTAGACCTTTTGCGACACTTTTCGATAGAGTATAGTCGGAATTGTTGACGATTTGGCGGGGGGAGATATCGTGTTTCGAACGTATCAGGTGTTTTGGAACCGGTTATTCCAATTGATTGACGCCATCATCGTCGTGGGCAGTTTTCTGTTGGCGTGGTACCTTAAGTTTCACTCGGGGCTCCTGCCCTACGGTGGGCACTTAACGATAGGACACTATTTGCCGGAGATCATTTTGGCCATCCCGCTGTTCTTAGTTTCTAATTTTTTTGCGGGCTTATACAGACCGATGAGAGCCAGAACGTTCTGGCAGGAAACGTTGGCTATTTCCCGAAGCGTCATCGTTGGCCTGCTGCTGTTCATGAGTTTCCTGTACGTGACTCATGCAGGGGAATTTTCCCGCGCGGTTCTAGTCTTGTTCGCCATTTGTTTCGCAGTGTTTACATTTTTTAGTCATTTAGGCATTCGTCATAGTCTGAGAGCCATGCGAACTAGGGGGATGAATCGCAAATTCATTCTTGTGGTTGGACTAACACCCGCTATTCATCGGTTTATAGACAGCTTGGAACAATACCCGTGGTTGGGATATCACATTATTGGGGCGTTGGCCGAACAACCCACTAAAGAGGAGCCGATTTCAGTCCTCGGTTCGATCGATGATCTAGAGAAGGTACTCAGCGGTGAATTGGTTGATCACGTCGTGATATCTCTGCCGAGAACCTTAGATGGAAAAATCCCACGTATTGTGTCAATATGCGAGTCGTTTGGTATTCAGTCACTTATTGTCCCAGACTACTTCGACGTGTTACCAGCAAACCCGCGATTCGAATCGTTCGCTGGTATGCCGTTGATCGATACTCGTTATGTACCACTTGACGACGCTCTCAACGCAACGTTGAAACGTGGCTTCGACATCGTATGTAGTTTGACCGTATTACTGCTCTTGTCGCCCTTGTACGCTGCTATTTACATGATGGTCAAGCTGTCGTCGCCGGGTCCGGCCATCTATAAACAAACGCGGGTTGGCAAAAATCGTCGTCTGTTTACGATGTACAAATTCAGGACGATGGAATATCGACCAGATATATCACCGGAGGAAGATACGGAGTGGACTGTACCGAATGATCCAAGAAGGACACGTCTGGGCTCTTTTCTTCGGAAGACGAGCCTAGATGAGTTGCCTCAATTTTGGAATGTTCTCAAGGGTGACATGAGTGTCATCGGACCACGCCCCGAGCGGCCCCAGTTTGTCGAGAGCTTCAAGGACTCCATACCGCGATACATGGTCAAGCACCGTGTTCGTCCCGGAATTACCGGCTGGGCACAGGTTAATGGGTGGCGTGGTGATACCTCCATCGAGGAAAGGATTCGGTGTGACATCGACTACATCGAGAATTGGTCGTTTGGAATGGACATGCGAATATTCGTGAAGACATTACGAGACGGGATCGGACATGAAAATGCCTACTGACCAGCGGAGAGATAGGCCCAAGGTACAGGTTCAGATCGTGACGTACAACAGCGCAGATTCAATCGAGGCGTGTATTTGTAGTGTGCTTTCACAAACTCTCGCCATTGATTCAATTCTGGTCATTGATAACAATTCCAAGGACGAGACAGTCCTTTTGGTTCGCGAGTTCCCGGGCGTAACCGTCATCTGTTGCCCGGTTAATCTAGGTTATGCGGGAGGTCATAATATAGGGTTCGCCAGGGCCGCTGGCTCAGGCGTAGATTACGTTGTCACACTGAATCCTGACGTCCGCATGGAACGAGGCTATCTCGAGTGTCTTGTCGATAAAATGCTTAGCACAAATCTAGGGGGCATAACAGGAAAGCTGGTACGTCCGTGCGGAGTGTTGGACAGTGCAGGTCTAGAGATGCAGGGTTTGTTTCACGTTCGGGATCGCGGATCTGAGCAGCCTGATGGGCCGAGATACGCAGTATCGGAAGGCGTCTGGGGCATTTGTGGCGCCGCCGCGATGTACCGCATGGCTATGCTCGAGACGATAAGGTTGCCTAACGGCATGTTTTTGGATGAATCATTCTTTGTGTACAAAGAAGACGTCGACCTTTGTTGGCGTGCTCGGCACCGAGGATGGAATTTCCAATATGAACCGACCGCAGTTGCCACGCATCGACGAACGTGGTCTAGGCATTCGAGAATGGCCGACAGGGTCGTTGCTCACTCATACGCGAATCAGGTTGCGTTACTTCTGCGCCACGTGGATGCTTTTTCGCTAGAACTCTTTGCTGCTGTCGCTGTGGAGCTAGTAAGGTTCTTTCTGTTGATGATAAGACGGCCGAAGGCTGGATTCCAGTCCCTGAGGCTCATCACAAAGA
>NZ_BCQI01000094.1 GCF_001544355.1 Alicyclobacillus acidiphilus NBRC 100859
TAAATCATATCCTTCGCTGATTGAGGTAGTCTTTAGGAGTTTCGCCAATCGTGTTGGTCGTCATTGGGATGGGATGCCCATCCTTCATGAAGACTTCTGCATTTTGGTTGCACTACGACCAGACTTCCGCTATCCAGAGAAGTTGAATCGTATCCACAGATTCGCATTTCCCCTGTGCCGCAGGGCATTGTTGAAAACCATCCACACAAGTCCCGCCAGCGATAAAGGTAGCATTTTGCAAAAATAGCCTCGCTGACCTGATGGGGCATCTTTTGAGCGTTTTTTCCGCAGAAAGTTGAAATGCAACTTTAGACTTTGCGACCACACAATGCTGAGATATACGCATTCAGAAAATCAGAGTTCATTATGACGAACCAAAAAGTTGTTCTGGCTGAGAACCTCCACTATA
Source organism: Alicyclobacillus acidiphilus NBRC 100859 (assembly GCF_001544355.1). GTDB lineage: Bacteria > Bacillota > Bacilli > Alicyclobacillales > Alicyclobacillaceae > Alicyclobacillus > Alicyclobacillus acidiphilus. The sequence continues at coordinate 410 of NZ_BCQI01000094.1, forward strand.
TATAAAGCGATTCGAGAACAACTTTTCGGTTCAGCCTTGTCATAATCCATGTCTGATTTAATTCAATCAACAGCCTAAAACAACTTTTGTGTTCAAGTGACATTCAAACGGAGACGGGGTGTTTGTGGCTCAAAGATGTGATTGGGTATTCTCGCTTTCGGTGCCGTGTTTCCAAGAGAGCACCGCTACGACAGAATCGACACAGATAAATTGCCACCCCTTGGTAACTCAATTCACTCTGCCCCTTCATTTTTCCTGGCTTGCTCTTACTTCTCCCTGAATTTACGCTATAATAGCGTGTGAAATGTTAGGTACATAACTATATTGATTTTGAGTTCGTTGCCACAATTGCACAGATGAGGAGCGGGACGAATGAAAACAACCAAAAGCGAACAGACAGTTGAGAGCCTGTTGAGAGGTGGCTCCACCCAGATTTCGACCGACCTTGTGATTCAGCGCAAGGAAGACATTTGGGATCGGAAGCGAAAATCCCTTTTGATTCATTCTCTGCTGATGGGATATCCGATTCCCAGTCTCTTCTTTGCAAAGGAAGGCGACACATTTCATGTTCTCGATGGCAAGCAACGCCTAACCAGCATTCAAGGCTTTGTGGATGATAAATATGCGCTATCCACTTCGATACCCGAAATCGGTGATCTGGCGGGTAAGAAGTTCTCGAAATTAGACAAGGCACAGCAACAAAAAATCTTGGAGTATCGCCTTGACTTGACTGTCGTAGAAGATTTGACCGAAGAAGAGATGGAAGAACTCTTTGTTCGATGGAATAACGGGATGCCCCTCGTGAGGATTGAAACAACCAGGGTTATCTTGGGACAAAGCGTTCATAAGTTCATTCGCGAGATCACAGAGATGCCTTTCTTTAAGGAAAAAGTGAAACTGTCAAATGCAAACAAGCGCAGATGTGTTGACGAGGAATTGGTACTTCAAATTCTCGCACTGGTGAGCAAGCGTGAAACTGGATTTAGTGGAAACGAACTTAAAGAGTTTGCAAAGGAATTGCGGAAAGACGATGTAAAAGAAGAGCTAAGATCGGATATACAGAATGCCTGCCATGATCTCAATAAAGCATTTAATGGGGGAGAGGAGTTCCTCAAAAAACTCCATGTGCCGATGATTTTTAAATTGGTATTGGATATGCATCAGATAAACAGGACTACAAACCGCAGGATTTCCCCCAAAGAATTTGGAGAGTTTGTCGTGAACTTCTGGAACAACCGACCAGAAGAATATAAGAGCGCATCGATGTCTGGAAGTGCGAGGAAGGAAAATGTCCAAAAACGCCTATCAATCATGACACAAGCGTTTGAGAAACACTTCGGGGTGAAAGTTGAACGTGATGTGCCGACGGCAGATGACGAGGTAGCGGCGAGCGTGGAGACGGTGGAAGAGCAGGGTGAATAAACGGAGAAGGTAAGAAACGGTTCACGGGACGAGGGGAATGATAGTGACTCCCCTCGTTTGTGTTTGGTATACAGTCACCTCCGCAATGCTCGTATAAGCAGATTTGACGCCGTTGCTCGATGGTAACGGGTAGGTTGAACCAGTATGGTTTGGTGAGGATGTAAAAGAGGGAAGATTTCATGGAACACAAAACGACGAATCCTAAAGTGGATGCCTATCTCACTCAGGGTTGCATGCGGTGCGAACTGGGAGGTACTCCTAACTGCAAAGTTCATCATTGGGAAGACGAATTGAAGACATTGAGAGCGATACTCCTTGACTGTGGGCTGACGGAGGAATTGAAGTGGTCTCAGCCTTGTTACACATACCAGAAAAGAAACGTCGTGATGATGAGTGCATTTAAAGAATACTGTTCGCTTAACTTTCTGAAAGGTTCCTTGTTAAAGGATGCCTACGGTATCCTAATTAAACCTGGAGAGAATACACAGGTGGGTCGTCAGATTCGCTTCACCAATGTTCAAGATATCGTGAAGATGGAACCCATCTTGAAAGAGTATATAAGAGAAGCCATTGAAGTCGAGAAATCTGGGGAGAAACCGAATATAAAAAAGAACCCAGAGCCAATGCCAGAAGAATTTCAAAAGAAATTGGATGAAATGCCTGACTTGAAAACCGCTTTTGAGGCATTGACACCAGGACGGCAAAGAGCATACAATTTGTATTTTTCAGCACCCAAGCAATCCAAAACTCGTGAGTCACGAATAGAAAAATGTATGCAGAGAATTCTTGAGGGAAAGGGGCTGAATGATTAGCGTAGCAGGTTTTCATATCCAACAGATACCGCGCTGGATAATGTCCATCTTACGCTATACCGTTTCTTTACTAATTCTCACTCCATCCCTTGTATCCTTTTTAGCACTTGTTTCCTGACTCTTATGAAGGTAAAATCGTCAATAGTGGAAAAAGGTAAACCGTTCCTAAAGGACGGGGCACAAAGCCGTGGGGCTACAGCGTTTACGCCATGCTTGCCAGGTTGCCGCTAAATCGGATACACATGCGGCACACCCAGGTTTAAACGGGTGTGTTTTTGTGTGTTAGGAGCGGTCAATATGCATTCATTGAAGACCCTCATCGAACAATCACGGGACTGGGCATCATTGGAGCGGGGTAGGGATTTATTTTCCAAGGTGGCTGATGTGTTACAGCACACGTTTGGTATCGAATCGGGGATGTTTGTATATCGAAAACCATTTGTTCATGGTGTCATGAATGCGCCAGTTCGCGTGTACGAGCCATGGGGAATAGGATACTCTGAAACTGAGTTAACCCGCTTTATCGATGATGGTGCATGGTTTTCTGGTGAAGATTACTTTGTCAGTGAGTCGTGGCTCCCTGCCGAAGAAGCTCCACCAGTCTGGAAACAAGTCTGGCTTGATGCTGGTGTTCAATATGTTGGAGCGTGGAAGCTTGTAGTGAAAGGAAGTTGTGTCGGCGCAATGGTTCTGGGGCGCAGGACTGTGCCTGATGAGATGGATGCCGATATGATGGCGGCTTGTGCCATCCACGTCTCCCTCGTTCTTGAAATGCTGGTAACCCGACGTATTGCAGAGCATGCAAGTTGCCACGATCCGTTGACAGATATTTTGAATCGCAGGGGATTTGAACAGGAATTTGGTCGCATGCAGAGGCAAGACGAAGGCTCCTTGATTCTTGGCATGCTCGACCTGAATGAGTTTAAAGGCATCAATGATAACCTGGGTCATCTTGAAGGGGACTCCATCCTCATGGATGTGGCTCAAACACTTCGCAAGAATATCGGAAAGCAGGGAATCGCCGCACGTTTCGGTGGCGATGAATTTGTGTTTCTGGTGAAAACGGAAAGTGAGAATATCGAAGCCATCACCAAGCGTGTGATGGACTGGTTTTCCGACAAAGAGTATAGCGTCAGCGTCGGATGTGCGACGTTAGGGCAGGATGGAGTCGATTGGATTTCTTGTCTTGGCGTTGCTGACCAGCGACTTTATGAGCGAAAGTCACGGAGAGTCGTTCTGGAGTAAGATTGGTTGGGCGGAGGGAATTATGGACAAGCCCCTGCAATTACGGCATAATCCCAGTCGCTTCAATGAAGCCTTTAATTGTCTTCTCAAACTTGAATATCTCCAGGATTCCAAAATTACGTTGAGAGATATTGATACCGTACTCAGGCTTGCTGGTTTGTCCAGGTTTGTCATAATTCCTGTCCACAAAAACCTCGTTTGGAGCCTCCCATACTTGCGACGGGATTAAGAAGATGTCGGGGAGTTTGCTATTCTCAAAGACCAGCAGTGTCAGGTACAAGTTCTTGTTGCTGATGTCAAACTTGTTCTTCGGCATAAACACATACCCTTTTCCCCGAACAGACTTCACCTGAACTTCGCAGAACCGCCCGCGCTTATCTTTCACAACAAAATTGATACCGTGATCATCGACCTCGGTGACGTAAACCTCCATCCCATATGACGCAAATTCATTTTGGCGAAGTATTCAGCGTACCTGCCCAATTGGAGAGGGGACAGGTCATTCCAGTTCATGTTTGGCATGAGGCACCTCGTTTGCAGAATTATTGCTTTTGGATGAAAATGGACGGTGTGTCGCGTCAATACGTCCCACTCGGCAGTTATGATATTGGGATAGGACGATTCGTGATTGTCTCGACGCGGTTGGCATCCAAGTCAAAGATGAACGCGATGTCGAACTCGCCATCATTAAAGATATGAGTGGATGCTTCTATTAAAATCATGGTTTTGCCATCCCGATATTGTACTCGTTCTGCCAAGTCTTCTTCGACTTTATGCGGATAATTTTTGTTCAAGAATTTCAAAATCTCTCTTTGGTTTTCTGCGTAACCTTCAATACCGCGTTTAAACAAATTGATGAGGTGTATCGCATCTCCAACTCGGATTTCTCCAGTAAAAGGTGTCCACTCTATATGATCATAGATTTCTCTTGCAAAATGAACATCCACTTTTTCGACCATCTCTAAGACTTTCGCTCTACGTTCTGGAAATTCGTGTTCGTATGGTTTCCAAGTAGAACCTATTACCTTTTCATCATGCCGAAATCCAACGAAAATCGAAAGCAATTTACTCAGTTCAATCATCCTCCTTTGTGGTTTGATACCAATCTATCACGGAGTCAAGATTTGGTCAGCCATTTTTGTGTCGAACCATGTTTGAGGGTGTGAGGGGGTTGAGTTGGATAGGGTTGAAGAAATGTATACATAAATGTTTAAGTTTATGGATACGTTTATGGTTCCATTTCAATAATCACTTTCGGTTCAGTTTATTGAACCTGATACGTATTTCGTCCCATGAAATCTTCCACCCGAATCCCTTGACTAATCCGATTGATCCAACACCACCCATATGCTAATATTCAGTTGCAAAGCTCCTCCCCGCGCGTCACGGAGAGACTAAATAGAGAATATGTCGCACAGGTAATGAGTGATGGGACAAGATGGAAGTGAAAAGGGGATTCTAACCCTAAGCCCGTTTTACTGTCCCTGCCTCAAAAAGTCGTGTGACTCACCACCGTTAAGCGTGAGAACCCAGGTTGAATCATCTGGAAGTGATAAAGCGGAGACCCCCTGCCGTTGTGAAGTGGGGCTGAAAAAAGATTTGTCCGAGGGTGGCGAGATGCCGCCTTTTCGTCGTTTCGGGGCTAAGGTTACGCAGGGCTGAGGGAACCCCTATACCGTAGTCCTACCAGCTTTGACACAGCATATGGCGCAAAAAGGAGGGTGAACAGATTGGAGGTCGTAAAGCTCCTTACTGTCGAAGAATTGAGTGGATACTTTGATAAGCCTGAAGATAATGGGGACTTCGTTTTGGACTTGAAAGCGGAAAGCGAAGAACGGACGGAAGAACTTGTGAGGAAACACTGGATGATGAAAGAGCAGGGCTAAAGGTTAACAGACAGGGCATGAGGTTGAAACGGCACAGAACCCCTTTCCGACATCCGCCTTTGCTGTGGACAACAAAAAATTTTCAGGATTGATGGAACCAATCCGTCGGATATCATCAAAGTCTCTTGATGCTTGGAACATAACCACATTACTTAATCCCGTATGATATGCTAAAACGAAAAGCTGTATCACGGTCAACTGACTCAAAAATGCTACGACGACGCCCATTGGGGATAGATGAGTGGAGGATAGCATGGACAGACATTGTGGGGCTTGCGGTGAATCGCTTGTCAAGGTGTGGGTGAATTCTGGTTCAGGAACGATCATTTTGGAGGAATCGAAGAAGGGTGGACCTTTTACTAACAGAAAGTCTTCTGCTGTTGATGCTTACCTTTGTCCGAGGTGCGGACGTGTTGAACTTTTTGCACAAAATCCAAAGGTTTTTATGGATGCAAACCATCACGATGGACAGGCTTGAACGATTGAGTAAATAGTGAACTGAATTCCACAGAAGCGCATTGGACAAACCGCAAGCGCGTTAAGGGCGCGGCATGACCCATGTGACCCTTGCGTTTGCAGGTAGTGATCCAGCTTTAATGCGGACACGCTGGGCGGACCGACATCAGGCGTTTTATCGGTTCGCGATGATACTAAAGTTCCCAGGCGAATGAGCAAGTCCGAAGGGATTGGGGGAGAAGGCTATGCTACTGCGAGGCGTAGTGAGTACAATGAACGTTGTGTCGAATTTTGACGAGTTTTTCGGCGCGACAGTTAGCGGTCAACCGCAGGTGGTGAAACAGGATGGAGATGTCATCGTCGCCATATCCCTGGGGCAGATGCTGGGGTTACTCACCACCTATCCCCTGAAATACGAATATGAAGTCGATGAAGATGGACGTTTCGCAGGTTCGATTCGAGAAATCGAGTTCATTGTGGCGGATGGAGCGACAGTGGAAGAACTTCGACTCAATCTGGCGAATCAACTGATTGAATATGCGAACGACTACATGAGCGATTTCCCTCGGTATTTTAACGCACCTAATACTCGACCCCATTTCCCATATGCGCTCCGTGTTTTGCTCGAAGACGACATCGAGGCTGTTGCCTCCACGTTACGTAGTGTTGCTGATGATGTCGGGGAAACAGGGAGTGGTGGGAATAGTTCACTCGGATGTGTGATGGATTACATCGAGAAGAACAAGGCGCGCCACTTCGGAAAAGTTATCGAGGGCAACCACGCGATCTTAAAAGCACAGAAGGACAAAAACTGAGTCGGTTCAAAAAAGGAAGGGGTTTGACGACTTCGTCAGGTGACAGACGGTTATCGCGACGCACACGGAAGGAGGGGGATAACGTGGGGAATTTTGAACAGATCATATTTATCAGTTTGGTATATTTGCCTTATGTATTGGCTCTTGTGGGAATCATTTCTTTAATCGTAGGTTTCTATTTCAAAAAGCGTAAGAGAAGTGGAAAAATGTATTTTCTTACTTCGATAGTACTAATGCCAATCGCCTTATTTACATTTTTGGTTCCAGGATTCCTTGTGCTACTCGTGCCGCATTGACAGTAGTCAACCTGTGTGCTGTTCAACTAACGGGTGGGAATGCTCAAGAAGCTTGGTGCGTCTAAACTGTAAGCACGGTATATTGGAACGCCGAGTTTTTAACGTTTATAAGATGCGAAAAACATCATACGGGGTGAGTGCTATACATGGATGACGGTATCACCAAGTCTGACAAGGGAATCGCATACGTATCGCATTCGTGGTATGACCGTTTTGCACGGGAGTTTGAAGAGCGGCTATATGACGGTTGCAGTGTGACATTCACAGTTCCTTATCAGATTAGCACCACATTGGCTCGTGATGTACTGAAGCGGCTGGAAGCGCGAGGGTGTTACACGGCTGAGATAGACCTGTCTAACGTTTTTACGATTGAGGAATTGACGCTTCGATTGTTACATACCGTTCTTCAATTACGTATTGGCATTAACCCCCTACCGAACTCCTCCCTTAACGACTTCATTGAGTCCCTGGATCCACCTTGCATTCGTGCCAAAATCCAAGACGCTGTGGACATATCATATCTGCAGAGAGTTAAGGGAAGCCCTCTTGAACTCCTGGACGAAAGTGTAAGCCTCCTGCAACGCATCCCTGAACAAGCGGACACGCGGCTGGTTGTATGGTTTCACGAGTTTCAGATGATTCACAAGATTGACGACCTCTTGCTGAAGCGACTCCGCGCTCATTTTCAATATCAGTCACATGTAACCTATGCGTTTGTCGGAAGCAATTCTAATCTGATGCGAATCCTTTTTGCCGATCAAAATGAGGCGTTTTATAGGTTTGCTGTGATGTTGCAGTACCCAGGATGATTAGGGTGATGAAAGGGAGCAGGTAGTAGAACTTTTGTAAACGGTGTTTGCATAGCAACACGACACATAGTGCAACTTGAAATTTGGTAGAGTGTAGCTCATCGTTGTCGCGTGAATTCCACATTTCGTTACCTTTGCAATGGTCGGATTGATTTGGGACTGACTTTTACTCTTTCTTGAACACCTTGGAGCATCGTCGCCATCCGCCGACCGCACCCACACGACGATTACGCGCGCAACAGCCACTCGCCAATATCTCAAGACACATCGCATCCACAGGACGGGGGAGATGAGTACTTCTCATCCAGGTTTGGGAGGGGTATGGGGGTGTTTGTTGACCTATAGGAAAAAACGTGAAAGAGATAAAAGCAAACTGCAAAAATAGCAAGGAACTTGAGATAACCCCTCCATACACCTCCCACTTTCTGAATACAAGCGTCTTTCTCCCCGTGGATGTTGTAGTGGCGGTTGTGGAGCGGGCGAAGGCGGGAAGTTACGGAGCAGAAGTTCACAACACAATGATAGCGGCTGTATGTTCTACGTAGGATCTATTCGAGGGGGTATCCAACGTAGGATTGATGCGCCCTCAGACCCGAAGCCCATGTACC
>NZ_BCQI01000095.1 GCF_001544355.1 Alicyclobacillus acidiphilus NBRC 100859
TGTATGAAAAACATGTGGCTGTATCGTGGACACAAGGTAACGAAAACACCAATTCGCCGACCCAACTCCGACGAATTGGTGTTCGTCGTCTTGGAGGCCCCTTCCGAGCAAGAGATCAAACATATCGTCAACGGCGTGTTCGAGTGCAACGACATGATCGTGGAACGCTGTCTCAATCACCGAGAGCGTCCCAAGCTGACGTTGTTTGACGATCACGTCTTCTTCCCGTTCTACTTTCTCCGAGACGACTGGGAGCTCGTCCGCGTGTCCGTCGTCATGAGCGAACAATTCGTCATCGCGGTGCTGGATGAACGGATGTCGTTTCTCTCTGACCTGTTCACGGAATTCCAATCGTCTCCCGAGAAGATGGCGCATCCAGGACGGATGGTGTACGAATTTCTCGATCTCTGCGTCCATCGCTATATCGACTTCGTCGACCAAATTGAAGACACAGTCGATCAAATGGAGAGCGAGATCTACAACTCCCCCGAAAACAATGTCGCACCCGACATCTTTTCACTGAAACGCACCATTCATAAAATCCGCAGAACATTCAGCGATGAACGCATTGTGGTCGAAGGCATCATGCATTCGAACTTCCCGTATTCACGACAAGAGGAAACGATGTACTTTGTGGACTTGTTCGATCACATCAATCGAATTATCGACGAGATCGACGGATTTCGGGACGCCCTGACGGGACTGCTCGATTTGCAGATGTCGCTCAAGAGCGATCGAATGAACCAAATCATGAAGACACTGACAGTTGTCAGCACGTTCTTCATGCCGCTGTCGTTTATCGTGGGTCTGTACGGAATCAACATGAAGGTGCCGGAGTACCAGTGGAAGTACGGGTACTTGTGGGTTTGGGGCTGGATCATCGTGTCCGTGGTAGGGCTGTGGATTTTCTTCCGCAAGCGCAAATGGTTTTGAGCCTGACCCAAAGCTGGCGGGCGTTCGTCGACCAGGCTATCGACGAACGCGCCACGCATGCGAGTACACGTTAAACGATCTGCCGCGGACGAAACCGATCGCCGTGATGCCCAACTCGTCCGCCATATCGATGGCGAGCGCGGTCGGCGCGGATCGGGCCACGACGATGCCGACGCCAATCTTGGCCACCTTGAGCAACACTTCCGACGAAATGCGGCCGCTGAACGCGATCGCCGTCCCGGCCAGTGGGATACCATGTTGCAAGCAGTGTCCGTAGATCTTATCGAGCGCGTTGTGCCGCCCGATGTCGGTCCGAGCCAGCAGCACCTCGCCCGCTCGACACAGCGCGGCCATATGGACACCGCCTGTCTCCTGGAAAAGTTCCGCCTCTTGATCCATCGCATCCATCACTTGAAAAATCTGCTCCGGATCCATTTGGACATCATCGTCAACGTGTTTCGCCGTCACCGCGTCGTTGTGGAAATAGAAACTCTGCCGTCCCTTGCCGCAGCACGACGCAATATAGCGTTTGTTGTAGAAAGCCTGATTGAACTGGATGGCCTTGTGCGTACGAACCCGTGCCGTCCCCATGAAACGGCTGATTTCCAGCGATTCAACCGCGTCCGCACTTCGGATGATTCCTTCGGATGCGAGAAATCCGTACACCAACTCTTCCATGTGAGTTGGTGTACACACGATGGTGGCCAATTCGTTGTCGTTGACAAAGATGGTCAACGCGTATTCCGTCGCAATGACGTCGTCACGCGTATCCCACTGGCCGTCCCGATAGCAAACCACCGGTTTGAGCGATTTCTGCGGCAAATCGTCCATAGGCTGCACACTCACGATGAACCGCCTCCTTATTCCGAAGCCGTCTCTCCGAGCGCCTTCCCCATCCCTTTCAAAAAGGCCAAAGCCACCGACAAAGCGCGGCTGATGTCGGGATCGCGCAAAGCCTTCAACGCGTCGTAAATGCCAATCTTCGCGTCGTTGGATACATTCGAAGCCTCCGCAATCCCCCCGCTCGCCGCCTCAAACAACCGAGACATGGCCTCTGGCGGGATCGACGTAAAAAACTGCGCCACGCCGATCACGTTCTTGAGTCCACCAGTCACTTCGTCCCGCCCCATGAGTGCGAGCAACACTTTCAGAACTTCGTCTCCTTGCTCCAACAACGCCCGCACGAGGGGCAGCGCCCCCCGCTCCTCGAGCGCTTGCAACAGTGCCAGCGCGTCGACCACGCCGTCGACGTTCTCGACGAGCGCCTGTTCAATTTGCTGTTTCGCCTGAGCGGAAATATCCTCAGGCACGCGAACGATTGATGTTGTTGCCTTTGCCATCCGTCTTACCCCCTGTTGGGTCGCTGCCCAACTTCGCCAACTGGCACATAGTCCGAACGCTGCCACTTCTCTTCCACGCGCACGCCCGGCTGCGGATTCGGGTTTCCAAGCCGAAAGTTGAACCGCGTCATCGGGTTCTCCCCGCGCTTCTCCAACACTTCCATGCGAACCCTGAGTTCCTTGTACGCAGGCGTATGCGTCGTCGCGTCCGCTTTACTGCTGGTTAAAATGTTGATTGCTTGTTCATCGTCCGACGTATTCATCGGCAGATACATCTCGTTGCCATGCACTCTGTCCGTGACGACTGTGCGCAGCCGCAATTGACCGAAGGGCGACACCAATCGAACGGTCGATCCCGTCTCTATCCCCCGCGCCTTCGCCAACTCCGGCGAGACCTCGAGATACGTCGTCGGAATTTTCTCCTTGATGCCTTCGACGCGGTAGGTCAAATTGCCTTCATGAAAATGCTCCAGCATGCGGCCGTTGTTGAGATGGAGATCGTATTCTTCCGGAAACTCCGTCGGCTCCATCCACTCGGTCGCGACCAGTCTCGCCCTGCCGTTCGGGAACGGGAATCCGTTCGTGTACAGCAACGGCGAATCGGTGCCGTCTTCCGCAACCGGCCACTGCAGGCTCGAATATCCTTCCAGGCGATCATACGTGACACCTTTCATCAACTCGGCGAGCGAAGCCATCTCTTCCAGTATCTCGCGCGGACTTTCGTATGACCAGTTCGCGCCGAGCCGATTGGCGAGATCTTGCAGGATCATCCAATCCGGTTTCGCGTCGCCAAGCGGCTCCAGCACCTGATAGAGGCGTTGGATGCGACGTTCCGTATTGGTAAACGTCCCTTCCTTTTCAAGACTTGGCGCGGCCGGAAGGATGACGTCCGCATACTGTGCCGTCTTGCTGAAGAAGACGTCCATGACCACGAAAAAGTCGAGTTTGTCGAAGGCCTCTCGCACAAAATGCGCGTTCGAATCGACCAACGCCATCTCCTCGCCTTGGAGGAACATCGCCCGCAGCTTTCCTTCGTGAATCGCGTCGACCATCTCGTGGTTGTCGAGCCCTTTCACAGTTGGCAGGGTCACGCCCCACGCCTTTTCGTACTTCGCCCGCACAGCATCGTCATCGATACGCTCGTATCCGGGAAGGTAGACAGGGTTACACCCCATGTCGCCGGCACCCTGGACGTTGTTGTGGCCGCGCAGAGGATATGCCCCCGTTCCCGGGCGCGCCATGTTGCCTGTCAACAGCAGCAAATCGCAAATCGCCGTGCTCGTCTCGCTGCCACCGAGATGCTGCGTGACACCCATGGCCCAACAAATGCAAACCATCTTGGCTTCATGAATCATAGACGCCAATTGGATGATGACCGCCTCGGGCACCCCTGTGATCCGCGCCGTATAATCCAGTGTATACTTCTCGAGCGACTTTACAAAATCGGCGTAACCATCCACCTTTTCATCAAGAAAAGCTTTCGCTTCCCAGCCCTCGTCGACGATATATTTCATGACCCCCGACAACAACACCAAGTCCGTGCCGGGTTTCGGGCTGACAAACATGTCCGCCTTTTCGGCCAAGCCGTTGCGGCGAAGATCGATCACGATATGTTTCTGACCATGTTTCTTCTTCGCGCGCTTCAAGCGCGTCGCCAACACCGGATGGGATTCCGCCGGATTGGCGCCAATGACGATGACCAAATCGGCCATGGCCAAGTCGCTTACAGAACCTGTGTCACCACCAAGCCCAACTGTCCTGCGCAAACCTTCCGTGGCAGGCGACTGGCAGTACCGGGAGCAGTTGTCGACGTTGTTCGTATGCATCACGGCCCGCGCGAGTTTTTGCACGAGATAATTCTCTTCGTTCGTGCATTTGGAAGACGAGATAAACGCAATCGCGTCGTCGCCGTGCGCTTTGCGCACTTCGGTCAGCTTGGATGCGACGAGATCGAGCGCCTCATCCCACGACGCTTCGTAAAACGTATCGCCGCGGCGAATCAGCGGTTTGGTCAGCCGATCCTCGCTGTTGACCCAATCCCAGCCGAACTTGCCCTTGATACACGTTGAAATTTGGTTCGTTGGCGCCTCCATTTGCGGTTCCACCTTGAGGATGTCGCGCCCCTTCGTCCAGACGTCGAAGGAACAGCCGACACCGCAATAGGTGCAGACGGTTTTCGTCCGCTTGATGCGCGACGCGCGCATGGCGCTCTCCATCTCGGACACGGAGAAGATCGCGCGGTACCCAGGTTCAATCGCTTTGGTGAGATCGATCATCTTCTCAAGCGGCTCCGGCGGAATACCGGTCAAAAATCCCGCCTCGCCAATCATGCTTTTCTCCATCAGCGCGTTGCAAGGGCACACGGTGACGCAGTGACCGCACGAGACGCAGGACGACTCGTTGATGGGCACGTCATCATCCCAAATGACACGCGGCACTTCCCTGTCCCAGGCGATGGAAAGCACTTCACTGACCTGAAGGTTTTGGCAAGCCTCCACGCAACGGCCGCAGAGAATGCACTGGTCTGGCTCATATCGATAAAACGGATTCGACACATCCTCGTCGTACGGCTTCGTTTGAAACGGATACGACTGATGGTTGATATCCATCTCCATCGTTGTGTTATGTATGGTGCAATTGCCGTTGTTGTTGTCGCACACGGTGCAATAGAGATCGTGATTCTTGAGAATCCGATCCATCGCCTCCTTGCGCGCGTAACGCGCCTGCACCGATTTCGTCCGAATCTGCATGCCCTCCTGGATGGGCGTCGCACACGCGCGAACCAGTTCACCGTTGACTTCGACCATGCACGTATCGCATGTTTGAATAGGCCCTAACGCTGGGTGATAACAAATGTGCGGAAGTTCGACATTCCTATCGAGAAACGTTTCAAGAATACTCCGGCCAACCTGCGCTTCCATCGGAACTCCGTCTACATAGACTCTGTTGCTCGTATTTGTACTCAAGCTTGCACCTCCGCAGCGCCTCGAATGACATCCAGGCAGTCTCGACTGCTCTTCACATTATTTCCTTGAGACGCGGCGTCTATAAATGCAGATTGGCGGAGCGTCTACGTCAGGCGCGGCGGGGCAAGCGCCAATTGTTCTATCGCCCGCAGCCAGTCGGTATCGGGCCGATCGCATTTGAAATTCCGGCACACATACAACGCTGCGCCGTCCCCGACTGGCGGATAGTTGTCGCGCTCCTCCGGCCGCGCTTCCGGTGTCAAGAGAACCGCCTCCGGCAGGTACGAGCGATGGAACGCCGACACCATCGCCGACAGCGTCCTGGTGTCGCCGCCTGTTACGGCAACCACTTCAGCGTTGCCAACTTGGCGCAAGAGCAAGGCCAGCACCATGAACAGACTCTCCATCGGCGCTGCTTCCAACGATAGGCCAAACGCGTCGATCACGTCCTCCAGCCGCTCGGCATACGCCGCAACGCCGGTGATCGCGTACAGGCGGATCAGATTGTAGGCAGTGACTGAATTCGCCGATGGCGTTGCGCCATCGTAGACCGACTTGGGCTTTGCGATCAACGATTCCGCATCGGTCCCGGCCAGGAAGTAGCCGCCCTCCTCCTCGTCCCAGAACAACTCGTCGAGTCGCTTCTGCCAATGGATAGCCCGGCTCAGGTAGAACACGTCCTGCGTAGATTGATACAACTCGATGTATGCCCACACGAGGTAGGCGTGATCGTCCGCATATGCCGGAATTCCCGCTTCTCCGTCGCGATAGCGCGCCAGCAGTCGACCATCCTCTCGGCGCACAAGCAGTTCTTCGACCGCCCGTGCCGCACGCACCGCTGTACGGACGTACCCTTCCTCCCCGTAAACAGCTCCCGCTTTGGCCAATGCGGCAATCATCAACGCGTTCCACGCGGTCAGCATCTTGTCGTCCGTGCCTGGCGGCACGCGATGTTTCCGCCACTCGTACAGCCGTTCGCTCTGCTCGTCCAGCCAGGCCCACAGCGCGTCGACTTCCATTCCTTCCGCTGCGGCAAACTCGGCTACGTCCGTGTTCGTATAATTGGGCACGTTGTATCCTTCAAAATTGCCTTCTTCCGTGATGTCGTAGAATCGACAATACCGCTGTGCTTCCCTCTCGCCGATCGCGGCCGCCACGTCATCTGGCCGCCAAACGTAAAACCGGCCTTCCTGACCCTCCGAATCGGCATCCTGCGCCGCATAGAACGCCCCTTCGGGCGACGTCATCTCGCGATCCACATACTCCAAGATTCGTCTCACGTACCGTTCGTATGCGGCCGCCCCCGTCTGTTGATACGCCTCCGTGAACGCGATCACCGCCAGCGCGTTGTCGTACAGCATCTTTTCGAAATGCGGCACGGTCCAATAGGCGTCGGTTGAGTACCGGGCAAGCCCACCGCCGACGTGATCGGATATACCGCCGCGCATGATGCCGTCCAGCGTTCGCTGGACCATCAACAAGGCGTCGTTTTCACCCGTGAATCGGTGATAGCGCAGCAGAAACAGAAGTTGGTGGAACGACGGAAATTTCGGTGCGTCGCCAAAACCGCCGTAATGCGGATCAAACGTCCGACCAAGGTGCTCCGCCGCCTGATGGATGGCCTTCACTTCGTCGAACACGCCTGGCGTCGACTGGAAGATGGGCTGAATGCGCCGGGTCATATCGGCACTTGCCGCCACCAGCCTGTCCCGATCCTGATCCCACTTTTCGCGAAGCCCCTTCAGGATGTCGAGCAATCCCGGTCGCCCATACCGCGCATGTTTCGGAAAGTACGTCCCAGCGAAGAACGGATGGCCATCCGGCGTCATGATCACCGTCAGCGGCCAGCCGCCTTCGCCCGTAATCGCCTGGCAGTACATCATGTAGATGTGATCGATATCGGGACGTTCCTCCCGATCCACCTTGACCGCGACATAATATTCATTCAGGTACGCCGCCACCTGCTCATCCTCAAACGATTCATGCGCCATCACATGGCACCAATGACAGGTC
The DNA here is from genome assembly GCF_001544355.1 of Alicyclobacillus acidiphilus NBRC 100859. Lineage (GTDB taxonomy): Bacteria > Bacillota > Bacilli > Alicyclobacillales > Alicyclobacillaceae > Alicyclobacillus > Alicyclobacillus acidiphilus. Next base: position 7,253 of record NZ_BCQI01000095.1, read on the forward strand.
GACATTGGAAACTCCATTTTCAGTGTATAGTGCTATTCGTAGCCCCGCAGGGCTACGAATAGCCGATGGACAGAAAGACGGGCTTCGATTCGCGAGCCGCTTTTTGGAACGCCTCCCCGCTCCATGGGTACCAGTCAACTGGATTGTGCGCGTGTTGCAGAAGGTACGGGGATTTTTCGTGGATCAGGTGGTTGGTGTGTATATGTTCTCCACTATTTGGTGTCACGGTATGGTTCATCCTCTCTGGAGAGATTTACCGTTATTGTACACCAACGTGGCGAAGAGTATTGAGGATGGTGTTGAGGATGGAGGGTGAGAGTCAGGATTTATGCAATTTTACAAATGATTACCCAAATTATCGAAACACAATTTATACTTATGCATGGTCAGTGACCCAAATAGAAATCACCCATAATGTGGAAAACGATCAACAAACACTTGCACTCTCTAGTGTTGAGTTGCTTAGATGAAGCATCGAAACACCGTGGCGACTAACTGATTCAAAATAGATTTTGAACTGTTTTCTGGCACGACGCCACTTCACCCGGATTACAAACAATAGCGGTGAGGGCACTTCTTTCTGCGTAGGAAACGACTGGCCTTGTTCAAGATTCGCTCCCGATAGCGACAGAAGCACTGTCTATTTTTCAGGCAGAGGGTACGAAGAATTGCATGGCTCGAATACATTCTAAAGTCGTGTGAACGTCCCGCCACTCTCCATCTTCACTAGCCCAATGACCGTCTTCCTCTTGCAATTGTTCGAGCTTGGTTTTCGCATTCGATATTAATTGATGATCAGGAGAAACGCCCATCACACAAAGGGAATTGATAAGCCACGCCAAATCGCTCGCTTCCAGTTCGGGAAGCTTGGCGACCAGAAAATTCATGATGGATTCTGCATGCTTGTGGTCTCCCAGTGAATATAACAAACCAGCAGCCAGCCAATTTGCATTCAAGAATGTCGGCAAATACCCTTCGTCATTCATTTGTGAAATCAAAAACACCTGAATTTGCGATACACACGGAGCGGAACTTCTGTAGTACCGAATCCAATACCCTGCATTTGCGGTCAGATACATTTTAGCGGAATCATCCCCTGGCATTGCCCAAGGTGGTGCTACAGATGCTAATTCAGGCGCTTCTTCAAACGATCCATCTTGATGTTGCCGACCAATGATAAACGAAACCGCTTGGTCGATAAAACCCGCTGCTTTAACTCCGAGCTGCTCAGTCTGTGCTAATCGGTAACAAGTAGCATCGAGAGAGCTGGCATTCGGTGCCCAGAATGGCGACCAACTGCCATCTTCCCTTTGCGACCTCTTCAATTTTTCTATCGATTCTTGAACCAAACCATCAGCTTGAAGCAACACATTTAACCGCCCCTGCTCCACGTTGTTTCCATGATTCCTTACAAATTGAATTGCCGACTGAATACCATCCATAACCACACCCCTTGTCCCATCTTGATAGTATGATTATAGCGAATACTAAAA
>NZ_BCQI01000096.1 GCF_001544355.1 Alicyclobacillus acidiphilus NBRC 100859
GTCCGCGGCTGCCTATTCGCCCTCAGTCCGATTTTTCGACACAAATAAGCGTCCTGGGACGCTTATTTGTCCCTTGTCCCTTGTCCCTTGTCCCTTGTCCCTTGTCCCTTGGGCCACATGGCCCAAAAACAAAAAAAATCAGCTGCCCCAGATTCCGCGGTCCATTCAGATCGCAGATTCCAGAAACAGCTGAACACTGCATGTTTGGCGATTCATCAGGCCCGCCTGTTCATACGCTCGCCAACCTGATGCGCTTGGTTCACTCTCACTCGATTCGCTCGATTCAGTTGCCTGAGCGGTTCTCCTCTTCCTCTCCCGAGCGGTTCTCCTCTTCGCCGGGGCGGCCTTGTTTCAAATCGCGAACGCGCCCTTCGCCCAAGAACACGATGCCGTCACTGGTGCCGGCGTAATAAACGTCTTCGACCTGCTCATGCGTCACAGCCAGCCCGTCTTCGACCGTCTCGGACGTCGCCGGGAATCGATCTCCTTTGCGAAATCGCTCCATTGCAGAAGCCTCCCTATCCAGATCCGTTTCACTACAGTTTGACCGATCCGACCGGGAACTCATGCGCGGGAGACGATTCCCAACTCATTCGCAACACGTTAGGCAACTTGCTTTTGCTGCTCGAGAATGCGTTTATGTGACGGCAGCCACCAGGAGATGACAAACGCCAACGCGGCGACGGCGAACATCCAGACAAAGATGTGGTGCAGGGCGTACGCCAGCGTTTGATCGACGAAGGTCCGCACCGTCCCTGGCAGGTTTGTGGTCGACGCGCCGCCGCCGCTGACGGCGTCAAGCAATCCCGACAGTTGCCGCTGGGTGATGCCCGATCCAGGGTGTTGCGCGGCGTAGTGCATGACGTCCGTGTTGAACAGACTCCCGTATATCGTGACGCCGATGGTCTGACCAAGGCTTCGCGCAAGCTGATTCGATCCGGTAGCGGCACCGCGCATTTGCCAACCGACGGCCGTCTGGATGGTCACCGTTGCCGGTGTAACGACCCAACCCATGCCATATCCCATGACGATCATAATGCCGACGAAATACCAGTACGGCGAATGGAGTTCGATGGCCAGCAGCCACGCGCTCGACAACACAACGAGGATCGAGCCGATGACGAATGTCCGCTTTGCCCCTACCTTGTACAGCCAACGGCCTGCGAGTGTCGCGCCGACTGGCCAGGCGATGGACATCGGCATGAGTGTGAGTCCTGAGCTTGTGGCGCTGTGCCCGAGGATCGACTGGATCCACATCGGCAAGTACACGTTTGTGCCAATCAACACCACGCTGACCAAGAACGTTACGATGTTGGCGACCGTAATGACAGGAATCTGAAACAACGACAGCGGCAGCATGGGCTCCTCGACTTTTGCTTCAATCCAAATAAAGAGTGCGACACAGACGGCGGCACCGATAAACAAGCCGATAATGGTGCCACTGCCCCACGCGTACTTGGAACCTCCGTTCAGAAGCGCATAGAGCAGCGCGGAAACGCCGACGGTGAACACGGCTGCGCCAAGATAGTCGACCTTCTTCGATTTCCGCTCGAACGATTCGTGAAGAAACATCAAGACTAGAATGAGTGCCACAGCGCCCACCGGAACGTTGATATAGAAGATCCAGCGCCATGAGAGGTTGTCGACAAAGAGACCGCCGACGAGTGGGCCGAGCAGGCCTGCGACACCCCAGACCGCGCTAAACAATCCCTGCATCCGCGCGCGTTGTTCACCGGGGAACAAGTCGCCGATGATGGTGAACGTGACAGGCATGACAGCCCCCGCCCCGATGCCTTGGAAGGCGCGGAACCATACGAGTTCTGTCATATTCTGAGACGCACCTGACAGCATCGAGCCGACGACGAACAAAATAACGCCAATGCTGAAAATCATCTTGCGGCCAAACAGATCGGCCAATTTGCCGTAGATGGGTGTTGTCACGCTCGTCGTCAGCGTGTAGATGGCAAACACCCAGCTATACAGACTTAATCCCTTCAATTCCCTGACGATGTGCGGCATGGCTGTGCTTACGACCGTCACGTCGATAGCGACCAGGAACATCGCGACCATCATGGCGATCGTGACCATTCGTCGATTCGTGTGATGCACCTGGAACAGTCTCCTTTAACTGAACGTTTTGGATGAATCCTGTTTTGGCGGGGCCAAGAAATTATTCGACATGCAATTGAATGTTGTCAATCAATCTGGCCTTGCCGAAGTATGCGGCGACCGCGATCATCACGTCGCCTGACAGGACGGAAACCGATTCAAGCGTGTCCATCTCGACGGCTTCGACATAGTCGAGGCGCGCGATGGAATCTTGTTCGATCCGCTCGCGGACACCTCGGACGATCTCTGTGGCGTCGCGCTGCCCGCGCTCAATTTCCGCCTTGGCCCAGGACAGCGCCTGGTACAGAACCGGCGCATGCTCCCGCTCTTCCTTCGACAAATAGACGTTGCGGGAACTCTTGGCCAACCCGTCTTCCTCGCGAACCGTCGGCACGCCGACCACGTTGACGGGCATGTTGAGATCTTTCACCATTCGGCGAATGACCGCCAACTGCTGCCCATCCTTTTGGCCAAAGCAGGCGACATCGGGCTGCACAATCTGAAACAGCTTCGTCACGACCGTGGCGACGCCGGCGAAATGAATGGGACGGGTCCTGCCGCACAATTTGCTCGCCATGCTGGGCAGTTGAACCGTCGTGACCAACGGGACAGGATACATTTCTTCGACCGACGGCGTGAACGCCACGTCGCAGTGGCCGGAAGCGCTGAGAAGCCGGAGGTCGTGATCGAGATCGCGAGGGTAATTCGCCAGATCCTCGTTCTCGCCAAACTGCAGCGGATTGACAAAGATGCTGACGACGACGAAGTCGGCTTGCTTGCTGGCCTCTTCCACCAGTGACAGATGGCCTTCGTGCAAATAGCCCATCGTCGGTACCAGAGCGACCTTGCGACCGTTCGATTTGGCCTCGCGTACGGCGGATCGAAGGGATTCAATAGTGCTGATTTGCGAGAGCGTTTTCGTCATTCGCCTTTCGCTTCCTCTCCATGGACTTCAAAAAACGCGTCGCGTTCTTCCGCTTTCAGATGCACGGTTTGCGGTTCACCTGGAAACGCGCCGCTTTGCACTTCTTCCACGTATTGTTGGGCAGCCTGGACGATGAGATCACCAAGCTGCAAGTAGGGTTTGTTGTGTTTCGGAATATAGCCTGTCGTGTAGCCGGAAAAATCGTGGAAAACCAACACTTGTCCATCGCAATGGGGCCCGGCGCCGATCCCGATGGTGGGCACGCGGAGCGACTCGGTGATCACCTTGGCGACTTCTGCCGGGATCGCTTCCAAAACGACGGCGAACGCCCCCGCCTTCTCCAAAGCCAACGCGTCCTCGACCAGACGGTTCGCCTCTTCTGCCCGCCTGCCCTGAACGCTGAAGCCGCCGAAGGCGTGAACGGACTGCGGTGTCAGGCCGATGTGGCCCATGACCGGAATGCCCGCAGTGACCAGCCGCTCGACGGTGGGGACAATCGATTGTCCGCCTTCCAGTTTGATCGCGTGCACGCCGCCTTCTTGCATCATCCGGGCGGCATGTCGCATCGCGTCTTCAGGGGTGATTTGGTAGGTGAGAAACGGCAGGTCGGCAACCACCATCACACCGTCCCCGGCACCTCGTGAAACCATATTGGCGTGGTAGACCAGTTGATCCAGTGTGACAGGAATCGTCGTGGTGTGCCCTTGAACCACCATGCCAACCGAGTCTCCAACCAAAAGCACATGCATGCCGGCTTGAGACAACAACTTGGCAGTCGGATAGTCGTAGGCCGTCATCATCGCTATTTTCTCGCCCTTGCGTTTCATTCGAAGCAGCGTCCGGACGGTCACGTCTGTCATATCGAATACCCCCACTTTCTTTTGGTCAATCGTCCGAGCCTGTGTGCAGTCACAGCAGCAGTCACAGCAATGTTCGCAACCGTCTCGCGGTCTCCTCGTCGATGCTGCCCTTGGCCAACGCCATATCCACGGTGACCCTGCCAAGGGCGGCGTACACCTCGCGCGCCTGAGGCATGCCTGCCAAGGCGTGGAGGTGCTGCTCCACAGTTTCTGCGTCGCCCCGCTCGATGGGTCCCGTCAAAGCGTCGGGGATACCCACGCGAACCAGGTTGTCGACAGCGCCTTGGACAAGCGGTAATAGACCAGACAGCCCGGTGGGCAAGTCGGCGAGATCGGCGGCCATACCGACCAGTGCCACCAGCGCGTTCGACGCCATCACCGCAGCGGCGTGGTAGCGAACTTTGTTTTGCGGATCCAGCATGACCGGAACCGCACCCAGACTCGCTGCCAAGGCGGACAGTCGATCCGTCGCCTGGCGCTCTCCCTCGATCGCGACGGTGATCCCCTCGAACAATCTCGGACCCATCCCTGGGCTTGCGAATGTTTGAAGCGGATGGAAGCTCGCCGCAAAGGCGCCCTGGCTGTGAACGCAACGGATCGCGTCGCTGGTGAGGGCCCCGGAGGTGTGCGCGATGACTTGGCCGGATCGAATGGCCCCAGTGTGATCCAGCCATTGCGCGACTTGGGCAATATGGCGATCCGGAACGGTGATCCACACCACATCCGCGAAACGGATGCGTTCAGGCGCCCGTTCCCATGGATGAAGAGGCGCACGGGTCAGTGCTTCAAACTCCTTCGCGCTTCGACTGTCGACCCGCTGAGACGGGACGGCGCCGACGATCTCATTGCCTGCCGCCTGACAGGCCAGCGCGAGTGCCGTCCCAACTCTGCCGGGCCCAACGATCACCATCTTCATCATGGCTCCCCCCTGCCCTTCGAACTCCTGCGCCTCGATGGATTGTGACGAATCTTCCGCAAGTGATTGTACCAATATTAGAAGCGATAATGAACGGAATCGGTATAGGTCGAACAAAAGTGTGGAAAAACATGGAGTGGAAAGGAGGCAGGTGCACGCGATGAAAATCCTTGAATCGACACCAAACGTTCAACCTGCTGTGCGCGCGTGCGGACTTGTCGCACTGGTCCTTGCGGTGATCTCCGCCTTGATGCCGACGTTCGGGATCTTGGCCATGATCCCTCCCACAGTGGTGCTTGGCGCCATCGCGATGTACGGGGGTCTGCGCGGCATCGGCGCAGGCGTGCTCGTCATGTGCTCGATGGATGCCATTCTGAGTCCGACATTTTGGGCGAACCTGACGTGGACAGGCATGCACTACAGCCTGCTGGACCACACGTTGACGTATTTCGATCTCGTTGGCATCATCGCCATGTCCGCCCTGCTGTTTAAACCATTCAAATCCGGATCGTGAAGTCTCCATGACCGAAGGTCCTGCAACCGGACATTGCTCGCGCACACCAATTTTTACACAGAATGGCCCAGTCGCCGGAGGGAAACGTTACTGCAAAGTGATCGAAATCCTTGAGAACGGGTGATCAACTTGCAAGCCGACAAGCGGATGGACTTAGCTTCACTTGCTTCGATCCCGCTCATCGTCACGCTCGGCAACTCCATGCTGATTCCAGTCTTACCGCAATTGGAGCGGCAACTGCGTGTCACATCTCTGCAAGTGAGCATGGTGATTACGACGTATTCGATCGTCGCCATCTTCCTGATCCCTGTAGCAGGCTACTTGTCCGACCGATATGGGCGCAAAAAGATCATCATTCCTTCATTGGTTATCACAGGTATCGGCGGGCTCGTCTCCGGCTTGTCCGCGTGGTGGATCAAAGACAGTTACTGGCTGATCCTAGCCGGACGTTTCATCCAAGGCATTGGCTCGGCAGGTGCCATGCCCATTGTCATTCCCCTGGTCGGCGACATGTTTCGCAGTGAGGACGACGTCAGCCAGGGGCTCGGCATCATCGAAACGGCGAATACCTTCGGGAAAGTCATCAGCCCGATTCTCGGTTCTGCCTTCGCACTCGTCATTTGGTTTCTGCCTTTTCTGGCGATCCCGGCCTTCTGCGCAGCGGCCATTGTCCTCGTCGCCTTTTTTGTCCACGTCCCGAAAAAACATGGCGCAGAGGCCGATGGTTCCTCTTCGAAAGCCGAGAATTTGCGCGAATTCATGCGATCCATCCAGGCCATCTTTCGGGAAAAGGGCCGTTGGCTGGTGGCGATATTCGCGATCGGCGGCGTGTGCATGTTCGTGATTTTCGGTTCCATGTTTTATCTTTCGTCGAAGCTCGAAGACGACCTCGGCATCGACGGCATTATCAAGGGTCTCATACTTGCCATCCCGCTCTTGTTCCTGTGTATCACGTCATACGTGACAGGCAAGAAAATCGCGGATCACAAACGCCTGATGAAGTGGCTGTCCTTCACTGGATGCGTCACGCAAACCGGCGCGATCGCCGCCGCCGCGCTCCTCACCAACATTTATCTCCTGCTTGCGGCACTCGTGGTTGGCGGCATCGGCATCGGCTTGGTGTTGCCGTGTCTCGACGCACTCATCACCGAAGGCATTGAAAAGGCTGAACGTGGCACAGTGACATCGCTCTACAGCAGTGTTCGCTACATTGGCGTCGCCCTTGGACCACCGGCAGTCTCCCTGCTCTCCAAGGTCTCCCAGGCAACGGTGTTCTTTTCCATCTGCGCACTCTGCCTAGCAGCAGCGTGTTACTCGCTGTTCGCGATTCGGCCGGATTCGAAATCGACCGACACAAAACAAGTCCAGCACGACTCCGGCTCTATCCCGCAACCCCGAGGTCGAACACCGATCTAGGGCAGCCAAGCCGAGGATTTGGGCGATTGACGAATTTGGCGTCAGTGGAAGGATTTTCGGTTGGCGTCTTCGGTCAAATCGTGCTACACTGCGTATACCAAAACACTTCCTGTGATGTTGGTGGGGCATTTTTTGGTTTTAATCTATGCGTATAATAAGGGAATCCGATTCCAGCTTGCGAAGGGCAAGCCACCTCGAGTGGACGTCCGGACCAGCGATAGGGTACCCACCTGTGAGAGCAGGTTCAAAACCGATTGTCCCACGGCAGAACGGGAGTACATAGAAGCAAAGGCGTGTGGCTGAGTGAGCGAACTCGGTCATGCGCCTTTTTGTATGGTGATTGGTAAAAGGGCGACAAACCGCTGCTGGGGGATGGCGGCGAGCCTGAATACACATCGGAACGGCCAGTCGGCCGCATCCACTCGCCGGCTAACGGTTGAATGCGCTCGCCTTGGAAAACCTCAGCTTGGCCTCGGCCGATTTGAACGAGCGTCCACGCAGCAGGAAGACATACGAAATGACACCAAGTCCGACACAGATCCAGAATACGTCGCGGTAGCCAAGAAACTGGGCGATCCCGCCGCCGAGCAAGCTGCCAGCCATCTGGCCGATATTGGTCGTATTGGCGTACAACGTCGTTGCCGAACCCGGAGCGTCGGGCAGGAAATCCTGCATGTAGGCCATCCCAATGCTCACGCTAATGGCGATGAACGTCGCGCAAAGCAACTGCAGCGCAAGCATCTCCCATGGCCGCTGCGCCAACGCCGCGCCTGTGTAGTAGAGCGTGCCGCAGATGGAGCCAAAAAGGAGCAGCGATCGCTTGCCAATTCGCGCAGATAGCGCACTGAGGCCAAGGATGATGGGGATCTCCAGACCAGCGCTGAGCGCGACAATGGAACCGACCAGATATCGCGGCTCGTGCATCGTTTTCGTCACCAAGAGCGGCATGTAAAGGCCGTTGATCGACGATGCCGTATACACCGCCACAAACGAGATGCACGACATGAGGATGTGCGGATCCTTCAAAAACGCGAACACCTTGACTGGCTGGGAACCAAGAATGCCCGCTGGCGGACGGCGTTCCAAGCGAAGCAGGACGATGCAGAACACGCCTGCGAAAATGACTGCCGTCGCGACAAATAATCCATTGAATTGAAACACCTGCAGAAGCCAGGCGCCGCACAAGGGGCCAATGACCCAGGCGAGAGAGAAGAACGATCGCAAGGTCGAGATCGCAAAAGTCGCATCCACGTTGGAACGCCTCGTGGCGGATTCACGCGCATAGGCGAACAATTGCGGGTAGACTGCGGACGCCAATCCAAGCAAAATCGTGGAAACAATCAATAGCGGAAGATACGAGTGCAAAACGACATAAGCCCCATATCCGAGTGCTGAACACGCCGACGACAGAAGCGCGATATCCTTCTTTGACGTCTTGATGTCTGACATTCTTCCAAGCCATGTACTCGCAGCGATCCCGCCGAGCCCGTTCACGAACATGAAAATGCCGAGCTCCACCGGCGTCATGTGTACCACACTGGTTCCGAACAAAGACAAGTACGGTCGCGTGATGGAAACGCCAATGCCGACCAGCGTAATGCTGAACATCAATGTGAAATACCCCGGCATAAGGCGCGATCTCGCTGTTTGAATCGACGACCAGAACGACACGTTCGAAACCTCCTGTCCAGAACATACACGCATCGTAGCACCCAACCCACAAGATGACGATGAAGAATCTGGTCAAAAGATGACGAAAATTGTACTTATGCGGTTTGTGGGAGCGGGGCCTCGGGCGCACGGGACAGGCGGGGACGAGACGGGGCAGGACCCCGAGCCGCAGGACCCCGAGCCGCAGGACCCCGGGCCGCAGGACCCCGGGCCGCAGGACCCCGGGCCGCAGGACCCCGGGCCGCAGG
>NZ_BCQI01000097.1 GCF_001544355.1 Alicyclobacillus acidiphilus NBRC 100859
TTTTTGTCAACGTGATCGACATCGCAAGCAACCCAGTCACCATACCACGTTCAAATCTTCATTGTCAATTTGACATCTCACGTGTCGAACGCGCTATGCACAAGGTGAAGAACAAAGAGGATTCGACGACCGGGTATGTGCGGCTGGAAACAACGCAACCATCAGAAGTGGTAGAAAGAAGTGTACCACAGTTGCAAATCAAGTGCAATCCATCCTGATGAAGCCCTAGAACATCTGTCCGTTGGACGAATCGGAGGCACACGTGTGGCGCGCACAACGCGGATCGCAGGGCGGCGGGCCGCGTTTGAATTCATCAATCGTGTACCTGCCGCGATCTCGCCTCGTCGCGAAGCAGCCGCAATTCGTGCATCAACCGCTTTTGCGCCAGGCCGAAATAGTCATGGGCGGATCGATATAGGCTGTACAATTGGTCGTAGGCGACTCGGTTCTCCAGAATCGGACGGTAGACAGTCTGATGGTGCCGCGCCATGTTCCGAATCGCGGCAGTCACCTCCTTCGCTCCGCCGCCGGATCGAGCCGCTGCCCCGAAGACGGCCGCGCCAAGCGCAACATTTTCTGGAACGCTTGGCACATACACCGTCTTCCCCGTCACATCCGCATATATCTGCATCAACAATTGGTTGCGCTGGGCGATCCCGCCGCCGACGTGAAGCGTCTCCACAGCCAGCCCCGCTCGTTCGAACTGTTCCACAATCACCCGCGTACCAAAGGCGGTGGACTCCAACAAGGCCCGATACACTTCTTCCGGCCGAGTCGACAACGTGTAACCGATAACGGCCCCCGACAGCGAGGCGTCGGACAGGATGGAGCGGTTGCCATTCCACCAGTCGAGCGCCACCAGCCCGCTCTCTCCAGGCTGAAGCGCGGCGGCGTTCCGTTCCAGCCAGGTGAAAACGGACACGTTCGCTTGTGTCGCCGCATCCCTGACGTATGCGGGAACGGCGTGATCGACGAACCAACCGAAGATATCTCCGACTGCAGCCTGCCCGGCTTCATAACCAAAGTATCCTGGCACGATGCCGTCTCGGACGACGCCGGTCATGCCTTCCACAAAGGTTTCATGAGCGGAAAGCAACATATGGCAGGTGGAGGTGCCCATGGCGAGCACCATTTTGCCGGGCTCCGCCACACCCAGCCCCGGTACGGCGGCAAACGCGTCGATCACGGCCGCCGCCACAGGCGTCCCCGCCTGTAACCCGAGTTTCTTCGCCGTCGCTTCGGTCAACCCGCCGACAGCGGCGCCCACGGGCACCACGGCACCGCCGAGCTTGGTCTCGGCGACGCGCCCAAGCGCCGGATGCAACGCCCGCAGATACTCGGGCAAAGGGAATCCTTCGACACCATGCCACATGCCCTTGAAGCCTGCGCCCGCGGCATTGCGCACTAATCGGCCGGTGAGCGTGTACACAAGCCAATCGCCCGCCTCGACAAACGCGTCGGCCGCATGGTATATGGGTTCATCCTCATGCAAAATTTGCAGGATCTTGGGCAGCATCCATTCGGAAGAAATGCGACCTCCGTAACGGCGCAGGAAAGGCTCGCCGCGCTCGACGGCGAGTGTGGTCATGCGCTCCGCCTCGCGCCATGCGGCGTGGTGTTTCCACAGTTTCGGCCAGCTGTGCGGCCGTCGACTCCATGGGTCTTTCAGACACAGCGGATCGCCGCACTCGTCGATCGGAAGCATCGTGCACGAAGTGAAATCGACGCCGAGGCCGACGATCTTGTCACCGCGAATGCCGGCGGATCGCAGCAAACTTGGAACCAATTGCTCCACCGCATACACATAATCGCCAGGATGTTGGAGAGCCCATTCGGGCCCAAGCTTTTCTCCCGTCGGCAACGCGTCTAACAATACACCATGGGGGTAGACGACACTGTTTTCCGCCAACAATTCCCCCGTCGCTGTGTCTGCGATCACGCCGCGTGCCGATTCCGTGCCAAAATCCAATCCGATTGTATATTCGCCCATCTTCTCCACTCCCGCTCGCGATAGCCCGTCAACGATACAAGGGGCCGTACGCGGAGCACGACCGAAAATCCGCGCCTTCCAGATCCATCGTACCAAACGCGTGCCATGCGCTTGGCCGAAACACTTGGCTATCATCGACGTTATGCATAGCCACTGGAATGCGGAGCATCGAGGCGAGTGTGATGAAATCGGCGCCCACATGTCCGTACGACAGCGCACAGTGATTTGATCCCCAGTGGCTCATCACGGAGTACACGTCGGAAAATGCGCCCTTGCCGGTGAGACGCGGTACAAACCACGTCGTTGGCCAAGTCGGATTCGTGCGATTGTTGAGCACATCATGAATCTCTTGCGGCAAGTCGACGCTGTGCCCTTCCGCAATCTGAAGCACCGGTCCAAGTCCCTTGATCAGGTTGAGGCGAACCATCGTCAGTGGCATCCCGCCGCGGGTTAGGTATTGGGACGAGAATCCGCCGCCGCGGAAGAAATCCACCGCCGGGCACCATCGCGTAGCGTCAAGGCACCGACGAACATCGTCGTCCCCAATCTCCCAGAACGGCTTCATGACCGCCTGACCGTCCTGCTCTTGTCCACCCGTTCCGTCAAGGGAGGCTGGCCCCGAATTCGTCAGGTGAATGATACCATCTTTGGCGAGGCGTGGCAGTTCAACACCGGTCACACGTTGGATGGATTGTTGGCTCCAATAGGTACGGACATCTGCGAAGATTTGCGCACGCTGTGTCAGTAAATGGCCAAAGAGCATGGTCACGGCGTTGAGTGAGTCGTTCTCCGTGGCCAGCACGTACGGTTCACGAACGCCGTTCCAGTCAAAGGACGAGTTAAGGATCGCCTCCATGAAGTCCCCATTTGGGAAATAGTCGGTCCACTGGCGCTGCCCTTGAAAGCCAGCGGCGATCGCGTTGTGACCTAAGGCTTCCTCGCCGTAACCCAGTTCGTCCAGTTTGTCATTGCCAACCATCAGGTCCCGAGCAATCAGCGTCATCTTCACGACTGTCTCCCAGTCCTTGTCCTTCTGGGCTCGCGACCGCTGCAAATGGGTGGGATTGACGTCAGGCCCTTCCTGACAATGCCTGCGCACCCAGGCCAGCGCGTTCTGAAATTCGCTGCGATCGTAAATCTCCAGTTCCATCCGTCGCACAAACTCGGTCATGTCTACATACTCTGTCCGCATGCCGAGATAGTCGTGAAAGAAATCGTCATTGACTATGCACCCCGCGATGCCCATTGCGACCGAGCCCATGGAGAGATAGGATTTCCCTTTCATAGCGGCCACAGCCAAGCCGGCTTTCGCGAAGCGAAGCATTTTTTCCTGAACGTCTTTCGGAATACTCACGTGATCGATATCTTGAACTTCCCGTCCGTAAATGCTGAACGCCGGTTGTCCATTTTGGTTGTGCGCCGCGAGCGCGGCTGCCAAATACACGGCTCCGGGCCGTTCAGTTCCATTGAATCCCCAGATGGCCTTCGGCATCGTCTTATCCATGTCCATCGTTTCCATCGGGTAACACCAAGACGGTGTGACCGTGATGGTGACGCCCACGTTGTGCAGCGCAAATTTCTCGGCGGCCTTACTCGCCTCGGCGACCCCGCCGATACACGTGTCTGCGATCACGCACTCGACGGGCTGTCCGTTTGCATGCTTCAAGCTGGTTGACAGCAAGTCGGCAACCAAATGTGCCATCTGCATCGTGACACCTTCAAGCGACTCCCGTATCCCCCCGCGTCGGCCATCGATGACGGGCCGAATCCCAATCCTCGGCATTCCCACGACAGACGTCGCAGTCATACTCCCCATCTCCATTTCTACGTCGTCTTCCACCCGGCGGCAGGTTTCGCCTTCCCATGGTAGTTTCGCGGCTAGTTTCGCGGCTTCAGATGTTCAAGAATAATTTCCGCCGACTGCCAGTTTTGTGGATTGGGATTGATCCATGGATCGCTCGCATTGGGCCATCCCGTGTAGTCCGTGTCATTGTATTCGTACCAAGCTGGCTGATCGTAGAGCGGGATAACAGGCATCTGTTTGACCAGATAGTCTTCGATTTGATAGATATCATTTTTTTGTCGAGACATACTAGCAGTGGATGCATAGTCGTCCAGCAGTTTTGTGACGGCAGGGTTCGAGAATCCAGAGACGTTAAATCCGCCTTTCGGATCCAACATGTCATAGTACTGCGTGTATGGGGTGGGACCTGTTTGCGTCCACGCGATCGCCAATTGATAGTCCTTTTTCGTGTTGCCTGACGGCAATATGGCATTGTAGAAGTTCGCAAACTGGAGTTGGTTGACCTTTACCTTGATTCCGATGGCAGCTAAATTCTGCTCGATGATCAACGCATCCTCATCGTTATCGCTCCATCCTGAGACAACATCCAGCGAGAGTGAGAGTTCCTTCCCACCCTTCGCCATGATCCCGTTGGCGTCTTTCTTGTATCCAGCCTGTTTCAAAATCTGAATCGCCTTGGCGGGACTATAAACAAAGGCGCGTCCGGATGCAGGAAGCTTCGGGTTCAGCCAAGCCTTGTAGTTTGGCAGATCCAAACTGGTCGGTACGGCCGGCTGCACATATCCGCTCTCGCCAAACACATCGATTTTGTGCCTGTCCAGAGCCATACTAATCGCTTCACGCACTGGCAATTGCTTCAACAACGGATCGCTTAAATTCGCGTATAACTCCATCACTTGGTTCGGTGGGAACCAATAGTGGTTGTGCGGCGAATGAGAAGTGTAATCCTTTTGAACGTTCGGGATATTCACGCCAGCCCATTGGATTTGCCCATCCGCCAATGCGAGATCCGCGCTCGCGTTGCTCGCATACGCGGGAAACTTCAATTCGGATTCTTTTGGAACCCCTAAATAGTACTGCTGGTTTGGAACGAACGTGTACACTTGCGGACTATAGGAGTTGAGTTTAAACGGTCCCGTTCCAATCGGTTTTGTGAGGCGGACTTTCGTCGGATCGCCTAGTTTGGACCATATGTGTTGGGGAACGATATACGTATCGCCCAGCACGTACGTCTCCGCGAACGGCACGTCTGCCTTCTTAAATTGGAACACAACCTTTTGAGAACCTTCCGCCTTAACCGAAGCGAGTTGGCCCCAGACTCCGTTGGTGTCCGCATCCGGATACTTCTTGAGCAAGTCAAACGTAAACACCACATCGGAAGCGCTGAACGTGTGCCCATCTGTCCATTTCACGTTGGGATGCAACGTGACCGTCAACGTCTTGTCCGCATTGCTGAACGCGAATTTGGTGCCTAACAAGTTGAATTGTTTTCCAGAAATATTGTCGAAGTAGAACATCGTTTCATAAACAAGACCCAAGGTGCCGCTGTTGCCCGAAGAAAATGGATTGAAATTATCCTGGAAGTTGCCACCGGGAGCTGTGACGATGGTCAACGGCGGCCCAGATTGGACCGCCGTCGCCGCGGACACCTGTGCAACCGAGATTACAACCCCTGTCGCCGCCGTGCTCGCCGTCAGAACGAGCGATGCGGACCACACTGCAAGCCTTTTCATTATGAATCCTCCTCGAATGATCGTAGTCGCTGACCTTTGTCGCGAGGAATGTGCCAGCAGATCCGGAACCGCTCGGTGTGAAACACGCCTTTCCATCGCCGGAACCTAGTGTTCAAACCACCTCGCTGTGGTTGGCTGTGGTTGGTGGTGACACCTCTTCGCCCAGTACGGTATTGCGTCACCGTGGTTGTCACGAACACGCCATACAATAGATGATCGACGCGATCGTTTCCCGGCGAGTTGCCGCATCAACCGACAACAAGTGAACGTTCCTCTCCTCTGGCACACAACACACACAAACTCGAAAGCGATTACATATGTTATCGTTAACATATCACTCGTAAATATGGGTTGTCAAACGAATTGAAACAAATCGGGGATGTCCTCGATGAAGGGGCGAAGCTGACCGCCATCCCGCTCGGTATCCACTTCAACCGGATGAATTCACTCCCTCCGCTTGACGTACATGCTTTCACATCAATATGATAATCGTTATCATATGAATATTTGGAGGCTTCTAAGCAGAATGAGAGCACATGCAGAGTTACCTCGCAGTACGCCTGAGTCCCAAGGAGTCTCATCCGCGTCCATCCAGTCGTTTGTCGACGCTCTCGAATGCGAGCGGCTTGGTGTTCACAGCTTCGTGCTTGTCCGGCATGGAACTGTCGTCGCGGAAGGCTGGTGGAAGCCCTATGCCTCCTATCTACAACACATTATGTTTTCTGTCAGCAAGAGCTTCACATCCACGGCGGTTGGCATGGCCATCGCAGAGGGTTTGGTGTCTTTGGACGATCCCGTCCTGTCGTTCTTTCCCGCGTATGATTCTCCAGACATCCGCAAGAACATGGAGGGTGTCCTGGTTCGCCACCTCCTGTCCATGAGCACCGGCCACTCCGAAGACACGATGACTCGGATGCGAAACAACCCGAACGGAGACTGGGTGCGTATCTTCCTGACCACACCCATCCTGCACCAACCAGGCACGCATTTTTTATACAACTCTGGAGCCAGCTACGTGTTGGCTGCGATAGTCCAGAGCCGCACCGGCCAGACGCTTCACGACTACTTGCGTCCACGTCTCTTCGATCCGCTTGGCATCGACCAACCGCGTTGGCAGATGAACCACGCCGGCGTCAATTTGGGTGCCTCCGGCCTGCGTTTAAAGACCATGGATCTGGCAAAAGTCGGGCAACTCTACTTGCAAAACGGAGTATGGAATGGGGAACGGCTGCTGTCAATGGAGTGGATCGCGGAAGCGACGAGATCGCAGGTGGAGAACGGCAGCGATCCCGACGACGATTGGAATCAAGGATATGGGTATCAAATTTGGCGCTGCCGTCACAACGCCTATCGCTTCGACGGAGCGTTTGGGCAAATGTGCCTGATTATGCCCGATCACGACCTTGTTTTGGCGCTGACCAGCGGTTCTCGGCAACTCCGTCCAACGCTCAACGCCGTGTGGGAACACATCCTTCCCGGTTTGCAGGAGAAGCGCAGCGAGCAAATCATGCCTGCTCGTCGCCTGAATGAACGATTGGCGGCATTGACATTGCCAGTGGAACAGGGGGATATTTTCCATCCTTCTGCGGTGCAGGCATTTGCGGACCGGTCGATCGCTCTGGAGCCAAACGATCTTCGCGCGCGCTCCATTTCCTTTTCCTTCTCCACAGACTGCACAACCATGCGGATAGAGGATGAAAACGGCGACGTGCATCGTATTTTCTGCGGGTCCACCGCCTGGATATACAATACCAGCCCTCTGTGGTTTTACGAGGAACCGCCAGCCCCAGTCATCCTCGCGGCGCGGGGCGGCTGGAGAGACGAAGCGACATTTGTGGTGATTTGGCAATATGTAGAAATGCCGTTCCAGCACAGGTTGGTTTTCCACTTTGACGAAGACGAAGCGATGGTATCCATCGAACTGGATCTTCCGTTTTGGGAAGAACGCCGTCAAACGTTGCGTGGACGTCTTGCCAACTGAAAACCCAAACGTTCGCGAAGTCAAGGTCTCAGTAAAGCGGGCGGACCGATTCACCAAGGCGAATATGCGTGGGCAGGACGAGGGCTTCCACGCACCCCCCCTCGTCCTTGCCTCTGCCCAATTCTTTCAAGAGGATTTCCGACGTCTTCTTCCCCACGTTCTCTGGATTCTGGATCACCGCCGTAATGCGCGGCTCAATCAGTTCGGACAACGGCAGGTCCCCGAAACTCACCAAAGACACATCGTCCGGAACCGCCAGCCCCAACTCGCGGATGGCCAGCAGTGCGCCCTGTGTGAGCGAGTTGTTGGCGCAAAAGATGGCAGTCGGTTGTGGTTCACCCGCGGAAAAGAGCCGTTTACACATGAGGTAACCCCATTCTTTCGTCAACTGTCCTCGGCAGACGAAATTCGGATTCGGCTCGATGCCAAACTGGGACAGCGCCCGCTCATAGCCTTGCTGCCGCGACTGCGCGGTACTGATTTCGGCAGAACTGTTGAGAATCGCAATATCCCGATGCCCGAATTGAATCAAGTGTTTTACCAACTCATAGGAGCTCTTTTCGCATTCTTCGATCACGCTGGAGAAATGCGCACCCTCCACCTTGCGGTCAACCAAGATGATGGGCACATCCCGATCCAGAAGCGGCGCAGACGCCGTCGAAAAACTACTGGCGACAACCATCGCGTCGACCCGCATCTCCAACACATCGAGCATTTCCGCTTCTTTTGCCGGATCGTCATCCGAACTGGCGAGGAGAATATGGTAACCTTCCCGCTGCACCTCCGCTTCGAGTGAGCGGATGAGCGACATGAAATACGGGTTGGAAATATCGGGGACGAGAACGCCAATCGTGCTTGTTCGCGCGTTTCGGAGACTTCGTGCGATGGCATTTGGTTTATAGTTCAACTGCTCTACGGCAGCCATGACTTTGTGCTTTGTCGCTTCACTCACGTAGTAGCTCCCATTGAGTACCCGGGAAACGGTGATGGTTGATACACCAGCCAACTTGGCGACATCTTTGAGCGTAGCCATACGCACCCCCCTATCCATCTGCATGATGGGCCTCCAAGCATTTTACCAGAT
>NZ_BCQI01000098.1 GCF_001544355.1 Alicyclobacillus acidiphilus NBRC 100859
CTCAGGGACGCTTATTTTACACCTTCCATTCAGTAACGCACGAATAAGCGTTCCAGGGCCGCTTAAATCGCTCTGCTTGACTCCGTTCGCTCCGCCCGATCTGCGACGAGTGGGACGGCGTGATCGGGGCGGCGCGGGGGCGGCGTGGGGGCGGCGTGGGGGCGGCGCAGCGGTGGCTCCGCCGAATAAGCGGCCGTGGGCCGCTTAAGTGTGTCGAATGGTCTCATATGCGGTGAATAAGCAGCCCAGGGCCGCTTAAATTGCTCTGCGGCACCCCGATCCACCCGATTTCGGAGAAATAAGCGTCTCAGGGACGCTTATTTTCCACCTTCCATTCAGTAACGCACGAATAAGCGGCCCAGGGCCGCTTAAATCGCCCCGTCCCCTCCCGTCCCCTCCCGTCCCCTCCCGTCCCCGTCCCCGTCCCCGTCCCCGTCTCGTCCCGACCGCGCCTTACCCGGCCCGCCAGCTCCACTCCGCAACCTTTACCCGTTGACGACTTTGCCTCCGTTCACGTGAAGAACTTGGCCGCTGACGTAAGAGGAATCGTCGCTGGCGAGATATACGTAGCTTGGCGCGAGTTCACTTGGCTGCCCGGCTCTGCCCATGGGGGTGTCGCTGCCGAATTGGGAGACTTGATTCGCGTCGATTGTCGACGGGATCAGCGGCGTCCAGATGGGGCCCGGCGCGACGGCGTTGACGCGAATGCCTGTTTTGACGAGCGACTTGGACAAGCTTCTCGTCAACGTGACAATGGCTCCTTTGGTGGCCGAGTAGTCAATCAGTGTTTCGTTGCCTTCGTAGGCCGTGATCGACGCCGTGTTGATGATGGTCGATCCCGGCTTCATGTGGGGCAGCGCGGCCTGGATCATGTAAAAGTACCCGAACACGTTGGTCTCAAACGTCCGTGTGAGCTGCGCTGGCGTGATGTCGAGAATGCTGTTTTGCGGGTGCTGCTCGGCGGCGTTGTTGACGAGTATGTCGATCCGCCCGAACTTTTGCATCACCTGCGCCACGGCCTGCTTGCAGGCTTCCGCTTTGGCGACATCGATCGGCAGGGAGAGACCCTTTCGCCCGTGCCCCGATACACCGCGCACGGTTTCCTCGGCATCTTCATGTTCGTTGAAGTACACGACTGCGACGTCCGCTCCTTCCTTGGCGAAGGCGAGCGCTACCGCGCGGCCGATGCCGCTGTCGCCGCCGGTGATGATCGCCACCTTGTCGAGGAGTTTGCCGCTGCCTTTGTACGCCGCGTCTTCGCTGACGGGACGCGGGTTCATTTCCGATTCGATCCCGGGCTGCTGATTCTGATGTTGTGCGGGGAAGGACGTTGGGAAGTTCTTTGTCTGAACTGGAGTTTGGGTCTTCGTCTGTTGTGCCAATTTGCAACCTCCACAAGCGTATTGCAGCAGAATTCGCGGCGGCTCAGAGGTTTGTTCTGGGCCTGCCGCGATGAGGCCTGCTGTCGATATCCTGTAGCTTGGTTGACTGGCGGAAATCTATTCGGCTGTGCCTGAGGTTACAAGCTGTTGCAAGCTATTCAAGATCTGAGGCGGTCGGTCCGATCGAGAGGGAACGATCCGCTTCAGACGTCCGGGCAAACGGCCAAAAATGGGCGCGTCCCACGATGGATGTGCAGGCAGGTACGAAGAAGGCGAGCAGGACGAACGCGTAGACAGCCAGGCCGATCACGACGGATACGCCGATCTCGATGAGCGACGTGACACCCGACACAGCCATGGAACCGAAGGTTCCTGCCATGATGGCAGCCGCGGAGAAGACGACGCCGCCCATGTTCCGCATGGCGTGCAACATGGCGCCGCGAATGTTGATGCCTTCGCGGCGATGGAGTTCTTCGTCAAAGCGCGACATGAGAAAGATGGAATAGTCGACGCCGAGCGCCACGAGCAACAACAGCGTGAAGAATGGAACTGTCCAACTGATGCCGGCCTTGCCCAGGACGTGTACCGCGAACAGTTGGAGCAGTGCCATCGTCACGAAGTACGTCCCCGTCAGCGACATGATGACGTACAAGGGGGCCAGAATGGATCGCAGCAGCAGTACCAACAACACGAAGATCGAGCAGAGGATGAGGATCATCATCCGCTTGAAGTCGGAGTTGGACGTGTTGTTGAGTTCCGCCTGAGTCGGCGTCGTTCCGGCGTACATCAGCGTCCCACTGTGAATCGGGCTTTCGGCGAACGCCGCCTTGGCCTGGTTCTCGAGGATCGGCAGTTCGTCAATGGCTTTCATGGAATACGGACTCGTCTTCAAAATCACCTGGATGTTTGCGACGCGCCCGTCCGGCGAAATATACGCGTTCAAGGCCTTGACCAGCGACTGGTTCGAAGTCACGGCGGATGCGGGGACGTAGAACCCGGGATCGCCCGTTTGTTCCGCGGCGGCGGATTGCTTTAACGCCTTCGAGACCGTTCCGACACCGTTTGAGAGCGATTGGATGGCCTGGTGCAACTGCGTTTGGTTCTTGCCGAGACTGTGCAGGCTCTGGTTCACGGCATTGACACCGGACGACACCTTTGCCGTGCCGGTTGCCAGTGAACTTGCGCCGCCTGCCAACTGCTGCAGGCCGCCTTGAAGCTGCTGGTTGCCAGAGGCAACTTGCTTCGATCCGCTCGCCACTTTGGACGTCGCGCCAGCGAGCTGGCTTGTGGCGGTCGCCAACTGGGATGCGCCTTGGTTCACTTGGTTTGCGCCTTTCTGCAATTGACCGAGTGAGGAAGACAGCGAGTTCAGGCCGGACGATAGCTGCGTCGCGCCTTTGGCTGCTTGAGATGCCCCGCTGGCAGTGCCTTGGGCCAGCTTGACAATCGCTTGCCAATTCGGATCGGTGGCGTCGCTCGGGTGGGTCTTTGTCCACGCCGCGATCGCGTTGGCCAATTGCGAAGTCGCGCTCGCTTCGCTTGCGAGGGAGCCGGACAGTTGGGACGCGCCGCTCGACAGGCTGGAAGCGCCCTGTGACGCCTTCTGCAGCCCTGAAGAAAGTTGTGTGGTGCCTGAGACGAGCTGTTTGGCTCCTGCCGACGTCTTCGATATGCCGGAGGCAACGGACGACGCACCCGAAGCGACCTGTTGGGCGCCATTGGTCAATGTCGTACTGGACGCGGCGGTTCGTTGCAGCCCGCTTTGCAGCTGACTTGCGCCGCTTGCGACACTCTTCGCACCCTGTGCCAGTTGATCCGTCGACGAATACGAATTGGCCGAGCTTCCTTTCGGCAGTTTGCCCGCCAGGGTGTCGAGACCTTGTTGCACTTTGTCCAAACCGTTGGCCGCCTGTTGATTCTGGTTGGACAGTTGGAAGCCCTTGATCACCGTGCCAGTCGGGCGTGTAGCGCTGTCGACTTCCTGGACAAACGAGAGGCTTGCCACGGCCTTTGAGACGTTCTCAATGGTCGTTAAACCTGCTGGTGAGCGCAGGTTCTTGGACGATTTGATCACGATGTTCATTGGCAGTACCCGTCCGGCGCCGAACGCTTTCGAGACGATGTTCAACCCCTTGACGGAAGGCGCCGTCGGAATGTCAGACGTCGGATCGAACGTGCGCAAATTGGTGAACAGAAGGCCGATTGGCGTCAGCACGAGCGCCAGGCACAGCAATGTCCACCAAGGGTACTTCAGCGAGACAGTGCCTGTTGCATTCCATATTCGCGAAGGCCGGTGGCTCGCGGACGTCGCCGCTTTTCGCGGCCAAAACACGAATCGTCCGAGCGCCATCATGAGCGCCGGCAAGAACGTCAGGCAGGCGATGAGGGTGATCCCGACACCTGCGGCAACGCCGACGGCTGACTTAAACAGTCCGAAATTCGCGAAATACAGCGTGGCGAACGAAACAAACACGGTGAGGGCGCTGAACACGACGGTTTTGCCGATGCCGCGGAAAGCGGCCGCGAGTGCATCGGCGGGCGCCAAGCCGTGCCCGGTTTCTTCGCGGAAACGATTCATGACGATGATGCTGTAGTCGGTGCCTGCGCCAAAGATGATACCGATTAGAAAAGTGTTGGTGAACGTGGACACAGGGAGTCCGAGATTCCCCAGAGCAGCCACGACATTGGCGCTGATCAAGTACGACAAGCCAATGGACAGCAGCGTTAACAGAGGCGCGACGATCGAGCGAAAGACGACGAGCAGGATCACGAGCACCAACGCGACGGTGACACCTGCCGTCTTCTCTGCGCCACGCATGGAAATGGTGATATTGTCGTTTTGGATCGGCGCATCGCCGGTATAGACCACGGTCGCATCTGTTGGCGGATGGGCAAAGGCCGTCTTGACCTTGGTCAGCGCCGTTGCTGTCGATTGGTCGACGGAACCGCCGGGGAAGCCAACGGTCGCGATTTCGACCGTGCCATCCTTGCTGATGAACTTGCTCGCGACGGAGGCGTCAGAATTGAAGCGGCCCTGAACGGTTTCGACCCCGTACTTCGTCTTATGGGTATTCAAGTTGCTTAGCGTGTTGTCAAAATAACTTTTGTCCTTTGCTGTCAAGCCGTGCGGATTGTAAATGGCGACGACTTCCGTGCTGCCCGATTTTTGTTTCGGATTGACTTGGTTGAGCAGGTTTTGTGCCTGGACAACGGATGATGTACTTGGGAGAAAATCTGTATCGTGATGGGCGACCACGGCATTCAGCTGTGGCAAAGCAACATGGACGACCACTGCAAGGGCGATCCATGCCGCGATGATGAGAAACCGAAATCGATGGATATAAGCAGCATAGCGATCGAACACACCAGGCCCTCCCTACGCGCCGAATTCATCCGGCGACAACGTGACTGGGTCAAGAACAATCGTCAGAACAAAAGTTATCTCGACAACAGTCATCTCACGGTACAATGAATAATTTAGTTGTTAAATGGTTGGTGTCAAGTTCTGGGCGGTGAACAAATTTTGAACCGCACGCTAAATCGCACTGATGTCTGATAACCGCCTTGGATGGGCTGACGCAGCCTTTGGCCTGACGGCGCGAGCTTCATGATCGTTTGGTTGATTTTGGATCTAGATTGTCGTAATTTTGTAGGACGTCATTCACCAATCGGACTCATCTTTGATGGTATACTTTCACCGTAACCTAAATCCTATGAAGCAAGTTATCCGAAAGCGGAGATAACTTGATAACTTCTCGAAACGTTGAAGCGGGGGGAGCGTGTTGAACAATTCAGTTGCGACGCTGGTCGCATCCGGGATTGCCATCGTCTTCGCACTTACGGTGATCTTTATCCGCATCCGCGCTGGGAAACGACCCACGAGTGCTCGCAAGATCCTGATTCCGCCGGTGGCGATGAGCACGGGCTTCCTGATGTACGTGTTTCCATTTACGCGCGAGCCGATTGAGTATGCCATCGCGGCGTTTCTGGTGGGCTGTGTCTTCAGCTATCCCCTGATTGCCACGTCCAAACTCTATTTGGCCGAAGACGGTGTGTATCTCAAGCGATCGAAAGCGTTCATTTATATCCTCTTGGGCTTACTGGTGATTCGCATCGTCTTGCACAGCGTTGTCGAACGCTATGTGGACGTGTACCAAACGGGTTCACTGTTCTTCTGTTTGGCTTTTGGAATGCTCGTTCCGTGGCGGATTGCCATGTATGCGCAATATCGCCGCGTCGTCCAGCAACAAGGGCGTTCTGTTGCCGAAACGCTGTAATTTCCACAAGATCATTTGTAATCCGACAGTCTCTATCTCTGTGTCGCTATCAATAGGAGGATGTTTGTGCGTAGTATCCGGGCATTGGTCATCACAATCGTCGTCGTTCTCGTTATCATCGCAATTCCTGTCGTCCAGTTGGTCCGTCCAGTACCGGTTCCAACTGTCACACTCGCCTCGACCATCTCCAATTCGCGGGTTCCTGGTGCGGCTCCTACATTTCAATGGCCCAAACAGGGACAAGCAGCTATCTCGGCTGTTGGCATAGGCAGCTTTGGCCAATCGGGATCGCAAGCGTCCGTGCCGATTGCAAGTGTCACCAAGGTGATGACCGCCTACTTGGTTTTGAAAAAGCATCCACTGGCGCTGGGGCAACAGGGGCCTTCCATCACCGTGACCCCAGCGGACGTGGATATCTATAAACAGGACTTGGCCAAGAGCGAATCCGTGGTCAAGGTCCAGGCTGGGGAGAAGCTGACAGAGCGTGAAGCGTTGGAGGGTCTCCTGCTTCCCTCGGGCAACAATATTGGCTCTCTGCTCGCGAAGTGGTGCGACGGTTCGGAGGCAAACTTCGTCCAGGAGATGAACGCGACCGCCAAGCAAATGGGTTTGACCCACACGCACTACGCAGATGCCACGGGCTATTCCCCCGAGAGCCGCAGCGACGCGGTGGACCAAGTGAAGCTCTTTTCGCGGGCGATGGAGAACGCCACATTTCGATCCGTCGTCGCTGAGGCGCAGGCTTACCTTCCTGTGGCGGGCTTGGTCTACAACGTGAACTCCAAAATTGGCCACGGCACCATCATCGGCGGCAAGACGGGAAGTACCTCGGAGGCTGGCGGATGTTTCGTGTTTGCCGCACAAAAGGTGGTTGGCACGAAGACGGTTCTCATTGTCGGCGCGGTTTTGGGACAAATGGGTTTGCAGGAGCTGGATACCGCACTCAACGACGGCGTCGTTTTGGCTAAGGACGCCCAGGCGGCTTTGCGTCCGGTCCAAGTGCTGCGGGCGGGCGATACCGTCGGCACGTTGAACGCGCCTTGGACAAACCAGCTCACTTTGTCGACCAACCAAGGCGTAACGATGGTCGGTTGGCCGGGTCTGGAGATTCGCGAAACGTTCCAGCCCGCCAAGTTGGGCAGCACCATCGCGGCGGGATCGACCGTTGGCACGCTGAACGTGCAAGTGGGTCAGCAAACGCAGAAATTGCCTGTCCGGACCTCACAAGCTCTGCCTGCGCCATCGCTGACATGGCGCCTGAAACGTCTGTGATCCAGCGTCCAATGTGATGGGAGTTCGATCGTGGAGACGGTCGATCTCCTTAGTCACAGGAAGTCATAGGAGCGTTTTTATGAAACTGATACTTTTGAGCGGTGGTTCTGGAAAACGCTTGTGGCCGATGTCCAACGACATTCGGTCCAAGCAGTTCTTGCGCGTTCTTCCCGTCGAGGGGCAGGACGCGCCTGAATCCATGTTGCAGCGGGTATGGCGTCAGTTGCGCGCGTGCGGCTTGCAGCAGGACGCCTACGTGTGCGCGTCGCGAGCGCAATCCGAGATCATTCACGCCCAAATTGGGGACGTCAGCGTGATTGAGGAGCCCGCGCGCCGCGACACGTTTGCGGCGATTGCGATGTCCGTCCTGTACCTTGTCGATCACGTCGGTGTCGGCCTGGAAGAGCCGATCGCCATTTGCCCGGTCGATCACTTCGTCGACGACCACTACTTCAAGGAAATTCAAACACTGGGCGAACTTCTGACATCCGAGGGCGCCGACATCGCCCTGATGGGCGTGAGCCCAACGGAACCGACAAGCAAATTTGGCTACATCGTCCCCGAAGCGCGCCCGTCAGGGACAGCCGCGTTTCGCGTTCATCGCTTTGTCGAGAAACCGGATACTGCGACCGCATCATCGCTCATCGAGCTTGGAGCGCTCTGGAATTGCGGCGTCTTTTGCTTCCGCGCCGGCACTATCACGCGTCTGCTCGAGGAGCGGCGCTTGCCGACTTCCTACGAAGCCTCTCTCCAACGTTTTCAGGACTTCCCGAAGCGCAGTTTTGACTATGAGGTTGTCGAGCGGATGACATCGATCGTGGCGCACCCGTACGACGGCACCTGGATGGATCTCGGCACGTGGCCGGCCCTGGCGGAGCAAATGGGACGGAAGACGGTCGGCTGGGCCATTGCCTCGCAAAGCGAAGACACGCACGTGATCAACGAGTTGGGGATTCCCGTCGTGGCATTGGGACTCTCCGACGCGATCGTCGTCGCCACGCCTGATGGCATCCTTGCCGCGGACAAGTCGCTGAGCACCGGCTTGAAGGATGTCGTGAACCCTCTGCAAAATCGGCCGATGTACGAAGAACGCAAGTGGGGTACATATCGGGTGCTCGATTATCAGACCTTGTCCGACGGAACAGAAGTCCTGACCAAATGCATTCAACTCTACCCGAACGAGAACCTCAGCTACCATCGTCACTCGCTCCGCGAGGAAATCTGGACCATTCTCGAAGGCGAGGGCGAAGTCGTCAAAGGCCATGATCGGTTCCTCGTCGGCCCTGGAGATGTCGTTCGCGTCGACGCTGGCGTCTGGCACGCCATCCGAACCACCGACGGGCTTCAGTTTATCGAGGTACAACGAGGCAGCGAGTTGGTTGAAGAGGACATCGAACGCAAGTACCTAACTTGGTCGGAGCTGGAGCAGGGGTTGCGATCCATGCTGGATTCGACTGCGAATTAGTTGGCGGTGTGGGCGTGGTGTGGAGCGTGGTGGCGTGGTGGCGTGTGTCGGGGCGAATAAGCGGTCCACCGCCGCTTATTCGTGCAAAGATGGATGGAATGGAGAAAATAAGCGGCCCAGGG
>NZ_BCQI01000099.1 GCF_001544355.1 Alicyclobacillus acidiphilus NBRC 100859
CGTCAAACACCTCCGTACTCGCTCGTCACGACAATGGTGTGAACACACGGAACAGCGTATCAGTGTGCAGTAACAGTACATGGACAACCGCCGCGTTTTCGAAATCGAATCCATGGGATACAAACTGGGTACTTGTTGCCCAGACCCTCACTCTTCCTGCCCTCACTACCATTCCACCTCTGGATAATCCTCCACCAAGCTAATATCCTCAACAGAGCAATTGTGCTCTATCGCCATTGCTCTGACTTCTTCTTCAATTTGACGATATTCCTTGCCCTTCTCGACCATTCGCTTGACGATTGTTGACAGAGCCTTCGCCCGCTCTTCCTTATCCCTGATTTCCAGGTATCGTATGTTCAGCAAGTCGAGGTACTGAGTTGCGTATCCATCCGTCCACGGATAATCCTTGTGCATCAAATTCAACATGCGTTTGAAGGAAGCCTCTGTAACTACTTCCTTCACACAATTGACCACCGAGGACTGAAACAACCTGACATTCGCAATATGGGCATCCCATATATTTTTCTTGTCGAGAAGAGGAAATGGGGCTGATTTGGCATGTTTTTTGGCGTAAAGGCGGATAAAGTCGTTCAGGGCGACGGTAACAAACAGGGCTTCGGGGTAATAGACCTGGCACCTGTAGTACAGGTTCTTCTCAGGAGTGATGAGTTCCAAAAACTTCATCCTGTCCGCATCCATGCCATTTGGTACGAACTCCACTTCCCGATCTCCCTGAATGGCATGGCGAATGTCATAACAGACCCCAAGGACTCGGAGTCGAGCGCCTTCATAGCCATCGTACTCCCCTTCATCCCCGACAATGGTGAGAAGGGACATGTAAAGGGTGTCGAGATCAAGGTAGTCGCCAGATATCGAGAGTCCAGTGAGGTTCGGTGTATTGGTGATGGTTAGCATAAATGTTCACCTGCGTCCGATTTGATAGGGTCAACGTTAGTATAGCGGAAAACGCAGGGATATAGGTTGGAAGGAGCCACGCCAATGGATTGGAGACGTTGATGACATGCTTGATTCCAAGGTTTTGCTTGTCGTTATGTTTTAAACGTTATATACCCGCCTACGCCGTACCGTCATGGTATTCCCTCCAACCCCTTGGTATAATTTGCTACAATCATTCTCAAACCTATGATTTTGGCGGAGCAGAGGAGGAACTGCCTTATGATGCGAATCCCCTACGACCATCGCCTACAACCGATTGACGAGCAACTGGCGAAGCTCATTGCGGAACGGCTTCGGATCAGCCAAGGAACCAACGGTTATCCCACAAAGGAACAGTTTGATCGGTGGTGCGAAGAATATCATGTTGATCGCCACGTCATTGCATCGGTTTTCGCCGCGATGAACAATCCGCGCCGCCCACCGCGACTACCCGTTTCACCGCAAAACTTGGTCGGCATCGTTCCTGTGATGAAGAAAGTACAGTCGGAAGGAGTCACCTATCAGATTACTCGCATGGAGCAATACGCCGATTTCAGTCTTGTTTACGTGGAAATCTACACGGATGAGGATGCGGAAACTGCAGAATTGAACATTCAGCTTATGTTAGACGTTGAGCCGAATGAAGGGCGACAGATCCAATTTCACCGTTCCCAGGGTCATACCAACCAATGTTCCTTGGTCTACAAGGTAAGCCCAAAACTACCCGACGACCTCAACACGTTCTCATTCCGACTTGTTCCAAATCCAATGCCTCACCATCCGCGTCCTCCAGAGAGGATTTTAGATCAGACGGTAGTGTTTGATGAGTAAACACCTGGAAACTCACAGGGTACAGAGAGTGTAACACTCATCCAGTGCAACTTCCGCATGCAAACAACCAGTACACGCCCCACGGAAGAAGGGCACGTACTGGTTTCTGGTACTGACCGAGATTCGGCAACACCATTGTGTGTTAAACATCTTTTTCCTGAAATCACGGGTTCCCGTACTGTTTATTCACGTCATCAAGTCGGGAAATCAGTAACGGTATGCCATGTTCAATCCAGAACCAACCGCTAATCCTTCCTGCTGACATTCCATGATGATGATATTTGGGAACATGTACCTCAACATCGATTGTCAATTTGGTGCCAGTTACTTTCTCTATAAAAGAATGAAGTTCTTCTTCAAAGTCTTCTTTGGGATATGGCAAAAATACGTTTGAAAAGTGGTCCTCTAAATCCCCCCACAAATAGGGATCTCCTCTTAATCCCCATTGTGTTGGTCTGTCCCTGAATATCATTGCGACAGTCCTGCCCATACAAATTCCACCTCCTGCTCTTGGTTGACACCGTCCTGCCATGCCAAAGAGTTTTCCCCCGTGAATGGTGTCTTTGTGGCTCTGCTTTCCCTGTTTAACTCACGCCCAATGCCTTAAACACCGCATCCGTTGGATCTGAGTAAAAGATCGGCTGAATCTTGATGAGCAAGTCTGATGGAACTGTTTGCAGATCGACCACCGAAACCGCAGGTATTAACACCTTCTTGGCTCCTGCATCAACGCATACTTGCAATACGTTGGCGAACTCTTCGACCTTGGCTATTGTCCCACCTACTGTCATGTTTCCGAGGACAACCAAGCTCTCCTGCACGGATCGCTCCAACACCCCAGAGCATAAACCCACTAATTCGGCGATTGCCAGTTCGCTGGTCAACCCGATTCCCTGCAGGTCACTGATGTGCATTAGATAGTCCTTGGTCTTGGTGCTAATGATGCCGCTGATACTCTTTGCATTCGCAGTGAAGTAACGGAATGCTGTATCAAGACTCTCTCTGGCTCCACGATGAGAAGCGACCCCCGACTTCTCGAATTTACCTGTTCCTGATACGGCTGATTCTCCAACTTGTAAACTCCAGCATGCATGTCGATATTGGTTAACTGTGGATTTTATGGAAATCGATTAACTCATGCTCAGATGAGTTGGGCATTTCCTTACCCGATGTTAAATGATTCATTAAGGATAACCTTTTTCAGCGCAGTGATTATACTTTTTTGTCTTTCAATCTCCTCAAACATTGATTGGATCTTTCTAAGCTTCTCAACTACTTTCAGTTGTTCCTCCATTTCGGGAAGTTCAAGTTCAAAATTCAGGAATTGGTCTTCATCAAGGTATTTACGATTCGTCGTTCCTGAACTGGTTTTCTCACAGATATTTATAAATCGCTCTGTGGTTACGAAGTTGGTGAACCAGTTAATATCAACTTCGGTCTCGTCAACGTCGTATGTCCAAAAGTTCCCTGTAATTATAGCTCCGTCAAGTTCCCTTGGAACAATTCCAAAAGCCCCATATCTTGCATCTATTTTCGAAAGTAGGAATTGGTTTTCTTTTATCAAGAACTGCCGCTTCGTACCAATGTTCTTCCCCACTTCTATGTCCCGTAGAAAAACGCCTTGACCCTTCGTTTTAATCGTTACCCTTTTGTAGCTTACGTCATCTTCTATTATCACAACATCTTTAACCCTGCTTAGAAGATCCCCGACTTTCACAGTGCTCATCTTTGCTCGTCCTCCATAATTTCCTTTATTAAAGTTCTAACGTTTGTCATGGAATCCTCAAGCTCAACTATTAACTCCTCCACGCTGTATTCAACGATATCTTGGTCTCCTCTGAATGGATGCCTTATGTCTAAGTTGTAATTCCGTTCAACGATTTCATCCATAGATACCTTCCAGGCATGTTGATTTTCAACTCTGTTCTTCCACCAGTTTATCTCGACATCGAATTCCGAGAGTTTTATTGGCTTTGTCTTCGTGTAGTTCTTTAGCCCAACTGGTATCGGATGTTCAAAATACCATATATGGTCCGTCCTTCCGTCATTGCTAATGAACAAGAGATTTGTTGGGATGTCGGTGTATGGCTCAAAAACACCCTTTGGGAGTCGGACTATGGTATGGAGATTAAATTCGTTTAGCAACTTCTTTTTTATTTCTATTTTCGCATTATCGTCGCCGAACAAAAAGCTATCTGGTAACACCACACCAACTCTTCCAGATTTTCTCAACCTATACATTATAAGTACCATGAAAAGGTCTGCCGTCTCGGCGGATTGTAGGGCAACAGGGAAGCTCATCTTGATAGAATCTTGCTCTGTACCCCCATAAGGCGGATTCATTAAAATGACATCAAACTTGTCCGCTTCTTTGTAATCCCGCACGTTCTTCGCCAAGGAGTTGTCATGCAAGATGTTTGGTGCATCAATGTCATGTAAAATCATGTTTGTGATTGCCAAGAGATAGGGAAGTGGTTTCTTTTCAACACCAAAAAGATTCTGTTGTGCGAGTTCTTTTTCTTCGGGTGTATGGATTTTTAAGTAATTGAGGGTAGATATCAAAAATCCACCTGTACCACAAGCAAAGTCTGCAATCGTCTCCTCGATGCGTGGCTCAATTACCTTGACCATAAACTCGGTAACAGGACGTGGTGTATAAAACTCACCCGCTGAACCTGCCGATTGCAAATCTCGTAACAGGCTCTCATAGATGTCATTGAATGCATGACGAGTATCGTATTCTGTGAAATCGACCTCATTCAAAATATTGATGACCTGACGCAATAACGTACCGTTTTTCATATAGTTGTTCGCATCTTCGAAGACATACTTCACTATAGCTTGTCGCTTCTCGGTGGTCTCATCTACCGTGATTCTTTTCAGTGCAGGAAACAGCGTGTTGTTCACAAAATCCAGAAGGTCATCCCCCGTCAGGGCTTTCCCGTCCTTTTCGTCGATTGCCCAATTACGCCAGCGGCATTCATCTGGGATGATCGAAGTGTATTTGTCATCATAGAACTCCCATAATTCTTCCTTGGCATCATAGACTTTGAGGAACAATAGCCATACCAACTGAGATATGCGCTGTGCATCGCCATCTACACCTGCGTCTTGTCGCATGATGTTCTGAATCCGCTTGATCAATGTTTCAATGGTCAATTGTATTTCCCTCGCTTCGACTTAATGGTTTCTTCTTGTTGCAATATGTGATTTGTATTTGGACGGATTCGTCTTGAAGCGAGACGAGTATATGTTATCCAAATCCTTTTCGCAAATTCCCATAAGAAGCCCCTTTTCAGGGGCGATGGTCATGCGTAAATGTTCTTTTCAAGCTCTCGAATGGCTTGAATGTACTTCGACTTTCCGCCAAACTCCTTTGCAATCCGCATCGGGTTCCCAAACTGGCTGAACGGTTGAAATTCAAGTACTTTCACATCAGCAAAGTCAAATCTTCCTTCGTCCTGATACTTCTCCAAGAGGGCTTCCAAGACTGCCCTTGCTGTCTCCGAATACTTGGAAAGGTAGTCGTCCCTTCGCGCCTTACGCGCCCGTTCTGAGCGTGTGAGAGGCTTTTGATCGAAGGCAATATGGCAAATCAGATCGAATTCATCAAAGTCCTGCCCAACTTCCTCTTTGAGTGCTTCGAGTAGAACCCCGTGCTCCTTTAATTCGTCAATGATGACCTGCTTCTGGTCTTCACTGTTCCATCTCCGTATGAAGTCATCGAGAGTTGCAAACTCTTTTAAGATGCCTTTGCGGGAATAATCTTTAAGACTCTCTGTGACCAACTTCCCGTTCTCGTCGTAATACATCACTCGTTCGTTAAGAACTTTGACAGGGACATCGTCAACATAGTATTTCACGCGACCAGGAGGATCTCCCCCACCATCATCATCACCACCATCGAACCCGCCGTCATCCCCCCCGAAGTCATCGCCTCCACCGAACCCTCCTTCATCTTCTCCGCCACCAGGCGGATCGGGTGGAATGATATCATCGCCCCCATCGTCCACATCGTAGATTTGGACAGGTTCGCCGTCGAAGTCAGGGTCAGCAAACAAACGTGAAGCGTTGCGAAAATCCATGATAGTAAAGAATTCTTTGCCGTACTCAGGTTTGAGTCTTGTCCCGCGTCCGATGATCTGCTTGAACTCCGTCATTCCGTGCTCACCAAATACGTTATCAAGCACAATGAGCTTGCATGTGGTACAGTCCACGCCCGTCGTTAACAGCTTGGAGGTAGTAACGATAGTCGGATATTGACTTTCCTCATCAACGAAGTTGTCCAGTTCCGCCTTGCCTTCGGCGTTATCCCCCGTTATACGCATGACGTATTTCGGGTTTTGTGCGACTAAGTCGGCATTTTCATTGACAAGTGCTTGCCGCATCCGCTCCGCATGGTCAATATCAACACAAAATACGATGGTTTTGGCAAAACGGTCCGTTTTCTTCAAAAACTCGGTCACTCTTTTCGCAACGAGAAGAGTTCGTTGTTCGAGGACCATCTCCTTGTCAAAATCTGCAAGATAATATGCGCGGTCTTCGATCACTTGTCCGTACTTGTCCAGCTTCCCTTCTGTCGGACGATAGCCTTCTAAGTCGCGATCCAGACTCACCCGAATCACCTTGTATGGTGCCAAGAACCCGTCCAGAATCCCCTGTTTGAGAGAATAGATGTAGATGGGTTCCCCAAAGTAGTGTATATTGCTGACCGTCTCGGTCTCATTCGGGGTTGCCGTGAGTCCAATCTGTATGGCAGAAGAAAAATACTCCAAGACTCTGCGCCATCGAGAATTATCTCTCGCGGACCCACGATGACACTCATCCACCACAATCAGGTCAAAAAACTCAGGGCTAAACTGACGGAAGATATCCAATTCATCTGTGTTCCCTGAAAGCTGATGATACAGCGATAAGTAAATTTCATAGGAGCTATCCATGGTGCGGTTTTCAATCTTGGTCATCACTTTTCCAAATGGTGCAAAGTCCTTTTGCATGGTTTGATCGACCAGAATGTTCCGATCTGCCAAGAACAGTACCTTTTTGACTTGTTTCGCTTTCCATAACCGCCAGATGATCTGAAATGCAGTATATGTCTTACCCGTTCCAGTCGCCATCACGAGTAAAATCCGATTTTGCCCTTTGGCAATGGCTTCGACAGTACGGTTAATTGCAATCATCTGATAATATCGTGGAGCTTTCCCATTCATCGAAAAGTAGTATGGCTCAGACAGGATGGTTTCCTGTTCATCCGTTATCTCTTTGAATGACCGATAGCGTCTCCAAAGCTCCTCTGGGGAAGGAAACTGTTCCAGGGAGAGTTCCCTTTCAAGTCCTGTCAACATATCGTGCTCGATGAATCCGTCTCCGTTCGAGGCATAGACGAATGGCACATCGAGTATCATACCGTAATTGATGGCTTGTTGCATTCCTGCACCCATCGAATGATTGTTGTCTTTGGCTTCAATAACGGCAATTGGGGTGTTGGGTCGATAAAAGAGAAGATAATCGGCACGCTTCTTCTTTCCCCTTGCCGTCATGTTTCCACGAACAATGACTCGCCCATCGGTAAACACGTACTCTTCCCGAACTTGATGCTTTATGTCCCAACCACCGTGCTCTATCGCAGGGGTGATGAATTTCGTGCAAATGTCCCGTTCGCTGAGATCCTTCTTGTTCACACAATCCGACCTCCTCTCTCCTCTATTATAATGTTTCTTATTGTCAATAGCCCATGGAGAAATTACCTCAATTTTCTTGGTGCGTTCACCTATAATTCGGTTGATATCGAAGGTCGACTGAAGTACAAATAAATTAACACATCAGCCGCTATGTACGGGCGTCGGAAAGACCCAACGCCTCCGCCCTTCTCATCTCCCCCCTGCTCGTTACGCCGCTTTCCCTTTCCGCATCACCATCACCTCATGCTCAAATCTGAGAATGTCGTACAGAGGTCGGGACAGATTGTCGATCATGGCTCGGAATATCTTTGCAATCCGAGCAACATTAGTTGTTGTGCTATCGCAAGCTGGGAACTCAACCCCAATTCGGTTGTTGCCTACATATACCCGTTTGTCGATGCACTTTTGCAGGAGTTTTGGCTTCATGGCAAAGAGGTTGAACAAATCCCGCCGATTCCCAAAGCGAAGTTCAACGAACCCGTAACCACGACTGTCACAGATGGAGCAGTGGTACATCAGATCACTCGATCCCCCCCCAAGGTGGATGATACGGTTTTCGAGTCGGCTTTTCCCACGATGAAATGCGAAGAATTCTGGGATGCTTCTTTGGAGTTCTTGGAGCAAAAATCTGCTTGCACCGATTCGAGATGACAGGTCGTTTAACTCACAAGGCATTTGTTGAGGTCGAAGCATCCGAAACGAGGGATGTTCCACCGTCCCAATGACCTGAAGCACGTTTGAAACCACGTCCACACACCCCAACCGAGAATACACATCCAGTTTGTTAAGCCTGTCCAAATCAAGGAGCGGTTGCAACACGTCCTT
>NZ_BCQI01000100.1 GCF_001544355.1 Alicyclobacillus acidiphilus NBRC 100859
GGCTCCCCAGCGCCGTAACGATCACGCTTTTTCAATGATCCGTTGGCCTTTCTGTTTATTGATAAATCTCAATACTATCAATCATTCGGATACTTGTGGTACGAAGGCTTGTACAATTGAACGGTCAAACCATATGGAAGTCCTTGTTCGACGACCTTCGCCGTGTCGGCATTCAAGGATTGAAGTGTATAGGTAACTTTCTTACCATCTCATGACGAAACTTCCTCGTGATGCCTTACATGTGATTCGACGTTCAACTTTTCAGTTTGTGACACGCAGAACGAAAGGTGACTCTAATTGAAAGGTAACTCTAATTTGGGTTGTCTTGCCGTTGTCTTGTTGACTCCATGTCGCGCGAGTGATAGGATGCATTCAGTGTGTTTGCGACTGGCTATTTCAATCAGGCCGATGGGCAGGCGGATAGCCTGCGAAGGGCATGGATAAACAGCATCGATAAACAATCGTAGAGTTAGGCATCTCTTATCCAGAGTGGCGGAGGGACTGGCCCGATGAAGCCCGGCAACCGACGGATCCATAGATCCGGAGCGGTGCCAATTCCTGCAGGATCGTGGCGTGATCGCAGCCGTGTAACGGTGTGCCGCGGGCGACCTGACAGATAAGAGGGTGTAGTCTGGCGTTCAAACAGGCAGGGCACCCTTGAAGGGTGCTCTTTTTGTATAGGAAAGGCGGAGGAACGGTTTGGCAAACGTGATTGGATCGCGCGCGAGTGAACATACTGGGCTGCTGGCGTCGGATCGGGCGTCGGATCGGCAGCGATCGCCAAGCAAGCCGGTGCGGCTTGGGTTGATTGGATGCGGCGTGGTCGGAACTGGCGTGATGCAGGTGCTGTCACAGCGTTCGGACACTGGGCTGCAAGTGACGCATATCGCCGTGCGCGATCTCGCGCGTCCCCGCGCACCGTTCGTCGATACGGCGAAGCTGGTCGACAATTGGCGAGTGGTGTGCGAGGCGGATGATGTGGACGTCGTGATCGAGGTGATGGGCGGTATTGATGTGGCGCACGACGTTGTCCGTCACGCGTTGGAGAATGGCAAGTCGGTCGTGACGGCCAACAAGGCCCTGATGGCGACGCATGGCGAGGCGTTGCGGCGGCTCGCGCAGCGCCAGGGCGTCGATCTGCGCCATGAAGCGAGTGTGCTTGGCGGGATACCTGCGCTCCACACCATTGAAACGTACTTTCGCCTGAACCGCATCGTGTCGTTGCGCGGCATTGTCAACGGAACGTCCAACTATATCCTCACGGAGATGCACGACAAGGGCATGGCATTCGACGCCGCGCTGCACCAGGCGAAGGAGCTTGGCTATGCGGAGCCGAATCCGAGTTCCGACATCGAAGGACAGGACGCGTTCTTCAAACTTCAAGTCCTGTTGCAGGCCCTCGGTGTGGATACCAGCGCGCTGGTCCATGGCGGCGACGTTTCGGTCGGATCGCGTTTGGAGGAGAACGAGGTGACGAGTGCAATGGCCACCGTAGACAAACGTCCCCGCCTGTCATCGTCTGGGCGGATCTTTCGCGCGCGCCTGGTCAGTCCGGTTGAGGGCATTACGGCCATTGACGCCGCGCATATCGAACAAGCCAAGCAACAGGCGCGCAAGGTGAAGCATATCGCCTCCGCCGTGTGGAACGACGACACGGGCGAAGTGCTGTGCAAGGTCGGCCCGGAGACGCTCGATCCCACTGATCCGCTCTACTCCATCGACGGAGTCAACAACGCGCTGTGTCTGAACGGCGACATCGTCGGATCGATCACGCTGGTCGGTCCTGGCGCGGGCGCGCTTCCGACCGCAAGCGCCGTTCTTGAAGATGTGTTGAAAATTGGTGAATACGTGTGAAATTTGTCGGTAAATCCCATGGGTTTCGGGGCAGGAAACGGACCTTTTGAAGAAGAATTACCTAGCTATCCAATACAGACGAAGGTAGGCTAGGAGATTGAGACTTTCGCAACGAACGTTAGCAACGGTAGCCGCATCGACGATGGTGTTTGCCTCACCTCTGTTCGCGCAAAGCGTATTTGCGGCAACTTCCTCGTCCAAGAATACACAAGCCCATGGTGTTGTTCGCGCTGAACTCAACGGCAAGCCAATTTCGGCGATCTCCGTCGGCGACACAACCTACGTCGACGCCTCTGGTTTGAACCAGCTGAAGACGCCCAACGAATATCTCGGCGAAGGGAAATACGCCATTACTGGCGGATTTATCGAAGGCATTCAGTACCAAGGCAAGGTCTACATTCCTTGGAATCAACTTTCCGCCAAGATGAAGGCATATCCGCTTAAGGGCGGCGGATTCAATTTTAAGCCGCTGCCTGTCAAGCATAACTATCATATCGAGATCGATACGCAGGATACGCCTGCTGGCAGCCCTGCTCCAATGCAGGTCATTGTCTATGACGGCAACAATCCAGTGCCGAATCAGCCAATTACCATTCACACCAATGGATTCAGTTCGTTGACGCAATCGACCGGAGCGGAAACGCTGCATGTCACGACGGACTATTCCGGAACGTGGTTCAACGGCGTCAACGACAATACGCAGGAGCAGGTATTCCCGACCGTGACCTGGACGGATCCCGCTGGCAAAACCATTCAGCAGACGGGCGAAATCACGTTCGGTGCGCCAACGGACACGTCAACAGTCGAAATTCCGGCCGATGACACGGCTGTGGCATCGGTGCCCATCAGCGTGTTCGCAAACGGCATCTTCTTCAATGCGACGAGCGGCAATGATCACGTCATGCTTCAGCTTGACACAGGCGCGTTTGAACCGCTGTTCACAGCGGCCGACGCGAAGCTGCTGGGCCTGCCGAATCTGGGTACCATCCAAGTTGCCGGCGTGGGCGGCGAAGACAACGCCTACATCAGCGAAGTGTCGTTGAATATTGGCGGCAAGGATTTCACGGATATCCCGTGCATCGTCGATCCGAATTACACGGGCGCTTCCTTGTTTGGCTATGGCTTTTTCCAGGCGAAAGGATATGACATACTCGTTTCGCAAAAGCACAACACGCTGACCATCATGAAGTAACAAACTTCTTTGTCCTACCACGTCCAGCCACCCTCCCAGACTTGGGCGAGTGGTTGGACACCCTTATCCGCAGTACACCTTTCACCGATACAGCAATCGCGCGTACATATCCATCAAATGTGTACCGTAGAACGCCGCCACGATCACGCCCGCCGCGATGAATGGCACAAATGGAACGGGTTGCTTCGGCTGCAGTCGTCCGGCCAAGCGCAGTCCGATCCCGGTGATCGAGCCGAATATCGCCGCCAGAATGAACGATTCGATCGTCCGCAATGGACCGAGGACGGCTCCGACGGCCAGATAGAGCTTCGCATCGCCGAGTCCCATTTTTCCTCCTGACAACAGGTGAATTCCGACGATGGTCGCATAGCCGATACACATACCGATCACGGCGGTACACCAAGGCAGCTCGCCTGTCGCGCCTGAGGCGGCCAGGAAGAGGCCGGCCGCAGGGATCGTGAGAATGTTGGGTACGGTGAGTGAGGTGAGATCGGTCCCCACAGCGGTCATCAAATACAGCCAAAACGTCATCCAGAGCGCCATTTGGCCGATAGGATAGGCCTGCCAGAATGTCATCATCCACAGGAGCCCAGTCGTCAACTCGATCACGGGATATTGCACGGAAATCCCAGCCCGGCAATGGGAACAGCGGCCGCGTAAGGCGATCCAGGACAGCACAGGGATCAATTCCTCAGCCGCCAAGGTGTGATGGCAACGGGCGCAGCGTGATCGCGGGAAGATGGGCTCGCCGATTGCGAGACGGTATCCGATCACATTGGCGAATGAACCGAGCACCATCCCGTAGACAAACGCGAGACACGACCCAAAGACGTGCATCATCCACCATCTCCTCGCCAGCCACTGTCGGCACTTGATCATACCATTACGCCGTGTTTATGGTTATTCCTTCCATGTTATTGGAGAACAAGTCAGACAATTGTAGAAGGCCTGCTCAAATCCTGTCGAATCGTGTACACTGGGAATGGACAAATACATAGGAGAATGACATTGATTTCCAAACTAACACACCGAACGAACTTCATATGGATGTGCGTCGTGTTTGTTATCGCGTTGGTCCCGCGCCTAGTCGTGATCGTTCACTACGGCCCGCAGATGACGCTCCACAGCGACGATCAAGGCTATTACCAAAGCGCGGTCTGGCTCTTGGACAAGGGGACGTATTCCTTTTACACGCCCCTCAAACCGACTGTGCATATGATGCCTGGCATTGTGTTGCTGTTGGCCGGGATCATCGCTGTCTTCGGCAAAGGTACACTTGGGCTGTACGTGGGGAAGCTGACGTTCGCCATCATCGGCAGCTTGGGCATCGTTGGCGCCTTTCGCGCCATCGAGCGCATCGCCAATCGCTACGTCGCGTTTGTCGTCGCGCTCGCGCTCGCGTTCTATCCCCCGAGCATCTTGGTCGACAGTCTGTTCCTGACAGAGCCGTTGTTCATGGCGGCTTTCGCATGGACGGTGTACTATTTGCTCAAACTTGCGGAAACGCGGAAATTGTCCGATCTCGTCGCCCTTTCCGTCTTCTTCATGCTCGCGATGTACCTTCGCCCCAACGTCTTGCTCTGGGCCGTCGTTGGGCTGGTATACCTTTTGACAAAGCGGTATCCGACAGGTCTCTTGGCGCGCCATGGCGCCATGGCCATCGGAATTTTCATCGTCTTCATGCTGCCGTGGTGGATCCGCAACGAGATCGTGTTCCATCAGTTCATTCCGCTCACGGATGATAGTTGGAATCCCTTCCTCCTCGGTACATTCCAAGGAGAAGGTTTCCCGCCGCCGCAGAACGAAGGCGCCGTCGAACATCAACTGCTCGCCCAAAATCCCCAATTGCGTCCGCAAAAGATGCACGAGCTTCAGTGGTTTTTGGCCGAGCGGCACGCCGCTGTCTACCGTATTCGTCTGTGGTACCACAAACATCCAGGTGAGTTTTGGTTGAGCTATCTGTGGCTGAAGCCCAAGATCATTTGGTACAAGGCCTACTATCCATTGCGCATTCTCGGCGTTCACCCAGCGTTGATGAAACTTGTGCAGCATTGGCTGATTTGGATCTCGCTGATCGGACACGCCGTTGCCATCCTGTTCGGCAAAGGCCGTCGGCTCGAGCTGTTGATGGTGTTGTTGACGCTGCTCTACTTTACCGCCATCTTCAGCGTCTTCTTCGCGTTTGAACGTTACAACGTGCCCATCGAATGGCTCATGCTGATGGGAGGACCTGCCGGACTGTGGGCCTTGATCCGCGCCGCGCGCGGGGGACGTGGGCGGGGGCGTGCGAATAAGCGGCCGATGGCCGCTTAAACGTGTCGAATCATCTGAAATGCGGCGAATAAGCGGTCTGAGGCCGCTAAAGCGGCTTCGAACCCGCCTGCCATGGCTGTTTTCGTGCAAATAAGCGTTCCAGGGCCGCCTAAATAGACCGCCCCGAGCGATTTGCAGTGAATAAGCGGCTCAGGGCCGCTTAAATCGCCCGGCACCTTCGCTCCGGCGGCCCCTCGCCCCTCGGCACCTTCGCTCCGTCGACCCCTCGCCCCTCGGCCCCCGAACTCCCTTCCATCTCTTTCCGTTAGGATTCTCATGACATGAAAAGTTGTGTACAATTGGATTGCTAACACCTAAACGCATGACCAGCAACTTCCATCCGCCCGGCCGGGAAGAGGCTGGCAGAGGCGGGCTGGGCGAGCCGAGGCGTCAGAGGCACCAGGCGCACGGCAGGGGCGGGGGCGACGACGCCTGTAACGCCCGCAACGCCTTCGCCCATACCGCCGCCGCCGAAATCACGATGTTTACCATTCACAATCAGCAATGGAGAGGGGATATGGGGATGAGTGTCTATGACTTTACGGTTACCACGGCGAGCGGAGAGGAGCAGTCGCTGCGCAGTTATGAGGGGCAAGTGCTGCTGATCGTCAATACGGCAAGCAAATGTGGATTTACGCCGCAATACAAAGGGTTGCAGGAGTTGCACGAGCAGTTTGCGGATAAGGGGTTTTCGGTGCTCGCATTTCCTTGCAATCAGTTTGGCAACCAAGAGCCGGGAACCAACGAGCAGATTCAGGAGTTCTGCAGCACTACGTACGGCGTCAGCTTCCCGGTGTTTGCAAAGGTCGATGTCAACGGTCCGGCGGCGCATCCTTTGTACGAGTATCTCAAGCGGTCTGCCCCCGGCATGTTGGGGTCCGAGGCCATCAAGTGGAATTTCACAAAGTTTCTTGTGGATCGAAACGGGGAAGTCGTAGAGCGGTATGCACCTCAGACGACTCCGAGCGCGATCGCGAAGGACATTGAAAAGTTGGTTGGCTGATGGATGGGCAGTCAAGGCGTCGGAACAGAGCAACGGCTGGCGCCTTGACTGCCGATGAGGGCCAGGATGGTGTCGCGTGCCGCGAGAGAGATCACTTCGGATCGTGGATCGCGGCGGTCTACACGTAGGCAGCGATTTTGGAGCGAGTTTTACAAAAGTAGTACACGGTTAGATATATCGCGATCTGGATCGGAAATGAGTAAACGAATCTCCAGTGAACGGGGTTGTACGTGGCGATCCAATAAAAAAAGGGTTCGCCTGCAAACGATGATAACAATCCAAATAATATCGATTTGATGAAAGGATCTGCCGCTGGTTTGATTTGCAGAAAAAACATGATGGTCACAGGCATCAGCGTGAAATCCCACGGGAAATACGTTGGGAGCACGGGGAGTACATTAAATCGATAATGCCATAAGCCGTATTGATCACCAATGACATCTAAAGCCACTGCGATAATGATTGTCAGGAACCCTGCAAACAAGAATCTATCCCTGTTTTTGTTCTTCTTCGTGGCGAAGTACCAAAAGATCCACGGGAGGATCGTGGTGCACAGACCAATCCACCATCTCCACGAAAACAGCTCATAGTGCACCCATATTGTAAACTTTTCGTACATCAGATTCGTGATTTGATTCACGTTATGATCGATGACATCCAGTGCTTGCTGTTGATTTGCGGCCAATTGAATTGTCCTCTCCGATGAAATTCGCAAGTGAAATTCGCAGGTCCCCAAAGACAAAGGCTAATCGCCAAATGACGCGTCTTGAACGCGAGCGACCCCAAGCGCCAAATACCTCCATAGGATGTTTTCGACGCGATCAGCCTGCTCGTCCTTGCACTCGACGATTAAAATGACTTGAGGATTTTTGCCTCTCAGGACGCGAAGACGCTTCTTGAATAGCTTGTTGATACATAAATCAACGAAAAATCCGAGCAAAAACCCGCTCCCCGCGCCTATCAGTCCCCAATAAATCGGTCCCCATTTTAGCGAAAACCCCATACTGGCTCCGACAACCGCAAATGCCGTACCCATCGCCGCGCCCGTACTGAATAAGGAAACGCCGTCCGAGTTGTGTAGATTATCGAGTAACCTTCGTTCCACTTTTCGATTGTTCAGTGGTACGGCAAAGATGTGCTGTTTCTGGATTCCTTCCAGTTCCAGCGCGCTTATGGCCAATTCCAGTTTCAAGGAATGTTCGAATGTGGATAAGAGTTGCATCATTCGTTCATCACTCTACCCTTTTTGATGGTAAAACCGCGGCTCTGGTAATTCTGTGTGAGAAAAACCTTCTGCTCGTACTCAAAAAGTTTGTTGTTTTCGACTGTGTTCATGTAGGAGTCATACACTGAAAATCCCCACATGGAGGGCATGAACAGCAACCATTCTGGGCTGAGCACATGTGTGGATTCCTGTATGTTTCCAAGAAAGAGATACTGTACCGCTTCCAGCAAGCGTGACTTATATAAAAAGACAATTGCCCATGCCAGCGCGAAGAAGGCCGTTAAAATTCGGTGGATGTGCAACTGACCCATTCCTGGCATGAACAAGGACCAGATAACCGACATCGCCGGACTCCGCTTATCCAAATAATTGATTTCGGCAGCACCGACCGTGTACGAGTTGAATGGAGCGTCCTCTCGTTCCGCGAGCAAGTACACATTGTTCATGTCCACACACGTTCGGTAACTGTCCCAAATGCCAAATATGAAAACTGGAATGTA
The DNA here is from genome assembly GCF_001544355.1 of Alicyclobacillus acidiphilus NBRC 100859. Taxonomy (GTDB): domain Bacteria; phylum Bacillota; class Bacilli; order Alicyclobacillales; family Alicyclobacillaceae; genus Alicyclobacillus; species Alicyclobacillus acidiphilus. Next base: position 8,088 of record NZ_BCQI01000100.1, read on the forward strand.
CATCAACATCCATCTGGGGTGCAGATCGGCTTTGACCAGTTCGAGTTTGCCTCGGAACGA
>NZ_BCQI01000101.1 GCF_001544355.1 Alicyclobacillus acidiphilus NBRC 100859
CCACCCGCCACCCGCCACCCGCCACCCGCCACCCGCCACCCGCCACCCGCCACCCGCCCAGCGACTCTCGCCGCCTGTGCAGCGCTGACGACCGGCCCTCCCCTCGTCGCCCACCGCCACTCTACAGCCAAGACTTGCAAATCGATCTCGGCTATATACGATAGATACCGAGGCAACCAGTGAGTGGCGGTGCTTCGCCGACTCCCGTGCGGCCACGGACGACACGGGCTGGAATTCCGATACGGCACGCCGATTCGGGCCATCACGCCGATTGGGTCATATCCATTTTCATGCAGGAAGAGGAGGTTTGCGCAATGAGGATCGCTTTTCTGTCCGACATCCATGGCAACGAGTTGGCCCTTGACGCTGTACTGGCGGATATCCAGGAAATTGGATGCGATCGCGTTTACGTGCTTGGCGACATCTGTTTTCGGGGATATGCGCCAAAGGCGTGCCTGGACAAGGTTCGCGACATCGCCGACGGGGTCTTGAAGGGGAACGCCGATGCTTGGATTGTGCGCGGTGTCAAGGAAGGGGAAGTGCCGGCGGACATGCTCGAGGTGATGAACGGCGAGCGGGAATGGGCACTGCATTGGCTGGATCCGGCTGATGTCGAGTATCTGGAGTCCCTGCCGATGACGTTGGAGAGTTCTGAACAAGAGGATGGCGTGCGGTGGCTCGCATTCCACGCGACGCCGACAGACCTGTTTTCCGTCATTCCGGTAAACGCCCCGGAAAGTGTGATTGAACGGGACATCATCGGAGATCGCGAGCATCGTCTGTTTCTCTATGGCCATATCCATCTGCCCTATGTTCGGAAGTATCGCGATCGGACCATCGTGAATTTGGGCAGTGTCGGGCTGCCGTTTGATGGGGTTGCGCAAGCTTCCTACGCCGTGATCGACACGGACAAGACGGAGACTCGGATCGACATGAGGCGCGTACCGTACGATGTCGAGAAGGCCGCAGAGCGGCTGGAGTCGGCAGGATACCCACGCGCGCTCTACGTCGCCGAAATCTTGCGCCAAGGACGGCTGCCGTCGTGAATGTTGTAAATGCTGGCGTCACGAGTGGCTGCCGTCACGAACGATCGCTTCCTGCATCATTCTGCATGTTCAACGCCGCTCTCGAGATGGCTTCAGTGACGCGCTGAATTTGTGGACGGTAGATCTCCCGATCCCACGAGTTGTATGAAGGGTGGGGGACGTCTTGAATCACGGTCCAGCTTGGGTCTGTCACGCCAGCGAGTGAAAAGAACTTCTGGGCGAAGCGCCCGCACGGAATCCACGTGATGGATTTTCCGCGAAAGCGTTCCAGTTTCGATCTCAGCCTTGCCACCATGGTCATTTGAATGTCCGCCTGTTGGGGATCCGTGAACTCGAGCTTCTGGTTGTTCGTCCGGACGGCATTCATATGGGCGAACCAGTCGGCGTATTCCTTGCGGATGATCGGCGGATAGGCCCCGGCCTGAAGCGGGATGTTTGACACGTTCATGAGGCCAATGGCGCTGAGCCTCGGTCGGCGCGCATCGATTTCGGCATTTTTCTTGACGAGAATGCCAAGTGGCATCTTGGCGTATTCGGCTCCGAAGATATGCTTGCTCATCGTCGCTCCGGACGAGCCTGAGACGGGTGCCCCGTATTTCAATTCCTGTATGTGCGGCGACTCGAGCAGGAAAATGCAATTTGACGTTGGCAGAATGATATCTGGCACCTCGAATTGGACGCTGAGGTTGGCTGCGATGTCGGAATAACAGGACGACTGCATCACGATGGCGAAAACCTCCAACTTACGATTCTATAGGTGGATATGTTGAGTCTACCATGGTTTAATTTGGATTGGATCAACGCATACTGGGAGAAGTCTTTTCTTGGAGTCTCTCTTCAGTTCTTTCGCTGCACAAACCTTTCTTAAAATCGTCATATGTCGATGTTGAAAACTTGCGCGAAAGATGTCGCGAGTTTGGTATCATCGTACATGGTTCGTTATGCCAAGCTGCTTGCGTTCCAGCAGACGACGGTTTGATTTACCCTGGTTTCATGCTAAGTCTTGAACCGTTCGATCGCGTTTTGCACCAAGCGGCACGATTTCCATACTTCAGAGATAGAAAGGAGACAAAAGCGACGATGAAGCCATCTGGGCGTCGAGTTCGCAGCCTGTTTCTCATCGTGGGGCTGTCAATGCTCGCTTTGGCAGGGTGTAATGATCCAAAGTACATGCCAGTGCTCAGTCCTCAAGGACCGGTTGCAAGAAGCGAGTACTACCTCATTCTGTGGTCTTTCGTATTGATGCTCGTTGTCGTTTTGGGCGTGTTCGTGATTTTCTTTTACGTCACGGTGAAATATCGAGCCCGTCCTGACAACAAAGACTATGTTCCGCCAGAAATCGAAGGAAACGCGAAATTGGAGACGTTATGGACAGTCATCCCGATTATCGTTGTTATCGCGTTGGCGATTCCAACGGTTGCGGTGACCTACAAGTTGGTGAAACCGCCGAAGGTTGACGCCGCTACGGGAGCGAGCACAGCCAAGACTCTCACAATCGATGTGGTTGCCGAACAATGGAAGTGGGTATTCAAGTATCCTGCCCAAAACATTGAGACTGTCAATTACGTCAACATACCTGCCGGTGTGCCAGTAGACTTCGAACTCACGTCCGCGGGACCGATGAATACGTTCTGGGTGCCGGCGTTGGGTGGCATGGAGTTTGCGATGCCCGGAAAGGATCTGAAGCTGTGGTTGGAAGCCGACCATCCTGGAAGCTATGAAGGCAGGAGCGGTCAGTATTCTGGACGTGGTTTCTCTCAGATGACGTTTACGGTCAACTCGCAGACCGCTTCGGATTTTGCGAAGTGGGTGAAACAGACGCAGCAAAGCGCTCCAAAGTTGACTCAACAGGACCAGGAGCAAATCGTGAAGCCTGGTACGCTTAGCCACACATTGACATTCTCTTCGATCGATCCGCAGTGATTGACGGGATCGTCGTTGGATTCGGATAACGCACGAAAGGGAGGATACGAGCGTGAGCGGTATTGTGAATTGGGCCGTCCATTTCTTCATGCTCGACGAAGGGCCGCTGATTTGGCTTTCCGATTTCTTGATCGGAATTGCATCGGTTGGTATCGTTGTCGCCCTCACCTACTTCAAACTGTGGAAGTGGTTGTGGGATAACTGGCTGACAACTGTCGATCACAAAAAGATCGGCATTATGTACTTAATCGCTGCTGTCTTGATGCTGTTCCGTGGCGGTACGGACGGTCTCTTGATGAGAACGCAGCTGTCGTGGCCGAATCTGCATTTCCTTAATGCGGATCACTACGATCAAATCTTCACGACACACGGCACCATCATGATTTTGTTCATGGCGATGCCTGCTTTGATTGGATTTTTCAACATCGCGGTGCCATTGCAGATCGGTTGCCGTGACGTCGCGTTCCCATATTTGAACGCGATTTCGTTCTGGCTGTTTTTCGTCGCAGCGATGCTGTTCAACCTGTCGTTTGTCGTCGGCGGATCGCCGGACGGCGGCTGGACCAGTTATCCGCCGTACGTCGAAAACGCGTTTGATCCAGGTCCTGGTGAAAACTACTTCCTGGTATCCTTGCAGATCACAGGTATCGGTACCATCGCAACGGGTGTCAACTTCCTGCTCACCATCCTTCGTATGCGTGCGCCGGGCATGACGCTGATGCGTTTGCCGATGTTCACCTGGTCGGTTTTGATTACGTCCATCATCATCGTGTTCGCATTCCCTGTCCTCGCAGTGTGCTTGGCGCTCTTGCTGATTGACCGGGATTTTGGCTCGCACTTCTTCACCATCAGCGCGGGCGGTATGCCAATGCAATACGTCAACCTCTTCTGGATCTGGGGACATCCAGAGGTGTACATCGTGATTCTGCCGGCATTCGGTATTTTCTCCGAAGTCGTCAGCACGTTCTCCAGCAAGAAGCTGTTCGGTTATTCAGCGATGGTCGTTTCGATGATCGCGATCGCGATTTTGAGCTTCATCGTCTGGGTTCACCACTTCTTCACAATGGGTGCGGGCCCTGGCGTCAACTCGTTCTTCGGCGTCTCGACGATGGCTATCGCCATCCCGACAGGCGTGAAGATTTTCAACTGGTTGTTCACGATGCACAAAGGCCGGATCGAATACAAGAGTGCGATGTTGTGGGCGGTCGGCTTCATTCCGAACTTCCTGATTGGTGGATTGACGGGTGTCATGCTCGCCGTTCCGCCTGCCGACTATCAGTATCACAACTCGTACTTCCTGATTGCACACTTCCACTACGTGTTGATTGGCGGTACGGTCTTCGGTGTATTCGCAGGGTTGTACTACTGGTGGCCGAAGATGTTTGGCGTCCTGCTCAACGAACGTTTGGGGCGTTGGCATTTCTGGCTGTTCATGATTGGGTTTAACATCTGTTTCTTCCCGATGTACTTCCTGGGCTTCATGGGCATGCAGCGCCGCGTGTACACCTACCCGGCAGGTTATGGCTGGGGCGTCATCAACCTGATTGAGACGTTTGGAGCTGTCCTCATGGGTATCGGCTTCCTCGTCTTCGTGCTCAACATTTTGTGGAGCGCTCGTTACGGTGAACGCGATGTCACGGGGGATCCATGGAATGGCCGTACGCTCGAGTGGGCGACGACATCTCCGGCACCGCATTACAACTTTGCCATCATTCCGCAAGTCAAGGGGCGCGATGCATGGTGGCTGATGAAGCAGGCTGGCGAATCCATCAATGGGCCGAAAGGCATTCCATTTAAGCCGATTCACATGCCGAACAATTCGGGTCGTCCTATCATCATGTGCGCGTTCTTCTTCATCGCCGGCGCGGGTTTCGTATTCCAATGGTGGATACCCGCAATCATCGGCTTGATTGGCGTCGTGGTGACGATGGCGTTGCGTTCGTTCGAATACAATGACCACCATTACATTCCGGTCGACGAGATCGAAGAGACTGAAGCGGCCGCAGGGAGGTTGTAACGATGGCGAATACGCATTCGGCGGTTCACGGGGGACACCACCCTGTGGATCCGTCGGTTCCGGCCGAATACCATTCGGAAGAAAATAGTCTGCGTATCGCGGGCTTCTGGATCTTCCTTGGTTCCGACTTGGTACTGTTCTCATGTCTGTTTGCGACATATGTCGTCATGCACGGAAGTGTGGCAGGCGGGCCAACTTCGAAGCAGTTGTTCGATGTCACTGGATTCACCATTGAGACGATCGCGCTTCTGTTTTCCTCGTTTACATGTGGTCTTGCGACCTACGAAATGAGACGCGGCAATCGCAACGCCATGATTGCCTGGATGATTATCACGGTGTTGTTGGGTTACGTGTTTCTCGGTTTTGAAATTCAGGAGTTCGTTCACAACGTATCGATTGGTGCGACCATGCAGCGAAGCGGCTTCCTCTCGGCGTTCTTTACACTGGTTGGAACGCACGGCTGCCACGTCACACTGGGTACGTTCTGGATGATCAGCATTATAATCCAGCTCGCGAAGTATGGAATTACGCCGATCACAGCGAGAAAGGCGTTTATCGTCAGCATCTATTGGCACTTCCTCGACGCTGTGTGGATTTTTATCTTCACGGTCGTATACTTGACGGGGAAGGTGATCTAACGTGGAATCCAATCACAAGTTTCACCAAGAAAAAGGGTTTCCCTGGAAGCACGTGGTTGGTTTGTTCTTGTCGTTGGTTTTGACGGCCATCGCGTTCTGGCTGGCTCTGGCCACGAATCAACCACCGGCGGTGATCATCACAATCATCGTCGTGCTTGGTGTAGGACAATTGCTCGTTCAGCTCTACATGTTTATGCACTTCACGGAAAGCGATGAAAAGGCATGGCAGGTCCCGACGATATACTTCGCGCTCTTCATTGCTTTGACGATCGTCGGCGGATCGATTTGGATCATGACGTTTAAGTCGCTTGTGGCCTGAAGCTTCAAAGCTTCCGGCGGGAAGGTGATACGATGCGGAATAGCCGCGGTTTTGGTGCGTTTGTATTCGTCGTATGTGTATTGGCCACGATTCAAAATTTCATCGTAAACTCGATTGGATTTTTGGACGCCTACACGGGTTCGGCCTTTGGCTGCGGCCATGAATGGTTTCAGTGCAACGGCCGGATCGTTCCGGTGATCAATTCCATTCAGACATTCATCGAGTTTTCACATCGTGTGGGTGTGCCCATATTGACGATACTTCTGCTGATCGCGGCTGTCACATCGCTCATGCGATATCGTCGATGGCGGGAAGTTCCGCTGTTCGTCAGTCTCAGCATTTTTTTCGTCATCGTTGAGGCTGTGCTCGGCGGTCTGGCTGTGCAGCACGATGAGCCTCCCGCAGTGATTGCGACGCACTTTGGCGTGTCACTGCTCGCGTTTGTCAGTGTGTTTCTTCTTACCGTGTACGTTCGCAGAGCAGAGCGCGTCTATTGCGAATTCCTGCACTCGGGACGAGTCATCCCGCTCCGCGGGGAGATGCCTCCTCGCGCCTTTCGAGTGTTCGGGTGGCTCGGTATACTGGTTATTTACCTGGCGATGTACGTGGGTGCGTACGTGTCGAGTTCGAGTGCGGGCGTCTTCTTCCGTGGCTTTCCCATTCCGACGGAACGTCCCGGACTGCCGCACCACGCGCTTTTGCTGGACTGGACGCATCGTTCTATCGCGGGTCTACTTGTGCTATGGATGATTACACTTGTGATATGGACCTCAAAAATGCGCCGGGAACGCCCGGATTTGTACCGGGGTGCCTGGTTCGCCATGGCGTTTGTCATCGCCCAGGCATTCAGCGGCGTCTATCTCGTGCTCAGCCATACCAGCATTGGAGCGTTTATGTTGCACGTTTCCATTGTCACGGGACTGTTCGTTTCGTTGTGCTTTGTCGCGTTTCAGACGCTGCCTCCGTTTCACGGCCGTTCACCTGAACGTTGAAACCTCGAGATCGATCTCAATTGTTTCTCGGCGAGATGAGCCCATAGCGAAAACAGGCTGGTACCTTCCGGTATCAGCCTGTTTCTTGGTACGCCCGGCATGAGTGGGCTCTATTCCAGACAGTAGATGGGACACTTACGGCGGCATAGTCAGTCCATGATGAGCCGCGGCGGGTGGACGGACCTCGTTTGACGAAATCCACGTTTGCAATATAATCGAAACCGGAAGCGAATGTATGAAAGCGCTTCCCGTTTGCATTGTCCGCTTGCTTGCAGGAAGGGGGGTGTCGACGTGAATCAGGTCGGTGAAAAGAGGAGAAGTCGCTGGTGGTATCTGCTTTTGCTGCTGCCACTCGTTGGAACGCTGATTCCTCCAATCTATTCGTCACAGACCCCGGAGCTCTGGGGGATTCCCTTTTTCTATTGGTATCAAATGTTGTGGGTCATTCTCAGCTCGGTGATTACCATGATTGTGTATAACATCACGAAGGATGAATAGCCGCCTATAGGGGGAAGGGGGAGCAGCTGTCATGCAGTGGACTGCGCTATCCGTCTTTATCGTGTTCTTTGTCTTGGTCACCGTCGTGGGGTTTCTTGCCGCCCGTTGGCGCAGGCGCAGCCTCGATTCCATCGAGGAGTGGGGACTGGCGGGACGGCGGTTTGGAACACTTGTTACCTGGTTTTTGGTAGGCGGGGATTTCTATACCGCCTATACGTTTATTGCGGTGCCGGCGTTGATGTACGGAGCGGGCGCACTGGCTTTTTACGCGGTTCCGTACACAATTGTGGTTTATCCTATCTTCTTTGTCATTCTTCCAAGACTGTGGTCCGTTTGTAAGAAACACGGCTACGTCACCGCCGCCGATTACGTGGCGGGCCGCTTTGGCGATAGGTGGCTGGCCTTGGCCGTTGCTGTGACAGGCATTGTTGCGGTCATGCCGTACATCGCGTTGCAGTTGGTTGGCATGCAAGCCGTGATCGGCGCCATGGGCCTGCAAGGCGAATGGCCGCTCATCG
>NZ_BCQI01000102.1 GCF_001544355.1 Alicyclobacillus acidiphilus NBRC 100859
GATATCCATTAGATTCCAATATTTGGATAGAGCGTTTCGGATTATAACTAAACGACACATCTTGTTTCGGAAGATTTGGGTCTAACCAGCTATTTTGGCTTGGCAACACCAGGCCAGTTGGACTCGCTGACGTCACGTAACCGTCTTCCGCTTTCGTGCTCAGTTCTTGGCGATCAATCGCTAAGCTTATGGCCTCACGCACAGGTAGTTGGCTGAGAAGCGGGTTGCTCAGATTGGGATATAGAACAATTGGCGCCGTTGAGGGGAACCAATATTTGTTGTTTGGGCTCCGACTTGCATATACTTTATCCACGTTGGGAATAAAATACCCTGCCCAATCTATCGTTCCACTGGCCAACTGAAGTTCTGCGTTATCGTTTCCTTCCACTTCGTCAATTCGAATTTCAGGAACCTGAACCTCACCACCCCAGTAATTCGGATTCGCCTTAAAGGTATAATTTTGTTGCGAAAATGACGCAAGCGTAAACGGCCCGGTCGAAATTGGATTCGTCACCTTGACTTTAGTCGGGTCTCCAAGGGAATTCCATATATGCTTTGGAACGATTGGAGTTTGTTCTACATAGTAGGCAAACGGGACGTCCGGTTGCTTAAACTGAAACACCACGGCGTCATTGCCCTTGGCGGTGACGCTGCTTAGCTTGGACCATACTCCGTTCAAGTCGGCATCAGGATATTTCTTCAACAAATCAAACGTAAATACAACGTCCGCAGAAGTGAACGCTTTGCCATCACTCCACTTCGTTCCCTTACGGAGTTCCACCGTCATTGTTTGATTCCCATTGCTCCACACCGCACTGGTTCCAAGCATCGGGTACGTTTTCCCGCTCAAACTATCCAAGACCAAAAGCGGCTGATATAAAAATCCGAACGTGCCTGTTGGCGCCGAGCTGGAAAATGGATTAAAATCGTCAGTCACTGGACTGTTTACAATATCAAGCGTACTTCCTGAACCCCTCTTGGATGCGGACACGCTCGAGATAGCGGAAGAGTTCGCACTCGTATGATTACTCGTCGCATTGTTGGACGCAGTGGTGCCACAGCCTGACAGGGCCAACATGCCAGCCGCGGCGCATAATACTCCGGATGTTCGTAGGATGGCTTGCTTTTTCACGACGATCCCCCCTGCATCGCTCAAATTGACTCGGCAGATGCCGATGTCGTTGAAAACCCTTTCAGCACCCAGTATAGGTGCCGAATGAGCCGAACGTATACGCGAGGATCTTCAATTTTGCAGGACTATTTTAAGAAACCGTCGCGAAACTCCACCGGAGTGACACCGACGACATTTTTGAATATCCGGGCAAAGTAAGATGCGTCCGAATATCCGACTTTCTCGGAAATTTGATAGATCTTCAACGAGGACTCTTTGAGAAGGCTCTGAGCCCGCTCAATCCGAACGTTCGTGAGCGTTTGGCTGAACGTGAGACCTGTTTCAACTTTGAATAAATTGCTTAGGTAGTTCGGATGCACATAGAGCCGCTCCGCCAAAAGGCCTAAAGACAAATCGGGATTCCAGTAATCCGAACGAAGATACTGAACGGCACTCCTGACCAGCGGATGGACAGCGCCAGTATGAGACATCGGGATATCGAGAACAAAACTATTCTCATCTTGCAAGCTCTGCCTAAATAGATGTCCAACGTCCGCAAGATAAGGAGACACACCACCAAGCTTGATTTCGACATCGCCAGGCGTAATGCTTAGTATCTGTTCCTGAATTCTCCCTCTCAGTGCATCGACGTCCGGCAACGTAAAATGGCGAATGAACGCGACACAGGTAATCACACGTTCATCGAACACGACAACCGGCGTGCCATACTCGATCAGAATTTCGGTGAAAATGCGTTTAATTGCGTATCGTTGCGCGTGCGAGTCTCCACCATAGACGGAGAGCACAAAAATCCAATGGAAATTCGGAAATAGCGTTTCGTCGTAAAAATCTGCAGGTTCGTAGAACAAGTCCTGAACATGCTTCTCGAGGTACCCCATTTTTCGCATCTGAATAACATCCTTGGGCTCTGTCCAGCCGCCGTGGTCCTCGTACTCTTCATGCGACCTTTCGTCTGCCCGTTGGGCAAGGATGGTTGCCAGGACAACTGCAAGGCGGAAAACGGACGCTTGAACTCGCAAATGGTATCCCGCCGAAGACTCCCCATCATTCCTGGCGTGATCCATCATCTCATCGAGTACGGGCCGAAGCTGCATTGCAACCTCGGAATTAGCCTCCCATTTTGTCGGGTGAACAAGATTCAACTCATGAAAGAAATACCGTTGGTTGACGTCGAAGTGCACACAAAAGTATGTCATGCTCGAGGACGAGCTCACTCGACTGCAGTGTGGGATTCCCGGACTTAGGAAGAGAACATCTCCCTCGTGTACGGCAAACTCGCGTCCATCTACTTGAAAGGTTTGTGATCCCTCGATGACGAGATTGATCTCAAAGAACGGATGGTCATGCATCGGATAGGACCACCGTGACGAAACACGATTGGCGTGTGCGGCGTACAATTGGAATGAGAACTGAAAGTCCGGGATCGAAAATGCTCCATATGAACTCTCATCTTTCACCACAATCACTCCTTCGCGCCGACCGTGCGCCCTTCCCATTGATGGCGGAGTATATCATGAACAGGATGATGGAATAAACGAAAGTCCACGTCAACATCAGAACGCGATCCACTCGGGAAAGGGATGTCCATCGTCCTGCGGAATAGACCGTGTGTGATATCGGCGTGACAACCCAAACAATCCACTGTACGTCGTGCGGGAGCTTCGCCCCAATCTGTTCGCCAATGACGGAGAGCAGGGAAACGAACGCCAATATAAGCAGCGCACTGGTCTTCCTCGGGAACCATGTATCGTCGAAAAACATCCCTATGCCGACCCCGACAAGGGCAAACGAAACGGCTTCGATCAACGCAGTGAACGCGAAGCCCCACGTCATATGCGCGGTGAGCGCAAGAATCAGTACGGGATACAGCACGGAACACAGCGCAATGAGAGCCACCGTCACGCAAATAAAGCAAAGTTTCGCACGCACGTAACGACTTATGCCACCCATTTTTAGGATGGTAATTTGCTTCTGCGTTGAATGCTCCACCCGCGTATACCCGTACGCCAACCAAGTTGAAATAAGGAATGTCAATACAGCCCCCATCGAATAGGTTGCCAGTACGTCGCTGACGCCGCCGCTGTACACGATGAAGAGTGAGACCAAAAAGACGAGTAGTGGCGCCGCATATTGGTGTGAACGCACATAGTAGCGAACCATGTACCGACTGAACGCGAGCATAGAACCTTTCCCCATTTCAGCTGAGTAACCTCCTGGATTATTCCAATTGATTCAACGAACGAATATCTGCATCCATTTGTAACAAGACGCGTAAAACATCGTTCGTGATGGAGGCGTCGACATACAACGTGCAAAGGTCGCCGGCCACGTCGATGTGCATGACCCCTGGATGGCGTTCGAGTTCGTGTTTGTCTCGATTGTCTCTGAACTGCACCTGAACAACGCTTGTCCTCTTCGGCGGTTTCAATCCGACATCCTCAGACACCCTTCCTGCGTCGACTCGAACGACACGATCTGCGACCGCCGCTGCCAGAGACAATGCATGCGACACGATAACCAGAGTGGTTCCCCGCCCCTTGAGTGCCACAAGCTGAGCAACAAGCTCTTGCTGAGAGTCCTGGTCGAGCCCGGACAAAGGCTCGTCCAGCGCCAGTAAGGCAGGCTCTTTGAGAACGCCCTGCATCAGATTGACCTTCTGCAGCATGCCTTTGGAAAATCCAGTCATCCGTTCATCAGACGCAGCTTCCAAAGAAAATAAATGTAAAAGTTCATAGATCCGCAGGTCGAGCATCGATTTCGTCAGCCCTTGAAGTCTGCCCATCGCCATCAGATATTCTCTAGGCGTGAATCGTAAAATAGGAAATCGATCCGGTACGTATCCCACATCCCTCAGGTCTATGGACAATGCCCGCTTCCCGGAATCGATTGTGGTGAGACCGCAAATCACGCGCAGTAATGTGCTCTTTCCAGAACCATTCGGTCCAATCACAGCCACGGATTCTCCCGCGTAAAGCGAAAGATGGACCGAATCGAGGATTCGTGTACCCGAATACGACTTGGAGACGTCCTCAAGTCTCAACAACAGGTCTTGATCTGGCAATCGCGAAGCCCTCACCCCCCGAAATCGGTTCTCCGATACCATGCAGGCCGCCGCCCAAGCGTCTATCGATTGGCGCTTGGGACGGTTCTCGCGCTGGATTATGGTCCGCTCCTCTGCACCGCCATCCGACGCCCGCACCGCGAATATCACGCCGCCGTGGGCTTTTTGTCATTTGGCAAAAAGAAACACAGAATCGTGCCGGCAATAGGAAGAAACATCAAGATCTCGAAGATGGTCGACAAACCGATGGTGTCTGCCAACGCGCCGAAAAATGTCGATCCGATGCCAGCCGCGCCGACTCCGAAACCAATGGTCAGTCCGGAAGCCAATGAGATGTTCCGCGGGAGCAAATATTGCATGTACACAACGGTGACCGCGAATGACGACAAAATGAAAAATCCAAATGGGACCAATACGAAGAGAGACGATACGCCGTGGACGTACGGCAGGCCAATCGCGAACGGGATCGAAATCATCATGGAATACAGCAAAATTCGTTGCTTGGACAGCTTATCGGCGAGCACACCGCCGATGAACGTGCCTACTGCGCCTGCCGCGAGAAAGACGAAGGTAAGCGCGTCCGACACCTGATAACTCATGCCGTATTTGTGGGCGTAGAAAAACGGAAGAAATTGAGCCGTTCCGATTTGGCACCAGGATCTCAAAATAACAACGATGGAAAGTATCACGACGGCGCCAATTTGGTTGTCGCCCACCGCTTCCCTCATGCGCCTTCCGTTTTCGACAAGACTGTCGCGATACCATGGATAGACGCTCAGTGTCAGCATCAAACCCACAGCCACCGCGATAAACAGCCAGAGCAGTCCCGGCGAACCCGTTCCAAGCAAAAAGAGTGACACAATCAACGGACCGAGCGCCTGTCCAGCGTTCCCGCCAACTTGGAAAATGGCCTGCGACAGCCCTTTCGCGTTGCCGGCGGCCAAGTGCGCGCCACGCGACGCCTCCGGGTGAAATGCGCCTGATCCGAGACCGCTGATGGCAATGAGCACCAACAACACGGGGAAGCTTGGCACAAAGCCCACTAATGCTAGGCCAATCGTCGATAGAAAAAGCCCCAGCGGCAACATCCACGCGCGCGGATATTTGTCCGCCCAGGCGCCAAACAACGGTTGTGACACGGAGGATGCCAAATAAGAGATAAGGACAATCAAACTCGTTTCCGTGTAGGTCAAGTGATACAACGGTTTGAATATCTGCGTCAAGGCTGGCACCAGTCCGGTCGTCACCGTATCGTTCAACAGGTGCGATCCGCTGATGGCCCAAACAGCCCCAGCGTTCATTCGTTTGGATTGATTTGACGCCAGCGAAGCCATCTCTCCACCTCTCTCTGAGTTTTTTCGCCACTCGAATAATATCATACCCTGAAGATGTCTCAACCTTGATCGAAAAGAAAGCAAAAACAGCCCCGGCGGCAGCCTCTCCAAAGAGACCACCCGGGGCCATTGGCGGCAAGTTGGCCGCGAGTTCTTAGAAATGCAGATTCGCAATCGCCATAATCGCGACGAACACGCCAACGACGATGCAATACCATCCGAATGGACGCAGTGCGCGCACTTCGGACGTCTTGAAGTAACGCATCAAAAACATGGTACTCAGGAGCGCCACGATTCCCGCAACCACGCCGCCGATCAATCCATAGTGCAACATTTGGTGATTGTGCTGGTGCACTATCTTCGGCACTTCGAGCACACCTGCTCCCAAAATCACCGGCGTAGCGAGCAGGAAGCTAAACCGTGCTGATTCGTCGTATGTGAGATCGCTTGCCAAGCCAGCGGTCATGGTGATGCCGCTCCGAGAAAAGCCCGGAATCAGCGCGAACGCCTGAATGACGCCAATGATAAAGCTGCGCCCGTACGACATATCGTGAATGTGTCGGAATGTTCGTCTGCGATGACGCATCGAATCGGCCCAGAAGAGAACAAATCCGTTGATGATCAGGAAGATGGCGGCAGACAAGGCGTGCGGGAAAAGGTCCTGCAGCTTCGTCTCGAACAATTTGCCTATAATCGCGGCTGGAATCGTCGCCACCACAAGCAGGAGAAACGTGCGTCGTTCGGCGCGTCGATCGCGAATGAACAACGATGCAATGAGCCTTATCCACTCGGGCAGGAAATAGATGAGCAGTGCAAGGCCCGTCCCTAAGTGAAGCATGACGACGAACGGCAAAAATACGTTTGAAGTCGACACGTCTGTCCAATTGAACAGGTACGGCAGGATCACGGCGTGGCCGACGCTCGAGATTGGGAATAATTCGGTGATTCCCTGCACGATACCATAGATAATCACTTGCAGCATGTGCATATGTAATTGACGTCCCTTCCGAAGCTAATTGAAATGACGGTGGTGCCTTTCTCATTGTAACGGATGATTGTCGGTTGGCAATGGATTTTCGCAGCAAGTCCCATCTGCAGCAATCGATGAGGCCATCCAATCCCAAGACGCCCAGTTCGGCGCCGAGATCGACAGAAGGCACTATCACTTGGACAGCGCCTTCTTGATGGCTTTCCGCTCGTACATGTTGACGTCCGCCGCCTTAATCAGAGCATCCGGGAACACCCCGTTCATCGGATACGTGGCGACACCGACCGAGATCGACAACGACAGTCCAACTTCGCGGGTCGCCTCCGCAAGCACCAAGTCGACATCGAGCCACCCGGTTTGCCGAACTTCTCTGCGATTGCGCGACGCAATCACCAAGAACTCGTCCCCGCCCCACCGCGAGACCAAATCTGTCTTCCGCGTATGTCGCACGAGCGCGAACGCCACTTCGCGAATGACCGCGTCACCGACCTCGTGTCCGTGGTGATCGTTGATCTCTTTAAAATCATCCACATCGAGAAGAAAGACTCGCACTTCTTCATTCCTTGCATTTGCAGCCTCGAGAACACTGGGAAACACGTCAAAAATAAAGCGACGATTATATACGGATGTTAACGGATCACGTTCGGAGAAAAACCGCGCCTCGTCATACTTTCTGCCAATCCACCAACACACAGGCAACAACAGAGGGATGTCAAGCACATCGTACTTCCACATTCCCTCCTGAAACAGAAACACAGACGATGCCTGTTTGTTTACCAAAAAATAAGACGCGTGCCAAGCCAGAACGATCGCCACGACCAGCACCATAGCCCCAATACGTCCAGTAAGTCTCATAGATTCAACCCTAACCGGCGTGATGCTTCGACTATAACATAATTTGTATGTTATTTAGTAGGGTGAAATATTTTCGCGTGGAAACCTCAGTGGAACATGACGGATGGGGGGAGGAACAGGATGCGCAGGAGGGGGACGGTGGCGCGAGGGCGCGAGGGCGAAGGCGGGCGAAGGCGAAGGGGACGGTGGCGCGAGATGGCGCGAGATCACGCGATCGCGACGGTGCGAGGGCGGTGAAGGAGCGAAATAGGCGGCCCTCAGCCGCTTATTTCGGTGACAGGGCCGGGCAAGAGGCAAAATAGGCAGCCCTCAGCCGCTTATTTGCCTTCTTTCCCACAGAATGGCGCGATTCGGGCCACTTAAGCGGCGCTGGACCGCTTATTCCTCGCCCATCACACGATTCGACACACTTAAGCCGCCTGCGGACGCTTATTTCGCTGCACCCCCGATCGCCCCCGATCGCCTCCGTTGCCGTCATGCGCCCCCCGGCTGTCTGCATGCGAAAAAGGACCCGCC
>NZ_BCQI01000103.1 GCF_001544355.1 Alicyclobacillus acidiphilus NBRC 100859
GCCGCTCAGCCTATATTGGGCGTTGCGGTCCGCCATCGCTATCCGAATCTTGCGCAGCATCAGCCACGCGGTCGGATACGACACACCCAACATGCGTTCAAGAGTTGTCGCAGCAATTCCGCCTTTATCGTTAGCCACCAAGTATATGGCGAGGAACCATTTCGTAAGGGGCGTCTGGATCTTGTGAAATATGGTTCCTGATGTAATTGATGTTTGTCGACGGCAATCTCTGCACTCGAACAGAGGTACTCGGTTTTCTGCGTCTCTCCGATGTTTCGCATGTATTCGCATCGCGTTCCTGCTTCCGCACTTCGGGCAACAGAATCCCGACGGCCAGCGTAGTTCGATGATGCGCTCCTCCCAGGAGGATTCATCCGAAAACTTGTTCATGAACTCGTCCAAGGTCATGTAACTCACTCCGAACCAAACATATGTTCTATATGGATTCTATCATGTTACCCCCACTTTGACTACCCGACTTTCGAGACTTGATATGTATATTGCTTAAATCAATTCAAAGAGGACAAAACCGTCGAAATCCGAGTTAATACATCATTCCCTTATCGCTTGCATTGGCGTCATTCGCGAAGCACGTATGCTCGGATAGAGACCAAACACGATTCCGAGGCACGTACCAATTCCGATATCCTCGAGATAAGTCCACACAGTGAAATTCATGGGAATGTTTTCGGTCAGGAGGAGCATACCAAGCAACGTTCCTGAAACGATACCAAGCAATGTGCCCATGAGAGTTAATACAGACGACTCTAGCAGGAACTGTCCGATAATAGAAATACGAGTTGCCCCAAAAGACAGGTAGATACCAATTTCCTTGCGGCGATCCGACACGGCCATGAGCATGACGTTCATGATACCGATTCCCCCGACAATAAAAGCGACAAAAATGGCACCTCGCACAAACATGTTAAATAGGTGTTTTAGTGAATTTGACGACGATACAATCCCACTCTGTGTAGCCACCTGGTAATCAGACACTGGTGTTGTCCACTGGTGATCACGGATCAACTGTGTCAAAACGTCATTCTTAATGACGGGAACCTCAGATACTTGATTGGCTTTTAGCAAAATTCCCGCAATGGCATCCGTCGAAGTCATATCACTGAGGTATGTGCTAATGGGTAACAGCACCTCTCCCGTACTCCCACTCACGGAGACGCTATTCGAGAAATCAAATGTACCAACGACTGTCAACGATGTATTGTTCACCATAATCTGTTTGCCAATTGGATTATCACTGCCAAAGATCTGATGTGCCAAGTAGGGATTAATGACGCAAACGGTTCGGTTCTCCGCATTGTCGACCGGCGTAAAGAAGTGGCCCTTTGGGGTCGTGATCGACTCGATTTGCGGGAAGTTCGTATCGGTGCCGATCGCGTAGCCAGAAACACTTCCCTTCGGTCCCTCGATCGAAGCAATGGATTCGCCCAACGGTGAAACGATCGCTTGACCCCCAAGTGCCTTGGCAACCGCCTGCGCGTCGGTTTCATTGATGACGACTGGCGTCGGATTGTTTTGGGTGGTCGGCGCGGCTTGAACACTCATCATGCCAGGGCCAATCGCAGCCACCTGCATATCGATTGACTGTCGGACCCCTGCCCCCATAGATGACAGGACCAATATTCCGCCCATGCCAAAGAAGATCCCGATAACTGCCAACACGCTTTGAAAAGGACGCCGTGTTACGTTTCTAAATACTTCAACGAACGTTTCACGCATGATCGTGACTCCCACCAGTTACGATACTGTTGTCTAGTCGTCCACCTTGTATCCTCAGTACTCGTTGGGCCTGTCCCGCAATCTCCATATCATGTGTAACCATGACGATTGTCGTGCCTTGCTCATGCAGGCTGCGGAAAATCCCGAGGACTTCTTTTGCATTCTCAGGATCCAAGTTTCCAGTAGGTTCATCGGCAAGTAACACTTTCGGAGCGGTACATAGTGCTCTTGCAATCGCAACGCGTTGTTGCTCGCCACCAGACAATTCATTCGGATACTTGTGTATATTATGGAGCATGCCTACCTTACGTAGCATCGCAATAACGATTTCCATACGCTTTCTCTTTGGAATCGACCGCATACGAAGTCCCAACTCCACGTTCTCCGACACCGTCCAATGTGGAACAAGTTCAAATCCCTGGAATATCGTCGCAAGTACGCCTCCGCGCAGGCGACTTAACTGCTTCGATGATTTCCAATTGACTTCTTCGTCAAACACGAAGTACCGGCCCTGGTCTGGCGTGTCCAAACATCCAAGGATACTTAGGAGAGTCGACTTTCCTCCACCCGACGGGCCGACAATGGCAACAAACTCGCCTTCTGAAACGCACAAGCTTACGTCACATAGAGCCATTTGGTATCTGGTGGCAGACGAATACACCTTCGACAAGTTTTCAATCCGCAGAATCTGCCTCATTTATCCCTGTGGCCGTTTCGTGGCCACGACCGTTCCAACTTTAACGCCCCGGATTTGTACGTTTGATTCATCGCTCGAAACCACCTTGACGGGTGTGAATTTGAAAGCACCCGATTTGCTTTTTACGTACACACCAAGTTTGTCATTGTTCGTCATAACTGCGTTCGCAGGGACAATTGCAACGTGTTGGATTCGTTTCGTGTATATGTCGCAATTGACACTCATCCCGTTAGTCGTCTGCGCTGACGGATGATCAAACTGTATATAAACGGGATATTGGTAGCTATCACTGCCTTGGGAACTATTTGCAGGAAGAGGGGAAACAAAGCTGACCGTTCCCTCCTCAGTTCCATTGAAATCTTGTGACGTGATACTCACGTGTTGTCCGACCTGAACCTGCTTTACGTCGTCAGCGTTGACCAAGGCAATCACTTGCGCTCGTTCGTCACTTGGAAGAAGCGTACAAGCTTCCTGGTTCGGCGCCAACTCGGTACCGGTAGGAACATCCACTGAGACGACTTCTCCATTGGCCGGTGCCGTCAGTTCACTATTGCGCACTGTTTGTAAAGCGTTTAGCATATCCAATTTCGCTTGAACAGCGGTCTGTTTTGCTTGCAACGTAGCCTCGCTAACGGAGAGGAGTTCTCTCTTATCCAACGGTGACTGATCTATGGCCAATTTCAGTCGCGCCGCTTGTAGCGCCGCCTGCTGCACTTGTTCTGTACCTTGGGCCTGATCGAGATTAATCTTGGCGTTTAGCAGGGCAGAAGCAGAAGGTCGATTCGAGTCCAGCGACACCTGTTTCGCGTCTTTGCCGAGAATTTGCGCAGCCTTTAACTGTTCCTGCGCAACGGATACGGCAGATTGATCTTGACGCAATTCCGATTGTGACTGGGCCGATGCTCTGTCCCCATTCAGCTTCGCCTCCGCCTGTTTTAATTGTGATTGATAGATAGAGACATTGCCTTGTGCCTGCGCCAACGCGGTTTGAATGGCGGAAACCGAAACGGATGCGTTGTTTGAAAGGGCTTGTTGATAGGCAATCTGATCATCCTTCGCGACTGCCTGGGCCGCTTGCAATTGCTGATTTGCCACATTAATCGCAGCTTCGTCCTCTTGAATTTGTGCTGCAGTCGCGGTTTGTGACCTATCCGTGTTCAACTGCGCCGTTGCGGCTGAAACTTGTTGTTGTAGTTGCTGAATATTCTCCTTGTCCTGCTCGATTGTTGCATTCGATGCGGGCTGCTGTTCATCCGTTGTCAATTGTGCTTGCGCATCATTCACTTCTGTTTGATATAGATTGACTGCAGCCTGATCAGCCTGAAGCTGTGCAGAGGATTGCCCGTATACAGCTTGGTCTGTCGATAACTGATTTTCTGCGTTCGTGAGCTCCTGCTGATACATAGCAAGGGCGGATTTGTCCTGTTGGATTGTCGAAGCCGTCTCTTGCGGCGATAGGTCGGCGTTTAGTTTTTGTTGGGCATTTGCAAGCTCTTGCTGCAGTACGGCTAGGTTCCCTTGGTCCTGTTGTAGCACGCTTGAGTTTGTCTGCGGAGATTCATCCGATGATAGCTTCGTTTGTGCTTCAGACAACGCCGACTGAGCAACTGAGACTTGCGAATTCGCTTGGTCCAATGCTTGCTTCGCAGCCTGCACAGCCTCTTGTTTCGATTGATCAGACGCATTGACATTGGTGGACAATTGTTGTTGCGTGGCATTTGCTTCTTGCTGTGCGGCAGCTAGCTGCGCTTGAGCGACGGAGACGGCAACACCGTCCATCTTGATGGTTGGATCGGTCGCCTCTATACGTTCATCAGAGCTGAGCTTTGTTTGTGCTTGTTTAAGGAGAGCCTTGTCTACAGCAACTGCCGTCTCCGCCTTGTCGTAATCCTCTTGATTGGCAGCAAGGGTCTGTGGATCAACCTTCTGTGCTAAACGATAGGATTGTTTTGCATCCTGTAATGCTACCTGTGCGGCCTTCCACTGCTCAAGACTCTGCGTTACGTTTGCCTTGTCTTGGCTTATCGTAGCATCTGAAGCAGACTGCTGTTCATCCAAAGTTTGTCCCTCCTGATTGTCGGCCACGGCTTGTTCTGCCGCTAAATAACGTTGCCTGAGTCCTTCATAGATTTTTTGATTGAGTGAATAGTCCGAGAAATAGGCTAAAGGTTGTCCAGCTTTGACGTTTGATCCCTCGCGAACCAACCATTTTACAATTTGACCGCCGGTACTTGAAGAAATAGAAACACTCTCATGATTACCAATCGTGCCAGTCGCAGATACATAAGGGTTGATGCTCCCGTACTTGACCCGAACGGTTGGAATCGGTTTCGTTGCCTGTCCAGGACGGATAGCCATGTATGTAGAAATTGCGCCTAACATAAGGACTGATATGGCGCCAATGTATACGGGCTTCGGAATAGTCGAAAAAACATTTGGCCTATCGGTTTTAACTAGACTCACGCTCTCGGTCCTCCTCTTTCAGCGGTGGATGCAATGAACGATTCCGAGGAATCCTCCGATGCTACAATGGGAGAGTCTGCCCCATGCTCGACGTCGACAGACAAGAAGTCCTTCAAACGCTGAAGTGATGGACGGGAGGTTTGCCAAGATATGATTGCACCGTATAAGTTGTGGCCTGCAGAAACCGCATAATTCATGATCATGATGGCCGTTAGTAGTTGGGAATAACCTTTGGTAGTTGATGTGGCAGCGGCTCCGTGACTCCAGTGGTCAAATATCACAACGAATAGCGTGGGAATCACGATGCTATTACCAACCACTGAACGTATTGGCATGCTCCAAAGCGATTGCTTATACTGGGTATTAACAAGTTCTTGGAACGCGGTCGTAACCGTATTCTCGCCCCCAGTCAGCCAACTTTGAAGACGATTTGTCATTTCCGCCTGCTTCAACCTAACGCTGTATAAAAGATTTCGTACCTTCTGCACGAACGGTGTGAGAATCGAAACTATAAGAACAAGGAACACAATAGTGAATACAGGCAACAACCAATTGATTTTCGCCAGAAAATAGAGTGAGGTCAAAAAAATGACGAGCGAATACGGGATATTTTGAAACAGTGCCATCACAGCACTGACGACTGTACTCGCATCTTGATACCGTGTTGATATATCTCCCATGGTATAAAACGTGAGATTCAGATTCTTCATGGCTTCATCTAAACGCCACGAGAGCACTTTCTGATACTTTACTGAAGTCCGTAGCAATATTAGATTAGTTATCCAACTGAGAATAGTTGAAATGGCCGTATAGGACAAAACAAACAGAATAAACTTTCCGAATAGCGGAAGATATTTGGCGTAATACAACGAGTATATGGAGTTTGTGATTCCTGTTAATAACACAAGTAGGCTAGTCCACCCCATCGGCCACCAGTTCACTCCAAACGATTGGAGATCAGTAAACCCTAGACGGTCTTGCCACTGTTGCCATGGTCGTTGCTGCTTCCTACGTTCTTGGGGTGCGTCCTGTAATGCTTTCGGTCGTAAAACGGCCACAATTCCGTCCCATACGCGAAGTAATTCGTCAAGGTTCATTTGTACGATTCCGACTCCTGGGTCGCCAACAACTAACTTGCTACCATCCTGCGTGTAGCCCCAAATTGTAACCGCATGGTTATGTTTTAAGAACGCAATAAAGGGAGTGTGTGTAGATATCTCGCTTAATTCGGTGATTCTACCCAACTGGACGTAAAACCATGGAGATAGATTATAGAGATTTTTGAGCGTTGTTCCGCTAGACGGACTGGTCACTAACAGAATACGTATCTCATTGAGACTAAGGTTCAAACAGTAGTACTCCCCAAGTGCTAAAACGCACGCAGGCACGCAGTCGTGTGAAGCGCCCTGGTATACGAATGTGAACTTGCCCGTGTTAATTAGCTTCGCCCTCCCTATATTGACCAAAGCAAATTGTTAGTGCCTCAGACAACTCCACACACTTAAATAACACTCATTCGCTCAAGTGTCATAATTTAGACAACTCGTCAATTGGTCGGCAAGTCGCTCATAATGTGCTTAACGGTCATCTCGTTCACGTTGCCACTTAGAAGGTTCAGTTGATCCGAGGCATGGTCCAGATAGAGTCCGGTAATGTGACTAGTAGAGCATCGGCAAACTAGATGTCCCATTTGTCTGCGGAAAGCGTGTTGTCCACTTGGCATTTTACCCAATCCTCAAAGGCGAGGAGCGTTCCTATCGTGATATTTTCCTCATGGCTAGGTATGATTCGGTTTCTACAGTCCCACGCGGCAGTGAGTTTCGTTTTCAAATGAGAACACCCGCACGTTTCTCATCTACCTGCCGAGAAGTGTAGAATTTTGTATGTTCAAATTATTCTCTAGACAAGATTGACATAAGAATTACACATATGTTATGTATTGGTCAAGGCTATTCGGCTAACTTTTCGAACTACTTGAATATAGCCGGTTAAATTCTAGGTATTTAACAAGGAGGAGATCGGTATGGTCGGAATGGCGCAGTTGAGTGCAGAGGAATTGGAAACAGAAGCAGGTGTCAACTGGGATCGTGTATTCGCAGGCGGCATGGCTGAGGGTGCTACACTACTAGCACTTGCACTCGCTCCAGAAGTAACTGTTCCTGCTGAGCTTATCGCATACGGAATTTCTGCAGTCTCTGGTGCGTACACAGGGTATGGATTCGCAAGTTAAGCGAAAGCCTAGTTACTAATTGAACTTGCTCGGTGAGCCCGTGATTCTCGGATTGCGGGTTCACTTGGCTGTCCCTGAGACTATCTTGTATCGCTTATTTTAAGAATAGAGTGTGACTATCGTGACCCAAACCAAACTGCAAGGAAAATATTCATGGCAGGCTTTGCTCTTACCAATTACATGTTCAATTACGGGTATCGTTATTTTGGTTCTCGACTTTATAACGCCAAGCGACCTCAGTTTCTTTGATGTTATTTTAGGCTTATTTTCCTTAATCTCCATATATTTAATCTGGTTCTTCTCAAGAACTTTTTCTGTCACGATACATGAAAATCGCATCTATTTTCGAGGACGCCCTTTGAGATCTTCAGCGAACATCCGAAATGTGAAACGAACTAGTCAGACATGCCTCCAACTGTACTTTAATTTCCTATACATAGTTCAAGTCGTTGGTCAACCAGATGATATTGATAGTCTTCAGCGTCGGCTGTGAAAAGAGAAGGTGGCCATATGTCTCATCTTCCGCATTCCATAGTTGGATAAATGAGGGTTTTCGTATCGAACGTTGTGCTTCGGGGACTCTGACGTGCGCGGAAGGTGTTTTTACGCTTCGAAGAAACCGCGATCATTCCAAAACA
>NZ_BCQI01000104.1 GCF_001544355.1 Alicyclobacillus acidiphilus NBRC 100859
AACGGCGTGTGAGGTCGCGCAGCGGTGCGGATGCACCGGCAATGGTCGCAGCTCCTGCTTGTCCTGCATCCACGCCAACATGGATTTCTCTCGTTGCGTATTACACCAACGCTCTAGGATCATGTTGAATTCGTCAAGGTGACGGACTTCTGGTACGGGTACGCAGACATGTCGGCGCACATAGCCGACACCATTCTCTACACCGCCTTTTTCATGGGGCTCACCGGGACGACAAAACTCACTGTCAAAGAGATAGTGCGCTCGTAGACTGGACAGCATCTCATGCTCCTCACGAAGAGGACCGGCAAGAATCTTCGTCACAGCGGTCTTTGGATTGTCATAGCGAACACTTCCCGGCACACCACCGAGCCATTCGAATGCATGCCTATGTCCCTCTAGGAATGCTTCTAACTTCTCAGTTGAAAAAGCACGTGCATAAATCACGCTACTGAAATGGAGGCGCAAGACAAACAGGGAGATTTCCGTCATGACGCCATTGATTCGAATAGCAGCTTTCCCGAAGTCCACTTGCGCTAGTTCTCCAGCATCTGAGGCAAGAGGAACATACGCCTCGGGTCTCTTGTTTCGGAGCCTACGAACCCACATGCGCACTGTGGATTCTGCTGCATCAAACTCGTCGGAGAATTCTTCCTTTAGGCGTTCATGAATCCGGACAGCAGTGTGCTTCTGTTTCCTTGGGACACCCGGTCGCTGATCCTCCCGCAGCCATTGCTCAATCACAGGGATCCAGCGTTCCATGACTGGACGTGGTCGCTCCACAGTGAGGTTGTACTTTGGCACCTCTGAGTCCTCAAGCATTTTTCGAACCGTCTGGCGCGAAATCTTGCATTGCCGACTAATTTCCCGAATAGACCAACCATCTACGAAGTGCTTTTTTCGGATATACTCTTTATCGACCATCCCGTACAAAGTCCTTTCCTCCCATACGCTGAGCGTCGCAACTCTAGCGTACAGGAATGGATTAACGGGGTGGTCAACTTTTTGGTTGTCAATGTACCTCCACGTGGTCAACTTTTATGTTAGCGAACACAAGTACTCAAACGAGTCTTTGAGCAAGTGGGTGGCGTACCAAGGAAGATCTGGTTCGACAACCTGTCTGTCGCCGTGGTCTCTGTGCTGGCAGACGGAGAACGCAAGACGACGGATGCGTTTGCGCGGTTTTGCGCCCACTACCGCTTTGAGCCGCTGTTTTGTAATCCTCGTAGCGGGAACGAAAAAGGCAATGTTGAGAACAGAGACAGATGTATGGTAGAGCGAGCTTTGCGTTGTTGAGAGCTCGTCTGCTCCATGATGCGATGTAACCAACTTGTCCACAAGGCGGCAAATTTTGTAGACCGCCATACTCACGGACACGTAACTCCACCAAAAGTGCGAAGGAGCCACTTTTCGCTTGACGAACACACCATGAAATCACGGAATTCCGGGCGAAACGTCTGGGTTAGAACGAGAAGAAAACCACGAAATCACTGGAAAAATATATAAAATCATTGAGAGAGGCTAGCATAAGAGCAAGCCTACGCTGGCTGGCGTTAGTAATATAGAAGCGACGGTAGTCATACCGTCGCTTTATAATCACTATAAGTTGTAGATTTCTAAGGTACTCCTACCTTTGTGAAGCTCGGAAATCACTTGTGACTCTTTACCTTCTCTTGCTTTCGCCAACTCGGCCACCTTGGCTACCTGTGTTCTCGGTATTACAACAACACCGTCGCTGTCACCAAGGACCAAATCACCAGGGAACACGATGACGTTACCGATTCGCGCTGGCGCATTGACTGCATGCTGTGCTTCGTTGTCTTTGCCTGTTCCGTTGATGCAAATACCTCGTGAAAACACGGGAAAATTAAGCTCGACTAATCTGTCTGAATCCCGAACACAACCATTGATGACAAGGCCGCCAATTCCTCGTTCCATTGCTGCGGTGGTCATGATCTCTCCCCAGTATCCGTACTCGTATGCAGTTCCCACGTCAACAACCAGGATGTCACCAGGGTTTGCTTGGTAAATCGCGCGATGAAGCCAGAGGTTATCACCAGGAGGGGACAGCACAGTCATCGCGTAACCGCAAAGCTTCATCTTTTTAGAAACTGGCTTGATTTGAGATGGCAAATTCCCGATACGGCCTGCGGCCTCATGCACAGTAGAACTAGGGAGTTGCTTTAGAGCATTTAGTACATCCAAGTCGATATCTACAGTTTTCATACTCTCAAACACCCCTCTTCGTTTGTAGGGAATGATATTTGAAGGTCTTCCTTGCCTCATCCAACCGCATTCCACTCTTTATTGCGGTACGAATTTGACTCTCCGCTTCTTCGATTTCGAGCGAAATTTCGAGAACGCGCTCCTCATATTCTGCGGGGATCACGACGACGCCATCTGTATCGCCGAGGATAATGTCGTTTGGTCGTACTCGAACACCGGAGAGGGAAACTGGCACGTTAATCGCCTCTAGTTGCACCCGGTCCTTTCCGGTTCTCATATATCTTCCTTTACTAAACACCGGATAGCTAATTTCGGAGTACAGACTGGTGTCTCGGCATACTCCATCGATGACTGTTCCACCAATGCCCTTCATCGAAGCCATCGTAGTCAAGATGTCGCCCCAGACCGTGCAATTCAGACGTCCCGCGTTGTCAATGACAATAATGGTGCCTGGGTCGATGTCATCAATAAAATCGCCCACATTTCCTTTGTCCACTCCGACTGGTTCGTATTTAAGAGTCAATGCTCGGCCAATCAATCGAAAGTTGTGATCAATCGGAGTGATTCCTAGACATGCGCCCTCCAGTCCAATTCTGTCCAAGGCATCCGATACGGTAGGCGTAGAAAGTTTGTTAAAGCGTTGAAGGATGTTGCTCATTGTAATGCCTCTCTCCTCGTAAATTAAATTCTTGTTGTTAATGGTTTATTACTGTTCACAGCGAGATAACCGATAATCCCTAAAACAGTAATACCGGCATTGACCAACAACACAGCATTCCATCCGAGGTTTTTCGCAAGGATAGGGGCCAGGGTAGGTACAATACTTGCTGCGATAAACCCCCACATGTTCATCCACCCACCAACTGTTGATGTGTACTGCTGGCCTATGTCTGTAGAGATCGCCCAAGCTAACGTTTGTGAAAAGCCTGCCATGCCAAGTGCCAAGCTAATCCACAAGATATTGCCGATGGCAGATGCAGCCGTCGTACTTAGTACAAGTGAGATTCCAGAAATCACAAGAGTAATAACACAGACTAGGTTTCGGGAAATATATTTCGACCTGCCGCTTTTCAACAGAGAATCACTCAACGTTCCAGCGACAAGTACAGCGATGGTCATGAATATCCATGGGACAGCTGTGTAAAAACCCATGGACTTAAAGGAAACGCCTCTCGCTGCTTGAAGATAATATGGCAACCAATAGACGAAGAATTGGACAACCCACAATGTGGAGAAATACCCCAATGCAATCATCCAAAAAGAACGTTGTTTCAAGAACATGGACCATTGACCTTTAGGAGCATCATTTGTTTTGGTCGTGAAATCCTCGTCCCTGATATAAGCAAGCTCTTGTTGACTGACACGACGGTGCTCTTCAGGTCTGCTGCGCATCGTGACGAACCAAACGACTGCACACAGGATTCCAAATAATCCGGTCAAATAGAAAGGTGATCTCCAGCCAAATGCGGCAACCACTGCTACGATAATCGGTGGCCCAATTACGTTGGAGAAAAATGCCCCGCCATTCATCAATGAGTTTGAACGTCCACGTTCATGCTTTGGAAACCAGTTCGCGTAGAAGTGATTGCCCGCAGGAAACAGTGGTGCTTCCCCAAACCCAAATAAGAAGCGAACAATGACTAATCCAGCAAATGACCCTACGGCCCCGGTCAGGATTGTGAAAACTGACCAAAGAAAGAGGGAAATCGTTAACATGATACGTGAACCACGTTTCTCAATCAGAATCGAACCCGGAATTTGGAAGATGAAATAACCCACAGAGAAAACCGTGGTCAATATTCCAAACTGAACGGTTGAGATATGAAGCGCTTTCATGATGGGCGAAGCTGTAACAGAGAATACCGCTCTGTCTAGATAGGCACATAGACATAGAATCAGTACCAATGAGCCTCCAAACCAACGAACATTGGTTCGTTTCATCGACGAACGTTTGATAACGGCGCTTGTTTCGAGATTACCCAAACTTGTCACCTCCGAAGAATAACTACCGTCAACGCCGGTTTTGACTATGATTGTTAATCAGTATCTTCCAAATGTAAAACGAATCATTTTGCTATAAAATATAAATATCTTCGATATTTGAGGGGATATTTATGGACTATGATTCCATTGAGACATTTCTAACTATTGTAAAAACCCACAGTCTCACGAAGGCAGCGGAGCTACTGAATCTGACTCAATCATCTGTGAGTCATCGCCTAAAGTCTTTAGAAAGCTCGTTAGGTATGACACTTATCGAACGAGGAAAGGGACGACGCGGGATAACAGTAACACCTTCAGGGGAGGAGTTTATACCCATTGCTGAACGTTGGTGGGAAATCTGGCGGGAGGTGCAACTGCTGAAGACCGAGGGTCCAAAATTGTCCCTGCTGATAGGCTCGGTTGACAGTGTAAACGTATACGTCCTGCCCCAGGTTTACAGGAAGTTGATTCAGCATGTACCAGCCATCGATATTCAGATACGAACGCAACAATCGACCGAACTGTATGACCTTGTCGAACGTCGGGAGGTAGACATTGCGTTCGTCCTAAGAGAGCGTTACTTACCGTCGGTGGAAATTAAGCCGTTCTTTACTGAGCCCATGGTGGTCGTACGTCTCGGTCAGTACGAAGAGCATGGAACGACCGTCCATCCGAGAAACCTCGATCCATATGATGAATTGTTTATAAATTGGAGTCCGGCTTACCAAATGTGGCACGACAAATGGTGGGGTTCCCATGCAAATCCTTCAAGAATGCGTCTCGACACAGCACAGTTAATCTTAGCAATTATGGAGCATCCAAGACAGTGGGCCATAGTTCCTTTGTCTATGGGCCGCTTCTTTATAAGAACCGGAAAATTCATCATCCAAACATTGACAGATACACCACCAAGTCGAATCTGCTACCAGATTACCCATAAGTCGCCGAGGCAAACCGCGTTACGGCCGATGGCTATCTTTAATCAGTATTCCGAACTCTTGAAGGCCGATATGAATGTTGCTCTTGTGGAATCATAATATCGTGCATAAAAGCATGTGGGAGGGGATGGGTATAGAAAAGCCCATCTTCCTCCTATTCTACTGACAGTTGCTATGACAAAGTACGAACTGGAGAACCCGCTAGATAAGCCTGAATATCTTTCACGGCATCACTGTACCAAACCTCATACGTCGATCGAGTAACGTAACCGATGTGAGGGGTAGCTAAGACATTAGGGAGAGACCGGAAAGGACTGCTTTCAGGAAGGGGCTCTATTTCGTAAACGTCTAGCCCAGCGCCAGCGATGGATCTATTTTGGAGAGCGTCGATGAGGGCCGCCTGGTCTACGATAGGTGCGCGGGATGTGTTGATAAGGTATGCCGAAGGTTTCATCAGTTGTAAGTCATGTGCACCGATGATTCCTTTTGTCCTTTCACTCAAAACAAGGTGGATGGAAACATAGTCACTAGTCTTCAATAGTTCGTCCTTTGAACTAGCTAAGCGCACGCCTGCTGCACTAGCACGTTCCTCCGTCAGATTTTCACTCCATGCGGCAACTTCCATACCAAATGCCTTACCTACTCGAGCTACATCCGTCCCGATCTTGCCAAGGCCAATAATACCGAGTTGTTTTCCGTAAATATCAGTACCAATCGTCGTCTGCCACGAACCGTTCGTTTGAATTGCACGGTTTTCCAGCACAATATGACGGGAAATCCCAAGGATGAGAGCCCACGTTAGTTCTACCGTGGCCTTGGAATGGGATACACCTCCAGTTCCGCAAACGGTAACGCCATGTTGTGCGGCAGCTGCTAAATCAATGGAGGAGTTTCTCATACCGGTTGTAACCAGCAACTTTAACAATGGTAGGCGTGAAAAGGTCGTAGCCCCAAAGGGCGTACGTTCGCGCATAGCTACAACGATTTCGCAGTCACCGATCGCGTTTACTAATTCATTTTCGTCGGTAAAATGTTTGTTGAAGACTCGTACATCGACATCCTCTGTTATAGTTGACCAATCCGCCATACACAGCGCAACATTCTGATAGTCATCAAGCACCGCACACCGAACTTTCAAACACTATGTCCTCCTCTTTACCTACCATGAAGCATGTTACTGTATAGCGTGATAATACCATACCTGTTCCCCCGTATTGAACAGCAGCCATACAGCCCCCCTTACTCGGGCACATCAGACGATTCGACACACTTAACGGGCAACGGCCGCTTATTCGTCCCGGCGGTCGCCCGTCGACCGGATGGCCATGCGTTCGCGGCGGCGGATCGTCGCGATCGCGACGGATGGCGGTCGGCGGCGGAGTTGAACGGGCAAATAGTCGTCCCCAGGAGAATCGTACATATTGTTGCAGCTTGTTAAAGGAGCGTGAGGATAGAGCCGAAAAGCCAATTGTAGATAAGGACGGTCTCTTGAAACAGCGGATTCGTCAGCTATGTGAACAATTCCCACGATACGGATACCGTAGGATCAAGGTCATGTTGTGTCGTCAATACAGCATGCAGGTAAATCACAAACGCGTTCACCGGCTCATGCGAGAAATGGGATTGCTGGTCAAAACACCACACCGAGGGGCTTCTCGCACGAAGTGGTCTGGTAGGATTCCGGTGAGTCGATCGAACGAACATTTTCAATGTGACATGACCAAGATTTGGTGTGGGAAGGACGGCTGGGGATATTTGTTCGCGGTCATCGATGCATACGATCGGGAAATCGATTTCCAACTGGGGTGCAAGGTGCAAACTTGACGCTCAGACCGGCCAACGGATGCCAAATGACAAGTCGGTGATTCGTACAAGCTATGAAGGAGTGCCAGGTAAAACACGAACGCACGGGATATCACAATCCGGATGCGGACGGTTACATTGAGCGCTTTTTCCGGTCACATGAAGGAAGAAGAAATCTGAACTCAGGAGTATGGCAGCTTTACGGAAGCCAAGATAGCAGTTACGACGTACATTGATTTCTACAACAAAGAGCGTCCGCATTCAGCATTGGGCTATCTTACGTCGCGGGAGTTCAAGGAACGGCATCAATTGGAAGCAGCCGCATAGATCCAATTAGCATATTATCAGAAAAGTATGGCCATACAACAAGACCTATTATCTCAAAAGATCATGCGTATTTGTGTTGACTGGATGGGGTGCAATACGCATATGTCTCCTCAAATCGTCCGAGATTTGCTACAA
>NZ_BCQI01000105.1 GCF_001544355.1 Alicyclobacillus acidiphilus NBRC 100859
GGCGGGATCGGCGGGATCGGCGGGACGGGCGCGGGAATAAGCGGCCCTGGGCCGCTTATTCGTGTCGAAATGGTCGGATGGAGCGGAATAAGCGGCCGACGGCGGCTTATGTGGTGGCCAAGCGGCGAATATGCCGGGATCGGCGCAGGATAGGCGGCCCTGGGCCGCTTAATTCATGTAGAAATGATCGGATTGGAGCAAATAAGCGGCTCTGGGCCGCTTATTTGAGTCGAAACGGTTGGAACGGAGGGGGATAAAGCGACTGGCGTCCCCTTATGTGGTACCCAAGCGACCGAATATGCCGGGATCAAGCGCGGGAATAAGCGGCCCTGGGCCGCTTATTCGTGTCGAAATGGTCGGATGGAGCGGAATAAGCGGCCGACGGCGGCTTATATGGTGGCCAAGCGGCGAATATGCCGGGATCGGCGCAGGATAGGCGGCTCTGGGCCGCTTATTTGAGTCGAAACGGTCGAAACGGTCGAAACGGTCGAAACGGTCGAAACGGAGGGCCCCGCATCTCCGTTCCGTTCTGCTTCTGCCGGCCGCGTCGGTCACGCAGCCTCGATCGCGTCTCCATTCCACCCGCCCCCTTGTCCCCTCTCTCTTGCTTACGTGGCATCTCCTTGGATGCGCCCCGGAAATCGGGAGAGCGCATGAAAGGAGGCCATCCACATGGCAAATGGCACAGCGATTGGCACCACGCTGCAAATCCAGACGCAGAACGGCACCAAGGCGAGTGGAGAACCGAAGATCTCGAATCACAACTTTCCGAACGTGTCCGCGAGCGCGTCGAGTGACGATGTCCTGGCTGTTGGACAGGCGCTAGCCGCGCTGATTGGCGAGCCCCTCGTGCAGATTGTTCGGGTCGATCAAACGGCGCTGACCACCTCGACCGCGCCTGAATCGACCGCGACCGCCTCGACGGCGGGCGCGTCGGCCGCGCCTGCATCGTCCGGTACCAGCGCGTAAGGGCGTGATCGGCCAGACTTCAGCCGGCTTGTGGCAACGGCGTTGTCGAGTTTGACCAACAAAGGAGGGGACCATATGGCTACCAAGTTCGCGTTGCATCTGGCATTCATGACGGATCAGAACAAGAAGGTTCGGCTGAACATTCCGAACCCGAAGCAGCCGGTGGACAGCAGCGCTGTCGACACCGCGATGCAAACCATCGTCAACAAGAACATCTTCGTGATGCCGCAAGGCAAGATCACCAGCAGTCTACCAGCCGAAGGGACGCAGACGGATACCTCTAGCATCTCGTAAAGGGCATCCCGCAGGCAAACTGCGGCACCTAGTCAAAGATCGGGCAAGAGCCATCCCATTCGCGATCACGCACAGCGCGAATTGCGATGGCTCTTTGCCGTTGGGTGTGGCGGCGCGAATTGCGGTGGCTTTTGGCTCGTCTGGCGGATGGCGGGACAACACTACCTCGTGTCTCGAATCCGTTGCGACAATTCGCAGGCCGTTGCCGCTTCGATGGGGCGATTGTTGAGCAGTACGAAGGGGCGGCGTGCGCAGACGTCGCAGAGATCGAGGCAGGCGTAGCGGCGCGTGGACAGCCCTGCGTCTGCCGGGTTGGCGGATTGCAACTGTTGTTCGATGGCTTGGCGCGTACCGAACCGTTCGTTTTTGACACACCACTCAATCGTTGTCACTGTGCGCATGCTCTCTCAGCGCCTCTCCGCGTTCGCTTTGGCCTGCAATCTTCTAAGTAACCACAGTAGCAAAAGGATGGAGACAATCGCAACGGTCAGCCAAATGAGTGTCGTTTGCACGTGCTGCATCATTGTATCGACGTTCTCGCCGAACCAGTAGCCAAAGCCTATCCACACGCCGCACCAGACCATGGAGCCAAGGACGGAGTATAGCGAAAAGGTGCCATAGGACATGTCGCTGAGACTGGCGGCGTAGGTGCTGAGCGATCGGACACCCGGCAGGAATCGCCCGGGTATGAGCACAAGGGCCGCGTAGTGCTGAATGAGGTTGCCGATCCCGTCCAAACGCGGCTTGTTGAGCACGCGAAGCCGATAGAGAGGGCTAATGATGAGGTTTCCGAAGCGCCGCGTCATGGTGAAGACGATGAGCACACCTGTGAAATAGCCGAGGGTGCCGAAGCAGAATACCGGGATCGCGTTCAGGCCGCGTTCGGCAATCGAATATCCGTAGAAGGCGAGAAACACATCGCCAGGGAATGGCAGTCCCAATCCTTCGCAGACCATGGCCAAGTACAGTCCTGGATAGCCGAGAAAGACCAGGGCCGCCGTGACATATTGGATCCAGTGCTCAATCAGCGCCATATGCACACCCCGCTTGTTCGTCTCTTCTATGTCTATGGACAAGAGTCCACGGCCATGCCCAATTGGGCGATTGCGTCGAAAACTTGCTATGATGGATGAAACGCCAGACAACCATGCCTGGTTGGCATCACATAGAACCTGGAGTGGGAGGTCAAGCATGGACGAGTTTGAACTCATCCGATCCCTCGCGTCGCGTTTGTCCCCGCCGTCCGCGGATGTGCTGACAGGCATCGGCGATGATGCGGCCGTCGTGCGGTTCCACGGCGGCAAGCTGTTGGTGACGACGGACACGATGGTTGAAGGCATACATTTTTTGGAGTCGACGATCACGCCGCACAATTTGGGATACAAGGCTTTGGCGGTCTCCATCAGCGACATTGCCGCCATGGGCGGCTCGCCGACGGTTGCGACGGTGTCCATCGCGATCCCGCCGAAGTGGTCGTTCGATGCCGTGGGTCTGATCTACGACGGATTCAACGAAATTGGACAACAATACGGTTGCGATGTGGTCGGTGGCGATGTCGTCGCCATCGATGGACCGCTTGTGGTGACGACCACGGTGTTGGGGCGGGCCGAAACCCCGGTGCTGCGCAGCGGCGCTGCGCCAGGGGACATTTTGTTTGTCACGGGCAGTCTCGGCGGATCGGCCGCTGGTTTGGAAGTCTTGCTGGGACAAGCCAGGGCGACGCCCGTGAGTCAAGCGATTCTTGTGAACCGCCATCAACGTCCGCAACCGCGCGTCACCGTGGGCATGCTTGCCGCCAACGCGGGTGTGTCGGCCTTGAACGATATCAGCGACGGGCTCGCAAGCGAACTGCACGAAGTGGCTGGAGCGAGTTCGGTCCGCTGCGTGATTGAGGCGGATCTGATCCCGATTCTGCCTGAGGCAAAGGAGCAGGGCCGGGCGATGGGAAAATCAGCGTTGGATTATGCGCTGTACGGCGGAGAGGATTTTGAACTGGTCGGCGCCGCGCCGCGTCACGCGTTCGCGCGGCTGCTTGCCTCCGCGGGATCGACCGGTGTGCCCATTACCGCGATCGGCCGATGCGAAGAAGGGGATGGCGTCGTCATGCGTACGGCGGGACATCTGGAAGTCATCGAGCCGAGGGGATACAATCACTTCAAACGATGAATCGCGCGCTTTTGGGATTCATCCTCGACATGAACGGAGATAGTCGCACATGATGGACAGATGGGTGCTGACGGCGGTCAGCCCAGACGAAACAACCGCCTGCGGGCGCCAGTTGGGTGAACGATTGCAGCCTGGCGATGTCGTTCTCCTGGTGGGGCCAATGGGCGTCGGCAAGACGCATTTTGCGAAAGGTGTCGCACGCGGCCTCGATGTGATGGACGAGATTACGAGTCCGACCTTCACCATCGTGGCCGAATACGAGGGGCGAGTGCCGTTTGCCCACATGGACTTATACCGGATGTACCGAAATCCGGACAGCTCGACGGAGACGTTGACCTATGCGCAGCTTTTCGACATTGGCTTCGAAGACTATATCGACGGGGAGCAAGTGGTCTTGATTGAATGGCCGCTCGGCATACGAGAACTGCTTGACGATTATTTGCTGGTGGACATTTCGTTCCTAACTCCGGACGAGGGTTCCAACGAGCGTGAGGCGAGGCAAATCGCCGTGCAAGCCGTCGGGGATCGATCCGCGGCGCGCCTGAGGGAGTGGATGGCAGGATGAGCGTCATGGCCATGGATACCGCGACAGACACACTGGGCGTCGGCGTCGGATCGAGCGACGGCATGCTGGCAAGCGGCGTGGTGCAACGCGTGCCGAGAGGCCATTCGCGCCTTCTGCAACCGTCCATCGCCTTCGCGATGGAAAGTTCGGGAACGGGGATGCAGGATCTCGAGCGAATCGGCATCGGCGTAGGGCCTGGCAGTTACACCGGCGTGCGCATGGCCGTCGCCACCGGGAAGGCGATGGCGCAGGCGCTCAGCGTGGCCGTCGTGCCCATCCCAACCGTGGACGCCATCGCGGAGTGCGCGTATCTCGCGATGGGCGAGGCGCAGCTTGGCAGCCGCATACTGGTCATGTTGAACGCGCGGCGCAGTCGGGCGTACGGCGCGTTGTACGAAATTGGCCGCGGCCAAGGCGGGGAAGGCAGTAGTGGTGCAGGCGGCAGTGGGGAAGCCGGGCCGCCGCGGCGGCTGGAGGAGATTGCTGTGAGGCGTGTGGACGATTGGCTGCGCCAGCTTTCCGGCTCCAGAGCGGCGGAGGATGTTCCACAGGCGCTGCGGGGCGCTGCAGCCGGATTTGGGCCCACCGTGATCGTGCACGATTTTTCGATCCCGCTGCCCAGCCTGGATCAAACGACGCAGCCAGCCGCGGTGCTGAACTGGCGGACCCTGTCGGGACTTCTGCCGGAGGCGCTCGTTCGCCTGACGGCGAGCGGACACTATCCAACTTTGACTGGCGACGCCATTCACCCGCTGGAACCGATGTACGTGCTGCCCGTCGAAGCCGAAGCCAACTTGGGTGTTACAGAAGGAGGACGATCGCAATGACAAAAGTAGAGTGGCAACCCGAGAAACTGAACATTCGCCGGATGCTTTTGGGCGATCTCGACGAAGTCATGCGTGTCGAACACCGCTCCTTCACAGCACCTTGGTCCCGCCAAGCGTTTGTCGGCGAGTTGGTGGAAAATCGCCTCGCCCGCTACATCGTGGCCGAGTACGACGGCCGCATCGCCGGCTATGCCGGGCTATGGATGATCATGGACGAAGGCCACGTGACCAATATCGCGGTCGATCCCGATTTTCGCGGCCTCAAACTCGGCGAGAAGCTGCTTCGCACTCTCATGTCGATGTGCATGGCGAGCGGCGGGCGGAAAATGACGCTTGAGGTGCGGGTCAGCAACGAGATCGCGCGCAATTTGTATGAAAAGTACGGCTTCGAGCGCGTCGGCATCCGCAAAGGCTACTACACGGACAACCAGGAGGATGCCATCATCATGTGGGCCGATCTCCCGCCGAAACTGGCCTCCGAGGGAGAGGTGAGCCTGTGAGGATTCTCGGCATTGAAACGAGTTGTGACGAAACCTCCGCGGCGATCGTCGACGACGGCGTCCATCTCGTGTCGCAAGTGACAGCCACGCAAATGGCGGTGCACGCCCAGTTTGGCGGCGTTGTCCCGGAAGTCGCCTCGCGGCGCCACGTCGTCGACATCACCCGCGTCGTCGAGCAAACGCTCGCGGACGCCGAGGTGACGTTCGCTCATCTCGACGCCATCGCCGTCACCTGCGGCCCGGGCCTGCTCGGCTCGCTTCTCGTCGGCGTCTCCGCCGCGAAGGGCTATGCGATCTCGACCGGCAAACCGCTCATTGGCGTCCATCATATCGCGGGCCACGTCGCCGCTGCCACGCTCACGACGCAGAACCAGGCCGGCGTTCAGCCGCCTTTTTTGTGTCTCGTCGTGTCCGGCGGCCACACGGAGCTCCTGACCGTCGACGAATCGTTCACCTTCACCAGGCTCGGCGGCACCCGCGACGACGCCGCGGGCGAAGCGTACGACAAAGTCGCCCGCTTGCTCGGCCTCGCGTACCCAGGCGGCCCGAAAGTGGATCAACTCGCCGCGGAAGGCGATCCCGCCGCCTTCAACTTTCCCCGCGCCTACCTCGACGATGAAGGATTCGACTTTTCCTTCAGCGGTCTCAAGTCCGCCGTCAACAACGAGTTGACCAAGCGCCGCAACCGCCGCGAGGCTTACGAAGTGCGCGACGTCTGCGCGAGTTTTCAACAGGCCGTGATCGACGTCCTGGTCGAGAAGACGCGCCGCGCCATCGCCCACACAGGCATGTCCCGCATCGTCTGCGCCGGCGGCGTCGCCGCCAACCGCGGCTTGCGCCAGGCCCTCGGCAGCCTCGGTCAAGAACTCGGCGTCGACGTGGTCTTCCCACCGCTCGAATTTTGCACCGACAACGCGGCCATGATCGCTTCCGCCGCATACTACCGCGCCCTGCACGGCAAGTTCAGCCCGCTGTCGCTGAACGCCTACGCCCAGCTCCCACTCACCGCGTGGCAATCGTGGTGAGTGGGTGGTGCGGGAATTGTGGATGAGGCAGGAATGTGGATGAGGCAGGAATGTGGATGAGGCAGGAATGTGGATGAGGCAGGAATGTGGATGAGGCTGAATGTGGATGAGGCTGAATGTGGATGAGGCTGAATGTGGATGAGGCAGGAATGTGGGCGCGGTGACTGTCGTTGTCAAGTGCGAATTCATCCCCAGCCTGTGAACAACGGTGGATTTTCGGATGTGGATTTTGTGGAAATGTGTCGAAGAAAGTCGAGATAGCAGGGTTCCGCCTTGTGGATAACTCTGTGGACAGTGTGGATAAGATGCTGGACATGGCTTGCGGGGGAGCTGTGGCTGTGGTGCGTGGGTGGCGTGCAGCGTGGTGTGGTGGGTGGTGTGGTGTGGTGGGTGGTGTGGTGTGGTGGGTGGCGTGCAGTGTGGCGTGCAGTGTGGCGTGCAGTGTGGCGTGTGGCGCGGCAAATAAGCGGCCGTGGGCCGCTTATTTGTGTCGAATCGTCTGATCTGCGATGGATAAGCGGCCGTGGGCCGCTTAAATCGCTCCCAAGGGCCACGCTCCACCCGATTTCGGAGAAATAAGCGTCTCTGA
>NZ_BCQI01000106.1 GCF_001544355.1 Alicyclobacillus acidiphilus NBRC 100859
TTCTAAAAATAGGTCTGTACTCTTACAAATACAATTCTCGCAAGTGGAGTCCCAATATAATTAAGATGAATATTGCACGCCAGGTACGGAGCGCCTTATATTGGTTTTTACCATTGTTCAAACATCCATCGTTCAAGCAGGAGCAGGAGTGGCGTTTTCAGTTCTACATCTTTGAGAAAGAGCAATCAGAGCACAAGGTATCGGATATTCAGTTTCGGGTTCGAGATAACTTTTTGCTCCCCTATATGAACTTGAAACTGTATTACCAGCAACAGACTGAATGTCTTCCACTGTCGGTTGTCAAGGTGGGACCATCTACTACACCTACTCTCACGAAAGAGAGTATAGAATTTATGCTAAAATCGCGCGGCTTTTCCGTGCCTGTGGAGACCTCCAAGATCCCCTTCCGAGGATAGTATTCGGAGACGGGGCGTTTCAGGGAGGGGGAGCTTTCATCTCTACGTTCCTCTTCCGTACCACTTCACCAGCCGCCTGCTTTCCCTCGCTATTCGCTCTTCAAAAGGCGTGGCAATGGGCATTGGGGCATTGATACGGGGACATTTCCGAATGATTCTCGGTCTTGTGTCTGGTTTGCTCTGTTCGTTTCCACTCTGTTTTAGAGCATCATTGGGATTCAGGTCTGTCATGGGTGACACCTCCATAGAGCAGGAATTTAAGGGAGGAGGGAGTTAGAGAAGTCCTTTCCGTAGTGAGTTCCTTTCACAGCAACGCTTGTTCTCCATGATGGTAACAATCAAATCCTGCTGTCATCATACAGCCACCAACGTCGAGCGACATGCAGTCTTGGTCACAATGACATCCAACAAAAAGTGCAACAGAAACCATCTATTCAATGACTTGAAAGGCATTAACCTCGTAGACCCTTTAGCCGCTCTTACGGGCGTTGACGATCTAAGGTTATGGGGTTTCATCCCAAGTTTACAGAGAAAATGATGTTTATCAATCAAAACATCTGGAATGGGTAGGTTTATGTATTACCGCACTCGGAACGCAATCAACGAACAATGCATTTCGTCGTTTCCATCATCGCGAGTGATTGAACTTATCTTGGCTGTGTGACTGCGCTAACCGTCTCATGGCTTCCTGGTACCCGTGGGGCAGGTAAGGTGGTTGGAAACAGTTTACATTCGGTAATCAGCGGAATTCGTGCGCCGCGATGACGGTATCGGTGACGATTCGGTTCGTCCTGAACATCACTCTCAATAGGTCCTAATATCCCCTTTGCAGGTATATCGCTCACCACAGTCCCGTGCCATCGGTTCATCGGATGCAAATGCCATGTTGTTGTCGCCAGGAACATATCAATTTCCCTTCGCCCGACCGTCCTTCATTTGCCCTGCCTTTTCATTCCGCATCGGGCACATCAAACTCCATCAACGTCCCGTTATCATCACATACACCGTGACCGCAAGCGCAAATGACGGTAGAGCCACACATTTCGATGGGGAGCTTCCCAAGCTCGGCTCCATCTCTCCACTCGACTTCTCGGCTACACTTGTTACAGTGAATGACGAACATGTCTAAGACCTCCGTTTGTTCAGGGATTGTGGAGCAAGGGGATATCGGGATTATTTCTGCTCCCTTTCGCCTTGCGTCCCGTCTTTATTCGGGTACTCAAGAAATTGCTCCATTATCTCTGGGGGCAAACGATGGGCTTCGGATAACGATACGCCATTTGCTTTGCACCAATCGACCAGTTTCCTGACTTTCACTTTTGGGTCGTTCGGGTTAGGGGGTACGGCGAATACACCGTCTGGGAAGTTGTCATCCCAGTTCCAGTCGTTACCGCCCATTGCTCATCACCGCTTCGTTGATTGTAGGTATTGCTTCAGCTTGGTTAACGCTTCTTGATGTCTGTGGAAGATTCGTTTTGTGCTCATCGCCATGGGGATGGTTGTTCTACAGATTGGCTGATCGAGAAACTTTATCCTGTTAGGTGTGCCGTTTGGATGATCCCGCTCATTTTCCAAGTTACTTCCCCCGTTCCTGTTTAGCATGTGAAACAACCATGTGCTAAGCTACGAAACCACTCATTTTCACCATGATAGCTCAAGAATGGACATATGTAAAAATATGTAATGATAGAGTTGGGTTCCTAACATCATTGAAATGACGGGATGGATGGTTGAAAGGTGCGTGGATGGTCGTTGACGAATAAAGGAACATGGAGCATTTGGAATTGAGGGTCAGATATTCGAAAGTAACATAATGTGTGTGATCAGTGAGGCGATATCATGTCCGTTCACATTTTTGTTTTGAACGAGAAGAATTACGAAGTATGCATTCGTAGAGGTATTGCAGGCATTCCGAATCACGATAAAGACCAATACAACGATGCGTTAATATCACGGATGGCTCCCATCAAAAAAGGTGACTCCGTTCTTTTCTATATCATGGATGCCAAAGAACTGCACGGTATCTACCGAATTATGGACAAGCCCTTTTTCGACACCGCACCCATATGGGAATCCCAAGATGCTAAGCGCGTTTATCCGTTTCGTGTCCGCATTGAAAACTCTGAGTATGTGTTTGAAAACCCAATTAAGTTGAATGACGTGTACGATTTGAAGGACAACGGCTTGATGTGGACGTTCAGCCTCCAAAGACCAGGTGGTACTTCAAATACCCTGTTTTCGATTACGAATGATGAATTTCAACACCTGTTTCGCCTATTTCTAAAGCTCAACCCTGTT
This sequence comes from Alicyclobacillus acidiphilus NBRC 100859, assembly GCF_001544355.1. Taxonomy (GTDB): domain Bacteria; phylum Bacillota; class Bacilli; order Alicyclobacillales; family Alicyclobacillaceae; genus Alicyclobacillus; species Alicyclobacillus acidiphilus. Next base: position 2,715 of record NZ_BCQI01000106.1, read on the forward strand.
CTGAAACAGCCAAGCCCGATTCGTGAACCGTACCCATATCACGAACCAAATCTTCTCAGCCAATTGCATTTCGACGGCAACTATAATCCGAAGTACGAGTACAGCGTGATGGCATTGTTGCTCAACGAGTTTGCCGAGGGGAGTTTCAAAGGCATTTTTGGGGAGTACGATGACTTCTTGGGGTATATTCCCACAAGCTTCGGGAGAGAAATGGATGTCTTACTCATTACACATAATCCTCTGAATAAAGATGAAGTCATCGCGTACAACATCGTGGAAGTGAAGAGGGATCGCTTTGACGAGGATGGGTTGGTGCAACTCTTGCAATACGAGGATTGGTTCCTCCGCAAAAAGGTCAATGGTGATTTCAATATGTTGAGGACAACGGCAATCGCGCAAAGCTTTAGTGACAAGGTTGTCGATTATGTGGAAAAGCGAAAGCGGTACGAAGGAAAAGGCATCAAATTGCTAACTTTCTCGAATAGCGAACGCGGATTTGAGCTTAAACAGGTGTAGAGAGAACGTGTCGCGGGCGGACGGGATACTATAACATGAGGCTCCGCCTATTTCCAGACATTAAGGCTCATGCTGAGACTTTTACTCTATATTTGCGTATCAGGCGCGTACATCGATATTTGACCGTCTTCGTTAACGAATATAAAGTGTAACCCAATGGACTGTTTCAACCATTGCGGTACTTTACGGCATTCCTTCACCATTTGTGAGGTCTGAGGAACGGCAATTGCATACTTCTTGTTCCTATCGGTCATCCGTTTAAGGATTTGACCAAGTGCTGTGTTGTGGTCGGTGGTTATGCTGGCGGTATGTCCTTTCGCTTCAATTGTCCAATAATCACTTCTATCCTCTTCATTTACAGCGATCAAGTCAGCTTCAAAGTTATTCTGCGCGAAAGCGATTCTGTAGCCAAGGGAGGAGAAGTAATCAGCAACAGACTCAACAACAAATCCTTCATTTGGATATACGGACGGTTTTTGCATCGTCACCTTCATCCCTTCGGTATCCAACCTGTGACCCCAGAGTGAACTCTCTCAAATTGATATCCGACGACATTTGCGAAGTTGTCCACGGTGCCCACACTCCAACTGAACCAGCCTCTTCTTGTTATGCTACCGTAGAAATAGATGGAATTGTTTCGGAGCAATTAGGGCGAAGGCTGTTATTGATACATTTGAATTAGTAGCAGTTTGGAAGGGGAGTTCAAGTGCAAGAACTGGACTTTGAGCAAATACCCGTAGAGTTTCGCGAGTTTTTGAAACCGATGATAGGACGAGATGCACTTGACCAGAAAATTATCGATGTTATGGCGGCGAAGTCGGATGTGGGCGGAATCGCAAGGCTATCGCAATACTACATCGCGGAAATTGTTGGAGCCACTCAACCGATGGTATCCAAACATATTAAGCAGTTAATTAAGCGTGGTTTCATTAGACTGGTAGAACAGATTCAAATGGCGCAAGGCTATATTTCAGCATTTGCTCCGAGAACGAAATCCGAGTGATGCGAATGAGGAGTTAAAGTCGTCTGACGCATGACTTCGAGACAACACGAGGAGTGTTTTCGTGGAGAATCTCTATGTGGACAACCTACGATTTGAACATATTTGCGATATCGTACCTGATAAAGTCGATGGAAAGGTGAGGGCGTTCTTTCCCCAACAGTCATATGAAAATCGGGAGAACTTGCCGTTACATCAATATGGGGCAGGTCCATTCTGTCGTTTTACGATCCCCAAGCTCTCAGCAGAGGGCGTGTACCTCATTCGTGTTAACGGTGCAGTTAAGTATGTGGGCGAGTGTCAAAATCTCGCTCATCGGTTCAACACTGGTTACGGGAACATTAGTCCTCGAAACTGTTTTATGGGCGGTCAGCCGACAAACTGCAGGGTCAACCATCGCATCTATATGGCGGCTAACGAAAATTCTGAGATCAAGCTGTATTTCCATGAGACGAACGAGAGGTTCCAAGTTGAAAGGGAACTGATTGAGCAGTTAAACCCTGAATGGAATATCGCGAGGGGAAAGTACAGGGCTATAGCCAGAGCAGTCAACGAAGAGTCAAGAAATAAGCCCGAATCACGCGTTGCGCGGAGTGAACCACGACGAAACTTTTCATGTCGAGACGAAGTTGTTTTAGCCGCTCAGTCTATTGTAGATCGGCGAGGGGTAAACCGTTTCACGGTACAAGAGATCGTTGACTACATGAGGGCAAGACAGACCAAGTATCCAGAATCAACGATCCGAACACACGTTACATCGCGGTGCTGTGTGAATGCACCGAATCATCATGCAACAGTGTTTTCTGACTTCGAACGAATTGACCGTGGAGTTTACAGGTTACATGGGCTTGAGTGCTAACCCTTGGCGACAAGTAGGCTTGTCAGCCTCAACGATTGTTACTGATTGTCCTGTGCTGGGGTGGAAGGGGAGAAAGTGATGTTTGACTCATACATTGGTATTGATTACTCAGGGCAAGGTTCTCCCACAAAACAATACCCTGAAATTCAAGTATTTGAGGCACAGGCTGGTGTATATCCGTCACGAAGACAAGAGAAGTGGTCTCGCAGACAGGTGTACGACTTCCTGGCTGAGAGGCTTGAACAGCAACAGAATGGTCTGGCAGGTAGGATGATAGTCGGTGTGGATCATGGATTTTCCTTTCCAGAATCGTATTTATTACGGCACGATTTATCTTCTTGGGATCATTTTCTCGGACACTTTGATGGCATATGGGGATACGCCAAGAACCGTGAGTTGTTTACAGCGGAAAGCCGAAGATCATTCTCATACCCAGATCAAAATGAACTTCGTCTAACGGAGAAGTTCACCTCTTCGGCAAAGAGTGTATTTAACTTTCAAGGCATTACAGTCGCGTTTTCTACGCACACGGGTATACCCTGGCTTTATGAACTGCGAAAGCATTTCAGCGATGTGCTTCACTTTTGGCCATTCGATGGTCTGATTCCCTCCGATGGGAAGAGCGTAATTGCTGAAGTGTATCCATCCTTGTTCTATCACCGATATTCATATCCCCCTGACTTAGAGAAGCGCGATGCGAGAGACGCATATGCCATAGCATTGTGGCTTCAAGAACAAGCCGTGAATGAAAAGTTGGATGTTTATCTGAGTCTGCCCACGCTTAAACCTAATGAAATACAAATTGCCCGAAACGAAGGGTGGATTCTGGGGATATTGTAACGGAATGAGTGTAGGTGTGGTGTTCACGCACATGGTCGTCAGATTGATAAGGGGCAAATCAAAATGCGTAGACGTTTTGGAAAGAAAACATCAACCATGATAGAAGCGAACAGAATTATAGTTGGTGCTTTCATGGAGGAGTTCGGCTCCACCTTTAAGCAGTCACAGACTTCAATGCCGAAATTGCTCAAATGGATTTCACGGTGTGTCTTTGTCATTGGGTTCTTCATTATGAAACCCCTTTACCACACATCCGGCCTCTCGGCATTATGCATCGCGCTTGCCTCATTCTCATTCGCCTGGATGGTCATCCTTGTTACCCAACAGCAGGTTATTGTCTCTCGCCAGTTCACTGAGGTTAGAGTTTCAGGTAGTGGTGTAAATTCAGCGGCTTGGTCTTGACGAGAAAGCCATCGAGTGCAATCTACTAAAAGTGACCAACAATTCAGTAGAGGAGGCACATCGATGGCTTCTAGAGACAAGATCGCACTTTTGGAGTTAATTCGCAAGATCGGATTGGAAGATGGTGACGTTGATTTCTTGAAGGAGGGGCTGAAGGTGCTCACCCAAGCCGTGATGGAAGCTGAGGTCAGTTCCCTCATTGGTGCTGAACGCTATGAACGCAGTGATAAGCGCACGAACAGCCGCAATGGGTACCGAACCAGGGAATGGGATACTCGTGTCGGAACGATTGATCTGCAGATTCCAAAGCTCCGTAAGGGAAGCTACTTCCCCAGCATCCTAGAGCCAAGGAAGAAGGCTGAGAAGGCACTCCTCTCCGTTGTTCAAGAGGCGTATGTTCATGGTGTGAGCACCCGAAAAGTGGATGAGCTTGTTGAGTCGATGGGGATTCAGGGCATCAGCAAAAGTGAAGTATCTCGGATTTGCAAGGAACTGGACGATGTAGTGCAGGGCTTCAAGAACCGCTCGCTGGAGGGAACGTACCCGTATTTGTGGTTAGATGCGACATTTCTC
>NZ_BCQI01000107.1 GCF_001544355.1 Alicyclobacillus acidiphilus NBRC 100859
CGGATTCAGGGATATAAGAAAAATGCATCTGGCATATTCGAATCTCCATCAGGCAAGCCGCTCTCATTTTCGCTTCAAGTGGTTGCTGGTTGGTCCGACTGGGACGAGCAGGCTGACCTAATTGCCAACGAACTGAAGCAAATCGGTATCCAAGTAACCGTGCATCAGCTGCAGCAAAGCGCGTACACCAACTTGCTGGTGACGAAAAAATATGATTTGGCGATGTCTTGGTCGAACATTGGTCCGACACCGTACTATTACTACGAGAATATGTTGGCTTCGAACGGTGGATGGAATGTAGAAGGGCTTAAGAGCACGGTTGTGGACACGGCGTTGAGCAATTTTGAGAAAACCACAAATCTGTCTCAGCAAAAGAAACAGATCTACCAGTTGGAGAAATATGCGGCGGAGCAGCTTCCGACAATTCCTTTGGTGAACAACGCAATCTGGTATGAATACAGCACTGCCGAGTATACGGGATGGCCGACAAAGGACAATCCTTACGTCGACCCTTCCATTGTAAACAACTTTACGCCTGCCATAATAGTTTCAAAGCTTAGGCCGGTTTCTGATCAATGAGCCAAACTTTGACCGGGGACAAGACAGGTAGGTGCGAAATGCATTACGAGAACCCAATCATTCCGGGGTTTTATCCAGACCCGAGCATTTGTCGCGTGGGAGCGGAGTACTACATCGTAACGAGCAGTTTTGAGTACTTCCCCGGAATACCCATTTTCAAGAGCAACGACATGGTTTCGTGGGAACAGATTGGATATGTTCTGACGAGGAGAAGTCAATTGACGTTGGACGGGGCTTACCGGTCTGGGGGCATTTTTGCCCCCACCATTCGACATCACAATGGAAGGTTCTACGTCGTAAGCACGAATGTTTCACACGGAGGAAACTTCCTCGTATGGGCGGAAAACCCTCGCGGGCCCTGGTCTGATCCGATATGGATAGATCAGGAAGGCATCGATCCTTCCCTCTTGTTTGACAATGAAAAAGTGTATTTTTCCAGCACAGGCGTGGATCCTACGAGTGGAGAACCTGGAATTTGCCAGTGTGAGATAGACATTGAGACCGGGCAGAGGCTTACCGAATCTCGATTGATATGGAAGGGAACTGGAGGCGCCTATCCGGAAGCGCCGCACCTGTATCGAATTGGCGGCATGTACTATCTGATGATTGCGGAAGGCGGAACCGAATACGGACATATGGTCACCATCGCCCGAAGCTCGTCGCCATACGGCCCATTTGCTCCTTGCCCCAGCAACCCTATTCTTTCTCACAGGAGCCTAGATCATCCTATTCAAGCGACTGGCCACGCAGATCTCGTTGAGGATACGGATGGTCAATGGTGGTTGGTCTGTCTTGGAATTCGTCCAGTTGGTTACCCAAAGTGTCATCATCTCGGCCGCGAGACATTCCTGACCCCATTTTTGTGGAATTCACAGGGGTGGCCAGAGGTTGGAGACCACGGTCGCGTCCATCTTAGCATGAACACTCCGGGTCAAGCGGGAAGCCAACAGGTGATTGCTCATATGGGCCGCGATGACTTTGACGCTCCAGCGCTCGGCCTAGATTGGAACTTTCGACGCAACCCATCTCCGGACGATTGGTCGCTTACCGAGCATCCTAGCAGTCTTACGCTCCATGGGCCATCCGCCTGTTTGGACACCGAGCGCGAGTCCCCAGCCTGGGTTGGTGTACGTCAGCGACATTTTTGGTGCCAGTTTCAGGCAGTCATGGAGTTTGATCCGGTTCAAGAAAATGAGGAAGCCGGATTGACCGTGTTTATGAACGAACAGTTTCACTATGATATTGGAGTTGGCTATCGGGATGGCGAGAGGTGTGTATTCTTTCGAAGAACATTAGGCACCTTGCAAAAGGTGGAGTACTGCGGTGCGATACAGGAAGGGGCGGTCATTCTGGAAGTGACGGCCGATCAACATGGCTACGAGTTTAAATACGGCCATCACGAACGTCACATGAACCGCGTAGGCGCTGGGGAAACGCGCTACCTGTCTACGGAAGTCGCCGGCGGTTTTACAGGGACATTTTTTGCTCTGTACGCCACGGGGAATGGTCGACGATCCACAACCCCTGCTCATTTTGATTGGGTGGAATATAGCGTATCTGGCGGTAAATGAGTTCGCCATAAAGATTGCCCCTTATGCGAGAACGGGTTGACTAATCCAACGCTCGTGCTATTGTAATCATCAAAGTGCATATCGGAGAGGCGCTAGGGGTGCCGTACAGGCTGAGAAGTTTTATGCTAACCCTTACTTACTCGATCTGGATAATACCAGCGTGAGGAAGTGCCAATGAGTAAAGGCCTCTTTTTTGCGTATTGCCGCGCAAACAGGAGGCTTTTCGTGTTTTCGGTGCTGGACGCTCGCCTCATGGTTCCCCCGGCGCAGTCTGCGGCGATGCATACGAAACGAGGTGTGTCGATGTATTCCAGCATTGCGAATCATGTTGCGCGCGCGCTCACGATAGCTGGCTCGGACAGCGGCGGAGGCGCCGGAATTCAGGCGGATTTAAAGACGATGCAGCAATTCGGCGTCTATGGCGTGTCCGTCATCACGGCGTTAACGGCTCAGAATACGATCGGCGTTCAAGGTGTGTACGAAGTCTCGCGAGATTTCGTCGAGATGCAGCTTCATTCGGTTCTGACCGATATTGGGGCGGACGCGGTGAAGACCGGCATGCTCGCCAATGAAGACGCCATCGATGTCGTCGCCGATGTGCTCAGTGCCTATCGGGTGGGGAGCGTTGTGATGGATCCGGTGATGGTCGCGAAAGGAGGCGAGCGCCTTCTGGCCTCGTCGTCCGTCTCGGCCTTGTGCCATCGGTTGCTGCCGAAAGCGGGCGTCGTCACGCCGAACGTTCCGGAAGCGAGCGTGCTGTGCGACAGGGAGCTTGCAACATGGGATGACTATCACGAGGCGGCGAGGCGGATCGCGGCGATGGGCCCGTCGACGGTGATTGTGAAAGGAGGGCACATGGCTCAGGAGGCGGTTGAAGCAACCGACTGGCACAAACACGTGAAGCATCCTGCATCGGTGGACATTGTCTTCAGCATGGGACAATGGACGTATTTTGTGACGCCAAGAGTGCAAACGGCCAACACCCATGGCACCGGATGCACCTATTCAGCGGCCATCACGTCCATGCTGGCCCGTGGTTCGACGGTCCTCGACGCCATTGCCGCAGCGAAACGCTTCGTCTATGGCGCCATTGCCAATGCTGTGCAGTGGGACGTCGGAAGTGGACATGGCCCGGTCGATCACTCCGCTCCGGCAAGGCCCGTCGACGGGATCGAAGCGGACGCCGTTTACGTTTTGGACAATTGGACATGGGTTCGTATTCGCTAAGCGAAAATCTTTACGAAGGTGGGATTCTGTTGAACGTCGGAACATGGCTGGACGCCGTACGGACACGGCGGCCCTTGGTACACAACATCACCAACCTGGTCGTCACGAATCTGTCCGCGAACGGTCTACTTGCAGTAGGCGCGTCTCCCGTCATGGCGCATGCGCACGAAGAAGTCGCGGATATGGCGAGTATCGCGCAAGCGCTCGTGCTCAACATGGGGACGCTGGATCGCGATGTGGTGGAGTCTATGCGAATCGCCGGCAAGGCGGCCAACCGCGCCGGGGTACCGATTGTGTTCGATCCAGTGGGTGTAGGCGCGACTCCCTACCGCAATCGAGTTGCCGCAGATATTGCGAACGAATTGAATCTCGCGGTGCTGCGTGGAAACGCAGGAGAGATGAGTGTCTTCCTCGGCCTCGACGCCGAAGTGAAGGGCGTGGATTCCGTCGCAGCCAACGACGCGCTGCCTGTCGCCATGAAGGAATACGCGCAGCGCACGGGAACGGTTGTCGTTGCCACGGGTCCCGTGGATTACGTGGCGAGCGGGGAGCATGTCTGGAAGTTATCGAACGGGCATGTTTTGCTGACGACCATCACCGGTTCGGGTTGCTTGCTGACCGCCCTCATCGGGGCGTTCGTTGGCGCAGCGGGCAAAAACAGTGCGACGGCAACGTATGCACAAGCGTGCATCGCGGCGATCACGACCTACAATGTAGCCGCCGAGCGCGCCGCCAGCCAAAGTCACGGGCCAGGTTCCTTCCAGGTGCAGCTGTTTGACGCGCTGTACCACATCACGGGAGAAGACGTGGAGCGGGCTGCCGTGATGGAACAAGACCTGTAAATATACGACTGAAGATTCGAGGGATGATCATGGAATTGGCCGAACGTTTGCGAATGTACGTTGTCACCGATGATCGAGATGACATCGATTCCCTCATCAGCCGCGTGCGCCAGGCGATTCTGGGCGGCGCGACGACCGTCCAACTGCGGAGAAAGCGCGATGACGGCCGCCGGTTCGTGGAACTCGGGCATCGAATCCGGCAAGTGACCTCTGAACTCGGTGCGCTGTATATCGTCAATGATCGAGTGGACGTTGCGATGTTGACGAACGCCGACGGAGTTCATGTCGGCCAGACCGATATCGCTTGTCAGGATGTGCGCCGGCTCGTGGGGGACATGATTGTCGGCGTGTCAGTTGCGAATCTGGATCAGGCGATGGCCGCTGTGGCGGCCGGCGCAGACTACCTTGGCGTCGGCTCGATGTATTCGACGTCATCCAAGTCCGACGCGGTGGTGTGCGGGTTATCGACACTCTACGAGATTGCGGCGTCCGTGTCGATCCCGATTGTGGCCATCGGCGGGATCACGGCAGACAATGCGGCGGAGGTCATGCGATCTGGCGCGGATGGCATAGCTGTCGTCTCAGCCGTCATGAGCGCGTCGGATCCTCTGCAGGCTGCGAAGGATCTGCTCCGCATTTGCCAGCAAGCAACATCATGAAGGTGCCCGGCGGAGCAGTTCGATGAAGCAGCGGGATCGGGAGACGGGACAAGGAGTGTGAGGCCGTGTATTCGAGAACATTGCGTGAGCAGGCTGACCCGATTTGGCAGAGGAGTTTTGACCATCCGTTCGTACGCCAAATCGCCGATGGAACATTGCCAACGGAAACATTCGCCCACTATGTACGAAACGATTCCTATTATCTGAAGGTGTTTGCCCAGGTGCAGGCCATGGCGGCGTCCAAGGCGCGCGATCTCTCCACCATTGGGCGGCTCGCGTTTCATGCCCAATCGACCGTGGAAGCGGAACACGCCCTGCATGAAACGTTTTTCGATATGCTGGGTATTCGAAACGACGAAACCTTTCAGCCAGCCCCAACCGCATATAAGTACACGAGCCATCTGCTCTCAGTTGCGCACAACGGAACGGTTGGAGAAATTGTGGCCGCCATCTTGCCGTGCTATTGGCTGTATTGGGAAATCGGCCAGCGACACCGCGACGCCAAGCCCAATCATCCGATATACGACAAGTGGGTTGAGACCTACGGCAACCATCGGTTCGGCGATCTCGCCCAAGAACAAATAGCTCGTCTCGATGAACTGGCGGAGCAAGCGACGGATCGAGAACGCCATCGAATGGAACAGTGGTTTCTGATATCGAGCCAATACGAATTGGAGTTTTGGGAAATGGCGTACACGCTCGAAACCTGGGCGTTCAAATCCCAGTGAACTTGGTGTTTCGAGCTGTGCTGAGGAAAATACCTGCTCAATTTTCGGTGCTGTACACGCGCATGGTGCGTTAGTATGGCGGTGGATACCATCGCGTGTTATGGAGGAGCGGCATGGCGCTTATGGCGGACTTTGACGGTACGAAGGAACGTATTTCGGCTCAGAAGCAACGGGAGTACTACAAGGCTCTCGTGGAGCGGCGCTCAGATTATGAAGGCGTATTTTACGTCGGCGTCACGTCCACCGGGATCTTCTGTAGACCGACCTGTCCTGCGCGGAAGCCCAAGTTTGAACACTGTGAGTTCTTTCGTACGGCCCAAGAAGCTTTGCTGGCCTCCTATCGGCCATGCAAACGGTGCAAGCCGCTCTCGCATCCGGGCAAGGCGGCCGATATCGTGGAGAGACTCGTTGAAGCGATCGAGAGAAATCCAGAAAAGCGATGGATCGACGCCGACTTTGAAGCGTTGTCCGTGCATGCGTCGACCGCTCGACGGCAGTTTCGCAAGCGCTTCGGTATGACGTTCGTGCAGTACGCGCGTGCGAGGAGGCTGGGTATCGCGATGAAGGAAATTCGCGGTGGGGAATCTGTGATCAAAGCGCAACTTGAAGCAGGTTACGAGTCAGGCAGTGGTTTCCGCGACGCGTTTTCACGCATCATGGGAACGCCGCCATCGCGTATTGAGACTGGGAAGGTGTTGTTCGCACACTGGCTCGATACGCCGCTTGGGCCGATGCTGGCCATCGCGGACGACGAAGGACTGTATTTGCTGGAATTTGTGGATCGGCGCGGGCTGGAACGTGAAATTGAACGACTTCGGCAGCGGACCAAGTGCGCAGTGATCCCCGGTCGGACATCGCCGATCGACACGATTGAACGCGAGCTGGCGTCGTATTTCGCGGGCTCGCTGGATTCGTTTACCACGCCCGTTCACGTGCTGGGCACACCGTTTCAACGGCGCGTATGGGACGAGTTGAGAAAGATTCCGCTGGGTGAGACGAGATCATACAGCGAAATCGCCGCAGCCATCGGCAATCCTGCGGCAGTGCGCGCGGTGGGACGAGCCAACGGTTCCAATCAGTTGGCCATCATCATACCGTGCCATCGCGTCGTCCAGCAAGATGGCACGCTCGGCGGATACGGCGGCGGTTTGGCGCGGAAGCAGTGGCTGCTGGAGCACGAGACGCGGGCCGGCGGGGGGAGGGCCGGCGGGCGCGATCGCGACGGCGGGCGAGGTGAGCGGAGGTGAACGGAGGTGAACGGAGGTGCAT
>NZ_BCQI01000108.1 GCF_001544355.1 Alicyclobacillus acidiphilus NBRC 100859
AGCGGGAGTATCCCAGAACCATCACGAATACCGCCACCTTGTGTGTACGCCCGTTCTCATCCTGCTCCTCGCAAAAGCCCCAATCAATCTGTGCCTGTTGCCCCGGCTTGGTCTCATAACGTCGCTTCGCTTGTACCTGGCGTGGTGGACGATGCGGGTGTACAAACGCTTTGATTTGTGTCACGCCACCCGTGTAGCCCATCTTCTCCAGGCGTTGCTTCATGGCGACGCAGTTGAACAATCCCTCACTCATCCACTGCTCAATCTGTGGGATGAACGGTTCGAGTTTCGTCCTGCGCTGTGGTCGTCGCTTTGCTTCCACTGGATGACCATCCCGCAGATACTTCTTCACGGTGTTCTTCGAATGCCCCGTCTCTCTAGCAATCTCACGCCAACCCTTTCCTTCCGCCTGCAAACCTTGTAGTCTTAACACAGACCCACCTCGTAACATTTGGATTCTCCTCTCCGAAAACGGTCAGGTTCTCGAAGGGAGTTATTCAACGCAGGTGGGTCATTTTCATTTCGGCGTTGGTGGGTCAATTTTAACCCGGCGTTCACAGATGGACTGGATAATCTTACATTCTTCAATTTCCTCAGTGAGAGCATCTATCTGTTTTTCGAGGGCGGATAGGTGTTTTCCGCAAGTCAAAAGTGCAGAAAAACGCGGCGTTAGGATTCCCAGTAACACATTTCCTTTTGCGTTCAAGAGGGCGTGCTTGACATGGAGCCTCTGCGAGCATGATTCCGCTCGTATAGAGGCAGGACGAACGCGCTGCCATAAATTTTGAAAGGCTATCATGCTCGCCACTCCATATCAAGCACCTTCAGAATTGGAAAAAACGCCGCCGCGTTTTTCTGCAAATTTAAACCGCGCTATACAATAGGTGCTCTTGGTATTGAAGAAGTATATTTAGGTACTCAAGTTTCGCACCCCATTTGACAGGGTAAACCCTTGGTACGACGGCGATTGCGGCCGGTGAACAAGCAAAAACATCCTCATTTTCTGCTAGACTGAAGTTGCGAATACAACAATCTACAGAGAAGAGGATGTTTGCCCTAATGGTACGTGAACCCCAACACTCAGATCAACTCCAATCTATGGTATTTGCTTTCTTCAGGGAGTACAAAATTGCTCGGTTGCTGAAACAGTCGAATGTTACAAAGCAGGCTGGCATTGGTGTTATCGAGGTATTTCAGGCCATTTTCAGCCTCGTATTCACGCAGCGAAGTTTGAACCGCTGGCTTAAGCAGCCCGAAGGCAAGAAATTTGGCAAAGACACCGTGTATCGATTTTTGAATAACCCTCGGCACAACTGGCGGCGGTTCTTGCTCATGCTCAGTGCTGCCGTGGTGCAGCGGATGTCTCGACTGACTTCGGATGACAGAGCAGACGTGCTCATCATCGACGATTCGTTGTTTAGTCGCAATCGGAGTAAGAAAGTCGAATTGCTCGCGAGGGTCTACGATCACGTGTCTCACAAATTCGTTCGTGGCTTTCGGATGCTGACACTGGGGTGGTCGGATGGGAATTCGTTCGTCCCGCTTGCCTTTTCATTGCTCAGTTCCGAGAATGAGCGCAACCGTCTCTGTGATGTAGAGAACTGTATTGACAAACGCACCTGCGGTTACAAGCGGCGGAAAGAGAGCATGCAAAGGGCAACGGACGCTCTGTTCGAACTGCTAACTCAGGCACAAGCCATGGGCATTCGCGCCAAGTACCTTCTGTTCGATAGTTGGTTTGCGTATCCAGCGGTCGTTCTCAAAGCACTGGAGCATTCGATGCATGTGGTGTGCATGCTCAAAGCCGTACCCAAGGTTCGATACGAATACGAGGGACGCCGCTTAAATCTCAAGGAACTATACGCAACTCTGAGAAAGCGCCGTGGACGTGCAAGAATCCTTGCCTCCGTGGTTGTGACGATTGGGCAGGATGCCAAGGGCACCCCGGTTCCAGTGAAAGTCGTGTTCGTCCGCGACAGGAATCGCTCTCGCCAATGGTTGGCGCTACTTTCCACAGATACAAGCCTGCCGGATGATGAAGTGATTCGAATCTACGGCAAACGTTGGGACATTGAAACCTTTTTCAAGGTGAGCAAGTCCCACCTTCGACTGGCTAAGGAGCTACAGGGACGCACTTACGACCAGATGTTTGCCCATACAACCATTGTCTTTGCACGGTACATCATGTTGGCAACAGCATCTCGGGACGAGCGGGATCCAAGAACGATTGGCGCTTTGTTCTTCGACTGCTGCGATGAAATGGCTGACATCCGATTCGCAGACGTAATACGTTTGCTGATCACAATGCTGCAGTCCGCCTTGGAGACGCTGGACATGCCAAATGACAACGAGATCGACACTGTGATTCAGCAGTTTATTGCGCATTTACCCAGTCCTATCAAGGAGAGACTCGCTGCTTAAGGGTGCGAAACTTGAGTTAGGTACATATCCAGACTGAACAAAAGGCTTTGCAAGCGAACTGTCTGAAATGGATTACGGTTGGCAGCCGCGATGATTTTACGTGCTCGGTCCCCAGCCCATCGTGCTGAACGGCTCGGGCACAAAATCTCGATTCTCCTCGCAAGCTCCCCTTCACCGACCGCCAGTACCCTATCCGGTGTAGGAAACTCCAGAAGGACATGCAACGAAAACTTCGAATACAAATCCCCAAACACGCCTTTGAACTCCGGAAACACTTGATCTAGAACTGCTTGGAACTGCAACTTGGTCTGTGTGCACAAGCCCGTGATTGCCTCATGTTGACGAGTAAGATTACGCAGATTCAAGAGCTGAATTCCACGCTTCTTATGGATTTCAAACTCCTCTTTGTAATACATTTCGCACAAGTGGTATGCGTCCTGTACATCAGTTTTTACCTTACGGAGACTAGACTTCTTGGCTTGATGTGCCACAAGCGGGTTGACTAGGATGTACCGGTAGCCGTGTTCATCAAGGACCTGACTGAAGCCCTGCTCGTCCACCAGCCAGAAATGCGTCACGCCACTTGTAATACAGACTTTGGGCCACACCATGCTGTCGGCAAACCTCGCTGATATTCGCCCCGGGAACCATCCCTTCCAACACAATGTTCATTTTCTCGTCCACAGTCCACTTACGTCCTGGCATGAGTCAAACACCTCTCTACGTCTATTTTACCTCACGTCATCTGTCTGGGTTGACTCTGGGGCCAGTATATCTGCTCTCCTCCGTGGCTCTAACAAGCTGGGGAAATAGCTGCCTTTTCGGAGCTTGGGAATTTGCAATTCAATCGTTCCGACCCTCGTATCCCACTCTCTGCGGCGGTATCCATTGCGGTAATTCTTGCGCTCCGTGCTTCGTTCAAAGCGCTCAGCACCGATGAGTTGACTGACTTCCGCATCCATCACGGCTTCGACGAGGACCTTCAAGCCTTCCCGCAGAAATCGACATCTCCATCTTCCAAACCGATCTTGCGAATCAGCTCCAAAAGTGCGATCTTGTCCATAGAAGCCATCGAGCGCCTCCTCTACTGATTGTTTGGCCACTTTTGTAGATTGCACTCGATGGCTTTTTCGTCAAGATCCAGCCTTGAAATTTACACCACTACTTGAGACTCTAACGTAGCTTTCTCCACTGAACGTGAAAACAGAAACGTGGTGTAACAGTCGGTCGAACGTAGCGCTGGCGAGCGACGGGTTCGGGAACAACGCGCCCCATTCTTCAAAAGGGCGGTTGCTGGTTACAATCAGGCTTTGACGCTCATAAGCATTCGACACCAGCTGGAACAGATGGTTGCCGGCAGTATCATCCATTGGTAAATAGCCACGCTCATCGATTACAATAAGGTCCAATTTGCCAAGTGAACGCAGCTTCTGCTTCACTGTGCCGTCAGCCATCGCAGCATAGAGACTGTCTATTAAGTCCTGCGCCGTGGTAAACAACACTTCTTTCCCTCGAACTGCCGCCGCCTCGTACGCGAGAGCCGTAGCAATGTGGGTCTTGCTATTATGGAAAAAATTCCATAAAGGAAAAACTCACCTTGCTACGGGTATTGGTGTGAGAGCTTGTGAACTCGGGATGAGCGTGAAATTCACCACTGTGGCAGAGCTTGTGATGCGGCTGAGTGAAGCTAAGCGCGTCGGCACCCTGGAACGCATTCTCAAGGAGATTGGGCGCACGCAGCTGCTCATTTTGGATGAGTGGGGCTATGTCCCAGTGGACAAGGAAGGATCGCAGCTGCTTTTCCGTGTCGTAGCCGACAGCTACGAGAGTCGCAGCATGATTATTACCACAAACCTGGAGTTCTCCAAGTGGGGTTCCGTGTTCACGGACGACCAAATGGCAGCAGCGATGATTGATCGCCTGGCACACCATGGGCACCTGTTGCTATTCGAAGGAGAGAGTTACCGAATGAAGCATGCGCTGATGAAACAGCGCTAAAATTCCCCGTCAGGGGTATGGGGAATTCTCGATGACAATAACGGGTATTTTCGCTTGACAAAACACACAGAATTCCGAGGGAAGGAGTTTCTTAGTGTTCCGCCTCCGACGCAGATGTTACCCGAGGTCCTGAAAGTGCTGGGAATGAAGCTCCTGAGAAGGCCATCCACTTGCGGAACACGTCGTTGACCACACTCGTTTAACCAAACATTTACACGCTGGCCTCAACTATTGTTGGGGCTCTTTGTGTTGTCGGGCAAAATCCCCCCTACAATCCCTTACCGCGCCTGGGGTGCTATCAAAGATGAGCTCAAAAAAGGCAAACCGATTTGTGGAATTTAGTTAGTCGACAGCCTCTGAGGATGCTGGATAAAATTCCGCGACTGAAATGGATTCGTGTCTCATTGGGCGCTCAATTTGGCACCGACGGCATGGCTATGATTAATGGGGTATCCAGTCAAATGCAAGCCCGCGCACAGATTGTAGTACATCAAAACACTGATAGGGTGTATAATAAATCAAACCCCAGTGGAAACTTGTGGAGATTGGAGAGGGAGTACGGCCTTGCATATTCAATTGTTGTACCTACTCCTTGTGTTCTCTGTATCGATAAGCCCCGCTTCGGCTTCGTGGCTCTGCTGGAGTCTTCGGTACACGTATCGCCGTCGCTACGTACCATATCTCCCCGATCTTAGCTCACGCAGAAAAACCAAGCCAGCCATTCGACTCATTGTGCGCATTGTTCGGATTTCACGCCGCACGGCATTGAGAACCGAAGATGACGACGAAGATCGTCTTTTGTGTCGATTCTTATCCATTGGGATTTGAAGTACACAAAGGAGGCTCTTTTTAATGTACGCAACTGTTGAGCAGCTACTCTACGCTGTCTTTTCCGCCTGACTGGGTTTACCCATGACTGGGGAGTTTCCATTGTGTTCAGAATAGGGGTACGATTAACCGTAGTCCCT
The DNA here is from genome assembly GCF_001544355.1 of Alicyclobacillus acidiphilus NBRC 100859. Lineage (GTDB taxonomy): Bacteria > Bacillota > Bacilli > Alicyclobacillales > Alicyclobacillaceae > Alicyclobacillus > Alicyclobacillus acidiphilus. The sequence goes on from NZ_BCQI01000108.1 coordinate 5,388, forward strand.
CTCTCCATTAAAATTGCCAAGAACAGCATCGCCCAAGCACCCCATTTAAGCTAAATTGGGGACCGTCGAGTATCTGCCGACCAAGTGCGGAGCAAAATAATGTTCACGACGCTAAGGGCACGTACAGGGTGAACAGATTTGGATATAGCGTGAATAATAAGAAATAGCGGAGGGATGTAGGGGGGATTTATCCGATTTCAAGCGTTGGTTAAGGGAAAATCATTTCATAATCTGACAATTTGTTAGATGGAGGTGCTAGAAGTATGCCGCATACAGCGCGAGTAGTTGCTATTGTTGTCCTCCTGGTTGTCATAGTAATATTCGGTATTTATCGACGAAAGCAGAGGGCCATTAGATTTCAAAAGTTGGTTAAGGCGCGTATCTTGACGCAGTTGACGCTGTGGGCCATCATTGGTTTTGTATTCCTTGCTGCGGGTTTTTCTAGTCCGATGGTGTACATTTTTGACGCTATTGGTATTGTGTTGGGCATAGGCGTTGCGTACTTAGCGATTCGTACCACATCCTTTGAGCCACGTAAAGATTCTTGGTTCTACCGCCCTAATCCGTGGATTCATATGCTCTCGATTGTGGTGTTTATCGGGCGCTTTGCCTACATATTGTATCAGGATTATAAGTTGGCTATCGAAACTGCCGCAGGCAACGGGCAACCCACAAACCAAGTACTGTCTGCCTACACTCACGATCCCTACACAACTACCATTTTGTTCGTGTTGATTACTTATTATACCGGTTACTATATGTTTCTGATTCGAAAAACGCGTCACCTGGAAATTGAGAAGCAAC
>NZ_BCQI01000109.1 GCF_001544355.1 Alicyclobacillus acidiphilus NBRC 100859
TTTACATAAACTGTAGCTTGACCGTTCGAATCGCTATAGACCGTCACGTACTTGTTTCCGCTAGAATCCGTCGAACCGATTGCTTGGCCGCCGGACGTTGTGAACGAAGCTTGCTCACCCTGCGGAATGAAGAACGTTACCGCCTTGTCGGTTTGAACGTCACCGCTGCTGTCCAAAGGAAGTGTAAACGTCACCGGTGTAACCCCAGTAGCCGGATTCGAAACCGTCGAGATGTCCGGGCTTGAGTTAGCTACCGACAAAAGACCGTTTGCTCCAAGATACGCGAGGTATACGCTCGAGGACGTTACTGCCGTACCATTGTTCGAGTAAGGGGCCTGGAAACTAACCGTGTAAGAACCAGTGCCCACAACGGACAAGTCAATTTGGCCGTTCGAGTCGGTGTCGACGGTAGCAGTCCAGGTGTCATTGCTCGAATTTGGATTCGGCGTTACGTAAGAACCGTTCGCCTCGATCACCGGCGTGTCACCTGCAGTACCAGAAAGAGTTACTGTGACGGCGGTGTTTGCCAACGGAGCTCCATTGGAACCGTTCAGAACCGTCTTCACGTCAAGCGCAGCTCCTCCGGTGCTGACTGCCGGGTTACCCGCTGTTCCATTGCCCTCTTTGTTACCACTAACGACAGGGGTTGTGAAGCTTGCTGTCGCAGCAGCAGTACCAACGGACAAGCCCGTCGTACCATTCCACGTAGCGTCGATGCCGATAGCTTGGAACAACGTTTGCACGTAGTATACAGGGAAGTAGGTGGTCATTTGACCAGCCTTAGCAGCCGGGTCTTGTGCAGCGTAGGTGTTGATCTTCTTGATGGTTGTGCCGTTCAGGGTGATGGTTGTGTTACCCGTGCCAACGCCACCTGCAACGTTAACCTTCGAAGCGTCGATGCTGGAGTCGGACAATGCCCATGTGTGGGTGTTGCCGTTCCATGTAGCTGTGATGCCAGCCTTGTTCAGGAGTTGATCGAAGTAGTAAATCGGCGCGAAAGCCGTCGTGTTGCCAGAATCTTGACCGTCCAAGATGTAAGGGCTGGACACGGTCGTGCCGTCAAACGTGAAGTTTACTTGGCCAGCGTTTGTGAAGTTTTCAGTGGCCGCGAATGCCATCGGAGCTGCTGTGCCCAATACTACTGCAGCTGCAGCGATACCTGTGAGTGCACGTTTCAAAATGTTTCTCCTCCCATGTTCAACAAGTGAGATGAGTACTGAAGTTCGGATTTGGTGACGTGGTCACCTCATGTTACCTGGCCTACGTCACTGTCCCCACGAGCCCATGAGACGTCCCTAGGTCCGTTAGCCCTACCGCAAGCGTCCGTCCCATGCGACAGACGATAACGAATCTAGTTTGGTCCTCAATCCCGACACGTAGGAAGACATCCCTCCCCTCAGTGCTTTTGCACCGAACTCTTGGTCTAACGTGATACATACGCCAACAGGATAACTTCTCCTGCTGAGATGCTCACATTTTGTCGAACCTCGCGACACTTTTACTAGTCCTAGAAGAATATGTATCTAAAGGACAATAGCCTCAGTGTCGCATTATACGCTTTCTTCCCGCTTAGGTAAAGCGAAATGCTAGCTTTGGTGCGATTTTTCGCACGTTGGGTTCAAACCATCTACATACCTATGCGGTGGTTCCGGTTTGAGAACCGATGTTCACGGACAGGATTCGAAAACATCTGTCTCGTTTTGTCGGTAGTTGCGAGAAAAGTTTTTAAAGTTTTTATCAACTTTTTCGCCTTCGTCACCTGCCGCGTGGTGCAGCCTGGTGAAGCGACACTGCTGTTTTGTCCTCGCGTCAAGATTTGACGCTTGAGAGGGTTGAAATGTTACACTCATTTTGAAGAATTTTTTCACTTTGCACATTGCGGACTTTCTTGCTCGTCCGTTCATCGTGTCGTGAAGGGTGCGTGTCTTACGAGTTGAAGTTTACAACATGCGCATCTGGAAAAACAGTGGAAACTGTTGAGAAGAAGTCCAGATTTATTGCCAGCGTATTTCCTATTTTGGGTGTTGACAGCGCGGAGCGTTGCTTGCAAGAAACGCGCAATCTCTATGCTGGCGCCAACCACCACTGTTTCGCGTATCGCGTTGGCATTGGCGTTCCGATTGAACGTTTCTCTGACGACGGCGAACCGTCGGGCACTGCCGGCCGGCCGATTCTTGAGGTGATCCGGCGACAAGGCGTGGATAATGTGCTTGTTGTTGTCACAAGATACTTTGGCGGCGTTCTTCTTGGCGCGAATGGCTTGGTGCGCGCATATACCGATGCCGCCGCGCAGGGTTTGGCGGCGGCTGCGAAACTGCAGTGCGGACCGATGTGCGACATTTCGATCCGCTGCGATTACAGTCTGTACGGCAAGCTCGAGCATGCCTTGGCTGGCGTAGGCATGCTCATGCGCGATCCGGTGTTCGCGGAAGACGTCTCGTTCCATATCACCGTCGACGCGGATGACGCTGCGGCGTGGGCGGCGAAACTGACCGATTGGACGAATGGCCAGGGGCAAATCGGTATCGGTGAAAGCAGATACGTCGGTGTCGCTGAGGACGGAACGCTCGTGTACGACGTGTGGCCCGGGATCGAAACGCGGCCCGAGGCGTAAGCACCGTCGCGTGATCGAAGGCATCGTCGCTCACAACGGATACGGCTCGCTGCGCGACTTGAAGAGAATCAGCGAGTTGCGAGCATCTCGCGTCCGGGCGCGCACGTGAGGGCGCGGCATCTCGACGTCGATGGCCATGCCATTGGTAAGGAATAAGCGCGTGGTCGTTTTCGACGTAGGGCGGGCATCATCGATCATGTCCAAGCGAACGTAGCCGTTCGCGCCATCGTTGCGATCAATTGGGCGCCTCATCTTCAAGGTAGCATAGACGCGATTCTCACTTGTGAACACGAGCGGCGTATGTAAGGAGAAATCCAAATCCTGTTCACACGCTCGACGCAGCTCCCTTTGGGAAAGAAGGCAGTGCGCTAAGAGCTTCTGTTTCATGGATTGCGTTCGGTGCATCGTGTAGAACATCTCTCCCGTATCCAAAATCACCAATGTACTGTTCCCGTTGACATAGACGGGCATGAGGACCATGAGGGATCGGAACCATTTCTCCATCGGCGGGGCCGTCCTCTTCTCGTAGATAGCAACCCCCGGCATCGGATGCCTGTCTGTCACAATCAATTCTTCCATGATTTTTCCCCTTTCTGTTTCGACATCATTCGCACCACTCGCTACGAATGTTGCACGGTTGGATATTTCTGAAAACTTTTACACAAGTGTAGACGCAAACCCATTTTTTCGTCAATCATTTTTGGTCAAATCTAGCATTTGACGTTGAGACTTGCCAAAAAGTCTGAAAAGGGATTGCATGTAACCGTGATCGATCCCGGCAAATCCAGGATTCTTGATGGCCTCGACAATCATTCGCAGGACCAGCAATGAAGTCTATCACTCCGCTCTCGACGTGCCGGATCTGGGCAGGCGTTCTACTCTGAGCGTGCGCAAACCCATTCGGGCCGGCCTGATCGAGAGGACGATAGGAGAAATGGAATGGGCAACAAGTGAATTGACCCGCCTTGTGCTGGAGGCACAACGGGATCAGCAATGTGCAGGGGATTCGCAGGCGTCAGCGCAAGTGCTGCGGCAATTCGACGGATTGCTGCGCCGCGTCGCCGCGGTGTACCGCGACGTGGCCGGCTACAGCGAGAGCTACCAGGAAGCGTGCTGTGCCCTGCTTGAGTGCATCGCGACCTACCATCCAGACAAAGGCCCCTTCTCGGCCTACGCGGCGGCCAAGGTCCACGGCGACGTCCGATCCGCCATGCGCCGCCTCTGGACAGCCGCCAACCGAACACATTACGCGGCAAACCGCGACGGCCACGACGGCCAGCGCGAAGCAGACGATGCCATGAGCGAGGCGACCCTTGCCGCATACGGCGGATCGACGACGGCCGCAAACTGCGACCGCGCGATGGACGGAGATGGTTGGATGTGGGGACACGTACTGCGACAATTGGCTGACGAGGCACAGTTGAGTGTTCGAGAGAAATGTTGGCTCAGATGGACGTTGAAGGGGCTGTCAATCAGCGAGATCGCCACAGCCACCCACGTCAGCGTGGAGACCGCCCGCACTTGGCGCAAGCGAGCGTTGGCAAAGTTGCGCTCGGCAGCACTGGCAGCAGGCTTGTCGTGGCACGCATTGGTGTGAGGGCGCCGGGAGGGTGCGGTGGGAGGAGCTGCGCGGCGAGTGCTCGCGCGGCCGCGCCAAGCGGGGCGGCGGCGGGTGCGAGTGGAAGCGGCGCGGATGGGAGCCGCCGCTGGGCTTCGCGGATTGCGCTTCTTATATAGTAGGGACTATCGCAGGGACGCTTATGGAGGTATTGTGCGGACCTATGGCGCGGTATGGCGCGGACCTCGTGGGTCGAACTCCAGGAGGAAGCGCCACGAGGATGCGTTGCGAGTCGGCGTTGCAAGTCGGCGTTGCGCGCAACGCCGACTTGTTACTCGGCGTCGGCGATGGCGAACAAAATGCTCGCCTCCGCGACGAGCTTGCCGTCGACGTACGCTTTGCCGGAGCCTTTGCCGATGCGGCCTTTGAGGCGATCTATGACCAGTTCCATATCGAGCCGATCCCCAGGCCGCACCTGCCCGCGGAACCGCGCATCGTCGATCCCGGACAACAGTGGCCGCTTACCCTGAAAATCCGGCTGCGACAGGATGGCGACGCCGCCGAGCTGCGCCATGGCTTCGACGATGAGCACCCCAGGCATGATGCTGTATTCCGGATAGTGCCCCGTAAAGTGCGGCTCATTGGCCGTCACCAATTTATATCCTTTCACGCGGACGCCTGGCTCCAGTTCGGTGACGCGATCCACCAGCAAGAACGGGTATCGGTGCGGCAAGATTGCCCTGATTTCCTCCACATACATCGGAAGCTCGAAACTCATGTGCAGTCCCCTTTCAACTCGATAGGTGCGATGGCCGACGCCGGGATCGACCGACGCAGGCGGGGCGGGCTTGGCGCTCGGTGCGCCAGAGCAGGCACCCGGCTCGCCCCTGACGCGCGGGCGACTCGTCGGCCAGAGCCAGTGCGCGGCGCGTGGGCAGCGGCGATGGATCAGTAGACGCGGCGGCGGATCGCGATGATTTCCATACCGCGTACATAGAGAACGGTCGTGACGTAGGACAATGCGACCGTGAACCACAGCAAATCTTGGCCGCTCCGAGCGGTGGGCCAAGCGAGGATGCAGGAACAAATGGCGATGTAATAGCAAAATGTGGTCATCTTGCCCCAGACATTCGCCTTCGGGACAGCCCGCTTGCCTTGGAAATAGAAGAATGCCGCGCCAAGGATCATGAGCACGTCGCGCAGCACCAGCAGACCGGCGACGAGCCAAGGCACTCTGTCCGTGTCGATCAACGAAAACAACACAGCCACCATCATCAGCTTGTCCGCCAGCGGATCGAGCAACTGCCCGGTGTAGGTTTCCAGCTTATACGTCCGAGCGATATACCCGTCGAGCACATCCGTCAATCCCGCGAATAACAGCACGAAGAGGGCCAGCACTTTGTGCGGGCTCGCTGTCGCGTAAAACGCCCAAAGGTAACAAGGTATCAATAATAGCCTGAGCAGGGTCAACAAATTCGGTAGATTCATAGTGCTCCCTCCTCCCTAGCGAGATCGAACCGGGAAAGATGATTGCGATTGCGCGCGAAGGCGCCGATGGTGCGCAGCGCGGCCAACCCGGGCGCAAGTGTGTCGGCGAACGTACCTGTGCCGCAAAGATGCGGACTGGGCGGCACGGTGATGGTACGGGATCGAGCGCCGCGGCCATTGGACAACGGGCCAAGTGGAGCTTGCTGCCAAACGCTGGTTTTGGGCCAAGCAACATTATATCAGTCTACCCAATGGGGGAAAAGTGACGCAAGAAATGGGGAGAAAAGGTGCGAACCGGCCTCTAGCCGGTTCGGTCCGACTATGGAGAGGCTGGGGGGCTGGGGG
>NZ_BCQI01000110.1 GCF_001544355.1 Alicyclobacillus acidiphilus NBRC 100859
GCCTCATTATCGGTGCAACCGTATTCTATCGAGCTATATCTGCGGGTGTTGATCTTGACGCTTATGAGGTCGAAGAAGTCGCCGTTACCCAACAGGATAAACCAGAGGGGCAGTAAACGCACTCACTTGTTAATGGTACCCTACACAAAATCTTTGATCGTCTCGTCGAACTTGAATATCTCCAGAATTCCGTAATTGCGCTGAGAGATATTGATTCCATATTCGGGTTTGCTGGTCTGACCAGGTTTGTCATAATTCCTGTCCACAAAAACATCGTTCGGAACTTCCCAAGCTTGCGACGGGATTAAGAAGATGTCGGGGAGTTTGCCGTGTTCAAATATCAGCAGTGTCAGGTACAAGTTCTTGTTGCTGATGTCGAACTTGCTTTTCGGCGTAAACACATATCCCTTGCCCCGTAGGGACTTGACCTGGATCTCGCAGAACCGTCCTTTTCTGTCTCTAACAATGAAGTCAACACCATGGTCATCGACTTCTGGTGTATAGACCTTCAGCCCATATGAAGCAAATTCCATTTTGGCGAAGTATTCGGCGTATCTACCCAATTGGAGAGGGGACAGATCATTCCAGTTCGTGTTCGGCATAAGCGCACCTCGGTTGTCAGATTGCTGGTGGGTGGTAAGACTCCCTGACCGCCTGCTATATGGCTTCCGCATAGACCCAGTCATCCCTGCCCACCCTATAACTCGTTCCGTGTCTTCGTCCATTTTATGATCAATTATGTCGTTGAGATCCTTTATTTCATGTGCTATGACAATCGGATTAGTAATCTGCCTTTCCGTTTATCTTGCTCTTGTTCCTTGCATTGATGAACACCAAGAACAACGTAAATCATTTGATGAAGATGATGACCCCTCTTCGACTATCCTTGACCCGATCCTCCCTCAAACAGAGCTGAGACCCCATCACTGGAGCCTCGGTATAAGAAACATGGGAGCTGTTTATGAACAGGCGGGAAGTACGTTGATCCACACGGCGACGAGACACCTCTACGTCTTGTTCCAGAAATTCTTGCTCCCTCGCCAGTTATGACACGGGGATAGGACGATTTTCGATTACCTCTACGCAGTTGGTATCCAGGTCAAAGATGAATGCCTTATCGAATTCGCCATCATTGAAGATTTGTGCCGATTCTTCCAAGAGAATCATCGTTTTGCCATCCCGATATTTTACTCGTTCTGCCAACCTCTCTTGGACTCGGTGAGGTCGTTTTTTATAAAGGAATTTCAAAATTTCCCTTTGGCTTCTTACGTAACCATCAACACCGCGTTTGAACAGATCGATGAGGAAAATCCCATCACCAATCTCAATGGTTCCGCTAAATGGTGTCCATTCTATATGGTCATAGATATCTCTGGCATAATGAATATCCGCATGTTCAATCATGTCTAAAACCTTGGATCGTCGTTCTGGGTATTCATTCTCATACGGCTTCCATGTGCAACCTATTACCGTTCCCTCGTGCCGAAATCCAATGAAAATCGAAATCTCTTTGGTCAATTCATTCATTCCTCCTTTTTTGTTTGATCCCAATCTATCACGGTGTCAAGATTTGGTCAGCCGTTTTTATGTCGGACGGCGTTCGAGGTCGGAGAACGGTGAGGGCAGAAGATTGGGTAGAGTTGAATAGGGTTCAAGAAATGTATCCAAAAATGTTTTAGATTATGGATACATAAACGTTTCCATTTTCATAAACGGGTTTGTTTGTGTTTTTGGAATATGATTTGTATTTTTTCCTCGAAATCCACCGACCGAAACCCTTGACCGAATTCGGTTGATCCACTCTCCACCATCTGCTATGCTCCAGTTGCAAGGCTCCTCCCCATGCGTCACGGAGAGGTTAAACCGAGAATATGGCGCACAGGTGCGTTTCAACAGGGTGGCGGAATCCCGCTTTTTTGATATAGGGGATTGACGAACGGTGAATAGGTACTTCTTTGCCATCCTTCCTGGGGAGAGGTGATAGGCAATGCGGGAGACGAATATTTTACGGACTAAATGGATGAAGGAAGCGCAGGGCAAAAGGCTAACAGATAGGGCATGAGGTTGAAACGGCGTAGGACTCCTTTCTGACATCCGCTTTTGCTGTGAACAACGGAAAATTTTCAGGATTGATGGAATCAATCCGTCGGATATCATCAAAGTCTCTTGATGCTTGGAACATAACCGCATTGCTTAATCCCGTATGATATGCTAAAACGAAAAGCTGTATCACGGCCACCTGACTCAAAAATGCTACGACGACGCCCATTGGGGACAGATGAGTGGGGGATAGTATGGACAGACAATGTGGGGCTTGCGGTGAACCACTTGTAAATGTGTGGGTGAATTCTGGTTCAGGAACGATCATTTTGGAGGAATCGAAGAAGGGTGGACCTTTCACTAAGAGAAAGTCTTCGGCTGTTGATGCTTACCTTTGTCCGAAGTGCGGACGTGTTGAACTTTTTGCACAAAATCCAAAGGTTTTTATGGATGCAAACCATCACGATGGACAGGCTTGAACGATTGAGTAAACAGTGAAATGAATTCCACAGAAGCGCATTGGACAAACCGCATGCGCGTTAAGGGCGTGGCATGACCCATGTGACCTATGCGTTTGTCGGCAGTGATCCAGCTTTAATGCGGACACGTTGGGCAGATCGTCATCAGGCATTTTATAGGTTCGCCACCATGTTGCAGTTCCAAGGCGAATGAAGAGGCCCAAAGGGATTGGAGGGTGATGGCCGATGCTACTGCAAGGCGTAGTGAGTACGACAGAAGTTGTATCGAATTTTGATGATTTTATCGATGCGGTAGTTGGTGGCAAGCCACAGGCTGTAAAACGGGATGGAGATGTCATCATCGCCTTATCTCTGGATCAGATGCGGGAGTTACTAACCACCTATCCACTCAAATACGAATACGAGGTTGATGAAGATGGACGCTTCGCTGGCTCTATTTGCGAAATCGAGTCTATTGTGGCGGATGGTGCGACGGTGGAAGAGTTGCGATTGAATCTGGCGAATCAACTGATTGAATATGCGAACGACTACTTGAGCGATTTCTCTCGGTATTTTAACGCACCTAATACTCGACCCCATTTTCCATACGTCGTCCGCGTTTCGCTCGAAGACGATGTGGCATCGGTTGCATCTTTGTTGCATGGCGATGACCAGGGGGACGGGGAAAAACAGGGCGAAGGAGACAGTTTACTGAGGAGTGTGGTGGATTACGTCGAGAAGAACAAGGCGCGCCACTTCGGAAAAGTTATCGAGGATAACAACGCTATCTTGAAAGCGCAGGAGGACAAAAACTGAGGTGGTTCAAAAAAGAAGAGGTTGTGTAAATGTATACATTTAAGTTTAAAGTTTCGTAAACATTTTCGTTTGTTGTTCTGGAATTTGATTTGTTTCCTCTGAAACTATCACCTCCTTGACCCTCAATAACTTGCTTTTTCCCAGTCGGGAAGCGCCTGAGGATGCGGTAGATATGACGGGGTAAAGATCAGGAAAATTGATGATACGGGCTCATAGGTATTCGACAAATGTAAACATTTATGGTTCAGGTTAATGAAACATTTCGTGCCCCATTTCAGATTACATTTACCTTTTAACAAAGGTTCAGTTCTTATTGTTGGTGTCTTCAAGCCTCGCTTCAATCATAGTTTTCATTTCTTGAGGGTTTTCCACACCGACAACGATGACTTTATACAGACGATCCCCGATGTAGTAATCGTTCAACGTGAGTGAAATAACCTTGTCAGGATGTTCATAAGACAGGAAGTACCAATCCTCTCCGTGCCAGAAGTGTCCTTCCTGAATATCTCCGATGGAAGTACCACCTAACCGAATGAGCGATTGTAAGTTCGGTGCGACGGTCTCCACTCTTGCAATGAACTTGTACGGAATCACGATTTTGCGCTTAAACGACGCGATACTCGTCAAGACCGATAAACGAATCGTCAGTGTATCTTCGCCAAGTTCGATTGTACGAGGCATGGAATCACTCCATTTTTGGTTTGATCCCAATTTATCACGATGCCACGATTTGGTCAGCCGAAAAAATGTCGGACGGTGTTCGAGGGCGGAGAGCGGTAAGGGCAGAAGATGGGGTTGAACTGAACAGGGTTAATGAAGTGTATACATAAATGTCGCAAGTTATGGATACATAAACGTTTCCATTTTCATAAACCGTTTTGTTTGTGTCTTTGGAACCTGATACGAATTCCGTCCCTTGAAATCCTCCGCCCGAACCCCTTTCTTTCATCCCACCCATATGCTATGCTCCAGTTGCAAGGCTCCCTGCGTACCACGGAGAGTTTAAACCGAGAATATGGTGCACAGGCGCGAGATAGAGACCAGGAGAAAAAGGGATGGAGGTTTTTTCGCTCTCTTGGAAAATCTCTACCACTTTATAAAAAGCCGTGTGACCTACCACCGTTAAGCGTAGGAACCCAGGTTGAATCATCTGGGAGCAATAGAAGCGGAGATCCCCTGCCGTTGGATTGAAGTGGGGCTGAAAAAAGATTTGTGCGAGGGTGGCGAGATGCCGCCTTTTTTGTCATATCAGGGGACTATGAGCAGGGAGTAGGCGTTTCTTTGCCCGCCTTCCCTGGGAAAAGGGGATAAATCCATGTATGAAAAGCGAATAGCAGGGGAAGTTGTGAAGCTCCTCACTGCCAATGAACTCTATGGATTTTTTGATAAGCCTGAAGATAATGGTGACTTCGTTTTGGACTTGAAAGCGGCAAGAGAAGAACGGACGGAGGAGATTCTGAGGAATAACTGGATGAAAGAGCGAGAAGAGCAGGATTAAAGGCAGAATACACGGGTGTAGGGATTGAACGGGGCAGAGCCGAACATCTATAGCGAATATTCAAGTTGGGTGCATTATAGATGCTGGGAGCGAACTGACATGGCGAACCAAGTGAAAGAAAGTGTAGAACGAGTACAGAACAGGTTGTTGGAACTGGGGTACACGAATAAGGTGGTGGAATTACCCGACCGCACGCGAACCGATCAGGATGCCGCAGATGCCATTGGCTGTGAAGTGGCTCAGATTGCGAAGTCCGTCATCTTCCGTTCGAAGAACTCCGACAGCCCCTCAATAGTGGTTGCCAGTGGGGTCAATCGCGTCAATGAGAAATCTCTTTCTAATCAGCTAAATGACAAACTGATGAAAGCTGATGCGGATTTCGTTCGTGAACGCACAGGATTCGTCATAGGCGGAGTTCCGCCGCTCGGTAACAAGGAGACCATCACCACCATTATTGACGAAGACCTCTTTCAGTACAACACCATCTGGG
>NZ_BCQI01000111.1 GCF_001544355.1 Alicyclobacillus acidiphilus NBRC 100859
TTGTGATATTGCCGATCGCGATTTTGGATCTCATCTTCGCAGCCATTTACCTCCGTAATTTCACAGAGACGCGCAAGACCGCTATCAACATTCCAGCGGTGATTTTATCCACGCTGGGTTTTGGCGGAATTCTGTACGGGTTCAGCACAGCAGGCAATGTCGGTTGGAACAGCGATCGCGTATACACTTCCATCGCCATCGGAATCGCCAGCCTCGCTGCCTTCGTGATCCAGCAGCTTCGGATGAAGGAACCGATGCTGGAAATGCGCGTCTTCCGTTACGGAATCTTTACTACGGCGACCATCGTGAATGTCATGATCATGATGGCGATGTTCTCGTCCATGATGTTGTTCCCGCTGTACCTGCAGAATGTCCACGGATTCAGTTCGCTGAAGTCCGGACTGTTGGTCTTGCCTGGCGCGGCCATCATGGGCATTCTATCGCCGATTACGGGCATGGTGTTCGACAAGATCGGCGCCCGCCCTCTGGCTATCGTGGGTTCCATCTTGGCTTTGGGCAGCATGTACGAATTCACAAAACTGACGGTGACGACGCACTATCCGACGCTGATCGTCACGTTCGCCGTTCTGATGCTGGGCATGTCCTTGCTCATGATGCCTGTCATGACAGCGGGCCTCAATCAGCTGCCAAACCGCCTGCACGCCCACGGAACGGCCATGGGCAACACCCTGCAACAGGTTGCCGGGGCCATCGGAACGGCGCTCCTGATTACGGTGATGACACAGGGAACAAAGAGCGACCTCAAGACCCTGATGTCCTCCAGGACCCATCCGATCACGACGCCGTCCGCAATCGCTCAAGCAACCAAACTTGCCACTGTCCACGGGATCGATCACGCCTTCCTCGTCAGCTGCATCTTTGCGGCGCTTGCCCTGATTGGCTCGCTGTTTATCCGTCGGCAGCGCCATACTGCCGATGCGCACGCAAACGACCAGAATGTCGGCGTGGCGGAAAGCGTGTAATCGACCAATTCGAAATCAAATTCGCCCCAACGCAAAAAGCCCGCGACATGGATCGCGGGCTTTTTGTTCGAGGCGGCTTCACTCGATGGTTCCGCTGACATCCTCAACCGCCAGAATGAACGCTTCGATATCGCTTGGGTGGATGTTGCCAATCGCCCCAATTCGAAACGCCTGCATTTCAGTGAGCTTCCCAGGATAAATCACGTACCCTCGCGATTTCAGCGCTTGATAAAACGCGGCGAACCGAAACGACTCGTTTGGATATGGAAACGAGGTGATGGTCGGCGACTGCACGAATTCCGGCAGCAGCACCGTGAACCCAAGTATGGTCATCACGAACCCGAATCCGGGCACGCCTTGGATGCACTTATTGGCGGAACTGATCAAAAAATCGATATCCAGCGCTTCCACTTGCATATGAACGCCGCCAAAACTGCTCATCGCGTCCACGATGACGCGGCGATTACGCGATCTAATCTCTCGAACCACTTCAGCCAATGAGTTGAGCATCCCCGTTGTCGTCTCGAAATGGACAAACGCCACGTCTGTAATGGTTGGATCACTACCGAAAAGGTGGGCGACAATCGCGGGATCAACCGGATTCAAATCGCCGAAATCGTACGACGTTTCACAGGTTTTCCTCTGTTCGGACAAATTTCGACAATCGCCCACAATGTGCCATTTTTCAACAAAATATTACCCAACGTTCACGAATTCGCATCGTGGATCCAGTATGCTTTGGGTGAAAAATTGCGTTGGGGGAAGACAACGATGATTTCCACACAAGCCATTCCAGCGATCCCAAATGTCCTCATGGACGGATTGGCGACCCAGGGTTCGATTTTGTCTCAGTTCAAACGAGGCGCCGTTTTATACATAGATGTCATTGATTTTGCCAACCGTGCGCGTTTCGCGCCACAGGCGTGCGACGAAGTCGTCCAACAGTTTACAGAAGGCTTGCACGATCTTCGGTGCAGTGACCTGCCTGTTCTCCAAGATGTTGTCATTTTGGAGATTGGGTACGGCTGCTTTACGTTCCTATTCCCACATATCGCAACGTTTGCCCAAGGCGTCGACGTGTTGCGTTCCTTTGTGGAACTTGTACAAACCCATCTGAATGCCAAAAGGCTGACCACCCGTTCCGCTCCAGTTCAACTGCGATACGGCGTCTCGCATTCCGAGTGCTTGGAGAACTCCGATCCGAACAGACAGCTCTATCAACTTGTCGCGTGTGCCGCGAGGTCCGCTCAATCGATTGCCAATCCCAAGTCGTTCACGCACCAATCCGAACTTCAAATCATCCTGAAATCGAAAAACGTCACCAGTTACTATCAACCGATTGTCGAGCTTCAAACGAAAAAAGTTTTGGGGTTCGAAAATCTGTCTCGAGGTCCTGAGGGGTCGTCGCTGGAACATCCTGTTGAACTGTTTCAAGTCGCTGAGGAATTTGGGTATCTTCTCGAATTGGAAAGGCTCTGCAGGAACGAAGGAATTCGACGAGCAAGAGTCGGTTCAGACGAAAAATTGTTTCTCAATGTCTCCCCGAATATTTTGTTCGATCCCATGTTTCGCGTCGGCGATACGCGGAAGGTGCTTGAAGAATGCGGCTTGACACCGGCACAAGTCGTCTTTGAAATCACGGAACATCGTGCCATCGATGATTACCCCGCATTTCTGCAATTGGTGGATCACTACAGAGATCAAGGCTACCAAATCGCGATCGATGATTTGGGCTCAGGGTACTCCGGACTTGTGACTCTCGTCCAGGTCAAGCCTGAATTCGTCAAAATCGACACAGAATTGATTCGAGACATTGATCAAAATCCAACGAAGCAAGACATTGTGCGAGCGATTTGCGATATCGCGCGAGGATTCTCGGGCACCGTGATCGCGGAGGGCATTGAAACCATCGAGGAACAATCGTGTGCACAGTCGTGCGGCGTTCAATATGGACAAGGATACCTATTGGGAAGGCCCAGAGAGCACGAATCTCTGTCGTAATCTCCGGTCTTCTTCCCACCAAACAAAGCGAATGAAACGACGCACGGCCGTCGATCAGGAGGCATTCTTCGATGACACAAACTACGCTGATCCAACTCGACATGCTTCAAGCAAGCAGCAGCCTGGCATCATTTATTCAAACCGTCCCCCACGTCCTGCCGACGATGCCAAGTAAAGACGTGGACATGTTGTTCACGACCACTTCGGCCGAAAGCATCGTCGTCTGTGACTCGCTTCAGCGCGTTCGGGGCATGGTCATGAAGGCGCACTTTTACCAGCAACTCGGTCAACGATTTGGCACACAGCTCTATCTCGGCCGGCCGATCACGCTGTTGATGGACGATGCGCCTCTCATCGTCAGTCATCGGATGGAGCCCATGGAGGCGATTGACCTCGCGCTCTCCAGACCCGAAGACCGCGTTTACGATCCGGTGGTCGTGACAGAAGATGATCGGTTCATAGGCATTCTGACCATGCGCGACATCCTCTCCATGTCGCGGACCATGCAGAAACAGGCCGAGGCCTTGCGCAAAGAAACCTTGACCCGCACGAAAGCGATGGTCGAACGTATCCAAACCTTAATTTCGGGCGTCGTTCGAGCGACTGAACAAAGCGAATCCGAGTCGACCCGAATGACCATGTTCACGTCCGAAGGCAGACAAGTCTTGGAGCGGGTCAACCTGACGCTCGAAAGCTTCCTGATGACAAACAATCAGCAACAAACCCGCATTGACGTACTCGCGTCGCGCATCGAAGACATTCAAGAAATTGCCAGAGTGATCTCGCAATTTGCGGAACAAAGCCGTCTTCTCACGTTGAACGCACAAATAGAAGCCGCTCGATCCGGCCAGCACGGGCGCGGGTTCAGCGTGATCGCCAACGAAATTGGCCATTTGGCGGACATGACGCAACATCGCACGCGAGACGTGAACCAAATCGTCAACCAAATCATCGAAGATGTCCATGGCATCGTGGCGTTTAACGACGACACACGGAATTTCAGCGGCCAAACTGCCGAAGCGGTTGACGTGGCGTTGCGGGTGTTCAACGATCTCTTTCAATCGGTGTCTACACAGAATGACAACGTCACCCTGATTCGCGACTGCGCGAACGACGCAAGGTTAGAGTCCATTCGCGTCACTGGATCCCTCGATGAACTGACTGGAGAGCGAGTCGACTAAGATGGTTCGAAAGTGCTCCGCGGCTTGGGACAGTCTTCTGCCTTCGGACCAAATGATGGCGGTGTCCGAACTCATTTGCGGTACGATCTCCGCGTAGACGAGTGTCCCCTCAGGGCGCAATTGGACGGCAAGTTTCGGCACGATGGCTATCCCAATCGCCGAGTCCACAAGCGTCAACAATGTGGCGACGTCTGGACTTTCGCAGATGATTTTCGGGTGAAATCCATAACTTTGACAGGTCTCGTGAAACATGCTGAAAAGTCCCCGGCTGCCTTGACCGTGCAACACCATCAGTTCGAAGTCCTTCAGTTCTTCGATCCGAATCTGATCCCCGTGAAGCACCTGCCACCCAGGTGGTTGAACTGCGACCAGGGGTTCGGTGTGCAAGCGGATCATGCCCATATCGGGCGATTCCACCGGCAGTCGTGTGATGCCGAGATCGATCTGGTGGTCGCGGAGCAACTGCTCGACATAGGGAGAATCTCCCTCCCACAGTCGAAATGTGACCTGAGGATACAAGGCTTGAAACTGTCGTATCGGCCGCGGCAGGTACGATACACAGGACATGACCGTCCCGATGGACAATTGACCGCGAATCCCCTGCCCCAACTCTTTGATCTCCGTGACCATACCTTCGACGGAGTTGAGAATTTCCTTCGCTCGATGGTAAAACGTCCACCCAGCTTGTGTGGGTTCAACTCGTGTATTGCTCCGATCCAGCAGTTGCACGCCCAGTTCTCGTTCCAAGGCCTTGAGCTGCAAGCTGAGAGGTGGCTGCGCCATGTGAAGTCGTTGCGCGGCCCGCGTAATCTGCCCTTCCTCGACAATGGTCACAAAGTACAGCAGCTTCTTGATGTCCACGCTGTTTCACCTTCTCGTTATACATTTTACATATGGATCTAATATATTATATATATTTTACATATTTACAACTTTGATGTTCA
>NZ_BCQI01000112.1 GCF_001544355.1 Alicyclobacillus acidiphilus NBRC 100859
TGCATTGGATCATACCGATCCGTCAACTGTACGGAGTCGATATCCAGCACGCGCTTTCGTTTTCGTACCCTGTCAAGCGCCGTATTCGCCAGGATGCGATAGAACCAGCCGTGAAACGCTCGGACATCACGGATGCGTTGACGCTGGATATAGAGTTTCAAAAACGACTCCTGGGCGGCTTCTTCAGCATCATGCTGATTGCGCAAGATGAGCCAGCAGGTTCGTACTGCCGAATCCCAAGTCAATTGGAATAGTTCGGAATAGGCTTGTTCATCTCCGTTGCAAACACGTTCGATGAGTTCTTGGGATATTTCCACTCGTTTCGCTCCTTCCACACTATAGGACGTAGTGGGAACAGAAATCGTATGATGTCACACACAGGTTTGTCGGAGGACAAGAGCACTTGCGTATGATTCGATTCACGAGCATGGAAAGTAAACATACGAAGGAGGGTCTACCCTTGAGATAGACCCTCCTTCGCGGCCAACCTACTGAGCTGGTATACAAAATGGTGATGTCACCGGACCGACTGTGGAGCGCCCCCTGCGTGAGAATGAATCCATTTTGCATCCCTATTGGCAAAATGAGTCCGAGAGATAATATGAACCCGTGAATGAATGCAATCAGCAACCGCACCCCTCCACCACACCTGTGTCGGCCAATGAGCGACTTCGGCGACGACTCGCTCGTGCTCGCTCATTTTACCTGCGCTCTCCACCGAACTTCTATCGACCGGGATCTACGAAGAGTACGTTCAGTTCGTTCGGGGGCAGCTTCGGATTCGGAGAGTTACCGCTGCCGCCTTTTTCAAGTTGGCAGAATGAATGGGTAATGCGGGCGAATCATGCATTGACAGGGGTAAGTGCGGGCTCCACAACCTTGCGTACGATCCAATGATGTTTCCCTAAGCGACACACTCTCTCAAATCCCCAGCGTTCGAACATGGAAGTAAGTCCGTTGTACATGTACGGTAACGATTTCGAAACCTCCCGTCCGTTAAAGTCCTCCGGGTATGCTTCTACGGTTCCACCGCCTAGACGTGCTATTTCACCCAGTGCTGCAGAAAGGGCGACGGAGGAAACCCCTCGTCCACGATGCTTTCTGTCAACAAAGAAGCATGTAATCCGCCAGTCTGGGAGAGCAGTCACATTCTCGTCGTATTCACGTCGGTATTTAATGTTGGGCAACTCCTGCGTCTTCCCAAACTGACACCACCCCACACAGGTGTCCTGGTCATACACAAGAGCTGCGTGCGCCCGGCCCTCCCGAACCAAGCGTTCCTTCTCCAACCGATTTGCTTCAGCACTCGTCTTGCTCAACTCTTGGTGAAATCCCAAACACCAGCAGCCACCCCAAACCCCATTATGGCGTTCAACGAGTTGCGCAAAATCTCCCCAAGTGGTTTCGCCCAAAAACTTCACGCCAAAACCCACTGCACATCACCCCTTAGTGACGGAATATTGTGTTCGCGATGGTCGATCAGCGCCCTCAACTCGTCCTCATCAGGATTGTTCTTGGCTTGGCGCATTTTCTCATTGCGACCTCATCGGATGCTGGATCATCTACAAAAGCACATACCTCCCGCAGGCATGGATCTCCAAGTTGCAACACTTCACGAACTGCCATGGATGAAGTACGTACTCAAGCAAGTACACGTTTGATAAGCTCCTCTAAGAACTGGTCGTCGATCGGTTCGCGCGAGAACCAACGACGATAGAAGAGCGGACCAAGCAGCAGCGCGATGATCGCTGACACGTCGACTCGTGCCGACAGTTCCCCCCTGTCGGCCGCACGCTCCAGGACCTCTCGCAAGGGTGCAGCGTGTCCACGCTGAATCCGACTGTGGATGTCCGCAAACTCCGGATCGCGCTCGGCTGTATCGATGATTGACGGCAGAACGAATGACCAATTCGCCGTCTGCAGCAGGTGTGCGATCTCCACAAGTATCGCCTTGACGTCACCCTCGAGCGATCCAGTGTCGGGTGTTTCCTGTTGGGCAATCATTTGCGAGCAGGCATCGATAACCAACGCTTCACGTGTCGGCCAGTGGCGGTAGATGGTCGTCTTCGCGACCCCGGAACGGCGCGCCACCTCGTCGACGGTAAACCTAGCCACGCCGCCTTCGCCAAGCAACTCGAACGCGGTGGCCAGGACGGTATGGCTGTGAGCGTCAAACTAAATTGTTCTCTGATTTTCTCCCGCGTCAACCCCTCCAAATCCCTTTCCCCGCCTGGCTTTTCTCGAATTTTCCTCACTTTCACCCAATATCTGCCGTCAAATGAATTCGTTCTCTGGATCACGCCTTTTCTCACCCGTTTTTCCCCGTAATTTTTCCAGATTCATCGATTTTGCGTAAAATGAAGTCTTTCCCTGCGGGAAGGAGAAGAGCAGGGCTTGAGGGCGAAGGCAGAACAGATTTCGTCGTGTATTTTTCCGCATTTTTGATCGGGCTGTATTCAGGAATCGTTGATTTGTCGGGGCTCTTTCGCGTCTTGCCTTCTTCAAAATTTGGCTCTGAGTTTCCTCCGCCCATCGCTTTCGGGCATCAAAAAGAAAGGGCGAATCCAGGCTCCTCACCCGAATTCACCCGTGCTGTAGCGAACAACTTATTTTACTCAGGGAAGAACTTATTTTGCTGGGGAAGAACTTGATTTTGCGAACATATAGAAACAGGGACAAGGGAATCAGGAGAGTTAGCCTTCCATTTATTGCGTATCGATGGGGACATCAATCCTATCCATTGCAACGCATACCTGATCTTTAACGATATAGCACTCCACAAAATGCTCCCCTTGAAAGTGGGTTTCCTCATAATGCTCTGTTTTGTTGGTTTTGACGATTTGCCCCCTAACTTGATTTTTTCTCTTAGCAACATCCCCTCTGTTTTTCACTTTCCAGTAAATTGAATATGGTTTAGGTACGTCGTTCATTACAATAAAAAAGTTCAGCTTTTTACGAATTCGTAGCTTACCCTTTTTTCTCAATATCGCACTTAATAGTTCAGTTCTCCACCCGTCCTGCGATACCCTACAGTCTATTTTCAAGTTATATTTGAGGTCTACGGGGAACAGATACTCGATAAATTCCTCCGTCTCATCATACATTACATTTGACGCGCTGATGGACTTCATGAAGGTCTGACCGTCTTCAGCAATTACTTGTTCATTCCAGTAATCATGGTTAAAGAACTTTCCCCATGCTTCAACCGCTTGCGATTCCGTACAATCGCTCCGAAACAGAACATCTAAGCTTGCCAAATATGAGTTGAGACGGTTGTAAAGGTTCTCAATCCTCACATCGTCTTTTTGGATTAGCTTAAGGCTCTGATCTTCATCCACTGGATTCAATACTTCTTTATCAATCGCCAGTCTATTTTTAATCGCTGTCAATGTTTCATAAAACATCTCGTCGATGCGATAAAGTGATCGGAAATTCTCATTAGTTAAAACAGACAGAATCACCCCCCCTGGCATAACCCAATAATCTCTCGATTTCGAGAACATTTTTAATAGGCGAACTACAATTCGTAATTTATGGTTCCAGCTTTTGCTCGCCTCATTAAACCATTTCGTTACTGCCCTCGGATCTCGTGGTCTCCAGTCACTCCCGCAATGTTCATAGTGGTAGTTGCCATCTTCATCCTTGTACCTTCTATAGATAGCAAAGTCTATGTGATATCCATCGGCATACACAATTCGAACGCAGTTTGTCTTTGCCACTGGTTCTGTATTGAATTGCTTCGTCTTCTTTTTCAAGGCATTCACAACGATGTTTTTTACGGCTGTGGTCCCAGATGGGATATTGTCCTTATCGAAAATAATCGCAACGTCGATGTCGTAATCCTTATTTTCATTTTGAGTTACTGTTGACATTGCAACACTACCCTGAACCACCGTGTCAACAATTCTATAATTTGTTGAATTTTCCTCGTTATACTCCTTGAGACCGTCCTTTAGTCGTGAGACGTTAAGGTTTTTCAATCGGAACAGTTTCGTCTTTTCGGTCTTTGGTAACACTACATAGTTCTGATAGAACGTATTAAATTTTGTACTTAAATCGTACATTTGGATCCCCTTTCCCCATCACGCTTGAATGAAGGTTCCTTTTTGGTCGCCATTAACAACAATCCCCCACGGATATCTTGGCGATTTTTGTATGTCAAAAAAGTAGCAAATAACTTGATGTACTCGTCTGTCATCAATCTCTTTACCAAGCTCCAAGGCTAAACAGCTTTGACAAGAACATACCAAGTGTATCCTTTTGAGGTTGGGCATTTCCTTCCCTACAGACTCAACTATTGAAATGATCGCGTTTTTATACTCGATCAGTTGTGACCGATATCGAATGGCATTATCTCTGGGATCATCAATTGCCAGCTTTATAATGTTTTGCCCTTGGAATTGGGCTAAGTCTGCATCGGTGATTTTTGCCGTGACGGATACGGCAATAACAACATCCTCCGCGTCCTTGTCTATCGAATTTACGTCCGTTACCACTTTTAACGGACCATAGCGCCCCTTTTGACTAAGCCTATAGAACCTCTGGGTTTCTTTTTTGTCAAATTCAAAGTATTCATGTATGGTCTCCCTCGCCATAAATGATCCAGCCAAAACAACGAAAGGAATAGGAGCTGTGCCTGTGTATCCCCTCTTGAAATGTTCACTTTCCTTTTTGAATGAAGTAACCTTCTCCTCGACAATCTCCCGTATTTCATGTGCTGATGAATTATCAATTCCATGTTTAAAAATTCTTATAAAATCAATTTCGCGCTCCTTGAAGTCAAACGTCCCCAAGTTGACATCGTCATTATGTCCCTCAATGCGCCTGTCATAATAACCATTGATGTTTAAAATGTAAATTTTCCTTTTGATGTATATAAAAAAGAATA
>NZ_BCQI01000113.1 GCF_001544355.1 Alicyclobacillus acidiphilus NBRC 100859
CCCCCAGCCCCCCGCACCCCGCCCTCCAAAACGTACGAACCGGCCGAGGCCGGTTCCATCCGAATCCTCTCATCTTCAACTCTCGCGTTCGGCCCAGAAAGTACATCCCATCGCCGTCCCAGTTTCCCGGCATTCGTGGAGTCCGCAACCTATCAATCTCGAGCGAATCTTTCATAATCTCTGGGCGCGCGCATATTCCTCAAATATAGAGGTTGTCCTGAAGAGGCGTGTTCATAGCTACCAATGTGATCGAGATGAGAGGAGAACGTACTCACATGCCCAAGCAGCCAACTATCATCAGCGGAAACCAGTTTCTCAGGCGGTGGGGCGGGCGACGGCATACGCTGCAGCAGGGCACCCTGCGACAGGGCACGCGCCGCCTGTCGCGCGTGAAATCCGAGCAGCAGCGCGCATCTGCGGCCAACTTACGGCCAGCGGTCGATGGCACGAGGCGGGTCATCGACCGCTTGCGGACGCTCCCACGCACCGTGCAGCGCGCCGTCGCGGTCCGCGCCAGCACCCGCGCCGCCACCGCCGCGCCCGTCACCGGCCCTGGCGCATCCGCCAGCACCCGCGCCGCGGTCCAGGCCATCCTGCGCTGCGGTGCGGGCATCGCGATCGCGGCGGGGAGTCGGCTGTACCAGGCGTGGCGGCGGAACGTTGCGCTGCGGGTGGGCGGGCGCATCGCGCTGGTGTTCGTGGGCATGGTTGGCGTGCCGATGGGGGTTGCCAAGCTGGCGCAGCGTGGGCCGATGCCCGATGTGACGGCGTGGATCGATATGCGCGACGCCGCGACGACGATTCGCGTGTACGATCCGGCGAGTGGAACGACACAAGCGCTGCCGCTGAACGAGTACATCTTCGAAGTGCTGGCGGCCGAGTTTGCGCCGAATGCGCCGATTGCGAGCCTGGAGGCCACAGCCGTCGCGACACGCACGTACGCCGTGCGTGCGATGGCCGAGCCAGTGGCCGGATCGCTTGCCGCCGCACACGATGCCGATCTCACCGATGACTCGAACCTGGACTTGCCGTTGGTGACGGAGGCGGAGCTGCAGTCGGAGTATCCCAATCAAGCGTTGGGCTTTACAATCAAGCTCAAATCGGCCATCGAAGCGACAGACGGGACCATCATCACGTACCAGAACAAACCCATTATGGCGTTCATGAGTGCGGTGTCGACGGGGAAGACGAGATCGAGTGAGGACGCGCTGGGGCAGGCCATACCGTATCTGGTGTCAATCCCGTGCCCCGACGACGTGGACAGCCCGGCGGAGACATGGACGGACACGCTGTCGATCGACGACATCGAACAGGCGATGTCCGTGAAACTCAGTAGCCTATCGGACATGCAGTTGACGAGAGGATCGGATGGCTTCGTGCAATCGGTCAAGCTCGGGGACAAGACGGTGACAGGCGCTGAATTCGCCGCGCGGCTGAACTTGCAATCGGACGATTTCGCGTGGAAGCTGTCGTCGGGATCGATGGCCATCAACGGCGTCGGCCGCGGTTCCGATCTCGGCATGAGCCTGCACGAAGCGCAGGCTATGGCGATGGCGGGGCAGTCGTGGGAGACTATCATTCGCCATTTTTACCCGCACACGTCGTTGCAGAATGACCAAGCGTTTGTGCGCGGGAAGCACTAAATTGGCAACTGGAAGAGAGTTACACAAATCTAGCCGATTTTTTTCGGTTCAGGTATAGATTCTAGTTTACGTGGCGAGACTCACTACTGAGGTGAGCGCCACATGGATGACAAACAACATCCAAATCAGGAAACTAGCCAGGAAAACAAGGCACCGGATGCACCGAAGACAAGCGGTCGTCCTGCGAGTGCAAAACGAGTCATGTCGAAACGTTGGCTGTACCCAGCAATCTATCTCGGAGCAGCAGCTGTGATCATTGGGTTGATGTATGCCCGGAGCCAGTTCAACAGCACACCGACTTCGGTTCAACCGACCAGCACGAACGCCACCACGTCCCAGACGCAGCCGACGACAGCAGAGCCGAAGGAACCGTGGATTTGGCCGTATGCCGACGGCACGAACGCGTCGGTGAGCATGGGCTTCTTCCCAGTGGACGGAAGCTCCGCGCAGCAGGCAAAAGCATTGGTGGACTACGACAACACTTACTATCCGCACAAGGGAATCGATATTAAGACGAAGGACGGGTCTACGTTCACAGTTGTATCGGCTCTCAGCGGAACGGTGGAATCTGTCGAAGATCAACCGCTTTACGGCTACGAGATCGTCGTCAAGAGCCCCGGCGGCTACACAGAAACCTACCAATCGTTGGGTTCTGTCGACGTGAAGCCGGGTCAGTCCATCCATCAGGGAGAAACGCTTGGCACCGCGTCCAGCAATCTGTTCGAGAAGTCGCAAGGCAACCACTTGTACTTCCAGGTGAACTACAACGGAACGCCGGTCGATCCGGAAACGCTTCTCCCCAAGCAATAATTTACCACGACATGACGTTTCCCATGACCGCCCATGACCAACCGGGCGGTTTTTCTTTTGGCATTTTTCACTGCTTCGATCCCGTTCGGCATGTCCAAAGCTCCTTCGACAGGCATTTCCCCAGATTTTATTTCCCAGGAAGTAAAGCGTCGAAATTCGCTGAAAACGGGCTCGATCTCGATTCTTCCATCCTCGCCGGGCAATGGGCCAAGCCGTTCGAAAGGGAGCCAAGGCATACGGTGTACACCCCCTCATATACATGTATCAGACCAACTGACCTGTATGGGGAGGCGAGGGGAGTGCATGATTACATCAAGGAGCGTACTCTCAAAATTGGAGAGTATATTGTCGAGACCCGGAACACCGTGCGCACGATAGCACGCGAATTCGGGGTATCAAAGAGCACTGTGCACAAGGATTTGACGGAGCGTCTGCCGGAAATCAACCCGGACTTGGCGAACCGTGTCAAAGAGATTCTCGAGTATCACAAATCGATCCGCCACCTGCGCGGCGGTGAAGCGACGAAGCTAAAATATCATAAGGACGAAGAACCGCAAATTGAGTCGAAAAACTTCGAATCTCGCAAAGGAGTTTCGAGCGGGTTGTAGAACTACATCCTATCAGCTTCCTACACCTCATGCACTAACATATGAACGACTTTCCCATTCCCATGCACGCTCTATATTAGGAGGACTCGCCGCACATGTTTTCAAGGGATGTTGGTGTCGACTTAGGAACCGCAAACGTGCTTGTGCACGTCAAAGGACAAGGGATTGTACTCGATGAACCTTCCGTCGTTGCGATAGATCAGGTGACGAAGCAAGTGGTTGCTGTCGGCGAAGAGGCTCGCCGTATGCTCGGGCGCACGCCGGGTAACATCGTGGCTATCCGGCCGTTGCGCGAAGGCGTGATCGCAGATTTCGAGATTACGGAGATTATGCTCAGGCACTTTCTCCGCAAAACCATTGGAAAGAGTGCGTTTGGCCGACCGCGCGTGATGATCTGCGTCCCCGCAGGCATCACGTCGGTGGAGCAGAAGGCCGTCCGCGAGGCGGCCGAAGCGGTCGGCATCAAACAGGTGGATTTAATTGAAGAACCGAAGGCGGCGGCCATTGGCGCGGGTCTCAACATCTTTGAGCCAAGCGGCAGCATGGTCGTCGATATTGGTGGAGGAACGACGGACATCGCGGTCTTGTCCCTCGGCGACGTCGTGACCTCCACTTCTCTTCGTATCGCAGGGGACAAGCTCGACGAAGCGATCGTGAAGTACATACGCCGCGAATACAACTTGATGGTCGGCGAACGGACCGCGGAAGAGTTGAAGAAGGAACTGGCGACCGTCTATCCCGGCGGCCGCACCAACAGCATGGATGTGCGCGGACGCGATATGGTGACCGGCCTTCCGAAAACCATCACGGTGCACGCGGAAGAATTGCGATCCGCCCTGCAAGAACCCATCCACGCCATCGTCCAAGCGACCAAGTCCGTTCTGGAACAAACGCCTCCGGAACTGGCCGCCGACATTTTCGACAAGGGCGTCATGCTCACAGGCGGCGGCGCACTCGTCGATGGATTGGACAAGCTCATGCAGGACGAACTGCAGATTCCCGTCCACATCGCCGAAAATCCGATGCATTGCGTCGTCATTGGAACTGGCCGCGTGCTCGACAGCCCAGAATGGAACAAGTATCGCGAACAAAGACGCCGAGCCGGTCGCCGGCGGGGCTAAGTGCTGGCAGATTGGGTGGCTCGGCAGAGGTAGAAGTCGGATAAGGGACAAAAGCGCCGTTATCGGCACCGAGTGGCGCCGAAGGCGTGGAGCCGCAACCCGGATAAGGGACAAAAGTACCGCTATCCGATCCGGCCGCAAACCACGCGGTTGCGATAAGGGACAAAAGTGCCGTTATCGCCGCAGGCCCGAAGACCTCGGGCCGCGCACAGTCGTGAATAAGGGGCAAAAGTACCGCTATCGGCACCGAGCGGCGCCGAAGGCGTGGAGCCGCCGCCCGGATAAGGGACAAAAGTACCGCTATCCGATCCGGCCGCAAACCACGCGGTTGCGATAAGGGACAAAAGTGCCGTTATCGCCGCAGGCCCGAAGACCTCGGGCCGCGCACAGTCGTGAATAAGGGGCAAAAGTACCGTTATCGGCACCGAGCGGCGCCGAAGGCGGGGAGCCGCCGCCCGGATAAGGGACAAAAGTACCGTTATCCG
>NZ_BCQI01000114.1 GCF_001544355.1 Alicyclobacillus acidiphilus NBRC 100859
TTTCTTGGTTGCTCAGCTCGTCAAGGAAGGGTTTCGGGTCCCAGTGATTGCGAAAGCATTGGAGCTGAATCGAACTTATTGTTATAGCTTGTTAAAGGAGCCTGTGAAGAAGGCGAACAAAGCGGTTATCGAGAAAGACGCCCTATTGAAACAGCGGATTCGCCATCTATGCGAGAGATTCCCACGATATGGATACCGTAGAATCAAGGTCATGTTGCGTCGTCAATACAGCATGCAGGTAAACCACAAACGAGTACACCGGCTCATGCGAGAAATGGGATTGTTGGTGAAATCCCCACAGCGAGAAGCTTCCCGAAAGAAGCGGTCTGGAAAGATTCCGGTGAGTCAGTCAAACGAACACTTCCAGTGCGATATGACAAAGATTTGGTGTGGTAAGGATGGGTGGGGATATCTATTCGCGGTCATCGATGCGTACGACCGTGAAATTGTGGGGTATTCGTTTTCGCGCTATTGCCGGACAGAGGAATTGCTGCAGGCTGTGGATAACACATTCAACTACCGATCCCCGAGCGGGGTGCAAGGCGCAAACTTGACGCTCAGAACGGACAACGGATGCCAAATGACAAGTCGACGATTCGTACAAGCCATGAAGGACTGCCAGGTGAAACATGAACGGATAGGTTATCACAATCCGGACGCAGATGGCTATATCGAACGTTTCTTCCGTTCGTTGAAGGAGGAAGAAGTTTGGATGCAGGAATACGACAACTTCGCGGAAGCCAAGATCGCAATCAAAACGTATATTGAGTTCTACAACAAAGAGCGCCCGCACTCAGCGTTGGGCTATCGTACACCGCAGGAATTCAGAAAATGGAAGGAATCCAAAGAGGCAGCGTAGACCTGATAATTATCAGAATAGAATGGCGTTATCTCAAAAAATTATGCACATCTGTCTTGACAGAACGGGGTTCAATACGATCGTGATTGACGAGTCGTTCCCAGAAGTTGAAACTTTTATCGATACCGCAACATCGCTTGGGGTCGACGAACTTGAATTCAAGACGAACCACTTCTGGACCCATGACCGGAAAGTCGCTGTCTACAACAAGATTTGCGAGATCATCCAAAGGAAATCTGAATCTACGACACTCAAACTTGACGTTGAAAAGCCCAAGTCCCGAAATTCGGAGGTAGAGAGAACCGGAGACTGGCCATTGTTTTCCTTGAATGCGGTCATTGAGGCAAATGGAGACCTCTATCCTTGCTGCCACACCTCTTCTCGCCCAGAGTGAAATCTCGGAAACACGCTTAGCATGGTGAACGCCGTAAGGAGCGATTACAAGATGTGCAGAATTTGACAGATTCGTGTCCGACGTGCTTAGATTCTCCGTACAACCAAGCCATGTGGCGGATTATCCAAAAGATCAAGTGAAGGTGGACGAACGATGGAGTCCCTTATTGTCGTAGACGAACTGACTCGGGTTGCTCGCCAAAGAGGCCTATCCATATTCAAGCGCCCTGAAAAGAAAATCCTTCTCAACAACGTTTCGTTGGAAGTCACCGCTAATGGATGGTTCATCATTCTCGGCAAAAATGGTAGTGGAAAATCTACTCTTTTGAAATGTCTCTCCGGAATCTTGAACCCCACATCGGGAACTGTAAAGGTTTTCGGGCTGAACCCTTGGAAAAACAGGATTCAGGTCACTCGGCGTATGGGGATTTTGTTTGGACAAAAGTCCATGCTCTTCCCGGATCTACGAGTAGTCGATTCTCTACGCTTGTATCAAAAGGTATATGGGGTTTGCGAAGAGCAGTTTACGGAGATGGTGAACTTTGCCGACCAATTTCTCTCCACGAATAGACTGCTAGAAAAGCATGTGCGACGGATGTCTTTTGGGGAGCGGATGCGTTGCGAGTTGCTTTCCGTAATTCTTCACAAACCTCAGCTTTTGATTCTTGACGAACCTTTTGTAGGGTTGGATCCAATTGCGCAGCAAGGTCTCTTTGAGTTCTTGAATACCTATCAACAATCCTATAAAGCAACGATAGTGATGACCACACACCAGTTCCTGCAATCGCTTGAAGGGGCTGAACAGGTGCTGGTTCTGGACTCAGGTCATATCCGGTACAACGGTGTGATGACAGACCTGTTTATGGGATATGCCAATCGCAAAGAGATCAAAGTACAATTTTCAGCAAGTCTGCCAAGTGTCATGACGATGCCAGGGGTAACCACGATAAAGGCCGAAGGTAATCGTTATGTTTTCGACGTAAATACGTCAATCACGAGTACCAAAAAGTTCCTTGATCAGCTCAGCTCACAACATGATGTGCTCGACTTGGAAGTAGCTGCGATATCCGTAGAGAGGATGGTGGAAGAACTCTATGCCAATCCATATGATTCAGTTGGTCAGGCAAGGCATACTTCTTAATATCCTGCGGATTCGCCTGTATTCCCTATCATTTCTCTTCGAAATCTTAGGAAACGTTGCGTTCGTCACTGTGACATTGCTATTCTGGCAAGCGATCTACGCTTCGTTTCCGTCGTCTATCCATTGGACAAAGCCACAGATGTACCTATTTATCGGGTACGTCGAGCTCTTTATTGCTTTGAAGAACGGTATTTTCCCTGTTACCGGAAAGCTATGGAGATTCGTGTTTTCAGGACAAATTGATACGTATTTCACCCGACCCGTGCATCCAGCAATATTGTTTATCGTGAACAATTTTCATCTCGAGTATCTGGCAGCCCCGCTTCCAACCATTGCATTTTTGTTTTTGAAGTCGTCATCAGCCTGGACGGTTGCCGGACTGGCCGGCGGTATTTTAATCGTTTTAGCAGCAGTGTTCATCACTGCGCTATTGGAGCTGACGGCAAGCGGGCTTGCGTTTTGGTTCGGAAACATTAGCGCAATAGACGAAATCGTTGATTCCTTTCTGCAAATGAACAAATATCCGCTAACATTGCTGGGTTACGGGTGGCAGGCAGTGTTCAGCATCGCACTACCATTTATGTTCAACGCTACCGTTCCATCTCAATTGGCGACAGGGATGCACATCTCGTGGATAAGTATTTATGGCGGAATCTTCACCTTGGTATTCTGGCCTGTTCTTGTGTATTCAGTGTGGAAAGGGGGGCGTCGTCGATATGAAGGATATGGTGGTTGACTACTTCAGGCGTGGACGACTTGCTACGACTGGCTACTACAAAATCCTCCGGCAGCAGAGAAATGCTTATGGTATGAATATTTTCATGAAATTCGTTGGATTTCCCGTACGCATCTTCCTTCCGCTATTACTGTGGGTTATCGTCTCCCACACTTCTTCAGGTGATCAAGGATTCAAATACTATGCGTCATATTATGTCGGCGTGTTTGTGATCACTCTCATGTATCCCTACACTAGGGTGGCGACAGCAACCGTGAGCACTGAGATCTTGAATGGGGACCTGATTCGCTACATGGCGAGGGGGATTCCTTATTGGTCTGTGCGTTTTGCAGACTGGGCAGCTTCTGTATTGTGGTATCTAGGGACAGTCGGCATTGCATTTGTGGTGTTTGCAGAGATTTTCATGAGAAACTTTTCAATTGAGCGAGTGGTCGGCTTTTTCGTGTCACTCTTCATCGGGTCACTCATCCAATTAGTGCTATGGGTCATGATTGGCATGAGTGCCTTTGTTCTTGAACAAGTTCGTGGTGTAGCACGTTTGTATATGGTTTTACAAGATTTGTTTACCGGTGCGTTGATTCCACTTACACTACTGCCGAATGCATTGGGTGTCATTTTCGAATGGCTCCCATTCAAATACTTCGTGTTTGTTCCACTCCAAACGATGCTTGGCCAGTACACTACGATACAGGTGATTGACAACGCCGCTTTCGGATTATGCTGGCTTGCCGGCCTACTGGTGGTCTGCGGATTGATTTGGAGACAGGGTGTGAAGCATTTCATTGCCACACAGGCTTAATCATATGTGACTCCGAGCGACGCTGCACATTGTAATTTACCTGTTTTTAATCGCCCTAAAATTCCCACTTTCGTCATGGTGACTTACCCCGAAAAATCGTCATCAACTGGTAATTGACCGGGCACTTGACACGGAGCCTCTACGGGTACGGATTAGCCAAAGTGCCGCCACCACAAGGGTTTTGGCAGCCAACCAGGCCGCCCGCCTCTCCGTATAAAGTGCCCTGCCCCTTCTGGAAATGGTGTAGACATAATATCGATGATGAAAGCAGGTATTTTTACTTGACGACAAACAAAGAGCAAGTGTGTGTGGTGGTCGCTATGTTAGAGTCTCAAGTAGTGGTGTAAATTACACGGCTGGATCTTGACGAAAAAGCCATCGAGTGCAATCTACTAAAAGTGACGAGCAAATAGTAGAGGAGGCACATCGATGGCTTCTACAGACAAGATCGCACTTTTGGAGTTAATTCGCAAGATCGGATTGGATGATGGGGATGTGGATTTCCTGAAGGAGGGGTTGAGAGTCCTCACCCAAGCAGTGATGGAGGCT
>NZ_BCQI01000115.1 GCF_001544355.1 Alicyclobacillus acidiphilus NBRC 100859
TTGTACATTTGACGCTCATCCCCTTATCAGCGGCGCTGATCTACGGCGGCACCCTCCCTGCGTCGTTGGTCCTGATTCCGCTCCTTTTATTGGATATCGCTTCTCGCCACGCTCCTGGCCTTCCCACGTGTGTCGCCCTTGTTATGCTCGCCATCGTCGCCATTCCTAGCGGCAGAAGGGCGTTCCTGTCGAGAGTCCGCAACAGGCTGCTCTTCGCCAACGTCGGTACGATTGTCTCCAATCTACCATGCCTCGTCGCGCATCTCGCAGGGCACACGCTCCACCGAACCGCTGCGACCGATGTCAGCCGCTTGACGATGGTCGATGTCGTTGGCCTCATCGTCGAATGTACCTGCACCACCGTTGTCTGCCTCGTGCTTGAAGGCATGATCTTGAACAGTCGCACGCGCGTTTGTCTGGCACAGTCTTCCTATGAATCAAAACTGAGTGCTGAACAGTACCAGTCGCTGGTTCGATACAATCCCAACGGTATCTGTGCGTTCGACAGGGCGGGCCAGTTGATCTCGGCCAACAGCGCCTATCTGAAGCTGGCAGGATGGTCTGAATCGGAGCTGCTCCAGCGCAAACTTCTGGAAGAATGGTTTGCGCAGGATCAGTTGCACGATATTCTTCAGGCGATTTATCGAGGTCGAACCGTTGAGGAGATTGAGGGGCAATTGACGGATCGGCAACAACGGCGGATCGACGTGCGTTACTCCTTGATCCCCACCATCGTCGACGGCGAAATCGTTGGCTTTTATGGAATCGTCCGCGACGTGAGCAAGGCAAAGATGGCCGAGGAGCTTTTGCGCAAGACAGAAAAACTATCCGCGGTCGGCGAGCTCGCCGCAGGCATCGCGCATGAAATCCGCAACCCCCTGACCGCCATCCACGGCTTTTTGAAGTTGATGATGGAGCAGGACGGGGATCGATACGCCTCGTACTACCACATCATTCGCCGAGAGCTAGGCAAAATTGAAGCCATCTCAGGGGAGTTGTTGACGTTGGCGCATCCGACCGCAGATCAACTGGTGGATTTTTCAATCACCACACTGTTGCAGGACGTCCGCATGCTGCTGCAAAACTACGCCGCGATGCATGGTGTAAAGCTGTGGATGGAAATTTCATCGGGCCCGATGACGATCCACGGCGAATTGTCCGGCCTCAAACAGGCTTTGATCAACGTGACTCGCAACGCCATCGAGTCGATGTCCAACGAAGGAACCGTCCTGATGCGCGCGGTCCGGTCAGACGGCTACGCGATTGTGGAAATCATTGATCAAGGTGTAGGGATGTCGGACGACACGATCCGACGTTTGGGCGAACCGTTTTTCACAAACAAGAACCAGGGCGCTGGTCTGGGCCTCATGGTCACGCACCAAATCGTCCGTCGGCACGGCGGCGACATTCATTACGACAGCAAGCCGCACGAAGGAACCAAAGTGACGATTCGGCTGCCAATCGGTGCAAAACATCAAGTGGCGCATCGAACCTTTGATAGCCATACGGGGCAGCGGGGCGTACAATGATCGGCGTATGGGGTCGATGAACTAAGGATCGAACGTACAAGTCTCGATGAAAGGAATCGCGCATGGACAACTGGTTTACGATTCTCGCAGCCGCGATTGTCATCGGTTCGGCTGTCTACGGTTTCGCTCGTGGATTTGGAAGAGAACTGCGGCACTTGAGCAGTCAACTGATCCATATGATAGTGATTGGCATCGCGATCTGGATCGCGTGGATCGCGAGCCAACACGCCCTGGACACAGTGCACCATCTTACGCCGAACTCGCTCCCGTTGTGGTTGACAAGAATTCTCTCCGCTTGGCAAAAATCGCCTAGAATCGGGAATCTGATTGTCTTCTTCGTCATCTACCTGATTCTGTCCAACATCATGTATGGCATCATCCGTCCCATGTACGCCATGATTCCGGTAAAGATGCCAACAATTCCCAATGTGTTCAGTCGGTTCATGGGCAGCGTGATGGGCGCCCTCGTCGGCGTGTTGCGCGTGGCGGTGCTTGGCGCCATCGCGTTTATTGCGACGGAATATCTGGCAGTCCCGTTTCTCCAGCACGCAACCGCGAAATCGCAGCCCTATCAAATTCTGCGAACGCACATCTACCAGCGTTGGCTTCAGCCACTGGTGGTTCGGGAACTGCCTGTTTTGGCGCAGGGAGCTCTTCAGCCCATCGCCCAAAACATCGCGCTCTTCGCCGTTCCCACGAGTGTCGACGGATCGGAGACAGGCGTCCTCGTCATCCCAAAACCAGTGGCCGAAAAAGCACACCAGATTACCAAGGGCATATCGTCGCCAGAAGCCAAAGCGTACGCGCTCTACGAATGGGAAATTCACAACATCACATACAACTGGAAAAAATATGACGATTATGTCGACCATGGTCGATGGGATGCCCAAACACCGCTGCAAACGCTCGAAACGAAGAAGGGCGTGTGTGCGGATTTCGCGCTTCTCTACGCCGACTTCGCCCACGCGAGCGGACTGACCGTCCGAATTGACGAAGGCTTGGCCGGCACGGCCTCCTCATACGGCAGCCACGCCTGGAACGAGGTCTACTTGCCACAGCAACACAAGTGGATACTTGTGGATACGACATGGGGCTCCGAACAGGATGCCTGGTTCAACGTCCCAGCGCAGCAATTCGACCAAACGCATGAAACGCAGCGGGTCATTACGATCTACGCCCAGTGATCCATCGAAGCGAGATGCGACCCGCACCCGTTTCGGCAGCGTTCGGCCGTCAGCTAACCGTCCAGCTACTGTTGCATGTGCAATCGGATCCTCATCGTCGTTCCGCGATCGCTACTGTCGGCGACCTCCACCACACCACCGTGCGCAAGCACGATGAAGCCCGTGAACGTAAGCCCCAGCCCAAGGCCATTCTTCTTGGTGGATCGGTACGGCATGAAGATGGATTCCCACTGCTCCTTCGGAATGCCGGTCCCCGAGTCGATCACGTCAATCTGCAGGTCGGCTTCTTGCTTCGTCAGATCGATCAACACATGCCGCTCCGCGACGTCGTCCGCAATCGCATCGATGGCGTTTTTGACGACGTTGACCAGGGCGGCCAGCAGCTTGTCCCGATCCGCCTCGACGACAATCCGCCGCTCTCCGGTTCGATTCACGAAGTCGAGCGTCACAGCTCTCGACTGGGCCATGGGCATGCACAGGGATATGGCTTCCTGAACGATGTCGATCACGTCGCGCCGCCTCAAATCGATCCGACCGTTTTTCAGGAAATCGCTGAACTCCCTGGCGATCCGATTGGCGTACTCGGACGAACTTTTCATGCGATGAACGATTTCCTGCGCTTTCTCGTTGAGATCGGATTGAACTCGGGGCAAAAATTCCGTCAAATATTTGATGGAGACCAACGGATTTCCCAGTTCATGGACCAACGCATGGGTAGCCATCACCAAAAAATTGACCCCCTTGCCGCGCTCTTCCACGGAAACTTGCTGCAGGTATCGAAGCAGATTGGCGGACATCTCGTTGACGTGATCGGCCAAAACGCCAATTTCGTCTGACCGGCGCACGCTCACGCGAACGTCGAAGTTGCGCGACCCAATCTGATCCACCGTAGCCGTGATCCTGCGAAGGGGACGAGCGAGAAATTCGCTGCCCGCGAAACTGAGACCAAGAACCACCAAAATGAGCAATACCGAAACAATGAGCGCGTTATGCCACAGATGGTGCAACGTCTCGTTGATCACGCGGTTGCCAGTGACCACTTCAACAACGTACTTGGAACCGTTCAGACTGTCCGGTATAAATGTTTTCAATACCCGCTTGCCATCGATCACGTCTTGGACACTCACGACATGTTTCGTCGAGCAGGCCTTGTTCTTCGCCGCGACGTCGAGCGATTGGTTGCGATAGGCGTACGTGCCGTACATCACTGGCCGATTGGAGACGTCGACCCACGTTGTACCCTTGTACGAATAGCTTTCGAGCTTTTTTTGACCGAACGACGAGTTGAGCACCGCGATCGCCAAAATATCCGGATTCGAGGCCTGCAGCCGTTTGATAAACGTATTGATGCCGACATCTTTTTGATAGTCGGTAATGGACGTCGATACGAAGAAGGGATCGATCATATAATCGGTCGAGCCATCGTAATAGTATCCCCATTTA
>NZ_BCQI01000116.1 GCF_001544355.1 Alicyclobacillus acidiphilus NBRC 100859
AGCTCGGTCCCATGAAGGGTATTAAGTTACCGGTGATAGACATCGATCTGCCTTTATACAATCAGGATTATGACGATGAAAACCGTGTTCCTTCCTATTTCGGAGCTCAATCGAAGAAAATCTCATCCCCAGTGGAACTGACGTTGTTCTCAGAATGCGAGATCTGCTCAATCTCTTGAATTAGGATCCAACCAATTTTCGTCTCTCGGTTTATCGACAGTCGTGAATGGCACCTAAGTGTGTCGAATCGGCCGCTTTGCGACAAATCAGACGCCAGCGCCTGCGGAAGCGGCTGAAACCACCATATTCCAGAAGGAGCAGACAAGTGGATGAAAACAGCCTATATGCTCTTAATCACTAGGGCCAACTATTACCTGGCCAGTTCGACTTCGTGCAACGGTATTTTTGTCCCTTACGACGCCGGACCAACACCTCACTCGGCCAGCTCGGCCTCCCGTAACGGTACTTTTGTGCCTTACAATTGATAGTTTGGCTGACAGCACACCTGCGCCAGCGGCCCCGTTTCGTCGGAGTAAGATCTTTTTCATGCCTTCAAGGTCCTCGTCCTGCAAGACTGTGTCATCCCGCAAACGTTTCGTCTGGAAGATGTGCTGAATTGGTGTCAAAATCCGTGTTGAGGATCGTTTACAAAGTCAATTGAGCCACACTGCGGACACACAAATACGTGTACGGCAACGTTGCGCTCCAACGCTGTGTTGAGAAACTCTTCATCCCGTCCTCCCAGCAACAGATCCGTAACGAGTCCAACCCCGCGACTCAGACCTCCCGTACGAATAGCATGGGCACCATGATATTGCATCGCTATCTGACAGCGGGCGCAATGGTGATTGTCATCGTACTGTCCATCTTGACTAATCCCTTCGGCTGCTCGGCGAAGCGAATCGAAAAAACCCACCTCAAAATCCCCCTTAAAATGTGATACTGTTAGTTATTTCTCATTCAAGAATACACTACGCAACGCGGTATGGTTATGCCCTTTGCCCGCGATTTGTGCCTTGCTCACGCTTTTCGTCCACGGCCAACCGAATTCCATCTTCGCGAGGCAACGCAAAGAGGCACTCGAGTGAATTCTCGGTGCCCCTTTTGCGCTGCTCATTGCAGGCGCGTCTATAGATTCGCTCCGGCGGTTGCTTTCAAGTCCATGTCGTTGATCGCGCCGTCAAGCATTTCGAAGTTGTCAAAGTTGATATTCACATTTAACGGAAACCAATTGAATGCGCCATATGTGCCGCCGTGGCCTTGACAGAGTTTCATATTGGCATCCCATCCGGCGAAGTTGTATTCGCCGAAAAATGATCCCGCGTTCTGTTGAGGCGTATTGGTGTTGAACGCACCGACCAAGATGACGGAAGGCATCGATCCGGTTCACCCCTTACACGTTGCTGACTAGGCCCGTCTTTACATCGGAATCGTTCATAGCGCCGTCGATCGCTTCAAAATTGTCGAACACAACATTCAACTGCATTGGAAATGCGTTAAAATAACCGAACAATCCTCCATGACCTTGGGCTGATTTCATGTTCGCGTCCCATCCACCCATGTTGCCTTCGCCGACAAAAATGCCCGCGTTTTGCTGAGGGGTGTTTTGATTAATGACTCCGAATATGATGAGTGACGGCAAAAGACATCCCCCCATCTTGGCGACACCGTTCTATAGGTTATTCCCGGCATCTTGGCAAATTGCCTGTCCTGAACGCATTACATATTCCCTGCGATCATCGATTTGAAATCTTGATCGTTGATGACGCCATCCATCATCTCGAAATTGTCGTAGGTGATCGACAATTGGTTTATGACGACATTGTATAAACCATACAGCGCGCCATGACCTTGGTTCTGCTTTTGGTTGGCATCCCAACCGCCGCAGTTGATTTCTCCGATGAAGACGCCTCCGTTTTGCTGAGGACTGTTGGAGTTGATGGCACCAAAACAAATGAACGACGGCATGCCTTCCCTCCCCTGCTCAACGGGACAACACTTTGAAGTCTTGATCCTGAATTGGGGTATCGATGACGTCGGAATCGAACAACAAATTC
Source organism: Alicyclobacillus acidiphilus NBRC 100859 (assembly GCF_001544355.1). GTDB lineage: Bacteria > Bacillota > Bacilli > Alicyclobacillales > Alicyclobacillaceae > Alicyclobacillus > Alicyclobacillus acidiphilus. Next base: position 2,058 of record NZ_BCQI01000116.1, read on the forward strand.
AGATTCTGCATCTCGACGTTGCCATCCCCAAGTGTTGAACCTTGAGCGCTGTTTTGTTTGGTGTGTGAATCCTGTCCTGTGATTTTCACATCCCCAACAAACACCCCGGAATTTTGCGACATCGTCAGGACATTGATGGTCTCGAAGCTGATTTGTGTGGGTGAGGACGCCGATGAAGCCGGAGATGTTTGGAGAATTTTCACGTCGCGATCGTCAATCGGCGTATCCACCAAATCCCGATCGTCAACGATGTTCAAGTTTCTGGAGGCAATATTGTTTGAACCGATGGATCCAAATCCGTTATTGGACTTTGAGTGTCTGCTGATGCCTAAAATTACGTTTTGGTGGCCAAGATAGACGCCTGAGTTATCGGATATACTCCCGACATGGATCACGATAGGAAACTTCTCCCTGCTCGGAATCATAGGTTGTGTCCTCCATACGGTTTTACATCTTGGTCGTTGATCATCCCATCAATCGCTTCAAAATTATCGACAGTCACATTCACCGTGGTTGCCTCCACATTGGAAGATCCATAAACGGCAGCGTGAGCACTGTTCGATTTCTGGTTTGCGTCCCACCCTGGAATCCTGATCTCGCCAACAAAGACGCCGCTATTTTGTGAGGATGCATTGACGTTGATCGCGCGAAAGGAAATGAATGATGTCATATTTCACCGACTCTCGTAAGAAATGACCGATTTCTTGATTGTATGCCGGGAATAATCGACTTCATTCGCCCGTATCATGAAACAACCTAAACGAGATGGGTTGCAAAATGGGGGGGATGGAAATGCCTTCCGTGATTATCGGGAGAATGTTGAACGTCGGCGCGCCTGGAGGCAACGCCGGCTGCTTCATTGGTTCTTACAATTTTGCTGGTTGGGACGCCAACGTCAAGCAATCGCACGCATCCGGTGCCGACATGGGCGCGGCAAATATTGTGATTCGACAAACCAATATCACATTCGATCACGCCCAAATGGTGGACGGCGCCATCAACAGCCAAGACGTCACACGACAGAGAAGTGAGAATGCGTGAGGATGTCATGAATCCTTGGCTGGACTCGCCTCGAACAAGACGAGTCCCAGCGTGACAAAGTGCCCATCATATCGCACGCTGGTGAACGGTCAACGATTCCGAGAAGCGGGCACGCAAGGAACTCCACGCGTACTCGTAACGTTCGCAAAATTCGTGGGCAAGACCCACACGTCGTCGATCGGGTGATTTCGTTGCGACTGTATGGGCGCCCAATCCATATCGACAATGACGCCGTCGCGCACAACCATCGTTCCACGACCTCGTTGGGCGTCACTATGGTACCGTGAACCCGTTGCTCTGAACTCTTCATGAGAATTCTCCTTCGTCAACAAAGTGAATGGTGATCGCGACCCCACAGTGATCGCTGGGAAACACTCCATTCGAACCGTCTGGTTGATTCAGGACCACAGCGGACCCTGAACATCGAACGGAACGCGCCGTGCGCCCAATCGGCAGACATTCAAGGATGTAGTCGAGACATACGGCAGACGGCCAATCATCGCCGACGCCTCGGATGGTCGCCCTGTTGCCGGAACCCCCGCCAGCCTCGTAGGCGTCTCGAATGATCCATCGTGATCGATCCGCCAACAACTGCGGCAAATCCTCTAACGGCGTGTTGAAGTCGCCGCAAACAAGACGCGCCGCTGCATCGGGAATTCGCGTGAACTCCTGAAAGACAGCCTCAAGTTACAACCAGCGCACGCGATCCTTGTCAGGCAGGTGCGTGAGATGCACATTGCGAATGGCGATTTCGTGCCTTTCCCGGCGCAGGTGTCCAAACAGGGCAATGCGCTCTTCGACTGAACGATGCTGCCCCCGCCCCAATATCGACCCATTCCCCCAGTTCATTGTCGATTACGCTCGCACTTTCGTGCACGCGCGGCCGAGGACCGGGTGACTGCCGTTCAGTTGAATCCAATACCGTCCGAACTGTATCCGGCATGTTTCATCCATTCCGACCCTCTTTCACGAAAAATCGATTGCGACGCGGCAAAGATCTCCTCTGTATTTCACAGAGGTATATTCTTAGAA
>NZ_BCQI01000117.1:0-2500 GCF_001544355.1 Alicyclobacillus acidiphilus NBRC 100859
GTGTTACCAGCACGTAAAGGTGGGGACTCACAGGTGACTGCCGGCGTAAGTCGGAGGAAGGCGGGGATGACGTCAAATCATCATGCCCTTGATGTCCTGGGCTACACACGTGCTACAATGGGCGGTACAGAGGGAAGCGAAGCCGCGAGGTGGAGCCAAACCTAGAAAGCCGTTCGTAGTTCGGATTGCAGGCTGCAACTCGCCTGCATGAAGCCGGAATTGCTAGTAATCGCGGATCAGCATGCCGCGGTGAATCCGTTCCCGGGCCTTGTACACACCGCCCGTCACACCACGAGAGTCGGCAACACCCGAAGTCGGTGAGGCAACCCGCAAGGGAGCCAGCCGCCGAAGGTGGGGTTGATGATTGGGGTGAAGTCGTAACAAGGTAGCCGTATCGGAAGGTGCGGCTGGATCACCTCCTTTCTATGGAGTAACACGAGTACGAAAACAGGTCGGCGTGTGTGGTGTGTTTAGTTTTGAGGGAGCCAAGGGACGTATGTGCCCGAGGTGAACTCAACAGGCGCTTTGAGCTGCGATGCAGATCAAAGTGCAGGTACCTTGGCAACTGAATATGGAACAACCTCGAAGAAGTACAACCGGTAACCGACATGCGAGTAGCAGGTATGCACCGGAAGTATAGACGGTGAAGTTAGGAAGAGCGCACGGAGGATGCCTAGGCGCCAAGAGCCGAAGAAGGACGGGGCGAACACCGAAATGCCACGGGGAGCTGTACGCGAGCATGGATCCGTGGATGTCCGAATGGGGGAACCTACTAGCGGGAAGCGCTAGTGTCATGCACTGAATCCATAGGTGTATGAAGGCAACCGAGGGAACTGAAACATCTAAGTACCTCGAGGAAGAGAAAGCGAAAGCGATTCCGTCAGTAGCGGCGAGCGAAGGCGGAGGAGCCCAAACCAGATACGTGGTACAGGCTGCAGCCGATGCGTATGTGGGGTAGCGGGGCTATGTGAGGGGACCTGCAGGGAACCAACAGGAAGCGATGCGTAGGAGAACGACATGGGAAGGTCGGCCAGAGACGGTGAGAGCCCGGTATCCGAAACGCATGGTGGAATGGAGCATAGACCCCAAGTACTGCGGGACACGAGGAATCCCGTAGGAATCGGGGAGGACCACCTCCTAAGGCTAAATACTCCTTGGCGACCGATAGCGGATAGTACCGTGAGGGAAAGGTGAAAAGAACCGCGGGAGCGGAGTGAAAGAGAACCTGAAACCGTGTGCTTACAAGCAGTCGGAGCATCCCAGAGATGTGACGGCGTGCCTTTTGTAGAATGAACCGGCGAGTGATGATGTCTTGCAAGGTTAAGGCGGAGGAGCCGAAGCCGAAGCGAAAGCGAGTCTGAAGAGGGCGAGTGAGTAAGATGTCATCGACCCGAAACCGGGTGATCTACCCCTGGTCAGGGTGAAGTGCGGGTAACACCGCATGGAGGCCCGAACCCACTGGCGTTGAAAAGCCAGGGGATGAACTGGGGGTAGGGGAGAAATTCCAATCGAACCCGGAGATAGCTGGTTCTCCCCGAAATAGCTTGAGGGCTAGCGTCAGGGAATGAGTTGTGGAGGTAGAGCACTGATTGGGTGCGGGGCCCGCGAGGGTTACCAAGCTCAGTCAAACTGCGAATGCCACAATGTCGAAGAACCTGGCAGTCAGACTACGAGTGATAAGACCCGTGGTCAAAAGGGAAACAGCCCAGACCAACAGCTAAGGTCCCAAAGTACCGGTTCAGTGGGGAACGATGTGGCGTTGCACAGACAACCAGGATGTTGGCTTAGAAGCAGCCACCATTGAAAGAGTGCGTAATAGCTCACTGGTCGAGTGGCGCTGCGCGGAAAATGTAACGGGGCTAAACCGGACACCGAAGCTATGGATGGAAACATGGTAGGGGAGCGTTCCATTTGCGGAGAAGCCGAGCTGGAAGGCGAGGTGGAGCGGATGGAAGTGAGAATGCCGGTATGAGTAGCGAAAAGACAAGTGAGAATCTTGTCCGCCGAAAGCCCAAGGGTTCCTGGGGAAGGCTCGTCCGCCCAGGGTAAGTCGGGACCTAAGGCGAGGCCGAAAGGCGTAGTCGAAGGAGAACAGGTTGAAATTCCTGTACCACCGAGAGCGATTGAGCGAAGGGGTGACGCAGGAGGGTGAGGGAAGCGGCCGGATGGAAGAGGCCGTCCAAGCAGTGAGCGTGGGATGTAGTGAAATGCGCATCCCGGGAAGCGTGAGCTGTGATGGGGAGGGAAGTACAGTACCGAAGTCCCATAAGTCACACTGCCAAGAAAAGCCTCTAGCGATGCAAGCTCGGTGCCCGTACCGGAAACCGACACAGGTGGGCGCGTGGAGAACACGAAGGCGCGCGGGAGAACTCTCGTTAAGGAACTCGGCAAAATGGCCCCGTAACTTCGGGAGAAGGGGCGCTCTGAGAAGAGCCGCAGTGAAAAGGCCCAAGCGACTGTTTAGCAAAAACACAGGTCTCTGCGAAGCCGAAAGGCGAAG
>NZ_BCQI01000118.1 GCF_001544355.1 Alicyclobacillus acidiphilus NBRC 100859
CGGATTCAGGTTGAGATTATCGATCTAAAAAAATGGTTCCCCGGCGTCAAGGCGAATGACGGCGTCAATTTGACGTTGCGATCCGGCGAAGTCCACGCCATTCTCGGCGAAAATGGCGCCGGCAAGTCAACGCTGATGAAGATGATTTACGGATTGCTGGAACCGACCTCCGGGGAGATTCGCTTGCTGGGCGAACGCGTTCATTTCCGCAGTCCACGCGAAGCGATTCACGCCGGGATCGGCATGGTTCACCAGCACTTCATGTTGATTCCCGCGCTGACGGTCGCGGAAAACGTCGTGCTGGGAAACGAACCGGGCGGCATCAATTTTAACCGCCGCGAGGCCGAGCGCCGCGTCCGGGATCTGTCAGAGCGCTATCGACTCGCCATCGATCCCGCGAAGAAAGTGTCCGATCTGTCAGTCGGCCTGCAGCAGCGCGTCGAGATTCTGAAAGCGTTCTATCGCAAGGCGCGCCTCATCATTCTCGATGAGCCAACCGCACTGCTGACGCCGCAGGAGACGCGGGAATTGTTCGAGATCATCCGCAGCCTCAAAGCCGAGGGCACGCCGGTGCTCTTCATCAGTCACAAACTCGATGAAGTCAAGGAAATCAGCGATCGAGTCACCGTGATGCGGGCTGGTAAAACGGTCGACACGGTGGACACATCGTCAGCGACCGCCCAGGACCTCGCCAATATGATGGTGGGCCGCGAGGTCGTCCTGCGCGTCGAAAAGGCGGCATCGACTCCTGGCAAGCCCATCTTGCAACTGCGTGACGTTTACGTCCGCGATCACGCCCGCAATGAGCGCGTTCGCGGCATTACGCTCGACTTACATAGAGGTGAGATCCTCGGACTCGCGGGGATCGACGGCAATGGGCAATTTGAATTGGCCGACGCCATCGCCGGACTGCTGAAGGTGGAACAGGGGCAAATCGTGTTCGACGGCCGCGACATCACGGCGCTGTCGCCGGCGGATCGAACGGAGGCCGGGATCGCCTACGTGCCGCAGGACCGCCAAGCCGACGGCCTAGTGCTCGAGTTCGATCTCGTCGAAAACACCATTCTCCGCGACGTCGACAAACGGCCGTTCTCGAAACGCGGCGTGATCGACCGCGCGACCGCGGAACGCTACACCGTGGAGCGGATTCGCGAATTCGACGTGCGGCCGCCGGATCCATCCCGCAAAGCGGCCGAACTGTCCGGCGGAAACCAGCAGAAGGTCATTCTCGCGCGGGAGGTGTCGCGCAACCCGCTCATGCTGATCGCGGCCCAACCCACGCGCGGACTGGACGTTGGAGCTATCGAGGGCATTCATCGCCAACTGATTCGCCTTCGCGACGAGGGCAAAGGCGTACTCCTCGTATCCTTGGAGTTGGACGAAATCTTGTCGCTGTCTGACAGGATTGCGGTCATCCACAATGGGCGAATTGTCGATATTGTTGACGGGGCGACAGCGACGCGGGAACAAATTGGATTATTGATGACGGGTACCCCGAAGGAGGTATCGAGATGAAAGCTTTACGTTCCATCCTTCTGCCGCTCGGCGCTTCCGTCCTTGCGATGGTGATTGGCGCCATCATCGTCGGGGCGATGGGGTACAATCCAGCCACGGTCTACGGCTCGCTGATCTCCGGCGCGTTTGGCAGCCCAACGAGCTTGGCCAACACCATTACGGCAAGCTTGCCGCTCATTCTGATTGGTCTCGGAATCGCCATTTCGTTCCAATCCGGACTGTTCAACATCGGCGCAGATGGCCAGTACTGGGTGGCAGCAACCGTCGCAGTCTGGTTCGGATATCACTTCACCGGGTTGCCGGGTTGGCTGCACATGATTCTCTGTATCGTCGTCGGCATGCTGTCCGGCGCGATTTGGGGCGGCGTCATTCCAGGGTTGACGAAGGCCTTTGTCGGATCGCACGAAGTCATTACCACCATGATGATGAGCTACATCGGCATCCTGCTTGCCCGCTACCTGATTGAAGGCGGCCCGATGCAGGAAAAGGGGTATAACCCACAGTCGCCGATGATAGCGACAAACACCCAATTTCCGTACTTCACGCAAGGTCTCGCGCAATCGCAACTGTCCTTGATTTCTGTCGCAATCACCATTGTCGCCACATTGGCGGTGTGGTTCCTGCTGTACAAGACGACGCTCGGCTACAAACTTCGGGCTGTCGGATACAACCAGCGAGCAGCCCGCTATGGCGGCATTCCGGTCGCGTTGTACATCGTGATCGCGCTGTCCCTGTCAGGGTTGTTTGCAGGTCTCGCCGGAGCTGTTCAGATGCTCGGGGTCGATCACCGCCTGTCCGACGGCTTCACATCCAACTACGGCTACACGGCGATTGTCGTCTCTCTCCTAGCTCGCAACAATCCATTCGGTGTCATTGTCGCCGGGCTCTTCTTCGGCGCCCTGAACACGGGCGGCCAGAATATGCAGATTGTCTCGCAAGTGCCTGCCGCCTTAACCGACGTGCTGACGGGCCTGATCATCTTCTTTGTTGGCTGTGAACGCATCATCCCTCAAGTGATTGGTTGGTATCGACGCAGGAAATCCATGAAGTCTGGTGTCACAGCACAATAATTTCGTTGGAGAGGAGTAGAGAGCGTCATGAGTATCGTCTTGGAGGCACACGTATGGGCGACCATCGTTTCCATTTTCCGCAACCCAGAGATTTGGGCTTCGACGCTGTCGATGGCAGTTCCGCTCGCTCTTCCAGCGATTGGCGGCACCTTCTCGGAACGGACCGGCGTCGTCAACATCGCCATGGAAGGCATCATGCTGATGGGCGCCTTCTTCGGAGTCGCCTTCTCATATTGGACCAACAGCGCGTGGCTCGGATTGATTGGCGCGATGATTGTCGGCGGGCTCACAGCCGCAGCCTTGGCGTGGGGCGCCATTAACGTATCCGCCGATCAAACCGTACTCGGCATGGCCATCAACATCTTTGCCGCCGGCCTGACCGCATTCTTGCTGGACACGGTTTTCGGCTTCAACGGAACACCAATCAACACGCCGGAACTGCCAGAGTGGAGCATCCCCGGCATCAGCAACATTCCGTATATCGGCGGAATCTTTTCCCACCAGAGCGTGCTCGTGTACATCATGATTGTCCTCGTCGCCGCGTCGCATTGGTTTTTGTTTCACACGCGAATCGGGCTCCGTATGCGCGCCGTCGGTGAACACCCGTTGGCTGCCGACACCCTTGGCATCAACGTCTGGCGCCTGCGCTATTTCGGCGTCATCCTGGGCGGCATATTCTCGGCGATGGGCGGCGCATACCTATCCATCGGCGTGCTGAACAGCTTTTCCGTCAACATGACAAACGGCCGCGGCTACATCGCATTGGCCGCCATGATCTTCGGCAAGTGGACACCCCTTGGATCATTCGGGGCTGCGCTCATCTTCGGGTTTTCCACAGCGCTCGGCATCATCCTGCAAGGACAAGGCATCTCCTCGAATCTCCTGCAGATGATTCCGTATGCGCTGACCATCCTGGCACTCGCAGGACTCATCGGTCGTTCCGTCGCTCCTGCGGCAGACGGCATCCCTTACGATCCGAAGCGCTGACACGATTTTGGGGGCGCGGGCTTGCGGCGGGGGCCGGGGCGGGCTTGCGGCAGGGGCCGGGGCGGGCTTGCGGCGGGGGGCCGGGGCA
>NZ_BCQI01000119.1 GCF_001544355.1 Alicyclobacillus acidiphilus NBRC 100859
GTAGGAGAAGTTTCGGTGCGATTTCGCGCGATTTTAGAGATGTTTTTTGCAAATAGCAAATTTAGGTTCGAAGGGGACGACCGACATGCCGCTCTACGATTCTATTCTTGATTTAATCGGAAATACACCGACCGTGCGCCTCAACCGACTTCCAGATCCCAATGGGGCAAGTGTCTATTTGAAGTTGGAAGGAAAGAATCCGGCCGGAAGCGTCAAGGATCGTCCGGCGCTGAACATGATTGTCGTCGCGGAGCGGGAAGGAAAGCTCGTGCCTGGCAAGAGTACGGTGATTGAACCGACGTCTGGAAACACCGGCATTGGCCTTGCCATGGTCTGCGCGATTCGCGGCTATCGATGCATCATCACCATGCCAGACAATGCGACTGAAGAACGTGTCAAATTGTTGAAAGCGTATGGGGCAGAAGTTCATCTGACGCCTGAAAGCCAACGGATGCAAGGGGCCATCAAGGCTGCTGAAGAATTGGCGGCACGTATTCCGAATTCATTCATCCCCATGCAGTTTGACAATCCTGCAAATCCCGACGCTCATCGGCATACGACAGCGAAAGAGATCTACGACGATTTCGAAGGCAACCTCGATGCGCTCGTCTTGACTGCGGGAACTGGCGGAACCGTCACCGGTGTGGGCGAAGAGTTGAAGAAGCGAATTGCGAATCTCAAGATTTACGTCGTCGAGCCGAAAGGATCGCCAGTCATTTCCGGAGGTCAACCTGGACCGCACAAGATTCCGGGGACAGGTCCTGGATTTGTGCCAAGCATTTTGAATCGCGACGTGTTTGACGAGATCTTGTTGATTGAGGACAAGGACGCGCAAACCACCGCGCGCAGGCTGGCGGCGGAAGAAGGCATTTTGGTTGGTGCGTCTGGCGCGGCGTCCGCCTATTTCGGAATCCAAATTGCGAAAGACCTGCCCAAGGACGCACGCGTATTGTGTATTGCACCCGATACAGGCGAACGTTATCTATCTTCCGATTTGTTTCAAAGTTGAAAACATGGAGCAACAAGGAAGAATCAGAGGGAATTTTGCTGAAAGATGGGTCCAGGGACTCATGTAGCCGTGACATCCCCTCGGTATACTTGAAAACGTGGTGTAGATGAACTGTATCTACACTGTACCTATGAAAACCCCAATCCTGTGAGATTCACAGAAGCCTGTCGACATGCTCGGCAGGCTCTTTTTTTGAAACGCCTTAGAAATGTCTGAATGGAGACATCCGGCCGTCGGGCTGAAGATGCTGTTCACAGATTCTTGGAAAGCGTCGTCGTGGCATCCTGCAAAATTTTGGTCGCTTCTTGAATATCGGCCACTTTTTGTTGCTCGTACTCAACCATTTGTTGGAGAATTGGAATCAAGGCGCTCGGCTGCTTCTTTGCAGCGGCAGCCCGCAACTGATCGACACCGCTGTCCACCGCCTTCTGATAGTACAGGGCGTCCTCCAAATACGATATAACCTCGGTCGACGAGGATTCCTGTGACGACAGCAGTTTGCTTTTGGATTCAGAAACAGCTTCTTGCATCGCCGCAATATAGCCGCTCACGGCTGATTCGAATTGACTTTGCGACTGAACGTCATCCTTCGTCGCGGCTTGGTAATCCGCCAACGATTGGGCAAGCGTGATCGAAACATCCCCAGACGATCCACTTGAACCAGTGCCGTTGCTCGTATTTGCCGACGTGTCATTGGCAAACGCGTTCGCCGGATGCTTGATTCTCTTAGGATGAACGTCTGACTGATAGGGGGCGATAGCTTGTTCAAATTGAGTAATGATATGGTTGATATCGTTTTTGTCGTGTTTCGACGAAGAACTGGAACTGGTTTGATTACCTGTGGCTCCTGAGCTGTTGTCGACTTGCCAACTGAGCATTTCATCGATGCGTTTGACGATCTGTCGGTTTGGCGCGGCGGACAGAGGGCGACCGTGCATCGTTTTCGCGTGCATTTTCGCATTATCATGAACCGCTGTCTGCTTATCGGTCGCCGCGTAAACTGTACTTTGCAGCGCTGCAAAACCCAGAACAGCAGCCGCGGAACACATTGCGACTACAAGACGCTTCGTCACAAGATTCACCTCGTATAAATTGCTACTACACAATTCGAGTCGAGATGTCGATCCTGTGGGGGTACAACGCTCGCGATCCTATAGAAAGTTTCCTAGAAATCGAGGAAGTGGAGCGTTGACCCTGCCACATCTCTGCCGAGAAATCCCAGGTTCACTGCGTTCGTTTGCGGCTTGTCGCCATTTGCCGCAAACGTTCGACCGCGTAGGCGAACAATGCAGCCGAAGCGATGATCAAAAGATGCTCCAACAGGTGCGAAAACGATTTGCTGTCGCTCATGACACCGGGCACGAAGACCACAGCCATCACGGCTGCCGACAGGTAGAGCAGACAGGCGTACTGAAATGCGGATCGCTTCACGAAATCACCTCACTGTCTTCCAACGCTGTGTACGCAGCTTGCTGCGCCTTACGCGTCCACCATGCGGTCTGAAAACCAATCATCGCGCCTGCCACAGCGAATAGTCCGTGGACCAAAACGTGATGAATCACGCTTACATCGGACCAGGCATCGACCCCAGGCCATTCCCCGATCCCTATCGCGACAAGCGCCACGACGAGCGACAACGGAATTTGTGCCAAACCAATCACTCCTCTGCCAAACTTGATCATCTTGCGTCTATTAACGAGTTTGGACAGATTGTGTGAGACTTAAACCTAGCACGCCTCCCTATGGAATGTATCGAAACTGATCTTCAGCCGAGAAGGCGAGTGAAAATAGGGTTACAGGAATTTACAGATTTATGATTCGCGTTGTTTCATCGGACGGCGGACACATGAGCCGCCGAGAGTCGGCCAAGAGGTTCGGCTCAGTCCGATCTCGGCCATGCGGCACGGAATAAGGCGCGCTCGGAGATATTCTCATCCTCACCGAGACTGCCATTGCTTCCCGGAATGCGAGATCTGATCAACCTTCTCAAGCAAATCAAATCAAATCGATTTTTCAATGTCAGACCGTTTCCCATGGGTGCTTCAGTGTGTGTCGAATTAGCCGCGTTCGACAACGCAGAGGTCGCCACTGCCTAAACGGCTGAAATTTCCCATTCCGAAGGCAGCGGACGCGGATCCAGGAGCCGAGAACGCCTACAATGCCTGTACCCACTCACGCCCCCGTCGCCTGGCACACTCGCCTTCGCGTAACGGAATTTTTGACCGCTACGCCGCCCCGGCCGCCCGCGAGCGTGATCGCTCTCGTCGCCATAAGGGAACTTTTGACCGCTACGCCGCCCCGGCCGGCCGCGAGCGCGGTCGCTCTCGTCGCCATAAGGGAACTTTTGACCGCTACGTGGCCTTGGCCGGCCGCGAGCGTGGTCGCTCTCGTCGCCATAAGGGAACTTTTGACCGCTACGCCGTCCTCGCCGCCCGCGAGCGTGATCGCTCTCGTCGCCATAAGGGAACTTTTGACCGTTATGCCGCCCCGGCTGCCCGCGAGCGTGATCGCTCTCGTCGCCATAAGGGAACTTTTGACCGCTACGTGGCCCA
>NZ_BCQI01000120.1 GCF_001544355.1 Alicyclobacillus acidiphilus NBRC 100859
TGTAACGAATTATATTGTCTCGTTCGTATTGGACATTGTGATGATGAAAGTGTTCCAAGGTTTCGTAGAAGATCCCCCAGCCGTTTGTCTCTTGCCCAACAATCAGTACCCTTCTTTTTGCCTTACGATATGCTGGGAGGCACTTAATCAAGAACGGATTGGATAGCTTGCGAACATCCTGCTCGTCGAGTGATTCTACCGCTCGAATCATTCGCCCCCACCATTCTTCGTAGGTAGCCTGCAACCACTTCTCCATTTCATGTTCTCTTTCGAATATCCCAAAGTCTGACATGAATGTCTTCACCCCTTCGCGGTCAGTTCCTATTTTGATTTCTGTGGCTGTTTTTCTCCCACTGCCAAGCACTTAGAAATAGCAGTAACTCATCCTGTTCATAATCCATTGCTTCTTCGGGCAGTACACCCCGCTTGACCATAGCTCCCAAGGCATACTCCGCGAGCGTTCTTGCATTGGTTTCGCTTTCGGGATTATGTAGGTAGGTCAACAACTTCCCCTTGTCATAGCTGTGAGGAATCGCCTCAAATGGGTCTAAGATATTGTAATTGCGTAGCTCCTCGACATTCATATCTTGAAGATTGGATTGAATCTCATCGGCAACGATTTTCAAAGCCTGCTTGTAGGCTGATATCGTCGCTCGATAGTTTTCATCGAATAAGGAGTCATCCACATCAAACAACTGCTTCAATTGTCCAAGTTGATACCAATAAGCCTCTCCACTTCCGAATCTCTGTTCATTCTCACGAAACAAAACGTTGATCTGATCTTTGATATTCAAACAATCAGGTATCTGCTGGTTCTTCCACTTTTTCAAATGGGCTTCATAGTCTCTTTCGACATGGTTGATTAGGACGTTCAGAAGACTGTAGCGACTTTGGGTGTATTTAAACAAATCCTCGATACGAATCGAATAAATCTGATCTTGTTTGCCCACCTGATTGCTGTATACGATGACCGAGAAATCCGCTTTCAAGTGTGGAGTTGACCAACTTGCATAGTACCTTTCCTTGTCATCCTTTAGGTTAACTGGATGCACACCGAACATCGCCCTAATGTGCTTGAAGTAATCATCATCCGTCTTCTTGTCCTGAAATACGCTATGGTCATTACCACACGGGTAATGTTGTTCGAATACCCTATAAAGTTGCTTGACTGATTCAACAACCAAATCCAACGCACAGATTAACTGCATCAGATTCAGAGACGCAACATTTGGATTTTTGTTCGTAAGTTGAATGTAGGGGATTCCATCGACAGCAACTTCAATCCAATCCATCGCAGAACAAATAATGTTCCACTTATTTTCCCCCTCTATATTCCAGTATTTATTTGCGACAAAATGATGATTGTCGTTCATCTTGTCACGGAACTTCTTGATCAAATTTCTTTCGAGTTGTGTCACGTCGCACCTCGCTGAAACCAGTGTTTAGCAATGCATTCATGTCCGTAGTTGAATACGGTATTCCCTTTTCCAATCATGAACCGTCACCTTCCCTATCCAGAAACAAGACGCGCTATCAAAATGACTACTTCGTTCCTGCCGCCAATCTATTATGTTCGGCTCGATCTTGTGGGTCAGTGATATTTGCTCTATTGATCAATTCGTAGACACGACTAACATCTGAATCAGACAAAATCGGCTCTGACATTTCAGATTTAAATCTCAGTAGCTTCCTCTCGATGTAGTCGGACAGTTCCACATCATAAATCACCAGTTCGTTCGACTGGATTTTCCGTAATTCTGGGTCTACGCTAAACCGACATCGAAGCGTGAACGATATTATGGACACGAAAGTAAGGTTCTTGAATTCAGATAAGATGTTTTCTAATACCTTGATGTGCCCGTAATTTTGCCGCAGTGGATTGTATGGATTAAATCTGCCGCTGACATTCCAACGTTTATCAGTTCGCTTCCCTTTGATTTCGCCCTTATAATTCTTTGTCTCAATGACAAACAGACCATATGGCGTGATAACAACATGGTCGATTTGAGAATATCCCGTCCTGGACTTGGGATTACGAATCAGCACGTCGCTGATGTACCTAATTTCTTTTGGCATTTGGCGAAGCTGGACATCAATCTTGTACTCTCCCAACTCACCAATGTGTGAAGGGTTGACCTGTCTTTTTTGCTTGCGGGAGTTCGATACAGCACCTTGCCCCCTTTTCTTTACTTGTTGATCGGACCTTTTAAATAGTGAAACTAATTTTGCCCAACCCATTAATTATCCCCCAGCGTACCAAGAGGTTATTTGCGTTCATGTCATAATACATATGGTAGCATAACCCAAAGAGATAAGTTCAGTAGGGGTATGCGTTTATAGGCAACTTCGTAGATTTCGTCGGACAAGTTGAGTAAGACCACGTAGAGGTCCAGGTTGGATCAAGAAGGGATGAGGGAGACAATGAAAAAACCGTCCGTATACCCAAACGAAGGATTTGTAGTCGATTCTGTTGCGGATTACTTCTCCTCCCACGGATACAGAACCGTGTTCGCGCAGAACACCTTCGAACCCGACTTGATCGCCGTAAATGAGAAGGACAGAAGTGATTATTGGACGATTGAAGCCAAAGGACATACCGCCAGCATAACCACCGATCACAATACAGCACTTGGTCAAATCCTGAAACGGATGAATGATTCAAACAGGAAGTATGCAATCGCCGTTCCACAGACCCCACAGATGGTGAAGGAATGCCGAAAAGTACCGCAGTGGTTAAAGCAATCCATCGGGCTACATGTTATTTTCGTTGACGAAGAGGGTCAAGTCTCAATATACGCGCCTAACGAGCAAATATAGGTGAAAGTATCGGTTTGGGTCCCATCGTCACTGGAAGCGAGGGATGCCTGTCACCCCTTACTCAACCGTCAACTAAATTTAGTTGCCATGAAACACCGAACTTGTCAGTCACCCACCCAAATTTCTTACTGAAAGGGTAAGTCGCCAAGGGCATCAAAATCTTCCCATCTTGAGCCAGAGCCGTAAACAGCCTTTCAATCTCATCATCTGAGTCACACGTTACATATAAGGAAATCGACGGAGTGAAGGTGAAATTATGTTTCACATAGCTGTCAAAGAACATAAACTCTTGACCATGTATTGACAATGTAGCTTGTTTAACCGTTCCCTCTACCCCATCCTCATTTGCTCCATGACGAGAAATATTTGTTATTCGTGCGTCATCAAACACCGAGGTGTAGAAGTTCATCGCTTCCTCTGCCTTGCCTTCAAACATTAAGAATGTCGTGATTTTCGACATAGGGAACACTCCTCCCACTTGTCCCGTCTGTTGATATCAACGGTTGAACCCCTCATTCGCACACAAATCAGTATCCCCACTGCTTCTTCTCGTCAGGAGAAAGCCTGTTGAGTGTGTCGGAAGAAACGGTTATTCCGTGACTGAGTTCCGCTGGAACGGATTCTAATTCCGAACTGTGCAATAGTGTGTCGATGCAAGCCTTAGACCCTCCAACATATGTCCAGTACAGATCCACATCC
>NZ_BCQI01000121.1 GCF_001544355.1 Alicyclobacillus acidiphilus NBRC 100859
GTACCCATTTTCATCTACATCCGATTTCCGGGACGAGTACTTTGTCCGGATGACTTTATAATGAAACCCCAAACTCGTATACAGCTCATGAATCCGCTCGTTCTGACTGTTCAAGACCATCGCTTTACCCCTGATGCTGGCCAACATCTTCGCTAGGTCTCGGTGATCCTTCCACGTAAAGCTACTTTCATAATAGTCGGTGCCATCGTAATACGGTGGGTCGGCTAGGATTAGCGCTTCCTCGTGGTCGCGATACGCCCTGATTACCTTGCGGAAATCTCGGTTTAACAGTTCTACTGACTGAAGACGCTTGGAAATCGCATAGAAGCGCTCACACTCTTTGTAGTAGAACTTGCCGAAGCTTCGCCCATCGGAAGTGTTGGTTCGAAAGCCTGTGGTACCCCTGGAGGTGGCAAGAAAGCCTGCACGACTCAAGTAGTAGAATCTAGCTGCCTTCTGTACTGGGTCGTCAGGGACTGGAGAAGAAAGCATTTCCCTGTATACCGCTTCGGAGTACGGTAACTTTGTGCAGGCATGGTACAACGCCAGCGGGTCAGTCTGAATGACTGTGAAGAAGTTGACCACATCTTCGTGGATGTCGTTGTATACTTCTTTCTTAACTGGAGCCTTTTGAATCAATATGCTGGCCGTGTTCCCGAATGGCTCGACGTAGACGCTGTGTTCTGGCATCAGTTCTATAATTCGACGTGCCAGCTTGTTCTTACCCCCAATGGAGGTAATGACTGAACGATTGTCCTGCTGTAATGCGAAGTTGCTGTCTAGCTTCTCGTCGACTAGCTTACTGAACACTTCCGTGATGCTGTCGGTCTGATAAAGCTTCATCAGCGCTTCTAGCTTGCTGGTCGACATCCAGAAGGACAGCTTCTGGCGTTGTTCTTTGAACTTCTTCATAGACACTCCGTTGTTCCTCAATACCCAAACATGTGGGTGATAATGTGTACCCCTGAAACGGCGACTGATGGTCACGCCAGCCGTTCCTCCTTTGGGGCAAAAACTGCGCCCGAAATTACCGGAAATGAGAAGCTGGTTTCATACGGTTTCGAAGCCTCTGGCTAGGCGGATTTGGGTCGACTCACTGAAAGTGACGGGGTTTTGCTTCTTTCAACACCTAAAAATGTATGGCAGGTGCGCGGCGGTCATAAAGTATCCGTCGGGCTTCTTCTAACTGGTGATTTTTTACCCCGGATGAATGTCAAACAGCGTTGCACATGATATCCCACCGTAAAGTATCGCTAAATCCTTGCCAATGTAAGACTGAAGCCTACTTCGACTACTGAAATTGTATGACAAAAATCGATTGAAATTCAACTTGTGATGATTGCACGAGGACTCAAAAGTTATGATGAAACAGTGAGGGGATTGTTGCCGGACTCGTACTGTGGTTGGGACTCAAAGGTAAGAAAAGCCCTTGTGCGTCAAGGGTTTTGGGGAAGTGACCGTTTCCTGATGTCAGATGGGACTGAACAACTCTCTGGCTGGCCGATTTATAAAATCGCCTATAGTCCTTAGTACAGTGAACAGTATTGATCTCTAGTACTGATCCTTCTCATTCTACCTGTTTTATTGAAAGCCCTATTTTATCCAGCCTGTCTTATTGGCCCACGGCTCCTTTTTATATAGTAATACCTATTTATTCTATTAGCGCCAACGCGAATCGGGGAAACAAGGCAATCCAGCAACATTTCCGATAGACAGCGGGTACCACTATCCGAGCACAAACAGGGAGCAAGGCGACTACCCTCACAGACCTAACCTCATCCAACCGTCTATAACCATGGTAACGAGCCAAAACAGAAAACTCAATCGGGTCACCGTACTGAATGAAACAAATGCACCTGTTCGCTTTCCTGTTGCCAATGCCACCAAATTAAACAGAACTAACAACCCCAGGCTTGCACCAACTCCAATGACAAATGTTACGATCATGAATTTTGTCATCCTGCCAAGCCCCCTTCGTTTTCTTCATGGCAGGGGTTCGACATCAAAATTCCAGCGCAAAAACCAGCAAACTCCCGTAGTTCGCGACCACAATTCTCCGCGCACTCCGCCTCCCAACGATATAACAGGTCATGTTGGTCTGGAGGCAAGAGTTCTTTCAATCGTTCGTCCAGAGTGCCCTTGTTCAGTGGCAACTTGCCCCTATTCCGTATCTGATTTTCATAGAAAATATCGATCAGCTTCTCGGTCAATAATTGCTTTACAATGCGACACATTGGCGATCCTCCTGAAAACGTTTGTAAGACTTTACCTCTCAATCTGGCAGGTCAGCAAGTACTATGTGGGGGAAGTTTTTGTCCAATCGTTTGTCGCTTGAAGTATTATGCAGAGCAAGAGGCTTGACTGGAGACGAGCGATGGCACAGTAGTTCGTTGACTACGACAATCTATGCCGACTGAACGAAGGAATGAATTTAGCAAGGGTGAAGACTGGTCTTCTGTGCGCTGGCAAACGGGGATACACAGACATTGTCATTCTCTTGCGCCAGAATGGACAAGAACACAGCACACAATATACACATTTATTCATTTTTATGCATCTTGATCGATTCAGGCATCTTCAGGATTCGCCCCCTTATGTTCAATAAGGAGGGGCTTGTCTAGGAAAGCCAATCAGTTCAGAAAGGAGATGCTTACTTTGTT
The DNA here is from genome assembly GCF_001544355.1 of Alicyclobacillus acidiphilus NBRC 100859. Taxonomy (GTDB): domain Bacteria; phylum Bacillota; class Bacilli; order Alicyclobacillales; family Alicyclobacillaceae; genus Alicyclobacillus; species Alicyclobacillus acidiphilus. Next base: position 2,661 of record NZ_BCQI01000121.1, read on the forward strand.
GTAGGAGTTTCAGACTGGATGGCTACCACATTCCCTTCAGTATCAGAAAAAAACGCCATCATGATTGTATTGTCACCCAATTTACCGATTTCGTGAGGCTTGCCCTTAAATTCTACTCCTCTTGAACGAAGGTCATTATATGTTTCATTAATATCTTCTACATTGTAATAAAGTACCGAACTTGGATGGTCAAATTCACTGTTCTCTGGCAGAGAGAGCATCAATCGTACTTCACCACATTGAAAAAATGCCATACCGTTGGTTTCCCATATGTATTGCAATTCCAGAACATCGCGATAAAAAGCAACCGCTCGTGATAAATCACGAACAGTAATAGATACCTGTCCCAGCTTAGTTATGCCCACCATCTTAAAAACCCCCTTTTGATTAATTGCTCATGAAGAAAATTCCATTAGCTAATTGCGTATGCTGCCCAAGAGTCCTATAAGATGTGACTAGCAGCAATGCATATTTAAAACAATTCCTGGGTTAAATTGTGCAGCGGAACTCACTATCCCGTATACTGAATCTCCATAAGCCAGCAGTCATGCCGTTTTCCTTCGTGTAGTTCCCGCTGAGGCAACAGTTTTACCTGTCGAAAGCCACATTTCTCGTAAACATGAATTGCCCTTGTATTTTCCACTCGTGGGTCCATAACCACTCGGTCAGCTTTACATTCTCGAA
>NZ_BCQI01000122.1 GCF_001544355.1 Alicyclobacillus acidiphilus NBRC 100859
GTCACCGCTCACGCTACTTGGCGGAGGATGAGCGGTTTTTTGTTGTGTTCGTTGACGGAGGGTTTTCCCGGTGATTGTCGTATGACGATCTGTATCGTACCGACAATCATCGACAGGAGGCGAAAAAGAAGAGAGACCGTAAGGTTTGGCCGCCTCGGTCTCTGCTTCTGCAAGGCCACGGTTTTCCCGTGCCCATATTCGATTATGTCTCTATCATATTCGATCCCCTTCCCGAACGTCGAGTCCTATTTGCGATTTTGTGAGGCTCCTGACCTGGATTTGTTGCGTCCACCGTCATGCGAATATTGCGGGTGTACCACCCTGCACAGTCATGGCTGCTACGTTCGGAACGTGTGGGCAGAGGAGAAGCTTTGGCGCATTCGGGTGTTTCGGTTCCGCTGTGCAAATTCGGACTGCAAACACACCTGCAGCGTGTTGCCGAGCTTCGTCGGTCGTTATGAGCGCTTCACTTGGGATGTCCAAGAGGTTGTGTGCACGAAGGCGGATGAACAATCTTTGGAAGAAGCGGCCAAACGTCTACCGGCTCCGGTGGGTCCGCTCTGTGCCCGCACTGTATGGCGATGGATGAAGCGCTGGCAGGAGGATATGGACAAACTTGACAGCCAGTTTTGGCAGTATGTGATCTCACTGCACCCCACCATCCGTATGCCAAGGGGACGGAACCGCCCAACGCAGCGTTTGCGGTACTGGCAGCAGATTTGGATGGAGCTTTCGCCAAGCAAAGTGAATGTTGGCCTCTTTCACGGCCTGTACCGGCTCCGCCAGTCACAGTCGACCAGCACGGCATAGCCGATCCCACAGCGTATGTCTATGGAACAGGTTGGCACGCTCGTCCGAGAATAGGCTTGTACCGATTCTGGAGAGAGGAGATGGTATGGTGGACCGAAAGAAGTTGGCGAAGGAGATTGCGGCGTTTCGATACGGAACGATTGCACCCATTGTGAGTCGACAAACGCCGTTGTCTCCAGGGGAACTGCGTGCCTATTTTGAGCGGATGGTACAACAATCCTATGTGATTCCCGGCACCACCAGAACGACACTCAGTGTACGAACCCTGGAACGGTGGCTGGAGGCGTACCGCAAGGGCGGATACGACGCCCTCATGCCCAAGACCCGTAGCGACAAAGGGCGCCACCAGTTGCCAGACGAAGTGATTCAGAAGGCGGTGGCGTTACGCAAGGAACGTCCTGAGCGCAGCGTAGAGCAGATTGTCCTTCTGCTCGAGGCAAGCGGTGTTGTGGAGCCAGGCACAGTGGCACAGAGTACATTAGCCCGCCATTTGCGTCGCTTAGGAGCTAGTCGTAAAGAGTTGCTTCGCTCCAACGACCGGGGATACCGGCGCTTTGAGGCGGAAGACGTGCATGTTCTGTGGCAGGCGGATTTTAAGCATGCGCTGTACTTGCCTGATCCAAGCCATCCGGAACGTAAGAAAAAGACGATTCTGTTCGCCATCCTTGATGATTACTCGAGGCTTGTTGTCCACGGGCAGTTCTACTGGGACGAACAGCTGCCACGCTTGGAAGACAGCCTGAAAAAGGCGATCTTGCGGTATGGCATCCCCGAACGGCTGTACGTGGACAACGGCGCGGTTTTCTCGTCCCAGCATTTGAAACGCATCTGCGGAAGGCTGGGGATTCATCTGTCGCATAGCAAAGCCTACCGTCCTGCTGGTCGTGGAAAAATTGAACGGATATTCCGGTTCCTCGATACGAGTTTCATTCCCGAAGCGTATGAGCAAGTGGAAGCGGGACATATCCGGAGGCTTGGCGAGTTGAATGAAGCGTTCTGGGCCTGGGTGGACGGGTATTACCACCTGCGCAAGCATGGAAGCACGGGAACGCCGCCAAAAGAAAGAGCTGCAAGCAGCAACCGGGTGCCCAAACGGATTTCTGAGGCGGAACTGACGGAGATCTTTCTGTGGGAGGAAGAACGTACAGCAGACAAAGCCGCTTGTGTTTCCCTGATGGGCAACACCTACGAGGTGGATGCTGACCTGGCTAGACAGAAGGTGACGCTGCGTTACGACCCGTTTGACCTTTCGGTGATCCAAGTCTGGTTTGAGGACAAACGATGGTCCGATGCGAAGCCCGTGGATCTGACCCGCCGTTATGACCGCAGGGTTGCCTCGACGGTGAAGAGCGACAAAGTAACCACAGAGCATGTCTCCTTCTTCCAAGCGGTGAAAAACCGACGCAAGCAGGCTGCAGTCGAGGAATCCCCGCTGCGATTCTCGGAGACAAAGCGTGGTGAATCCAAGTGACGCCGCAGGAGAAATGGGGATTTGAAAAGCTGCCGTTTCGACGGGATGTGGAGAGAGACGAATGTTACGAGACCGCTGGACACCGGGAAGCCTTGGCCCGGATGGAATGGGTGCTTGAGCAAAACGCACTGGGGCTGCTAGCCGGTGAAGTAGGCAGCGGGAAGTCGACACTCATTCGTCGACTGATTGGTGGACTCGATGAGATGAAGTGGCTCCCCGTCTACATTTGTGTACCAGGTCTGCGCCCAAAGGAGTTTTACGGAGAGCTTCTCTCATATCTAGGAGAGGCGAACCCCTTCTCCGTGAGCCGTGCGAGGAAGCTTTGGAACGAACGGGTCCAGGCCGGTGGACTTGCCGGCGAAAGACGGTGGGCTGTGGTGATCGATGAGGCACAGGATATTTCCGATGAGATGCTGCAGGAACTCAGGTTCGTCCGTAACCAGAGGATGGACGCCATGTCCCTGTTCCCGTTGATATTGGTTGGACAGCCAGAGTTGCGACGGAAGTTGCGACTCAAGAAGTATGAGGCGATTTCGCAACGGATTGAAATGGTGTACCACTTACATGGAATGAGCAGAGAAGAGACGGCTGAATACATCCGCCACCAGATTCGATTGACCGGGCAGCAAGCGCCGGCGTTTACGGACAGCGCTTTGCACCTGATTTACGGGGCCAGTCGAGGGATTCCACGGGTGGTGAACCAAATCTGCCTGCAGGCCCTGTACGACGCAGCAGCGAAAGACAGTGACGTCGTAGAAGACGCACACATCCAGCGGGTGCTGGCAGACCAAGAGCGGCAACGAGGGGCGGCCGGATGACCGGCTGCTCTGCTACACCTACCATGATTGACGGCACGACGACCACTACGATGACGGACTGACGGTACAGTGCTCACGCCGATGACGGTGAGAAAATTACCGCCAAGCAGCGTGAGCGACTACA
>NZ_BCQI01000123.1 GCF_001544355.1 Alicyclobacillus acidiphilus NBRC 100859
TTCGCTTTTGCTATAACGGGGATTATTGAATTGTGGCATCGGCTCAATAAATACAGAAAGAGAGTCATCCAGTAACTAACTCTCTTTCTGTTAATTAAATCACTTGCTTTTCATTAACTCAATCCCAGTACACCGTGCCATCCCCATCACAATATTGAGCTGAGTTAGTTGCGATAAATTCACAGGTATAATCACCAGCAGCAACAGTTTTCTCATTTGAACTTGCAGTAATCGTTCCTGCTGGCTCGTTCCACGTATATTTTACAACTCCGGACGAATTGACGAGTTCTACTTTATAAGAAGAACTAAAAGTTCCGCCCCAAGAAAAATCCCCACCCGATCCGTTTGGGTCAACATTGGGGACCGACAGCTCATAAAACGTGACATTAAATGAAGATGAATATGTAGCCATAGGCTGTGCAACAGCTGCACTAGCAACGACCGGAGAACCTACAAGAGCAAGCGCGGCGACAGAAGAGGCAACAGTGATGAGTGATTTTAATTTCATCGAAACTTCCTCCTCGTATAGTGTTTTTAGAGTCCTGTATTTAAAGAATTTCCAGTTAGAAATTATTGCGGTTGAAGGGTGTAGCCGAACCCGCACCGCAACCCGAAGGGCGAGAAGCGGAAGTCGGGGCCCCGGTACGGTTCCTTGAAAACTTCATGAAATCCTAGTACAGGGACTTGGACTCTTCGTGATGCTCCCGGACAATGACCTTAGGGTCATTTGGGGAAATTCGTTCTCCTCCTGTAGCTCGACTACGTTCTAAGTCTGTTTCTCCAGCACTCGCTTGGACTTCTAACCCGTTGGCTGTTCCCTTCGGCAACCCATGCTCGAATGTGGCAGCTTTCGAGGCGGCTCATGGACCGAAGAAAGTTCTCATACGCGAGGGTGATTGGTCTGCGAGCGCGCTGGGGGCGTCCCGAAGAGTCCAATTTCCCTAAATCCCTAATTCAGAAGGGAGGGATAACCCTTGCGATTGTTTGTCGGTATTGACGTGAGCTCTGAGGACTTGAAAGTCTGCGTCATGAACATCGATGGTGACACGCTGGATGCCTTTACTGTCCCGAATAACTACCATGGTGCTACCTATTTACGGGACAAGCTTCTGTCTTTGGCGGATCAGGAGAAACCCAAGGAAATTCATATCGGGCTTGAATCCACATCCGTGTACAGTTGGCATCCCGCCATGTTCTTGCACGAAGATCGTTCGTTGCAAGAACGTGGTACTAAGGTGTTTACCATCAATCCCAAGCTCATCAGCAAGTTCCGAGAAGCTTACTCGGATCTAGACAAGACCGATTATGTCGATGCCTGGATTATCGCTGACCGTCTTCGTTTCGGGCGACTGCCAATGACTGTAGTGCTACAAGAACAATACGTTGCCCTGCAGCGTCTCACACGAATGAGATTTCATCTCATTCATAACCTGACGCGTGAAAAACAGTACTTTCTGCAACACCTGTTCTTTAAATGCAGCGCCTTTACCAGCGAAGTCGAAAGCAGCGTCTTCGGTCGTGCCATTACCGAATTGCTGTTGGAGCAATATAGCCTCGATGAAATTGGGTCCATGGAACTGGCGGATCTTGCTGATTACCTGAAAGAGAAAGGCAAGAACCGTTTCCCTGACCCAGAGAAGGTCGCCAAGTGTATTCAGAAAGCTGCTCGTTCCTCATACCGCCTTTCCAAGTGTGTAGAGGATACGATTGACATCCTGCTCGCGACGTCTATCGAGTCTATACGTACCATCAAGCAGCAGATCAAACAGATTGACGAAGCTATCGTACGGTTGCTGGACGGTATCCCCAACACGTTAGAGACCATTCCCGGCATTGGTCGCGTCTACTGCGCCGGCATTCTGGCTGAAATCGGCGATGTTCACCGATTTAAGGACCAAGCCGCCATTGCGAAGTATGCAGGTCTCACGTGGCAAAAGCACCAGTCCGGCAAATTCGAAGCCGAAGATACCAAGCGAATCAAGTCTGGTAACCGGTTCCTCCGCTATTACCTTGTTGAAGCCGCCAACTCGGTAAAACGATACGAGCCGGAATTCCGGGACTACTACCAGAAGAAGTTCGCTGAGGTGCCTAAGCACCAACACAAAAGAGCCCTCGTCTTAACCGCAAGAAAACTCGTGCGCCTGGTCGATGCGCTGCTACGCAACGATCAAATTTACACGCCAAGAAGGAAGGTGAATCCAGCTAGCCGATAAACCACCACCTTAACAGTCCTAGGTATGGATTCCAGTTTGAGGATTGCAACCAAACTGGGTTAGGTTGGTGTTGCCTTTTTCCCTGAATCCAGGCATTTTCAGTCCAAGGCAATTTCCAATTTTCAAGGTTCAGGGCCTTGACATATTACCGCTGGACTTAGTAGTAGACTGCATATAAATCATACCAAGAAAAAAACAAAAAAACTGTATAAATATGTCGAAAAAAATTATTATTCTACTTTTTTGCCTTAAATTTACGAACGCGTCTTATATTCAGGTTCAAAATTCTTTTTTTTCGTATACGGCATACAACCAATATAACTATTAACAGTAATAAAATCACTTGAAAGAACCTTTGAAAAGGTAATGACTCGATAGGGTCAGAAAAGGTTAATGAATTTCTTGTTGCACGATCTACTATGTAGGTTTTTCCATCCAATGCAAATTCATGAGAATTTTCAGGAATTAAAACAGGCACATCATTATGATTATTAGAAAAGACAATGTCTCCATTATCATTCATCCCAGCATATATCCAATCGCCAATTACTTCCTCGCCTAATGTTACTTCATGGTGTAAAGGGTTCAAATTTTGAAATGGATTAAGAAACTCATATACCTCAAATGCCACAACAGACAAACCAACAAACAAAGGAACAATAAGTAATAGCGTCCAAAACCTTCTCTTTCTGTTTTTAGATTTAAACATGCTCTTACGCAGATAAACCATTCCTCTCCTTTAAATCAATACTTAGTTGAGGATTTTTCAGAATTTAATTTCTGAAAATAAAGCATATATAATAGTTGTTTCTGTCGATGTCTAAACAGATATATGACGGACCTTCTATTTGGGATTATTATTCTACAAAATCCTCAATTA
>NZ_BCQI01000124.1 GCF_001544355.1 Alicyclobacillus acidiphilus NBRC 100859
ACTCGATTTGCCGGTGCCTTTCGCGAGCGATTCTGCAGGGCGTCAGCCCGAAGCCTAGCGAGCGAGAGGCACCGGCAGGCACCCTAGTCGCTCCATGCGCGCCCCCACTCGATTTGCCGGTGCCTTTCGCGAGCGATTCTGCAGGGCGTCAGCCCGAAGCCTAGCGAGCGAGAGGCACCGGCAGACACATCCTTAAATCGAATAATTCGGCGCCTCTTTGGTGATTTGGACATCGTGCGGATGGCTTTCGCGCAAACCAGCCGATGTAATCCGCACAAGCTGGCTCTCGTCCTGCAACGCCTGAATGTTGTGCGATCCGGTGTATCCCATGCCGCTCCGCAGGCCGCCGACCATCTGATATAATATCTCGCTCACTGGTCCACGGTACGCGACGCGCCCCTCAATGCCTTCCGGAACGAGCTTTTTCGTCTCATCGGGCTTCTTATCACCTTGGAAATATCGATCCCCGCTGCCCGCCTTCATCGCGCCAATCGAGCCCATACCGCGGTACACCTTGAACTGCCGCCCTTGATAGATTTCAATCTCCCCAGGGCTCTCTGTCGTTCCAGCCAACAAGCTGCCAATCATCACGGAACTTGCACCGACCGCAAGCGCCTTGACGATGTCTCCGGAGTACTTGATGCCTCCGTCGGCGATGATCGGTATCCCCGCCTGGCGCGCCACGGTGGCGCATTGATAAATCGCGGTAATTTGCGGAACGCCAACGCCAGCGACGACGCGCGTTGTGCAGATGGACCCCGGCCCAATCCCGACCTTGACCGCATTGACACCGGCGTCGATCAAGGCTTTCGTGCCAGCCGCCGTCGCCACATTCCCCGCGATGATTTGAATGTCGGGATACCGCTTGCGAACGTCGCGAATCCCTTGCAGAACGCCCTCGGAATGTCCATGTGCGGTGTCGATCACGATGACATCCGCCTGCACCCGCACCAAGGCCTCCACCCGATCCATCAAATCGGCCGAAACCGTCACTGCGCCCCCGACGATCAAACGGCCCTGCGCGTCTTTCGCCGCAGCCGGGAAACGTCGGGCGTTCTCAATGTCCTTGATGGTGATGAGGCCACGGAGTTGTCCATCGCGATCGACCAAGGGCAGTTTCTCAATCTTGTGCGTCTGCAGCAGTTCCTTCGCGTCTTCCAGCGTCGTCCCAACCGGCGCCGTCACCAAATTCCCGCAGGTCATGACTTCTTTGATGGGGCGATCATAGTCGCGCTCAAAACGCAGGTCCCGGTTCGTGATGATGCCGACCAGCTTTTGCGATCCCGATTCCACAATGGGGACTCCGGAAATCCGATACTTTGCCATCAGATTTTCCGCGTCGCGAATAGGTTTATCTGGCGTTAAAAAAATCGGGTTCGTAATGACCCCGCTTTCCGATCTCTTCACCCGATCTATCTCTTCCGCCTGCTCCTCAATCGGCATATTTTTGTGAATAATCCCGATCCCGCCCTCGCGCGCCATAGCAATTGCCATCGTCGCGGTCGTCACGGTATCCATCGCCGCGCTGATAATTGGAATGTTGAGATGAATATCTGTCGTGAGTTTCGTCGATACGTCGACATCACGTGGCAATACGGTCGAGTGTGCCGGCAGCAACAACACATCGTCGAACGTCAGGCCCTCGTAGGCAAATTTATTTTCCCAAGCGTTCCCCACCACAGTTCCCCCTCATACTATGCACAGAAGTCCCGTGCCCCAAAATATTGTGAGCAGTATAGCAACGGACTATAGGGGTGTCAACGTGATCGAACAAGGTTGTTTCAGTATTCACAAAAATGGACACAGTTCGTTCAAGCAAACAGAATTTTGCGCAGACTTTGGACTAAACAAGCGCATAATGAGGAAAATTTCCTTCAGCCAATGACAGGAAATGATCACCGACAAACGAATATTCTGCTGCATATGAACTTGGGAGGATGTTTGAATGAACGATCCCGCTTGGAATTCTCGAAACGGCGCATCGCCGGGAAGCAACATGTTTGCACTGGCTGGAAGCGTCATCGGCATCATTGGATTTGTACTCAGTTGGATTCCCATCTTCGGGGTGCCCATTGGCTATACACTTGGCATTCTCGCCATCATTTTCAGCGCGATCGGGCTCGCACGCGCCAACCGCCTCGCCGCTGGCCACAGCGCAGCGACAGCCGGACTCATACTGGGCATTATGACGGTCGTCCTCAAATCGATTCCACTGATTAACCTTCTTTAGCCTTCTTCGAGGCCCAGACTCATCGACGTACAAGTTAGGCGCATGATCGCTTGATCATGCGCCATTTGCTGTACGCTCCGGGCCACAGGTTCCAAGGCATAGGTTGCCTTGGTTCGAAGAATCCTAACGGGGACAAACGAGATCGGAAGGAGGATATCCATGGGGGAATGGATCTGGGGCGTTGCCGCCATCGTGATTGTCGCAGTCCCATTGTTTTATTTGAGCTGGTACTTTAAGCACCGGAACCACAGCAAGGACTGACTCACCGCTTGGCTTCTTGCTCATTGTGAAACTTGTTCAAGTACCGATCCCAATACAAGAGCCCAAGATTGGTTCCAATTAGGATTGCGGCGGCAATCCCCATCCACGCAGCCGTTTCGCCATCGATACCTGTGAACCAAGAAACCATTTCGGCTCCCATATACCGCGATCACCACCCCATCCGAAGGATACACACAGTATGTGAAACGGACGATGGTTCAACCCTGAATAATACTGGCGGGGCGCGGTATGAACTGGTTGACCTTCCCTTGCTCCCCGGATCTCGTCCCACTCTGATGCCGCTGCCTAGTCCCGGACTGCCTGCCCGTCCGCAGGCAGCGAGGATCAAAGCTTCCCCTTCGCGTAGCGGCTGCCGGCACCAAAGATGCTGGTCGGTAAACGCAGGGGGGACAGGAGTTCCATTGCGGTGGGGCGAGGGGATGGCGCGATCGCGACGGC
>NZ_BCQI01000125.1 GCF_001544355.1 Alicyclobacillus acidiphilus NBRC 100859
TGTTTCGGTAAAATGGCGGGTCGAAGACAAAATAGGCTGCCGACGGAGGCTTATTCGCTTCAGTTGCCCCTCAAACGCCGGGATGTTGGCCAATTAAGCGGCCTGTGTGGGCTTATTCGGTGTGAATCCGACGATTCGACACACTTAAGCCGCCTGCGGCGGCTTATTTGACACCGAAGCCCGGTCCACATCCGCCACATCCGTCACGCCAGGGACGCGCCAGACGGAACCGCCCCGTCAGAAGAGCAGCCGCTCGTTCCCAGCGCGGCGATCGTCAACACCGATCCCCGTTCCGTGTTTGGTTCAACCGTCTGCGGAACAAGAAACTGAGCGTTTAGCTTCCTTCCACACCTTGCGGCGGGGGGTGATCCGTAGGAAGTCGCTGGTCCGCCGTCGAGGCGAAACCCTTCGTCCGCCACGAGGCCGGGGAGCGCGCCGAACGTGACGTCTCCGAAATATGGATACCTACAAACTTGTCGGACGCCTGCTTGGGAAAGCCTGCTTGGGAAAGTCTACGGCTGTTCTTCCTGTGTTCTACATGCGGATGTCAAAGGGGACACCAGGGGCGACGCGACACGATGATTTCACCGACTTGGTGTTCCACGTATCCCGCGTGCTATGAAGTTTGCGCCCATGACAGTTGTGACAACTGCCAAAACCGGCGCATATAGAAAATAGGGATAACTGATACAAGCGCCGTTGTTCGTTGAATCCCCAATCAACGATATCCAGCTTACTTGCGAACTCTGAATACCTTGTATTGGGGGAAAGGATATAAAGAAAGGGATATCACTCAGCGTTTCGACGGCGTAGACGTGAAACGCAGCTAACATCGTCATCAAGGATAAAACGCGTGCGAACTCGGAAAACGCGAATTCCAATGAGAATCTCCCTACCCATGATCGCAAATGCGAAAAGATCACTCCGGTTCGGCTTCGTCCAACGATCACGGCCGATTCAACGAACTCAAATGTCATCCACTTCTCCATGGACTGTTGAAACGCGAACGCTGCACGTCCTGTTTCGAATAGCGCGATCCACCCGATATATTGCAACTCTTGGTACGGCGAGTGCATGTTTCGCTTGTCAAGAGCGAGAATGAGAATGAACAAGACGGGCAGCGATGCCATCGCTCCGCCGACGACGGTCACGATTTGAGACAACCATTTTTGTCCGCTGGATACCGAAACGATTGACAAAGCCAATGAGACGGTTAGGACGATTCCTGTAACAGCGAGCACCGGGCCGAGCGTGTTCCATGTGGAGTACAGGGATCTCGCCAGTAAATCACGTCCCCATTGGTCTGTACCGAACGGATGAAGTCGACTAGGTGGAAATGGCGCGCTCACACCAGTTGAATAGTTCGCGTATTGGCGATGGTTGGGGCTCTGATTCGTTACAATATGCGGATTGATGGACAGCACCAGCAACGCGGCCAACATCGATCCGCCAACGATGATCCAGGTTTTCTGCATCCTAATGTTCATCGGTTGCCTCCGTATACAATCACATAGATACACTCGAAAAACAGACGAAGACTTACCCAAATTCCAACTGCCAACGCTCCGATGACAAAGACCAGACCTGGTTGGTACAAGGGAAGATGAAACGGTTTCTCGAACGATTGATAGGTTCCAGTCACCATATTCCAACCGATAGCGTCTGTGAACTGATAAAGGGCTCCTTGATAATCCATGAAAAATTCTGCGAACAAGGCGCTCGACACCACGATACTTACAACCACTGGCATCTGTTTAAGAACGGTGGATCCCGCATTGGCAAATACGTGTTTGTACACGACGTGATTGCGCGAAAGTCCCTTTGCAAATGCGGTTGTCACATAGGGCTTGGTTATTTCATCTTGCAATTCCATGTGTAAAATCCGATCAACATAAAATGCCCCGGGCAGAGCAAGTGCTGCAGCAGGAATCCATGTGTCGGACCAGTTCGGAAATCCTTCCGGGAACAAGGGCAGGTTATGCCACCCCTGACCCACCATCAGGTACAACGCCACGACAACGGCAATCACCACGTGGAGTGGTTCGGGGATCGATTCCATCGCGACAGATATAATCTCAAACAGCCATGTGACTCCTGGCCGTCGAATTTCAAAGCGTACGAAAGCCGCGGCCATGCCAATGACTAAGGACATGGCAATCGCAAGGACGACGAGTCGAACTGTGGCACCGACTTCTCCCCACGTCAGTCCGTAATAATTGGACGTCAAATCCTGCCCTCGAACCGTGTCAAAAACCAAATGTCCGAGAATGGAGAAGGAACCTAGAAATGAAGGATCTTCACCAAAGCACGCAAAATACATCACAATGATAAGTCCGGCAAACCCTTGTGCCCAAATCATCCAAATGCGATTCAGTGCCATCCAGCCCCCCTCACGATTCGATTCATAGTGACCGATGGGTTCTGTTCAGCGTCAACATTGCTCCTCTAATTTCCCGCAAAGTTCGCAATCTGGGTTCCGTTAATGTCCGATCCGGAAATCACCTCGGCTATATCGTCTTCGCTGCCCATGAATGTGTAATGCTTCATTCATTGTTTAAGTGCTCGAGTCTTTCTTATGCCACATCTACTTTTCGCTTTCCTATATCTGCATAGCCGTAGAGAAACTGACGATGTAAGTTTCGTAGTGCCACTTCGTCGTCGTCGGCAATCGTAAGCGTGTTTACGCCCAACCCACATAAATTCTGAGATACAGCCCCACCTAGTCCGCCTAGACCAAGAACGCACACTTTTAATTGAGACACACTCTCTTGGAATGACGTGTTAGAGGTTTCCAAATCCGAAAATACGGAAAAGAAATCGTAGGGCACTGATGATTGTAACTTCAAAAGGGAGAGCCTCTGGCCCTAAACGATTGGCACCATACCAATATAATTTAAAATAGTAAATCAACACCTGTTCGAATATTTTATAA
>NZ_BCQI01000126.1 GCF_001544355.1 Alicyclobacillus acidiphilus NBRC 100859
TCCGGGAGTAGGATAGAACCATGGCAAAACACCACAGTGTGCGCTGATTCCCTTCGGTGTCGATATACGGGAATGCACCTAGGTCGATCTGGGCCTGTTCACCAGGGCCTGTTTCGAACCGAACCGTTGCCTTGGCAGAGACAATGGGGCGAAGCGAGTGCATAAACTCGCGCAGGACCGTGATTCCACCCGTGTATCCCTGCTCCCGAATCTCTCGTAAAATCCTCTCCGCGTTCAGCACCCCAAAACGCATCCGCTGTTCTACATACGGCTTATAGGGCTCCAACTTACTGCCTTTTCGTTTGGTTCCAGCTAAAGGCTTCTTTCCATCCTCCTGCTCTTGGACCACCTTTCGAATTGTCTTACGGTCATGTCCAGTTCTTCGAGAGAGTTCAGAGATACTCACGCCTTCCTGATACATCCTTCTAACTTCCATTTTCTCACTCTCCGTCATCGTGGCACCTCCCACAGCGATGTGAACGGTGCCGTAAATTCGACAAAGGGTGGGGAATTCATCCCGATGATTTTGGGGAATTGAATCCGTTATTTTTGGGGAATTGTATTCCGCTGTTATTGGGGATTTTACAGCCGATGTTGACACCTGCTTCTCTTAAGCCCCGTGATATCATTGACAAGACCCATAAACAACAGCGGAATGCATCTAGGAAGGTTTTCCCACGGAACGTCGTAAGTTTTCTAGACAGTTTAAGGAGCAGGCTGCTCGGCAGTGTCTAGAGACCGGGAATGTGAGCATCGTGGCCCACAAGTATGATGCCAACCCGAACATAGCGTCGAGGTGGCTCAGATAGCAGCCTGAGGGCGGTGTCTGTCCTAGCTGTCTTTCGCAAGTGAAAAGTGCAGAGAATCGCGGCCAATTTGTGCATAGCACCGCCACACCGTTTGCGGAACATTAAGACGAAATGGTAGACAACGCGTGGCGTAATCGGAAACTCTCACCAGTGAAAGCGAGAATGTGCGCGTGATGCACCAATCGGTCAACCAACGCCGCCGTGAGTCGCGTGTCACCGAATACCGTGTTCCATTGCCCGAACTCAAGATTGGACGTCACCATCACGCTGTTGTGTTCGTAGCACGCTGAGATGACGTGAAACAGTAATTCTGCGCCTGTCTGGTGGAATGGAACAAACCCAACCTCATCGAAAATCAACAAATCACAATCAGACAATTCTTTCTGAAATCGCGCCAGCGTTCCAGATTCATGCTTGTCCTGCAAAATCGACACTAAATCGGGTACGCGAAAGAATCGCACCGAATGTCCTTTTCGACACGCCTCTACCCCCAGTGCAATCGCCAGATGCGTTTTCTTATATAAATTTTTCCACAATAGATAGATCCGTCTTTGAACAGCTATTGGTGTCAGAGCCTGTGAGTTCGGCATGGCCGTCAGGTTCTGTGCGCCGGCGGACTTGGGGACGCGTCTGTCTGAGGCAAAGAGACGAGGAGCACTGGAACGCCTCAAACAGGACATCAGACGCACGGATCTGCTCATTCTTGCAGTGGGGATATGTGCCTGTAGACCCAAAGGATCACAATGGCTGTGCAGAGTAATCGCCGACAGTACGAGAGCCGGAGTCTGGTGATTAGAACGGGGTCTCGAGTTCCCGAAATGGGGAGCCGTGTTCACGGATGACCAGATGCCCGCGACTATGATTGACCGCCTCGCGCACCACCGACACCAATGTACGACGGCGAAAACTTCAGAATTAGGCATACATCGATGAAGCAGCGGTGAAAAAAGTACCCATCACATCGAGGGTAGAAACACACCATTTTTCGGAATTTTTGCTTGACATAATACACTGGCCCAAGATACGTTTTACATAGGTCATCTCAAAGGCGTGGGCAAGGTCTATCTTCAGGCGGTCGCGGACACGTACGGCAGCTATGCCTTTGGATTCTTGCATACCGACAAGCTTCCGGATTGTGCCACAGCTGTCTTGCACAACGATGTCTTGCCGTTCTATCGCCGCAAAGGGATAGCGGTGTCTGCCGTGTTAACCTACGACGGTCGGGAGTTCCGCGGTACAGACACGCCCCATACGAGCCATATCTTGCCCTCAACGACCTTGAGCAACGACGCACAAAAGCTCACCGACCGCAGACGAACGGATTTGTGGAGCGCTTTAACCGGACGGTGCTGGATGAGTTCTTTCGTTGAAGTTTCGACAGAAGTTTTACGAGCGCTGGAGGACCTTCAAGCAGACCTCGACGATTGGCTCCGCCACTACAACTCTGAACGTCCGCACCGAGGAGTCGCAACACGGAAACCGGCCAATGGATACCATCCAAGCCTACCACAACAATTTAAGAGAGTTGGAGTGCCAAACTGTTCGGTAGCAATTTAACCGTACAGATTCCATAAACTTCTTGGGGGTTTATAATAAGACTGTTATCACTCAGGAGTGATTTTATGTTAAACAAAGTAAAAAATTGTTTCTATAGGCTAGTTGAACTTTATAAGAGATTTCACCTATTGATTAATACTATACTTACATTGGGGATGTTGGAACTTCTGGCTTATTCCGATTCTCTTATCACGCTTTTTTTAGTCCCCGAATTTGGCCCAATATTAATCGCGATTCTCATAATAGTAGTCCCAATTTCCATTTATGTCCGCAAACGTAGGGCTAGAAAAAAAGAACTGAATGATAAACCAAGCAACGATGAATAGGAACGTCAAACTGGTTATACCGCGACCAAAGCGTGATATGCGTTCACGATAAAGATA
>NZ_BCQI01000127.1 GCF_001544355.1 Alicyclobacillus acidiphilus NBRC 100859
GGCCGAGGGCCGCTTATTCGCCACGCAGCCCACGCAGCCCACGCAGCCCACGCAGCCCCCATAAAATGTACGAACCGGCCATGGCCGGTTCGATCCATACTATGGTTTGTGCAGTGGCACCAGCCCAGCCTCACTCGGGCCGCCACGCGCGTACGTTAGTTGCCACTTTGGCGGATCGTGTCGGCCAGGTTCATCATCTGGTTCGCGATCGAGACGCTCTCGGCGTTTTGCTGGTACATCGCTTGGGCCTGGATCATGTCCGCCATCTGCTCGGACTCGTCGACGTTGCTGTACAGCAGGGCGCCTTGGACGACTTGCGACTGAGTCGCGGGCAGGGCGCGGCCGCCGTTGGCGAGCGAGTACAGGTTGTTGCCTTGGGCGACGAGGTGCTCAGATGGCTGGCCGATCTCGGCGATGGCCAACTGCGGACCTTTGACGCTGCCGAAGGAGATTTGGCCGTTCGGGCCGATGGCCATCTGGCCAGCGTTCTTCGGCTCGATGATCGGTTGGCCGGAGGTGCTGAGCACGGGATAGCCTTGCGGGGTCGCGAGTTGGAATTGTCCGTCGGGACGTTCGCTCCAGATGAAGTCGCCGGCCTTCGTGTACATGACGCCCTGCGGCGTCCTGACCGTAAAGAAGCCGGGCCCTTGGATGGCGACGTCCGTGCTCTTGCCGGTGGTCTGCATGGTCATACCGTCGAAGTCGCGGCCTTCGCTGACCGGAACGACGCCTGTGCCGCCGCGCCAGCCTGGCGGCGTAGATCGCGCCGCATCCGCGGGCCCGGTCGCCGATCCGTACAGCTGCATGGTCAGCGCGTCCGCGAACGTCCCTTGATCTTGCGCGTAGCCGACGGTGTCGATGTTGGCGACGTTGTCGCCGACGCGATCGAGCCAATTGCTCGCCGCCGTCAATCCGCTGTACGCATTCCAAAGCGTCTGTGTCACGGCTGTCACCTCATTGTGGTCTATGACTTACGCGTTGTTCACTTTGCCGACGTCGTTCACCGCTTCATTGAGCACGGTGTCTTCCGTCTGGACCATCCGCTGATTGGCTTCGTACATATTCATAGCCGACATCATCTGCGTCATGGTCGAGGTTGGATCGACATTGGACTGTTCCAATTCGCCGGGATTCAGCTGGCCCGTGCCGGTTTTCAGTTGCGGGAGCACGGCGGCGGTGCTGTATGAATTGCCGACCATGAATTCCGTCTCGCCGAGCGGCTGCAGTTGGGTGACATCGGCATCGACCGTGCCGAGCCGACCGCCGTTCACGAGATTCCCGTTTGCGTCGTAGACGCGAAACGAAGGTTGCCCGTTCGCGTCCGTGATCGGCTGCCCCGTCGCGCTGACGATGGACGATCCGGTGTAATTCGGGTTCACCTGAATCCGACCGCCGACGATGGGTTGTCCGTTCGGGCCGATGGGGATGATTTCGTGGCCGGCCGCATCGGTCAAGTTGTTGTTCGCGTCGAGCTGAAGGGCGCCGTCCTTGGTGAGCGCGATGCCCTTTTGGCCTTGGCTGTCGACGTAGTTGACCGCGTAGAAGGAGTGATCTCCCATATCGTCGGACGTGCCGACCCGCAACGCGTACGGCTGCGTCGTTGTGGTGCCAGGCGTATACACGACTTGGCCCTGCGCGTTTTCAATTAGGTAGGATGGATTCCCGGAAGCGTCGTAATCGGGCAATCCGTCCGATCCGACCCACGTCGATCCCTGATACGCCGGATTCCTCACAGCATACATGCCGGCGACAGCTTGCCCGTTCGATCCGTACACGGCAAGCGGTTGCCCATTGACGCCGAGGCGGTTGCCGATGCCGGGGGAAATCGGGCCGGCGACCGTGATCGGCGCGTTATTCGCCCCTTGCACGGACGCGAGGGGGCCGCTTGGCGTGGTGTCGGTGATGGAAATGTCGAGCGATCTCCCGGTTTGCTGCATCGCCCCGGGCGCGAACGACGGGACGCCTTCCTGGAAGACAACGCCGTTGCCGGTTTGGCCGATGGCCGTTCCGAGGCCGCTGCCATACGGCTGTTTGTACATGGTATCGACAGGATCCTCAAGGAATTCTGCGAAAGACGACTTGAATCCTGGCGTCTCTTCGTTCGCCAAGTTGTTGGACAACAGTTGTTCGAGCCGCTCGTTGGCATCCAATCCGGCGGCTGCCGTCGTCAATCCCTGAATCATCCGCGAAATGCCTCCTTATGGTGTGATGCCGACTGTGCGCGGCGGCGCGTGGGCGGCGCGTGGGCGGCTCCCCGCCTTCGGCGCCGCTCGGTGCCGATAGCGGCACTTTTGTCCCTTATTCACGACTGTGCGCGGCCCGAGGTCTTCGGGCCTGCGGCGATAACGGCACTTTTGTCCCTTATCGCAACCGCGTGGTTTGCGGCCGGATCGGATAACGGTACTTTTGTCCCTTATTCACGACTGCGCGCGGCCCGAGGTCTTCGGGCCTGCGGCGATAACGGTACTTTTGTCCCTTATCCGAGTGGCGGCTCCACGCCTTCGGCGCCGCTCGGTGCCGATAGCGGTACTTTTGCCCCTTATTCACGACTGTGCGCGGCCCGAGGTCTT
>NZ_BCQI01000128.1 GCF_001544355.1 Alicyclobacillus acidiphilus NBRC 100859
ATCGTCGAATATGAGCAGCAGCGGGAGGAGTTGATACAAACTGACGATGCAGCCAGGATCGCTGTGCTGACGGATGGGATTGTGCAGCCGCCAAAATACCGTACTGGGGACCGCCCCAAGCTGGTGGTGACGGAGGAGGTGGAAGAGAGGATTCGAGGGTTTCTAGCCGAGAACGAGGAGCGCCGGAGAAAAGGAATGCACAAGCAAGTCAGACGGCCTGTGGATATCCATGCGGAGCTTGAGAATGCGGGCATCTGCATCAGTTATGGCAGCGTATTACGCACCGTGAGGGCGCTAGAGGCTAAGGCCAAAGAGGCCTACATCAAGTCGGATTACGTACCGGGGGACGTTTGTGAGTTTGATTGGGGCGAGGTGAAGTTGGAAATCGGAGGGAAAATGCAAAAGTTTCAGATGGCCGTGTTCGCGTCCGCCTATGGGAACTACCGATTTGCCTGGTTGTTCAGCACGCAAAAGAGCGAATACTTTCAGGAAGCGCATGCGAAGTTCTTTTCGCATATTGGCGGTGTGTACCAACAGATGGTCTACGACAACATGCGTGTCGCAGTCAAGAGACTGGCTGGTTCCGAGAAAGAACCCACCGAGGCACTGTTGCAGTTATCGCTTTACTACGGATTCCAGTTTCGCTTTTGCAATGTGTGTAGCGGCAACGAAAAGGGACACGTGGAGCGAAGCGTGGATGTGGTTCGGAGAAAGGCATTCGCGTCCCAATACAGGTTCGATTCACTGGAGAGCGCGAACGAGCACCTATCCGCCGTATGCGGGCGTTTGAATCGCAAACCGCAATCGAACCGCGAAGGGCGCAGCGCGGACGAATGCTTGCAGACAGAACGCGAGTACCTGTTCAAAGGGCTTCCGCCATTCGATGCGGCTCGGGTGGAACATCCACGTGTGGATAAGTACTCCACCATCTGTGTGGACAAAAACCATTACTCCGTCCCTGACTCACTGGTTGGCAAAAAAATCATGGTCAAGATTTACTCAGGGCGGATCTTGTGCTTCCACGGCGATAAGCAGGTGGCAGAACATGCGCGGACATTGGAGAGTTGCCAGTGGGTCATTAAGCTGGAACACTTCCTTGACACATTCAAAAGGAAACCGGGAGCCTTGGCGACAAGCATCGCCATGAAGCAGGCTCCACAAGCTCTCACAAGAATCTACGAATCCTATTATAAAGGACAGGAGAAAGATTTCATCGCTTTGGTCCAGGAATTTTCCGCCGGGTTGACGTTGGATGAAACGAAAACAGCGATAACCGAGTTGGAGGCGATGGGTGTACGCCACGTGACTACGGACAACATTAAGCTGATTTGTGCGAGAAACAAGGACAAGCGGGCGAGGTGCGAGATCTTGTCCACAAACGGGAGTGAGGATATCTCCGAGCACGCCATGGAGCAATTACGACAGTATGATGCCCTGCTCCACACCGGATCCGTGGAACTGAAGGCGGTGAGTGCATGAGCAACGGACAAGCTGCACCACGTAAAGCCTGGCGGGAAGCGATTGCCCAGTATGCAAAAGAGCTACGCCTACCCATAGTCCGCGCACACCTAGGCGAACACATCGCCGAAGCGCAACAGAGAGACATGACGTATGAGGAGTTCTTGGCATTATTACTGCAGCGAGAGTGCGACGCCAGACAGGAATCGTCCGTGAAAAACCGCATCCGTTTGGCGGAGTTTACACACAAGAAGTATCTTGAGGACCTGTCTGTGCCGGATCTGCCGGCAGATGCGCAGAAAAAACTGAAGTTGTTAAAGAGTCTTGATTTTATTAAGGAGGGGCGCAACGTTATATTGGCCGGGAATCCCGGGACTGGAAAAACGCACATGGCCATTGGGCTTGGCATGAAGGCTTGTATCGAGGGCTACAAGGTGTGGTTTACCACTGTGCCTATCCTCGTCAACCGTCTGCGCGAAAGCCGGGCGGAACACACATTGCGGCAGTTCCAGAGCCGGTTTGAGAAATATGACCTCGTCATCGCGGACGAAATGGGCTACATCTCCTTCGACAAGGAGGGCGCGGAACTTCTGTTCACTCATCTCTCGCTACGAGCTGGGCGAAAATCCACTATGATCACAACAAATCTGTCCTTCGAGCGATGGAGCGAAATCTTCCAGGACCCTGTGATGACAGCGGCCATGATTGATCGGCTGACCTACCAGTCGTACACGATTAACATGAACGGTAATTCATTTCGCATGAAAGAAACGAAGGAGTGGCTTGATAAGCAAAATTTTGAATGATACCCACTTTTCGGTGGGGGAGTTTTCGATGATCATGTGGGGGAATTTTCGCTTGACAAATACAG
>NZ_BCQI01000129.1 GCF_001544355.1 Alicyclobacillus acidiphilus NBRC 100859
GCTGATTCGAACAAAATACAATCGAATGGGTTTCCGCAGTGTCTCAACCAAGTTCTGAAGCTCTCTAAGGTGCTTCTCTTGAAAACTGAATGCCTGATATACGACCCTGCCTGCATCGAGATAGTCTAAAAGTCGCTGTACCTTTTCCTGATGCGCCTCATTCGACTGACCCAGCACACTCTCAACCAATACTGGAGCCGCCAAATCGTTATCCACGGCGTACAGGTCAACAGGCTTCTTCTTGCCTTCATGCTCCTTATCCGACTGTGGACGATCTACAATGTCCTCCAACGGCTGTTCCAACTCAATCTCGCTCAGTCGAGTTCCTAACGCCCGTTCCAACCTTTCTTTTCTCGTTTTCAAGTACAAGTGAAAGATGAACTCCTTCTCCGATCCGCCAACTGACATTTCATCCCCACCTTTCATGAAACAAAGAGAGAACCCCGTAAGGTTCTCTCCCGCTCCTTGTTAATGGCAAAAGCGTTTCAGCAGGTTGACAAGTCGTTTCGCCATTTCAATGATTCGAAACGCACCTTTGTACTGTTCGTCCCCGCTCAAATCGTTCTCGATGACGGTTTGCACCAAGGCGAAAATTGCTTCCTTGATTTCGGGGGTAGCTTTGATGCCATCACCGACTGTGTAATCGTGTGTGATGAGCAGATCAAACAATGTCGTCGGTTCGTCTGTGGTGGCAGGCAACTGCGTAAGCTCGAACAATGACACGTCCAACGCTTCACATAACCGCTCCAAGATTGGCAGACTGGGGGCACGTCGTTCCCCGCGTTCGATGCGGTTGATATATGCCGCGCTGATCGAGGTTTTGTCTTGCAAGGTCTTAAGAGAGTACCCCTTGCTCTCCCGATAATGCCGCAACCTCCTCCCGATTGACCGATCAATAGCTCTGTTCGCCTTGTTACTCATGATCTCGCCTCCATAAACGTTTCCCGCAAGGGAATCCTGGTGTATTTTGAATCTCTTTCTTTTACTCAAGAGGCATAGGAGTTATTCAAAAGTTGAAGCGGTAGAAAGGCTGAATCGCGAGTGAGATAAAGGCAGGGAGGTTCGCTACTTCGTAGGTTGATAGGAGGCGGCATCGGGGGTATAAGGAAAGTAGATAGGATCACGGGCTGATACAGCATCAATTCCCTTTCAACATCATGAAACGGTTATGTCGGATGAAACATATCCATATCTACAGGTTGAAACATAAACGCAGACACAATCAGAACAAGAAATGTCTACATAATAGGAACCATAAATGTTTACATTTGATAAACGCCAAACAAGTCCATAACCATCTGGGGGTGTTGCACGTATCCAATATTTTGAGCATAGGTTGATATGACCCTATTCATAGCCTTGGGACGCAGTGTCTACGGGCGCATGAAGAACTGCCACGACACCACCAATAAGGGGTGAAGTTGACCGCGTGTATCACGGTTCCTTGGGAACTGACTCTATTGGAGGATTATATCAGCAACCAGATACATCTGGGGCTATCCATGATGGCAAGCAACTGCTGTGTAGAGTTCGTTACGGTGACTATATCATCTCGTCAAATCAGGGTTCGTGGGAATCATGTAGGAATTTTCCCCCATTTTCCTTGATGGCATTTCACAGTCCCTCGTAAATGCAGATGGGTACAATCCCACTGAACAATTCCGTTCCTCCTTCGCGAAGGCGATAGTTGAAACACGGTTTTGCCCTTATCGCAAGTTGGCTGGTCACGCTTCTCCTGGTAAGTTTGACGGTTCATCCGTATTCTCATGGTCGTCGTGAAGGTGGTTTTCCCTTTTACAGATGAAGCGAGACCTACATAATTTGCCTACCCATTCAATCAAGAACGAGACGTTTGGTTGTTTTTGATTAGCCACCGTCAGTATAGAAGAGTACGTTTCATGGGATAACCCACGCTGACCTTTCTTTATCGCGCAGGTGATGATTGAAATACGGTTTTTCCCTTATCGGAGACAAATCAACCCGTGCAATTTGCCTTCCTTGTAAATGGAGATTCAACCCCTACATTTGTTGGTGCTTTAAACTGCCGTTAATGCACAAAAGTGTAATGCCTCCACCCCGCTTGATTGTGACTCCCTATTCCATGTGCGTTGATTGAGACACGGTTTTCCCCGTAACGCAGACAACACAACCACTACAATTGGAGTCCTATGTAAGTGGAGATGAGACCATTACATTTGCGCCGCTCTTGAAAGTTGAGATCAAACTACTATAAGGGTTCATCACTCAGCTATCAGGAATTTTTTACCACATGTTTTTTCATGCATATA
>NZ_BCQI01000130.1 GCF_001544355.1 Alicyclobacillus acidiphilus NBRC 100859
AAGCCAACCTCCGAAAATTCGGAGAGCAGCATGCATGGCCGGTAACTCCGCAGGGATCGCCTGCGGCTCCATTGAAGCGAAGAACAAGATGAGTTGGTCCGAAAACTGATGGAAGTAACTCCGCAGGGATCGCCTGCGGCTCCATTGAAG
Organism: Alicyclobacillus acidiphilus NBRC 100859; assembly: GCF_001544355.1. Lineage (GTDB taxonomy): Bacteria > Bacillota > Bacilli > Alicyclobacillales > Alicyclobacillaceae > Alicyclobacillus > Alicyclobacillus acidiphilus. The sequence goes on from NZ_BCQI01000130.1 coordinate 151, forward strand.
CTTCCATCTTTCGACCGTCCAATTTTCAGCCAACGCAGTGTAACTCCGCAGGGATCGCCTGCGGCTCCATTGAAGCGTCTACGCGTCGTGCGATGAGCGCGAGTTCGTACATCGTAACTCCGCAGGGATCGCCTGCGGCTCCATTGAAGCCTCCCTACGGGCAAGCGAGTATGCTATGGGAAAACCATAACGTAACTCCGCAGGGATCGCCTGCGGCTCCATTGAAGCAAGAAGAACAGGCGAGACGCTGTGCTCTTTACTTGGTAACTCCGCAGGGATCGCCTGCAGATCTATCGAAGGCATGGAGCGACGCGTTCTTTGGGATACAGTCAGGTCATGACTCTGCGGCGATCACCTGCAACTTCATTTCAACTCGCTCTGCTCTCGAAGTACAGCAGGATGCTGCGGTTTTCCATTAGACTATCTTTTGATTTATCATAGCCTCTCGGCATTGAGGTGTAGGAAAATGACATAGGCTGGGGAAAATTCCGTAAAATCACTGGGGATTGAGTTGTTTTAAGTCCGTTCCTTGAAAAAGGGTATAGCAAACAAAGCGACGACGATCCGTTTGTTCAAAAGTCATCGCTGGAGATGGTATGATTGGGGTAGTCTCAAGCTGGCAGGAGCATCGACTTCAGGTCGAGTTTGCTCTCTTGGTACCAAGCATCCATGTGTTGGCACATGGCAATGCCATAGATGCGGATGGTCCACATCATGGTGCTGCGATGCTTGGCAGCTTCGAGATGGTAATCCTCTTTTTCTCGCTTGTTACTCCGTTCGCAGGTGGTTCTACGTTTGTAGACACTGGCCCATTCGTCGCTGTGACGGGCGACGGGTGGGAACAAGCGAGGATTATCCTTGGTGTATGTGTACACGCACCGCCCGTAGGGCGAATCGGAACAGGGCGTGTCGCAGGTCACCACCCCCTTCGTAACGAGAGGACAGCGATACTTGCGGCGGCCTCGAGTGTGGTCGTATCCGTCGTCCTTCATTTCTAGCTCACGGCTACAAATCGGAATCCCGTTGTCGGAGATCATGATGTCGTCTTTGTACTGCTTGTGGCCAGTCCTTCGTTGGTTCATGTCAATGAATGGTGTGACACGCTGGGATTTCAGGTACTCATAGATGGGCATTGCATCGTGTGCAGCGTCGAGAATGACACTCGCCCACGTATAGTCAGGGAAGCGATTTGTGAACTCATGAGCGCTGACAACCCACGATGTAGCATCATGTCGAGAGGCTCGCTGAAGCCTGGGGTAGATCGGTAAGTCGTAAGGACTATCGGCTGCGACGAGCATGTAAAGGTGATAGCCGAAGAAGTAACGGCTTCGATGACTGTCCCAGCCGATGTCACAGTCCGGTTGTGAGAACTGACGGTGGCATGAGCAGTGTTCGATTCCTTGTTCACGGCAGGCGCACATCCGTTTGCTACGTGGCTGCGCAGACGTCTGTACGGGGGTTCCATCCCCGGCGATGACAAGGTTGTGCGTGTCACCGAGAATCCCCAGCTTGGCGGATACAGCTAGGAACTGTCCCTGAAAGATACTGAGCAACGTGTCAAAAGGCTGGGATTCAACAAGCGGACGCTTTTGCAACTGGGCGATCAGTTTGCCAATCTTGTTGGACGTGGTGGTTGGTGCCTTCTCTCCTTTCTTCTTGCCACGCTTTGGCTTGTGTCGTTTCAGCTTTCTTCTCGGCGATACGTTGATGGAATCACAATTCCACAGCCGCTTGAAGAAGTCATAGAATGTGCCAACACCAGGCGTATTGCCGTACTCAAATCCACTGAGAACCGCATAAAGCGGAACTCGGCGAAGGTCATCGACCCAATCGGTAATGGAGGGTTGACCGACTTGGAGCATAAGCAGATACGAACGTAACAGTTTGGCAGGGTCGGTGGATTCTGGACCACGAGGTGAATAA
>NZ_BCQI01000131.1 GCF_001544355.1 Alicyclobacillus acidiphilus NBRC 100859
GCGCCTTTGCCGCCAGTCAGCGCCAGCGGGTCGCCTGCCATCGCGATCGCGACAGCGCGCGCGCCTTTGCCTCCGGTCAGCGCCAGCGGGTCGCCCGCCACCGCCATCGCACCATCCCGCGCGCCTTTGCCGCGCAACCATGTCGCGACTCCTACCGGTGCTTCGCGTACTGCACAATCATCCGATCCGTCAACGACTCCGTTGGTGCCTTGTCATCCGTGAGCAGCATGCCTTTCCGTACGTCACTTGCCTGTAAAGGTTTGAGCACTGTCGGCCAGTGGCGTACGACTTGCGCCAACGGTCCCGCGGCGGGCAGGTGGGCGGCAGGCGATGTCGGCAACGCCTTCTGCGATCCGATCAGCAACTGGTTGAACGCCCCCTGTGCCTTGATGCGATAGACATAGGGATACACGTTCGTCAACGTCCGCTCGAACGCCAAGAGCAGGGGAGCGTCCTCGGATGTCGCGTTGACGTTAAGCGCGAGCAGCCCATCCGGGGTCAGGTGATGCGCCACTTCCTCGAAAAACTCGCGCGTTGACATGTGCGGCGGAATGTAGATCTGGTTGGCGTACGCGTCGACGATGATGAGATCGAACGATTTTTTACTCTGGCGAATATAGACACGCCCGTCGGCGTTGACCAGCGTGGCCTCCGTTGGTTGCAAGCCGAAGTAGTGGGTGTCGAGCGGGATGACGTCGGGATCGATCTCGACACCCGTTACGTGCAGCCGCAGGAAGTCGGCAGCGTCATACTTGGCGAGCAAATGCGGAATCGTCCCTCCTGCTAAACCGAGCACCGCCACTTCAATCGGCGTCGCGGCAGACGGAAGATGCTTCGACGCGGACACGAGGTACGGCAGCAACAGGTAATCGTCGTAGTAGTCGGTTTCTGTCAGTGCGTCGTGGGGACGCCGTACCGACTGTACCCCTCCGCCTTCGTTGTACACGAGTTCCACCGATCCGTCCTTGTTCCGATCCACCTGCACATGTTGATACAACGTATCCTTCGCCCACAGCACGTCCTTGCCGGTTGGCGTCGGGCCCGCCTGCCGTGCGACGACCGTGTCGCCGCCGATCAGCAGGAGCAGCGTCGACGCGGTCGCCAATTGGATCGCCCAATGCCGAAGCCAGCCCCAGACGCTGACGCCGATCAAGAGCGACGACCAGATGATAAATGTGTCGGTCAAGCCGAATTGCGGAACGGTCACGAATGCGGTGCAGAACGTCCCCACGAGCGATCCGACGGTCGAACACGCGTACAGATTTCCCGCGACGCTTCCGGCGCTCGCCGTCTGCGACGTCGTAAGCCGAATGGCGTACGGACTCACCATGGCCAGCAGGAACACAGGCGGCGCGAAAACCATCAGGATGGCGGCGAAGGATAGTAGAATAACGGATATCGACGTATCAAGCAGACCGTTGGACAACGGGGCGAAAATCCAGTGCCCCCAAAGCGGCAGCGAGGCGGTCCAAAGGCCGGCTGCGGTCGTGATCGACAATAGGATTCGAACGGACGGACGTTTGTCCGCCAGGCGCCCGCCAACCCAATAGCCAATCGACATGGCGAGGAGGACCAGTCCGATGACATTGGCCCACACGATCATCGACGTCCCAAAGTACGGCGCCAAAAAACGCGACGCCGCGAGCTCGATGGCCATCACCGCCGCACCTGTACATGCCACGTAGATATAGAAAAATCCCGCAGATAAAGCCATCTGTCGGGGTTCCTGCGACGTTTTCGAATTGCGCTTCATCGCGCCGACCCCTTTACTTATTGTGGGAATAAACGGATGTAAGTGTAGGGTATTCCAGTCGGCGGGCTTCTATGCGGAGAAAGCGGGATGCGGGATGCGGGATGCGGGGGCGAAA
>NZ_BCQI01000132.1 GCF_001544355.1 Alicyclobacillus acidiphilus NBRC 100859
TGTTCTCGAAATATCCACTCTACCACCGCATCGACCAACAAAGTTCCGATGCCTTGATTCCACATGTCTGGTTCGCCAATAAATTGATCCATGCCGTATATCCGATGATCCTGCTGATATCCGTATAACGTTAATTCCTCACCTAATACCGGGTAGACCTGGACATACCCCAGGGGCGAACCCTTCCACGTAACTAAACAACCAAGGATACCATCTGAATCAGTTTTGCTGAGGAACCTTTCGCGTACCATGTCCATGTCATGCGGCTTGTCCCGTCCTTCATAATAGGCGAGAACCCGTGGATCATTGAGCCATTTGTGAAGTATCGGACCATCTTCATCCGTGAGTGGATGGATTGCTAAATCGCCTCGTACCAGTTCCACAGCATACACCTCTCATTGCAATTAGAATTTCAATGTAGTGGTCATATGGGATTAACCTGCCCAATAGGGCAATAAGGAAGCCGATGCATTATGTCGCTATTGCCACTTATGCGCAATAAATTTCCTGCTCGATATTTAGAGATATAAACCATGGAAGATAAAGCAGGACACCCCAAAGTGTGCCCTGTGCTGTATTATTCGTCAATTATGAGATGCGATCCGAGGCTGTTCCGAGCCGTAATTTCGGACGATGGGCATGAAATAACCAATCACTGCAACGGCAATTTCAAGAACACCCGTACAAATTAACAAAACCGTTACTCCTGACCATTGAATCATCCATCCTGAAAATGCACGTGCCAGTGGTTCCGATCCCGACATTAAAACAATCATAAAACTAATGACTCGCCCAATCAGTTGTGGCGGGATGATTTTTTGATTCACACTGGGAGAAATTGTGTTCACCACAGCTTCCATAATGCCAATTATGAGCATCGTACCAATGAGCAGCCATAATTCTCTTGCAAAGACGAGTCCAAGAAACGCAAGCCCTTCGACGAAACAAGCCAGGAAGGTCATTCTTGGTGTTGGCTTTTGAATCCGAATGAAAGCAAAAAAGAAAGCTGCGAGAGCACCACCGATCCCGATGCCCATATTCATCAAGCCAAATCCTTGTGCACCCAGGTGAGCTTGTTTTGCCAAGAACGGCACCGCAATGAATGTGGCTTGCACGCAAGCATTGACCAAGAACGCACTTAAGGATGTCGTTAAAATCAGATGGTTCTTCAGTACATATCGAATCCCAACTTGAATATCGGATAAAAATGATAAGTTTTCTTTTTCTTCATTATCCGAATCAATGGGAAGCGGTTTAACCAAGAGTAGAAACAGAATCGAGCAAATAAACGAAAATGCATTCGCTCCAATGACAACTTGATAACTCCATTTCGAAATCAACGCACCGCCAAGCACAGGTCCTGCAATGGCTGCCGCCTGAAAACCAATCATCAAGAGTCCGAAGGATTGCGTGTATTGCTCTGAAGAAACCAATCTTTGTTGAAATGCAGATTGTGCAGGGAAAAATACCGCATCCATGCAGCCATAAATAATTGCCATCACAAACAACGTCCAAATTGGCGGTACACCGCGAAAACTCATCACCAGCAGAAACGCCATCACCAGCCCGCGTACAGCATCCGATGCAATCATGACCCATTTCGGATTCAAACGATCCGCAATGACACCGCCAATGGTAACAAGCAAAATTTGTGGCAATGAAATACACGCCATGATGGTTCCCAAAATTAAGCCTGAGCCTGTCTTCTCGACGACCATCCAATTGAGTGCCAGCAAAAACATGGCATCTCCTAGTCCTGAAATCAGTCCACCGCTCCAATAAGA
>NZ_BCQI01000133.1 GCF_001544355.1 Alicyclobacillus acidiphilus NBRC 100859
TTCGCGGATAAGATCTGCGAACCGCTGTACTCGCCTATCGGTCAACGCCCCTATGCGCCTTCCCTCAAGCTCAAAATCCACTTGGTTCAGCGCTACTACGACATCTCTGACCGGGAGATGGAACTGAAAATCATCGGGGATATCTTTGTCAAGCGGTTCCTCGGACTTCCGGTCGCTCATAGCAAGTTTGACCACAGCACCATCGGTTTGGACAGAGATCGCCTTGGGGCCGAGATGTTCCATGCCTGCCATGTGTTCATTCTGGCACAGGCGTTGCATAAGGGACTGTGGGGGGAAGAGGACGATCGCTGGCTGGTGGACTCCTTTCATACGAATGCCAGAGTGTCCACGCCTGGAACGTTTGAACTTATCCAGCAAGCTGCGGGGCGGCTTGTTCGCTATGTGGAGAAACACAACCCAACAGCATACGAACGGATCACGCAAGAGATGGATGTGCAAAAGTTGTCCCAAAAACTGAAGAACTCGGCTACAAAGAGGGACCGGGATCTGGCCTTTAGTGAACTGGTGGTTCAATCGTACGGTCTTGTGGCTTGGTTCAGGCGGATCAACGAGGACAAAGAATCCCGCTGGGCTTCGGAGGAAGAACAACGCACGGCAAAAGAACTCTGCGAATTATTGCTGCGGATTTTACGCGAGAACACAACAGGCTCACCAGATGGCGGAAACAAGGAAGACGGTGAGATGCTGGATTCGGGAGACGAACTGCGGCCTGCCAGTGACGAGGGTACCCCGGTCTACGTGGAGTTGCCAAAGGACAAGAAGCCAACGGATCGGATCGTCAATGCATTCGCCCCGGAGATTCGGGCTGGATTTAAGTCGTCGAAGAAGAGCTTTGTCGGAGATAAGGTTCAGGTGGTTGAGTCTGCGAAGTCGAGGCTGGTGCTGCTGGCCGAGCCCATTGCGGGCAATGAGCCAGACGGTGCAGCCATTGTCGATTTGGTGCAGATGGTCTCCGAGGAGTTTGGAGTGCGCCCTAAGGAGGTCGTGGCAGATAAGGGGTATGCATGGGGAAAGAACTTCCAACAAATGGCGTTACGCGGACAAAGGCTCGTCACGCCTGTTCCCCACTTCACCAACCCGACCGGGAAGATCCCGAATACCGAGTTCCGCTATGATCCCGAACAGCAGACGGTGACCTGCCCGCAAGGGCAGACCACTTCCCACACCACTCGCATTGCCAAGTCGGAAGGCAGGCAGTTCAAGTTCCCGCACGCGACGTGTGAGGCTTGTCCCTTGAAAGAGGAGTGTGTGGGATCCCAAAAGGCAGGCAACAAGTTCGGACGGACAGTGTTCGTCAGCGACTACGCGCCGTTCGTCGAAGAGGTGCGGGCGTATCTCCAGACGCCTGAAGGAAAGGCCGCGTTGCAGGCGCGTTACGAGATCGAGCGTACAAACAACGAATTTAAGAACCCGCATGGTCTAGCTAAGCCGAGGGCCAGGACGCGCAGCAAGTTGCGGACGACGGTGAAATTGACCAGCATAGTGATCAACATGAAGGTGATGGTCAAGTCGCTGACACGGCCGCCGAAGCCGCAAGGGGCCCCAGTATGCGCGTAAACGGCAAACAGGGCCAAGAAGATGAGGAGGACGCGGCGAAGAATGAGCTCAAAATGGATGTTAGGACGACTCAAAGCGACAATTTGTTCCATTACCTGTAAAAAACTTCGATAGTAGCTCCCCACGGGGGAACTTAACATTTGTTAATAGACAGTCT
>NZ_BCQI01000134.1 GCF_001544355.1 Alicyclobacillus acidiphilus NBRC 100859
TTGACAATATGGCTGTGGTGAAGAAGTCGGTCTAGCAGTGCCGAAGCCAACACGGCATCTCCGAAAAGCTCACCCCACTCTGTAAAGCTCTTGTTGCTGGTGAGGATGATGCTGCCGTGCTCGTAGCGAGTGCTGACGAGTTGGAAGAACAGATTCGCTTCTTCCCGCCCAAACGGACAGTATCCGACCTCATCGATGACAAGCAGCTTTGGCCGCAGATACTTTCGCATCCGGATGTCGAGCTTGTTTTCTGCATTCGCTCTACGTAGATCCGCAACCAGATCCGTTACGCTCACGAAGTAGGCGGAGTAGCCGGAACTGAGCGCTTTTAGGGCCAGTGCCACGGCAAGGTGGCTCTTGCCGACACCGGGCGGACCAAGGAAGACAATGTTGAACGCCTCCTGGATAAAGCCAAGTGTTGCGAACTCCTCAATCGCCCTCCGGTCAACGCTGGGTTGGAACGCGAAGTCGAACTCGTCCAGCGTCTTTTGGTATGGCAGGTGCGCACGCTGGACCTGTGTCTGCACGTAGCGATGCCGTCTCTGGGAAAGCTCTTCCTCCAGCAACTCAGCCAGGAATGACACGTAGGTTGCCTCTTTCTGCGCCGCCGTCTGCAGGCGGGATTCAAGCAGCTCTGCGGCGGTGTTCAGCTTCAATTCTGTCAACTGCGACCGCACCCTCTCCAGCTCTAGCACGCTCCCACCCCCAGGGCGAACTGTTCGTAAACTTCAAGTGGCCGTTGCTCCACATCGGTTTGCGCAACCCGAACCGCAATCGCCTTGGGAGCAATCCGCCCCTCTGCAGCGTCAAGCCCCTCGTACTGGTTGGGGAGGCGAATGAGGCCGCTCCACCTGTCCGAACGCTCATGCGTTGCAATGCACTCGCCCTCAGCCCAAATCTCAATCTTCGTCCCAACCTGACGAACCAGGACTGTACGACCACTGTAGCGCCATGGCACCCCATACCGAACACCATCCCAACTGACAAAGCCATCCATGCTCACCTTGCGTTCTTCCCGCAGGAACTTCTGCAAGCGGTCGGGGGAGGGTAGCGGATTGAGCCGCTCATCTTGCATGAGGTCACAAGGGCGTTCGCCCGTCGTGCCGTGAATACGCCGGTCCTGTTCCTGACACCATGTGAGTGCCTGACGGTTGAGATCAGCCATTCCAGTAAAGCGGCGTCCGGGCCAGAAGTTGTCTTTGACAAACCCTACGCCACGTTCTACCTTGCCTTTCGTCTGTGGCACACGTACTCGACACAGTTTTGGTGTCAGCCCAACGGTCAGGACGAAATCTTCAAACAGCGGATGCCATTTGGGTGTGCCATCATCGTTGCGACCAATGACCACGGTCTTCATGTGGTCAGTGAGCCCAAACTTCGGAACGCCGCCGAAGTGCTCGAGCGCATGAATGAAACACCGCAGAAAGCTATGAATGTCGCATCGCCTCGTAAACTCCACATAGATGGAGCGGGAGTATCCCAGAACCATCACGAATACCGCCACCTTGTGTGTACGCCCGTTCTCATCCTGCTCCTCGCAAAAGCCCCAATCAATCTGTGCCTGTTGCCCCGGCTTGGTCTCATAACGTCGCTTCGCTTGTACCTGGC
>NZ_BCQI01000135.1 GCF_001544355.1 Alicyclobacillus acidiphilus NBRC 100859
TCCCGGATTTCGACGATTGTGTCCTCATGAACTGTTGTGAATAATTGAAAAGGTGCTCCCCGTATGGCTAAGATGAGTTTGTCGAGAACCACATCTTCGCTAGGAAGGAGCACCTTTTGGGTGAAACAATATAATCATACACGAAGTCAGTTTGCTCGTAAAAGCTCTACAATTCATACTCGCTACGATTTGAATGCCGCCACCTCCTTTGGCGGTGCAAGTGGTCTCATAGATTTTGTTTTGGGAACGGGTATTGATAGGGAGTTTTGGGTACATGGATTACGCAAGGGCAGAAACACCCAGTTCCACATGGACGATATTGCTCTGACCGTCATTTTCGGTTCCTTGCTGGGTCAGGAACGGATTTTCCACTTTGAGGACATCGAACAAGATCCCCTGTTGAAGCTGAAGTTGGACGTGCCGAAACTACCTGATACGACTCTGTTGTATAAGGATCTGAAGCGGCTCGGTTCCGACGCTGGCATCAAAGCGATACGTTCGGCGCATAGACAAATCCTAAGGTCACTTCTCCCCAAAGGACAAGGCATCGTGGTCGATATCGACTCCTCTGTAGAGACTGTTTATGGCGCGCAGCAACAGTCCGCTGTTGGATATAATCCACACCATCACGGACGAGCGAGTTTCCATCCCTTGCTGGCGTTTGATTCACTCACTGGTTGTTGTCTCTATGATGAGTTGCGCTCTGGTGACGCCCATACATCAGATGGATTTGCGGATTTCTACAAGGCGATGAAAGACCAGTTGCCGGATGGCGTCAACATTCGTGCCGTCCGCATGGATAAAGGGTTTACCGGAGAAAAAGTGTTTCAGATATTGGAGCAAGATCAGCGGGATTACGTCATCAAACTGAAGTGGACCAAGCGACTCGCACAGTTGGCGCAAGTGCCAAATCTCCTCTGGCACTGCATCACAGAGAGTGACCGGGAACATTGTGACGTTACTTCCATCATGTATCAGGCAACATCCTGGGACAGGCCTCGGCGGGTCGTGATTGTGCGTCGCTTAGACATTGACCCCCAGGAGTGCCTGTGTGCGGATTGGCTCTGGGAATACGAGGCGATTGCCACAACGTTTGACTGGAGCGGCGAGGATGTATGGCACTTCTATAACTTTCGTGGTAACGCTGAGAATCACATCAAGGAAGCCAAATATGGATTTGCCATTGACCGATTCTCCAGCCAGAATTTCGATGCCAACAAAGCGCTGCAAGGTCTAAAGCTACTTGCGTATAATCTACTCCTGCTGTACAAGCACGTCGCGCTTCAACCAGGGGTGCGACAGTGGACCGCCGGACGGCTCAGACGAAGACTATTCCATCTACCTGGGATTCTAGTGCGTCATGCACGCCAGTGGAGCATTCGTCTTCCCGTGTATGCCAAGCATCGGTCGTTGATCATGCTTCATGCCGCCACGTAGATTTTTCTTCCAATTGAAAAAGTGGAGTTCATAGCCTGGTCTGGGGAGGGGGGAATTGTGTCCATTGCTCTAGTTCCGTACCATGATTCGCCGTGTCCGCTAACAAATCCACCAAATACTTGAAAACATGCCCCGGTCAATGACCTCAATCACCTAATCGTCGAAATCC
>NZ_BCQI01000136.1 GCF_001544355.1 Alicyclobacillus acidiphilus NBRC 100859
CTCGCATGAGCCGGTGTACTCGTTTGTGGTTTACCTGCATGCTGTATTGACGACGCAACATGACCTTGATTCTACGGTATCCATATCGTGGGAATCTCTCGCATAGATGGCGAATCCGCTGTTTCAATAGGGCGTCTTTCTCGATAACCGCTTTGTTCGCCTTCTTCACAGGCTCCTTTAACAAGCTATAACAATAAGTTCGATTCAGCTCCAATGCTTTCGCAATCACTGGGACCCGAAACCCTTCCTTGACGAGCTGAGCAACCAAGGAACGGCTGTTTACTTCCGGCCCCAGTTCGATTTTTTTCGCAACACATCGATTTCCATAGCTTGCTCGCCAATTTTGCTCATGGCTTCCTGCAACTGCTTCTCCAACTCCTGCTCCCGGGTAGAAGGGCCTGACTGAAGCCCTGCTCGTCCACCAGCCAGAAATGCGTCACGCCACTTGTAATACAGACTTTGGGCCACACCATGCTGTCGGCAAACCTCGCTGATATTTGCCCCGGGAACCATCCCTTCCAACACAATGTTCATTTTCTCGTCCACAGTCCACTTACGTCCTGGCATGAGTCAAACACCTCTCTACGTCTATTTTACCTCACCTCATCTGTCTGGGTTGACTCTGGGGCCAGTATAAAGGCACGCAGCGTGATTTGAGGCGATGAGGTTCATAGGAATATTCAAAAAAGAGTGAAACCCCTTGTTGCAACCAGGGATTCGAGGACATTTGTCGAACTTGTAGACTATGACAAATGAAGCAGCGGAAGCCATCGAACCTTATGAATCGCTCCACCAACGAAATGTGCAATTGGAGCAAAAAGTAGAATACCTGACCCGGCAACTGACATGGTACGAAGAACAGTTGCGTCTGGCTCAACATAAGCGTTTTGGCGCTTCCAGCGAGCGTTCCGATGCGGATCAACTGCGGTTGTTTAATGAAGTGGAAACGGAAGCGGCTACAGAGGTGGAGGAAGAGGTCTTACCGCAGGAAACCGAAGCCATGGCTCATGAGAAACGCAAGAGACGCGCCGCAGCGCGAGAGGAAATGCTGAAGAACCTACCGACGGAAAGAATCGAGTATCGTCTTGCCGAAGACCAACGAGCGTGTCCGTGCTGTGGGGAAACCATGCACGAAATGAGTTCTGAAGTTCGCCGAGAACTCGTGATTGTGCCAGCTCAGAAGAAAATCGTCGAACATGTACAAATGATCTACAGCTGTCGTCCTTGCGAGAAGACAGAGATCAAGACACCCGTTGTGAAAGCGACCATGCCTCGTCCAGCTTTTCCAGGCAGTTTGGCTTCTCCTGACGCTGTCGCCTACATCATCACGAAGAAATACTTGGAAGGCATGCCGCTTTACCGATTGGAGCAGCAATTTGAACGCCAAGGCATTCCGTTGTCTAGGCAAACCATGGCGAATTGGGTAGTGGCTGCTGCGGAGCATTGGCTTCGCCCTATGTATCGAAGGATGCACGAAGAACTTTTAACGCACAAGTATCTGCACGCTGATGAGACGCGGGTGCAGGTGCTGCACGAAGCGGGTCGAGCGGCAGAAACCAAGTCCTATATGTGGCTA
>NZ_BCQI01000137.1 GCF_001544355.1 Alicyclobacillus acidiphilus NBRC 100859
GTTGCGGTGCCTATGCACAAATCCGCAGCGTTTCTCTGTATTTTTGACTTGCGGAAAACAGGGGATACGTCCACACCGTATAAGTGCTCCAGATGGGCTTGAATGTCGCGAGTGCTCATACCGCGGGCGTAGAGTGCGATAACTTGGTCCTCGATGCCAACGGTATTCGTTTGATGTTTTTTGATGATGAGCGGATCAAACTCGCCCTTGCGGTCGCGGGGAACTGAAATGTTTACCTCACCATACTCAGACGTGATGGATTTGTGACTATGACCATTACGGCTATTGTCCGTCGTCTTATCCTTGACAGCGTGCTTCGCGTAGCCCAGGTGCGCCTCCAACTCAGCTTCGAGCATTTCTTGTATGGTACTGGCAAAAACCTCTTTAAGCGCAGCCTGGATATTCTCGGGTGACTTGAAGTCATTCTCCTTGATAAACTGACGTAACTGTTCTCTCGATAACAAACTCATGTGTACATCCGCCCAAACTTGTACTCCCATTTTACTGGGGTTGGGAGTTTACACAAAATATTTTACACCCTCGGCCAGTACGAAAGTACGCTACGCATCATGACGAAGCTAAAATCAGATGGGCAATCCCTGTTCTTGTTGCCGCTTGGTGAACGTCAAAGCGCGCACACGTATGGCTAGCTCATCGCTAGGAAGTAGAATCTGAAACATCCCCACCAGCGAGTGATGGGGATGTTTCAGATCCATAAAGGTTATTTCCGTTTCGGGTGACGTGTTCGTTCAGGCAAGGCTTTAGACCACGGCATAAGCGACGCCATTGCATCAGCATCACTGGTGTCCATGTTCGGCAACTGTTCGAATAGGTATTGAAGATAGGCAAAGGGGTTTAGCCCGTTCTCCTTGGCTGTCTCAACAATGCTGTAGGTGACCGCGCTGGCTGTTGCTCCCCGCGGTGTGTTACTAAACAACCACGCGCGACGGCCTAGTACGAAGGGCTTCATTGATCGTTCGGCACGGTTATTGTCGATCTCCAAGTTGCCATCTTCCAAAAACGTAACAAGCTTGGTCCACTGATTCAAACAGTATCCAATCGCTTTGCCCACGAGACTTTTCGGGAGCACTTCGTCCTTTTTTACATCAAGCCATGCTGAAAAAGCATCCAAGACTGGGCGGCTTAGCTTGAACCGCTGTTCATAGCGTTCCTCGGATGGTATCTCTTTGAATTTGCGTTCCATTTTGAACAGCTGGTTGCAATAATCTAGCCCTTCCCTTGCCGTCGTCGCAGTCTTTCGTTTGTCTGCGGGAAGTGACTTCAGGGCTTCGTCAAATTCCCTTCGCGCGTGGCTCCAACAGGCAGAGAGTTTCACGTTGGGCACATCGTTGTAACCCTGATAACCATCCACATGAAGGTATCCCGTAAAGCCCTTCAAAAACGCGATTGGGTGTTCCTTCCCACGGGTGCGCTGGTAGTCATACAGTACGATGGGCGGGCCGTCCCGACCACTACGATATAGCCACAT
>NZ_BCQI01000138.1 GCF_001544355.1 Alicyclobacillus acidiphilus NBRC 100859
ATGAGCGTTTTGCAGATTTATAAGGCCTTGTAGGACAAGGGGTGTGAAGACATGAAAAAGGACTTCACCCCAACCTTCGAGAAGATTTCAAGTGACCAAACCCGAATCTTCGAGGAGGGAAGTCCCACTTGTATCTTCTCCAGCCATCGCTATTTTCCTTTGAAGACTGGCTAGAAATTGAGTCCAGTGACCGATTACCGCTATTTTTCGGTGTATTGAACTTGCAGCCTTATACTTCGAAGTTGAGGAAACAGTCACCCCAAGGTGCGAAGCCCATTAACCGTGAAGCCATTCTACGCGCACTTTTGGCTGCTCCACTTGAGGGGATTTCAACGTTCACAAGGCTTCATGAACGGTTAGCGAGAGACATTCGGTTTCGTTACCAGTGCGGTTTCAGAATAGACGAAGCCGCCCCGTCGGTCTCCACCCTGAGTCGCGTGTTTGCGGCCATCGTAGAGATGAATCTCGCAGAGAAGCTCTTCATTGACCTGGTCAGTCAATGCAAAGAAGCGAACATCATTGACGGACGCCATTTGGCTGTGGACAGTGCCGGTGTGAAGTCGTACGAGAAAAAGCAACCCAAGTCCAGGAGCCAACAAACCGGCAATGCCAACTGGGGTGCAAAATACGATACCTTCGGTAACAAACTCGCTTGGTTCGGGTACAAAATCCACCTGGCTGTCGATACCGCGAGTGAGCTGCCGGTCGCTTTAGAGGTCACACCTGCAAACGTCTACGACGGGGAGATGGCCGCGCCATTGCTGGAACACGTCGTGAAGGCGCACGGTTGGAAAGTCGATTTCGTCATGATGGATGCTGGGTATGACCAAGTGAAAAACTACGAAGCTGTTCGTGATTATGGTGCACAGGCGATTATTGCAATGAACAAGCGCGGCGAAAAGGAACCACCGGAAGGCATGGCATCGGACGGGACACCGCGTTGCACAATGGGATACGACATGGTGTATTGGGGTGCTGACGGTGATCGACTGAAGTTCCGCTGCCCTCACGCGGTTGGGAAAGTGGACTGCCCGCTTGGTACAGCGGCTTGTTCACAGTCCAACTATGGCATGGTAGTCAAAAAGCGGATTACGGACGATGTACGGCGTTACTGCGCTCCTCATCGGGGCACGCAAAACTGGAAGCTGCTGTACAACGAGCGCACTGCAGTCGAGCGTTGCAACGCAAGGCTCAAAACCCACTTGACGGCGAATGATGTCCATGTGAGAGGGATCCAAAAAGTAAAGACGCACATGGTTCTCAATGCAATTGTACTGCTCGCGTCCGCGCTTGCCGTGAACGGAATCAAAGGACAACAGAAGACCGCGTAAAAAACGCACCATGAGATAACTTGTGGAATTTACACAGAAATGACCGACCGATATCCACTATATGTAAGGCGCTTTAGCTGTACTGCGATGCTGATTCTTTTTTCACTTCAACCAAAAACGCCATTCTGCAAAACGCTC
>NZ_BCQI01000139.1 GCF_001544355.1 Alicyclobacillus acidiphilus NBRC 100859
TATGGTGGCCCCATCTGTCAAGACAGTAATTTTCAATCTCTAAGCTATGGTCCAGTTTTCCCTATCCATATCCCTTTTTCAGGAGGAGCGGGAGGGGTGAATGGCCGTAGGCCAGAGGGGAGGAGCGAAGCGGCTTCCCCTGTCTTGTGTCCTGCGTTCTGTGTCCCTAAGCACTCTCCTTTCCTGTATATGTATTTTCCCGAGATGAAGTAGGAATCGGATCCTCTGGCTTCATGTTCATCAGGTAGATCTCAGCAGGCGTGTGATATCTTAGAGATTGGTGCGGTCGTTCGTGATTGTACTTGTATATGAATTTTCTGATTGATTCCCTCGCCTCCCTTGGTGTGGCGTACTCTTTTGTGTACACTTCCTGGTACTTGAGCGTCCGCCAGAACCGCTCGATGAAAATATTATCCACAGCCCTATTCTTGCCGTCCATGCTGATTCGGACGCCGGTTTCCTTGAGCATGCTTGTGTACTGTGGACTGGTGAAGTGGCTGCCTTGGTCGCTGTTCCAAATCTCCGGCTTTCCGTGGTTCAACGCCGTCTGCGTTGCCTTGAGAACAAAATCAATCTCAAGCGTCTGGTCAAGTTCCCAACTTACGATGTAGCGGGAGTACCAGTCGATGACGGCCACCAAATACATCCATCCGTGCTTCAGTCGGACATATGTGATGTCGATTGACCAGACGTGATTCGGGTGGCTGGCCTTTACGCCCGTCAGCAGATACGGATAAATCTTGTGGGCAAGGTTCCGCTTGCTCAGGTTCGGACCGGGGCTGACACCAGCTATGCCCATGTCCCTCATGCAGCGCACGACGCGCTTGCGGTTGATGGCCCAACCCTCCCGCCGTAGAATTGCTGTCATGTAGCGGCTTCCTGAGACTGGCCGCTCCGTGTATATCTCGTCGATGCAACGGCGGAGGCGAAGCTCTTCTTCTGAGACGTCTGCAGGTCTGTAGTAAAGGCTCGTCCGATTGAGGCTGAGCAAATCCGCCTGCCTAGAAATGCTGATCTTGTCACTGTCGTGCTCGACCATGGCAATTCTTTCAGCTCTAGTTCGGTTTGATGCCAGATTTTTTTTTGAGCCACTCAACCTCAGTGGTTAAGCGACCAATTTTTGCATAGAGTTCGGACGTCTCCTTTTCATGCTCCTTCTGTATGGCAGCAGTGTTTTTCTTGCTCTCGTCTTCGAAAACACTGGACAGGTTTTCCACAGCGGTGTTTTTCCACCGATGGAGCATAGTGACGTGTACGCCGTACTCCGATGAAATCTGGGCGATGGTCTTCTCTTCTTTGAGAAGCTCAAGGACGACTTGCGCTTTGAATGATGCGGTATAGTGTTTTCTCATGGCCATATTGTAGCTTAATCGGTCCCTTCTCAGTTGTCTTGATGCCTGGGACCACTATACTT
>NZ_BCQI01000140.1 GCF_001544355.1 Alicyclobacillus acidiphilus NBRC 100859
GGGTTTATGGAATAAAGGATGATAGCTTCATCGTAACTGCGGTACTCTTCGCGGATATGGACACTCCTATTGAATGACCTTCACAATAGCTGTAAACATTCACAAAGCGATAGCATACCGCAACGCTACTGAACCTGGATCACAATTACTATGTGAAAAGACATCCCAACCAACGATAACTAACTGCCCCCTTCAACGATATGAGCAACCTACCGAATGTCACACGTTAGTATCGTTTTGCCCAAAATAGATAAAACATGAAACCCAGCGGATGTGCTTCCGCCAGCAAAACGGCAATAACTTGTCAAAATAGCGTGTGCCGATAAAGCATTTTATTGAATGCCATCTATGTGCCAGCGGCTAACAGGACCTCATCTCGCTACCACTCGGTACATCGGATGTTTTTGGCTGATTCTCTATAGAACCACGCCATATACTCCTCTCATCTTCGACTGTAATACGGTCTCCGTGACTTTTGGGTTGAGAAACAACCAAGAACTCTACATCTGATCGTGACTGATTCATCATTTGATGTGGGACACCAGGCGGCACTTCTATCCCTTGAAGTGCACCAATCTCATATCGTACCCCGTTGACTTCTAACGTCGCTGTCCCCGAAAGGACAAAAAAGAATTGCCGAGACTTGTTGTGAAAATGCCGCACTTCATACGCACCAGACGGCATTCTCTCATGTATCACACTTAAATCATTCTGCTTCACTAAGTGCCAACCGTCGCACTTCTTGCCCCAACTGTAATGTTCCGCATTCTGTTTGCTCACAATCACGGACAGCACCCCAATGACGTTTTGAAAGAAATTATTCTTATAGGTGAGTTGCTTATTTCATCAGCGACTGCCTTTCAGAAAAATCAAGCTCCCATCCCCTACTTACAGCTTTACAAGTTCACTTAGTTTCTGCCTCACTGGATCAAAGGCTGTTTCCCTGTGTAGAAGTGAGTACCCTGGATGATAGGTTCGATAGGTGTGATACGGAAGAAGTTGATGAGAGAGTCTAACCAGGTGATTTGATTCGAACCCATCAATAGGATGAAACTCCAACGTATTACCCAATTCTCTCTGATTCCAAAAGGTTTTTACGATGCGCTCGTCATAGGTGTATCCCGTTAAAAAGAGAATCACATCAGGTCGTAGAGCCTCAATCGTCATCGGTAACACGTTAAATTCACTGCCCAACAACTCTTCCAAATGTGATGGGGGTCGATGGTTCGAGTAGTCGAATGGGATCAACTCTGTGTTCAGGAATCCGTCGTCCCCATCTTCTGGATCAACCGCTTGGAATAACTCTCTGCTTCCTCGCCAAAACGCTGTATGATCCCATTTTCGTCTCAGGCGAAAGTCCTCGTACATCCATTGGAGATAACGAAT
>NZ_BCQI01000141.1 GCF_001544355.1 Alicyclobacillus acidiphilus NBRC 100859
TGTGTTCGTCAAGCGAAAAGTTGACCGGATCGCTGACCGAATTGTTGACCACCCCGGCGAAAAAAAGAAAGTGGCTATAGAGATTGTTTAGTGCGTTTCTGGCTCTCTCGGAATCGGTATGACTCACCTTCAAACACGAGGATGTGTGAGCGGTGAGTAAGTCTGTCGAGCAACGCCGTGGTTAACGCAGTGTCGTGGAATACCTCCGTCCATCGGGCGAACTCAAGATTCGTTGTGATCAGGAGGCTGCCTTTTTCGTAGCGATCTGCGCAAAACTGAAACAGCAACGGACCTCCCTGAGACAATGAGACGTAGCCCAACTCGTCTAGAATCACCAGATCAAACTTGTCCCACGTTTTAAGAAACCGTGGAAGTCGGTACTCCGCCTCTGCTTGGAGCAGTTCCTGTACTAGATGCATTACGCTGGTAAATCGGACTCGGAATCCCGCTGCAATAGCTGCCAGTCCAATCGCAATTGCAGCATGTGTTTTGCCTGTCCCACTCGCCCCCATGCAAACAACATTCTCTCGCCCTTGAATAAACTTCCCTTCTGCTAGCCCAAGAATCTTCGCTTTCGGCAGTGCTGGAATCGCTGTGAAGTCGAATTCCTCTAGAGTCTTTACAGCCGGAAACTTCGCCTGACGTGTGTACGTTTGTAGACGGCTTTGTTGCCTTGAACTCACTTCCTCGTTTAGGCATGCGGCGAGGTACTGAACCATCGTGTGGTTTCGGTTTTGAGCTTCTCGACCTAAAGACTCGTAAGCACGTTTCAATCCCGGCATTCTAAGCTCTTTGCAATGTAGGTCTATCATCGCGGTATAGAGTTCATCATTCATCAGTGCACCACTCCAGTCGCCAAGAGATCGTACTTCCCAGGGTTCTGTTTCTTAAGTCTGTATTGTAGGAGTTCATCAGGAACTGTGGATGTGGTGGGAATGTGTCGCTCAATGTGAGCGCGAATTTGCTCCGCAGTGACGTACTCCGGACCAATAGACTCTATGGCATTCAGGATGTCGTTTGCCGAGTAGGACTGGTGCAAGAGAAGAATAGATAGAAAGTCTTTGTATCCATCGGGACGGGTCTGGGTGATCCGGCGACGGATTTGTTGGTATACCTCAGGCAATTGTCGGACGACAGCTGCGTGGGTAACCGCGTGAGGCTTGTACGCGAGAACAGGCAAATAGTGTTCAAGTTCTAGCATTGTTTGTCCACGTTCATGTCGACGGGTATGCGTTGCAACCACTTTGTCGCGTTCCAAGATTTCAACGCGTTCGGCATATGCTCGTAACAGCAGAGTTTTACCGACGTAATGCGCGGGGACAGAGTATCGGTTCCGGTCAAAGGTCACGAGACAAAGTTTGTTTACAAC
>NZ_BCQI01000142.1 GCF_001544355.1 Alicyclobacillus acidiphilus NBRC 100859
CTGAATCCGTGACGTAATTTACGGTGACACATTAAAAACTGCACGAAATCAAGTAAAATGGGGTGTATCAATACATCCATATCTTCACCCACGAGGTGATTTCGTGCAAAAATTCATCATTGAAGAATCCGACGAGGTGCTTACCACGCATTCTGGTCTCGCGTTCGTTGGAATGTTACTAGAAAAGACGAATATTTCCACACGTCTCAATGCCATCGCTGTGCCTGAACGAAAATATACAGAGGTCTCCAACCGAGATGTCGCCTACGCATACCTTGGCTTACTCTGCCACGGTAAAAGTGATTTCGACCACATTGAGCCATTTCGCAAAGACGAATTCTTCTCTCTTGCGCTCGACTTACACCGCGTACCTTCCAGTCCTACACTACGACAACGCTTCGACCTCGTTGCACCAAGCTCGGAAGAATCAAGCTGGATACCCGTGATTCTAGAAGAGTCGGCTCGTCTCCTGCGCACGATTGGGGCACCACTCACGTCTCTTGTTTTGGGTCAGGACCGTCGCGAGTATGTCCCGCTGGATGTGGATGTGTCTCCGTTTGACAATTCTGGCACGAAGAAAGAAGGCGTGTCGCGAACCTACAAAGGGTGCGATGGATATGCTCCCATCTTTGCCTATCTTGGACAAGAAGGATATGCCGTGCATGGAGAACTTCGGACGGGGAGTACCCACTGTCAAAATGGCACAGCGGCGTTCTTAGCCCAGAGCATCCAATATGCCCGCCACGTCACAGATACAAGATTGTTGGTTCGGATGGATGCAGGGAACGATAGTGTCGACAATCTGGTTGTGTGCCGAAGCGAACAAACAGCGGCGGATTTCATCATCAAGAAAAATCTACGTAAGGAAAGCCCCGAAGTGTGGCTACTCACCGCACAAAAACACGGCATCTGCGAAGAACCCCGCGAGGGCAAGCGCGTGTATCGTGGGTTTCTGATGTCACCTATGAAGGGGCTGGAACAACCCGTTCGAATGGTGTTTGAGGTCATTGAGAGAACCATTTTGAAAACGGGCCAGATTTTATTGACGCCCGATATTGAGGTGTCTGTATATCTGACCAGCTTGCCGGACGACCCGACCACGATTATAGACCTATATCACGCGCACGGAACGATGGAGCAATTCCACAGCGAGATGAAGACAGACCTGGATTTAGAGCGGCTACCGTCTGGGAAATTTGCAACGAACGATTTGGTATTACGATTTGGAATGCTCGCCTACAACATCCTGCGGCTCATTGGACAGGAAACGTTGAGGGCAGACGACGCGCCACTACGCAACAGAGTACAACGCCGGCGGATTCGTACGGTTATCCAAAATCTGATGACGTTAGC
>NZ_BCQI01000143.1 GCF_001544355.1 Alicyclobacillus acidiphilus NBRC 100859
TGTGCTACAATCATTATACCTCAATACCGCGATTTGGGTATGATTTGATTGAGAAAGGTTGGGTGATGTGCTCCAGACTAATAATGCCCTGCCGATGATCGTAGAAGAAGCGATGCAAACAGCGAAGGAACGTGCATATCAAAATTCCTGCTTACCGGAAGTTGGACAGTTGCTGAGGATTTTTAGTGGACTCAAGCCTAATGCCAGAGTTGCTGAGATCGGTACTGGACTTGGAGTGGGCAGTGCCTGGATTCTATCAGGAATCGAGCCAAACACAACTTTCTTCACTGTAGAACTCGAGCGTGAGCGAGTAGAACTTGTGAGCAAGATTTTTGAAGGGGTTCCAAATGTTCACGTTCTTCAAGGAGACTGGAAACAGATTTTGTCTTACGGGCCATTCGATTTTGCTTTCGTGGATGCGAAGTCAGCCAAGCATGAGGAAGCAGATGACTTGATTGACGCAATGATGGTTAATGGGCTTATCTTGCTGGATGACTTCACTCCCATTGAGCACTGGCCAGAAGAGTGGAGGGGCAAACCCGATGTCGTGCGAGAGAAGTGGATGAACGATGAGCGCCTGTTTTGTACCGAGGTTCGAACTTCTGAAAGCAATTCCGTGCTGGTGGCTCGCAAAATCAAGTAATCGCTATGGATGAGTTGTGTTGTATAGAGGATGCCCGGAGTGCTTGTTTTGGGCATTCTTCTTTCATCTGGTCAATAACCTACAGGTTCAAAATACATACGAACGGGTGCGAAACCTGAAGGCGCACGACCATCACTCGGCGCATAAACATTCAGTTCGATGTTCCGATGTCATTGAACTTAGGTCGGTATGGGAAGCCGAATTCTACATCATCATACTCTGATCGGATCTTCAAGCAATACTTTCTTTCGGGAATGGGTTAATTTTGAAGTCGCTAATGAACGTCTTATATACCATCCTGAAGGCACCAAATCGTTATTGGAGGCGAACTGTCTATATATCGACGACGGGGTTAAATGAGATACGTATTTGTCTCAAGTATGTGTAATTGTGTTCATTAAAGCCCGTTGGCATTGTTGCATAGTTGGGCAGCATCTCTGCTATCAAACGGGTAAAAAGGGGAACGCTTGTGATACATCAAATGGGTCTTTATGGAGAGTGTTTTGCATCTATCATAGGCGGACGGAAAAAGGTTGAAGTTCGTCTCAATGACGAGAAGCGAAGACAAATAAATGTGGGAGACATTATCGAATTCATTAAGGTTCCTGAGCAAGATGAAACATTGCAAGTACAGGTTGTTGAGCTACGACAATATAACACAT
>NZ_BCQI01000144.1 GCF_001544355.1 Alicyclobacillus acidiphilus NBRC 100859
TATTCTGCAATACTTTCCAAATCAAAAAATGAAATTACAATCTGGACTTTATGATTGTCCTGCCAAGGGAGTGTCTCCCCAGCGTGTGGGAGGAGGTCAATGGGCTCCGAAAACTGGACAAGGACCAAACGCGTACATATCACTGGGGGAACCGGAAACAAGTGTTTTGGTGGGTGAACCAGATTGATTATGATTTTCAGGAGACACCGAAGTCTTGGCGCCGATTGAAGATTCATGTTGCGGGATGTACGGACACTTGGGGAGAGGGCGGAATCACGAAGAAGGCGGACTGGGTCTGGGTATCGTCGCGACCTCTCACGCAACAAAACGTCCTGGAACGATGCAACCGTGCAGCCCGCCACCGATGGGGGATTGAGGAGAATATCCTGCAGGAGAAACACCACGGCTACCAGTACGAGCATGCCTTCTCGCTCAACTGGTCGGCCATGAAAAAATGGCACGTCATGATGCACTTGGAACATTTGCTGAACACGCTGACGCTTCACACGGATGCCCTGATCAAGAAAGTGCACGAACTGGGGATTCGCGGGACTTTGAATTTCTCCGGGAAAGTTGGAGGAACCCTTGGCTCGCTCGGGATCGACTATTCGCGTCCTGCTCAAAACGTCCGCAGCCCCGAATGCTGCTCTAACGCTTGGCACTCCCCAACAACAGAAGGGCAACCCTCCTGCACCCTCAAACGAAGGGCTGATTTCAATCGCATTTCCTGGGCATTGCCCCATTCCGGAACACGCAAATCGTTCTCGAGAAAACTCCCTCTACACGCTGCGACTCATCGCTCCCCCATTTTGGGTCCACCTCTGCCCAGGCGCACCCCCGAACCAATACGCTCATGCGTCAGCACTGTCAACGTGCTCGTGGCTGTGCATCGCCGAAGACCATTGTGATATACTGCTCCTCGTGTTCAGTGATTGCGCGTCTTGATTCCGACCGCTAATATGGTGCCCAAAGGGTGGCATAAACATCCGGCGGCTCAAGCGCCTTTTCGGGAACGATTGGGTAGTGAAACCGACAACGGTGGTAGAGCACTACGCTGGCAGCGTAGGGGTCAGGGGTTCAAATCCCCTATCCTCCACCAAAAAGATGGAGAGCCTTTTGACACCGGAATAGGGTGTTCAAAGGCTCTTTTGCGTTCTTTTGCGCCGTAGACTCAATGGATACCGATGAAATTCGTATACTGCTTGAATGACTTGGTATGATGAGGGAAGGCAACAGTGTCATTGTGCGGATGCACAGGGGAACTTCCCGTTGCTAATATTAACCC
>NZ_BCQI01000145.1 GCF_001544355.1 Alicyclobacillus acidiphilus NBRC 100859
TTTTGTACGGGAAATTGAAGAGCGGCTATATGATGGTTGCAGTGTGACATTCGCAGTTCCTCATCAGATTAGCACTTTATTGGCTCGTGCTGTTTTGAGTGGGCTGGAAGCGCGGGGATGCTATACGACCGAGATAGACCTATCTAACGTTTACACTATTGAGGAATTGGCACTTCACTTGTTGAGGGTGGTTTCGCAGTTGCGTTTAGGTAGCGACACCTTGCCGAACTCCTCCCTTAACGAATTCATAGAGAATCTGTCTCTACCTGAGATACGTGCCAAAATCCAAGACGTTGTGGACATACCATATCTGCTGAAGTTGAAGGAAAGCCCTCTTGAACTCCTGGACGTAAGCACAAGCCTCCTGCAACGCATCCCTGAGCAATCAGGCAGGCGTCTGGTCGTTTGGTTCCACGAGTTTCAGGTGATCGAGAAGGTTGACGACCTCTTGCTGAAGCGACTCCGCGCCCATTTTCAACATCAGTCCCATGTGAGCTATGCGTTTGTCGGAAGCGATAAGGATGTAATGCGAATGCTATTTGCCGACCGCCATCAGGCTTTCTACAGATTCGCTGTCATGTTGCAGTACCCAGATGTACGGAATGGAGGGTGACGAAAGGGGACGGAGGGTAAAGTTTCTGTATACGGCGTTTACATACCAACACGACACATAGTAGAACCTGAAATATGGTAGAGTGTAGCTCATCCTTACCGCGTCAATTTGACTTTTCATTACATTTCGATGGTCGGCTTGGACAGGGCTGGCTCTTACTCTTTCTTGGACACGTTGGAGCATCGTCAGCATCCCCTGACCGCACCCACAGGGCGACTGCCTGCACGACCGCCACTCCTCAATATTTCACAACACATCGCATCCACAGGAGGGGCGAGATAGGTACTTCTCATCCAGTTTTGGGAGGGGTATGGGGGTGTTTGTTGACCTATAGGAGAAAACGTGAAAGATAAAAGTAAACAGCAAAAATAGCAAGGGATTTGTGATAACCCCTCCATACACCTCCCACTTTCTGAATACAATCCTCTCTCCCCGTGGATGTCGTGGCGGCGGCTGGGTAGCGGGCGAAGGCGGGAAGTCACGGAGCAGAAGTTCACGACACAATGATGCGACTGTACGTGTTGTGTAGGATCTGTTCGGGGGTATGCAACGTAGAGGACTGGTACACCCTCAGAGCCGTAACCCAGTTGTC
>NZ_BCQI01000146.1 GCF_001544355.1 Alicyclobacillus acidiphilus NBRC 100859
GAGGTGAGCTCCCTGATTGGCGCTGAACGATATGAGCGCAGTGAAAAGCGCAGTAACAGCCGGAATGGGCACCGGGACAGAGAATGGGATACCCGTGTTGGAACAATCGAATTGCAAATTCCGAAGCTTCGTAAGGGGAGCTACTTCCCCAGTATTCTAGAGCCCCGGCGGAAAGCTGAGAAGGCACTGCTGTCTGTTGTTCAAGAAGCGTATGTGCATGGTGTGAGCACCCGTAAGGTGGATGAGTTGGTTGAGTCTATGGGGATTCAAGGACTAAGCAAAAGCGAAGTGTCTCGAATCTGCAAAGAGCTTGATGACGTGGTGCAGGACTTCAAGAATCGTCCTCTGGAGGGAACGTACCCGTATCTCTGGTTAGATGCGACCTTTCCGAAAGTGCGAGAAGGCGGACGGGTACAGAGTATGGCGTTTGTCATTGCCATTGGCGTGCGAGACACCGGTGAGCGTGAAGTATTGGGGTTTGATATTGGCACCAGCGAAGATGGCTCGTTTTGGCTCACATTCATCCGTAGTCTGGTTGCACGTGGACTGCGTGGTGTGCGGTTGGTGATTAGCGACGCCCATGAAGGACTTCGCAGTGCGATTGGCTCTGGGCTGACCGGAGCGACGTGGCAGCGTTGCCGTGTTCACACAATGCGCAACATTCTCAGCCAGGTGCCCAGAGCGTCACAGTCTATGGTTTCGTCTATTGTCCGGACGATCTTTGCCCAACCGACACAGGAAGCCGCAAAACAGCAATTGGCTGTAGTTGTGGAGCAGCTCCAGGGAAAGTTCCCAAAGGCGATGGATGTCTTGGAACGTGCAGAGGAAGATGTGCTGGCGTACATGGCATTCCCGAAGGAACACTGGAAGCAGATCTGCTCGACAAACCCGCTTGAGCGCTTGAATCGTGAACTCAGGCGGCGCTTCGATGTGGTTGGTATCTTCCCGAACCGGGAGTCTGTCATTCGTCTTGGCGGAGCAATCCTCCAAGAGCAGAATGATGAATGGATCGTTGCAAGACGCTACTTTAGCAGAGAGTCGATGGCAAAACTAACTAGCACTGATGAACAGCAGTTACTGGCTCCAACGTCAGTTTTGCATAAATAGTCGACACTAAGTGGTTGCACTCAATTTACACCACTTGACGGGACACTA
>NZ_BCQI01000147.1 GCF_001544355.1 Alicyclobacillus acidiphilus NBRC 100859
CCTTCCAATACTCGATACCCGATAAGAATGTAATGACGTAGTAAGTTTGATTAGCGTTCCCTACGAACGGAGTCTTGGATCCACTAGTCGTCGATGATGCTGCATTCGCGGTTAAAAGTCCCGTTGAAAGAATTCCAGCTGTTCCAAATGCAATCAAACCCGACAAAAATGTTCTTTTAAACATAATGCTTCCCCCTCAATGCGATAATTCTGATATTCATGCTCACTTTTATTGCGGGCATGGCAACCTAAGACGACTTTCCACGATGCGTCAAAACGTCCAGTGTAACTGCGCCAATGAGTACACACCCAACAACCATGCTCTGCCAATAGACGGAGACATTCAGTAAAACTAGAGCATCGTTTACCAACCCCACAAGCAAACTCCCCAGCAGAGCACCCAGAACAGTCCCTTCACCTCCAGTTAAACTCGCCCCGCCAATAATACATGCTGCAATTGCCTGGAGTTCCATACCCTGGCCGGCAGTTGGCGACGCTACACTAAAACGTGAAAGCGTTAGTATCCCTGCTAAGCCAGCGAGTAGGGCGGTTACAATATATATCCATGTCTGGATCTTAGCTACGCGGAGTCCGGACATGAATGCTGCGTTTTGATTACTTCCAACGTAATAAACCTTTCTCGCTACAATCGCATTTCGCATCAGATAGTCAGCCACCACAATTACCAACGCCAATATCCATATCAGTGTGGGAATCCCTAAAATAGAGCCCTGGCCGAGAAAAGTGAACGTCCCCGACAAAGGCACAGAAAGCGGTGCACCTTGAGTAACTACATATGCCACACCTTGAATTACCCCTTGCATACCCAAAGTCATGATAAATGGATTAATCTTCACTCGCCCGATAAACAGTCCTGTCAATATGCCAGAGAGAAGACTGGATATCAGCCCAAGAAAAGCCGCCAACCAGACATTCATTCCATTAAGGGCAAATTCACCTGCAACGACGCCTGACATGGACATAACTGATCCGACAGACAGATCGAATCCACCTGAGACGAGAGCAACTGTCATACCTACAGAAACAATTGCCGTCATCACGACCCCTAGTACGGTCGTAGTAAGGTTGTCAACAGTAAAAAATGCGGGGGATACCAAACCTCCTGAATCCG
>NZ_BCQI01000148.1 GCF_001544355.1 Alicyclobacillus acidiphilus NBRC 100859
AGCACTTATGTTGAACTGCGAGATTGCTTAAGCCCGAATCTGGAGTTAGTATTTGGTTATCGTGCAACAGAAGTTCGTGAACCCAGTCACAAATTTAATGCAACAGAATTTACAACCGTATTGTGGAGGTGATGAATAATAGACTTAATCGAAGAATATTCAACGTTCCTGACTCAATCGGGTAAGAGTATGAATACCATCAAGACGTACGTTCTAAATGTTCAGCAATATTTCAAGTGGTTCCGTGATACATACGCAATGGAATGCACGAAACTTTACCGTGAAAATGTTCTTGATTACAAAAGCTATCTTCTCAACATTAAAAAGTACAATGGCAAACATTTAAGTGCTAAAACTTGTAACGGACATATGAGCGCACTGATTTCTTACAATTCCTTTCTTGTAAAGATAGGCATTCAGAATGACGTTGTTATCAGTAAAGAAGATTTTTGTAAAGTTCAGATCGAATACGCTAATCCGTGCACAATTCAAAAAATGGAAGTTGAACAGTTCCGTCAAAAGATATTGGAGTCAGGGGACAAGCGATTATACGCGATCACGTCCTTACTCGCCTATACAGGAATTCGCATTAGTGAATTACTGAGCATTATGCTCTCGGATATCAACTTGCAGACGAAAGAGCTTGTTGTGCGGAAAGGAAAAGGTGGAAAGCAAAGGGTTGTTTATTTAAATAGCAAAGTCGTTAATGCAGTACGGGCATACATATCTGAGCGTCGCTCGGATAGTGAGTACCTCTTTCCGTCGCGAGAACGTGAAAGACTCGACAGAACAGTTGTCAACAAGCAATTCAGGCGGTTCAGTTCAGTCATTACGCCCCATTCTTTGAGACATTTTTTTGTCACTCGTTTACTTGAGTCGGGCTTCTCGATTCATGAAACCATGTCAATCGCGGGGCACTCAAATGTGAAGACAACCATGCTTTATGCCCACCCAAGCAGGGAAGAAATGAAACGGAAAGCGGAACTATTGTAGTTTGATTATAGGGGGCTTGTTGATGATTGAGCCAAATAGACCATCGGACAGGCGACCGAATGACGAACCGTTTTTTGTTTCCGAGGTTTGCCAGGATTGTGGGACGAAGTTGGTTTATTCA
>NZ_BCQI01000149.1 GCF_001544355.1 Alicyclobacillus acidiphilus NBRC 100859
TATACTGGCCCCAGAGTCAACCCAGACAGATGACGTGAGGTAAAATAGACGTAGAGAGGTGTTTGACTCATGCCAGGACGTAAGTGGACTGTGGACGAGAAAATGAACATTGTGTTGGAAGGGATGGTTCCCGGGGCGAATATCAGCGAGGTTTGCCGACAGCATGGTGTGGCCCAAAGTCTGTATTACAAGTGGCGTGACGCATTTCTGGCTGGTGGACGAGCAGGGCTTCAGTCAGGTCCTTCTACCCGGGAGCAGGAGTTGGAGAAGCAGTTGCAGGAAGCCATGAGCAAAATTGGCGAGCAAGCTATGGAAATCGATGTGTTGCGAAAAAAATCGAACTGGGGCCGGAAGTAAACAGCCGTTTCTTGGTTGCTCAGCTCGTCAAGGAAGGGTTTCGGGTCCCAGTGATTGCGAAAGCATTGGAGCTGAATCGAACTTATTGTTATAGCTTGTTAAAGGAGCCTGTGAAGAAGGCGAACAAAGCGGTTATAGAGAAAGACGCCCCATTGAAACAGCGGATTCGCCATCTATGCGAGAGATTCCCACGATATGGATACCGTAGAATCAAGGTCATGTTGCGTCGTCAATACAGCATGCAGGTAAACCACAAACGAGTACACCGGCTCATGCGAGAAATGGGATTGTTGGTCAAATCCCCACAGCGAGAAGCTTCCCGAAAGAAGCGGTCTGGAAAGATTCCGGTGAGTCATTCAAACGAACACTTCCAGTGCGATATGACAAAGATTTGGTGTGGTAAGGATGGGTGGGGATATCTATTCGCGGTCATCGATGCGTACGACCGTGAAATTGTGGGGTATTCGTTTTCGCGCTATTGCCGGACAGAGGAATTGCTGCAGGCTGTGGATAACGCATTCAACTACCGATTCCCGAGCGGGGTGCAAGGCGCAAACTTGACGCTCAGAACGGACAACGGATGCCAAATGACAAGTCGACGATTCGTACAAGCCATGAAGGACTGCCAGGTGAAACATGAACGGACAGGTTATCACAACCCGGACGCAGATGGCTATATCGAACGTTTCTTCCGTTCGTTGAAGGAGGAAGAAGTTTGGATGCAGGAATACGG
>NZ_BCQI01000150.1 GCF_001544355.1 Alicyclobacillus acidiphilus NBRC 100859
TCCGCGCCTCC
The DNA here is from genome assembly GCF_001544355.1 of Alicyclobacillus acidiphilus NBRC 100859. GTDB lineage: Bacteria > Bacillota > Bacilli > Alicyclobacillales > Alicyclobacillaceae > Alicyclobacillus > Alicyclobacillus acidiphilus. Next base: position 12 of record NZ_BCQI01000150.1, read on the forward strand.
GCGCCCCCGCGCCCCCGCGCCTCCGCGCTCCCAGCTCCCAGCTCCCAGCTCCCTTTCCTTGCCTTCCGAAATGTGCGAGGGTTGGTCCGCCAAATCTTTTTCGAAAAAGTCATTTTTGAAGCAATATTTACTCAAGTTTTTAATAACATAACAACATGAAGGGAGGGTGGCGATTGGCCACTTTAAAAGATATAGCTCGCGAAGCCAATACCTCCGAATCTACAGTCTCTCGAGTCCTTAGTGGAGATCAAACCTTTTCTGTAGCGAACGAGACGAGGTCGCGCATTCTACAAATCGCCAGTCGAATGAACTACCGGTCAAGTAAACACCGGAAGAGCCATCCGCAACAACACAGTGCCGGCAAGATTGGAATTGTACAGTTTTGGGATAAATCTCAAGTGGACCACTGGGACCGATTTTTTCTCTCGATCCGTTCGGGTGTTGAACGAGAACTTGCGAACCTAGGGCTTGGTTCTTCACATGGAATCCGGATGTATTACCACAACGATTCCTTTGCGGATATCAACCAGTTGGATGGTTTGGTAGTGATAGGTGAAAATTCGGCGATCAATTTAGATATGTATTCAGGCGTCAAACATGCGGTCTATATCGATAGCGAGTCAACAGTCGATCGATACGATTCGGTGATCATTGATTATGCGAAGGCGACGCGCAAAGTCTTGGATTACTTGTTTGGCCTGGGCCATCGGGACATTGGATTCATTGGTGGCAAACAGATGGTCCATCGGCTGAATGAACGAAAAAGCGCGTTCGAGAGCATGATGAATGAGCGAGGACTTCTGCGGGCCGAGAGCGTGTTTATCGCAGAAAATTGGATGGTGGATGACGGTTACGAAATGATGAACCAAGCGATCAAATCCCAATCCATGCCAACTGCATTCTTTATCGCGAGTGATCTGTTAGCTGTAGGCGCAATGAGGGCGTTAAGTGATGCTGGTATATCTGTTCCGGACGATGTTTCTATCGTCGGATTTAATGATAC
>NZ_BCQI01000151.1 GCF_001544355.1 Alicyclobacillus acidiphilus NBRC 100859
TTTCGTAACTAAGTTCCTAAACACTGGGTAATGGTTTCGCATGCGCACAGGCAAGCAACAATCTGTCCACCAAGCGATTTCCAAGCTTCCTGCGGTTGAATCGATACACGAACTCCTCAAGGTATCCTTGCTTGTATACAATCCGCCCGTGGTACGTACCATCGATAAACCTCTTGGCCAGGCTGATGACCTTGTCTATCCATTCGAACGTCTCATGGGCCTCCGGTGTACCCGACTTCGTCACTATATGGGACGCAGGCTCCAACTCCTTGGCACAGGCCACAAGCGTCTTGCTGCCGTCCGTCTCCCAGACGCAATTTGGTTTCAGCCGTCCGGATAGAACGGGAGCAACCACTTCCTTCGTGAGATTCGGTACTACCGCCATGGTGATGTACTTAGGCGTCCCACGCTCCATCTGAACGGCGACAATCACCGGGTCCTGATCCGAGCCCCTCCCACGCTTTCCTTTTCCATGGCTCTCTCCGCCAAAATAGGCGTCATCGATTTGCACGAGTCCTTCCAACTGATACAGTGCATTGCGATCAGCCATGGCCTTGCGGATTTTACGCAACATGTTCCATGCGGTGGGATACGACACTCCAATATTCCGTTGAATGGTTGTCGCAGCAACGCCTCGCTTGTCATTGGCCATCAGGTACACCGCAAGAAACCACTTGCGCAAATCGGTTTTCGTCTTATGAAAGATGGTGCCCGCCGTGACGGAAGTTTGCCGAGAGCAGTTTTTGCACTGGAATAAGGGCATTCGTTCTTCAGCCTCTTTCCGTGAGGAGCTTACAACTTCGCAATACTCCTTGCTGCCGCACTTCGGGCAAACAAAGCCATCTGGCCAACGTAGCTCAAACAAACGCTCCTCGCAGGCACGAATCGTGGAGAACCGTTCCTGAAACTCAAGAAGTGTCATGGCGATCACCCCAAACATACGTTCTATATCGCCATTCTACCACCTACGCTCCACTTTTCAATCGGAACTTAAAAGACTTGAGATGTATG
>NZ_BCQI01000152.1 GCF_001544355.1 Alicyclobacillus acidiphilus NBRC 100859
TGCCGCGAATGTTCACGGCAGCGACGCCATCTGCAGGCCCAGCGAAGCCGCAGGATTGGCAATGGAAATCATCTCGTGTCGGTCGATTCTTCTTGTCGCAATGCCCACAGTTCGGACAAGTGCGCGACGTGTTTCGGGGATCAACCAACACAACAGGAACGCCTGCAAGGCGGGCCTTGTATTCGATGAAGGAGCGAGGCTGATGAAACGCCCAAGAATGCTGCTGACGACGCTGCGCCTTTCGAACCGTGATCCGGTCGCGGATGCCCTTGAGGTCTTCGATGGCAATACCGCGTCCGGTGTCTTTGGCTTTCGTAACAAGCATCTTGGCGATTCGGTGGTTTTCATTCGCAACAAAACGCGACTCTTTGCGACGACGGTTTGGGGCTTCCGCGCTTAAATTTGATGAAGATTCACTCACCATTTAAGTAACGATGGTATTTTGAGCGTTGTTCCAGCTCAGATTTAGAAAGTCTGCTCTTTTTGATGTCTGCAATGATCTTAGTCACCGTTTCGTCTTCCCAGGCTTTGAGTATTTTTCGAGCGGCCTCCATATCGCTTGCTGGTTTCTTTTTGTTATGGGCCATGATCCTAGTCTCCTTATGAATTTCGGGTTAGAAATCATCTTGCCCGTAGGAGACAAAAATAAACCCGCGAGTGACTCGCGGGATAGGGAACAAAAACTTACTTGGCGACTAGCTGTATCCATTGAAGTTGTGCTTGAGACGGTTCAACTTTCCCAGATTTAGTAGTTGTGGCAAGTACCTCTTCCAAGGCAGCGAGAACTTCCTTTTCTGCGACTGAAGCCGAATTAGTTGACTGTTTTTCCTTGTCCATATAGGTATTGTCACCACCTTAGAGACTACTTTTAATTGTATCACATGCATCAAGCACCTAAAATACGATCGACATATGCTGAGAGTTCCTCATCCGAAGCTACTTTGGCACGATATTCTTGCTGGATTCTCGTGATATTCCAAATTTCGTCTTCCTCCAACAGATCACGAAA
>NZ_BCQI01000153.1 GCF_001544355.1 Alicyclobacillus acidiphilus NBRC 100859
CGGTCATATTGAGCAGGCGGTGCGGGCGCAATGCCCTCGTGAGGGTTCGTCATATCGTCATCCATATGTCGTATTCACCCCCAATCGCATTTTTCGCAATTTAAAAGTGCGAATAAGGACTGCAATATATCGCCATAACAGTTTGGATGGGTCAAGCTTCTTAAACATTTGCCTCCGTTTGTTCAAGAGCAATTCCTATGAGACCCCCTTGTTAATCGCCATCTTCGGATGTAACCGTTAGTCCATTACGTAATAATAGAGCAACGGTCACGCCCACCCCTTCCTTCTTCATACCAGAAAAAGACCCATCGTATATCAAATCACTTCCGCAGGAGGGGCTATTTTTCTTAAGAATGGCTGTTGTTGCCCCAATAGTCTGTGCAACGTTTAGTGCTCGGTAAGCCCCGTCAATAAACTCCTGTGTGACGTCATTCCCCTCACTATCGATAACCTTGGCATTTCCATCAAGTACATCAAATCCATCTCCGCCTACAATCTCTGCAGGATTCCTTGGAGTCGGGAGTCCTCCGAATTGCTCAGGGCAGACAGGCACTGCTTGACGACTTTGAACTAAATTCTCGACTTTTGAATGTAAAGCAGATTGATTATCGTATCTACACTTACAACCGACCAAACAGGCACTCACGATTTTCATGATGAATGTCCTCTCTTACTGCAAAATTAGACATATACTAACTACTTCGAAGGAAATTTATCGTATCCTCTTTTGTCACTAACCTGCCCGTTTCTGCAATAAGCGTACCACGCATAAAACACATTTGACATACACCATCCATACACACGCCTCGCAACGTCGGAATTCACCCTATCTTACTTGTCCCCACCAACTTTAGATTATCGCCATCACCCTTCCCCTGGTCATTTCCACCAGTTGATCGGGCGTTAAATCAAATACTGCCTTCGGATGTCCTACCGCCG
>NZ_BCQI01000154.1 GCF_001544355.1 Alicyclobacillus acidiphilus NBRC 100859
CGGCTGTTTACTTCCGGCCCCAGTTCGATTTTTTTCGCAACACATCGATTTCCATAGCTTGCTCGCCAATTTTGCTCATGGCTTCCTGCAACTGCTTCTCCAACTCCTGCTCCCGGGTAGAAGGACCTGACTGAAGCCCTGCTCGTCCACCAGCCAGAAATGCGTCACGCCACTTGTAATACAGACTTTGGGCCACACCATGCTGTCGGCAAACCTCGCTGATATTCGCCCCGGGAACCATCCCTTCCAACACAATGTTCATTTTCTCGTCCACAGTCCACTTACGTCCTGGCATGAGTCAAACACCTCACTACGTCTATTTTACCTCACCTCATCTGTCTGGGTTGACTCTGGGGCCAGTATATCTCCGTTCTCAGACCTTCGTCGATTATGTCCGACGTAATATGGTAGGTGTATCATACCCTGCTATAAATGAAGGTCAGTTTTTCTTAGGACTGTTTCCTCTTCCCCCCCTTGCTGAGCAGCAGCGCATCGTTTCGAAAGTAGATGAGTTGATGGCCCTATGCGAGGAACTTAAGGCTGCCAGAACTAATTCGATAGGTAACACGAGCACTGTAGATGTGTTTCCCTTCGTAGAAAAGAGACAGGAAGATACCACCCTCCAAATGGTAGCAAGAGGGGAAGCCGAGCAACTTTCATATAAGGCGCGGCAAGTCATTGATGATCTGTTTGCGGAGAACGAGTAATGGGTATTGATGTAAATCCATCTGCAAGAGCAAAATGGGTGTTGGAACAAATGGGTATATACGATGTGCCCGCGTTGTATTTGGATGCAGTCGCCAAAGCTCATGGAATACGAGTAGGTCGTGCCTGCCTGCCCGACGACCCGAAACTTTGCGGGATGTTGCTGTTTCGTGGCGACAAACGTGCGATCCTAATCAATACGTTTACA
>NZ_BCQI01000155.1 GCF_001544355.1 Alicyclobacillus acidiphilus NBRC 100859
ACTCGGCTGGACTGCCACTCTTTTGGTTCCCTGTAACGGTCGGATCACTGAGCGAGCGATCTGAGAAGTGGCTTCCGGACTAAATGCCGCGAGGACCATCTTCGCAACGTTAGGACCTGCCCCAATCCGCCATCGCAGACTTAAGGAGCGAGATGGCGGATGGCCTTGTTACATTTACTTTTGATGATTTCATCGCCAATTCGGCGTATCTGTTTTGGCTTCAATAGGGTGAAGTGTGTCTTCGCTTTGGTTGGGCGCGAGATGGGCGAGCCTTGTCTTATTTCCTTCCTTGGTACGGTACATGGATAAATCCGCGTTGTGAATCATGTCGATCCAGGAGTCGCCTCTGGAAGCATACGCCCACCCGAGGCTTACGGAGACTGGGATTCGGTCGGCGTTTGTATGTTCGGTTGGAATGTGCATGCCTTCCAATAAGGATTCAAGTTGCGATCGCAGGATTGCTTCATCTTCCCGTGTAGCCTGCGGAAACAGAAAGAGAAATTCATCTCCTCCCATCCGCACTAGGAGGTTCGGTGATTGCATCATTGGTTTCACTAAGTCCATCATTAACTTGAGAACCATGTCTCCGGTCCGGTGTCCGTACCGATCGTTGATTTGTTTAAATTCATCGATGTCGGCGTAAAACATGCCAACATTCTGTGTCTTAAGACATTCGGATAAGTGATTTTCCCCGAATGTACGGGAATAGGCGCCTGTGAATTTATCTAAATTGACGTATTCATAAACCTCTTGCATGTGCCAATGTGCTTCGCGCCACAACATCAGAAACAGAAGCCCTGCACCAATCCAGGAAGTTGGGTAAAGTGTCCGATGATGCTGTAAAATGATGGAGTCATTCGTCATGCAGACAAAGTAAACTAAAACA
>NZ_BCQI01000156.1 GCF_001544355.1 Alicyclobacillus acidiphilus NBRC 100859
TGAGCGTTTTGCAGAATGGTCGTTTTGGGTGGAGGTGAAAAAGGAACAACACCTAGGGTAAGTAAACTAAATTCCACATACTGGTATTCTTGCGCCGTTTCTCGTCACGTCAACTCGTTTTGATTTATGCAGTCTTCTTGTGTCGTTCGATATGGTTCACAGCTAGTGCCGATGCAAGTAACACGATCGCGTTGAGGAACATGTGTGTCTTTACTTTTCGGATGCCTCGGACATGGACGTCGTTCGCCGTCAAATTCGTCTTAAGCCTTGCGTTACAACGCTCTACAGCAGTTCGCTCGTTGTATAACAGCTTCCAATTCTGCGTGCCTCGGTGTGGTGCGCAGTAACGCCGAATATCTTCTGTGATCCGCTTTTTGACCACCATACCGTAGTTGGATTCGGAACATGTCGCGGTTCCAAGCGGACAATCTACCTTCCCAACCGCGTGCGGGCAGCGAAACTTTAGTCGGTCACCGTCCGCACCCCAATACACCATGTCATATCCCATCGTGCAACGCGGCGTCCCGTCCGATGCGATTCCTTCAGGCGGTTCTTTTTCACCGCGCTTGTTCATCGCGATAATTGCCTGTGCACCATATTGACGAACCGTTTCATAGTTTTTGACTTGATCATATCCAGCATCCATCATGACAAAGTCGATTTTCCAACCGTGCGTCGTCACGACGTGTTCCAGCAATGGTGCCGCCATCTCACCATCAAAGACGTTCGCTGGTGTGACATCCAAAGCAACTGGCAGTTCACTCGCGGTATCCACAGCCAAGTGGAATTTGTAT
>NZ_BCQI01000157.1 GCF_001544355.1 Alicyclobacillus acidiphilus NBRC 100859
GGTAGTGTCCCGTCAAGTGGTGTAAACTGCTTGAGTGCAATCACTGCGTGACATGGATTAAGGATTATTTATGTAAAACCGACGTCGGTGCCAGCAACTCTTGATCCGAGCTTCGGGTCAATTTCGCCATCGACTCTCTGCTAAAGTACCGCCGTGCAACTATCCACTCATCGTTTTGCTCCTCCAGAATTGCTCCTCCGAGGCGTATCACGGAATCTCGGTTGGGGAAGATGCCTACAACGTCGAAACGACGCCGCAGTTCACGGTTTAGGCGTTCTAGCGGGTTTGTGGAGCAGATTTGCTTCCAATGCTCCTTCGGGAATGCCATGTAAGCCAGTACGTCCTCCTCAGCACGCTCCAGCACCTCCATCGCCTTGGAAAACTTCCCCTTCAGTTGCTGGACCACGACCGCTAGCTGCTGTTTCGCTGCCTCCTGAGTTGGCTGTGCAAATATCGTCCGGATAATGGACGAGACCATCGCCTGTGACGACCTGGGCACCTGACTCAGAATGTTACGCATGGTATGAACCCGGCACCTCTGCCAGGTTGCTCCCGTCAAGGCAGATCCGATGGCACTGCGCAGGCCTTCGTGCGCATCACTGATCACCAACTGAACACCACGCAGACCACGGGCAACAAGGCTCCGGATAAAGGTCAACCAAAATGAACCGTCCTCACTGGTACCAATGTCAAATCCCAAGACCTCTCGCTCACCGGTAGCCCTCACGCCGATCGCAATGACAAACGCCATGCTCTGGACACGCCCACCTTCCCGAACTTT
>NZ_BCQI01000158.1 GCF_001544355.1 Alicyclobacillus acidiphilus NBRC 100859
TTCGCCCCGGGAACCATCCCTTCCAACACAATGTTCATTTTCTCGTCCACAGTCCACTTACGTCCTGGCATGAGTCAAACACCTCTCTACGTCTATTTTACCTCACCTCATCTGTCTGGGTTGACTCTGGGGCCAGTATACAAGTCGAAGCCGCACCATGTCCATACACGAGAGGATACGACAACTGAACGCATACATAACGGGCTGGGTTGCGTACTTCCGGTTGGCAGAAATGAAGGGACACTGCAATAAGTTCGATGAGTGGATTCGCCGTCGGTTACGAATGTGTATCTGGAAACAGTGGAAACGGGTGCGAACGCGACTTCGTGAGCTGCGTGCGCTCGGACAACCGGACTGGATAGCATTTATGATGGCAAACTCACGACGAGGATATTGGGAAATGACGAGAAACTTGAACAACGCTATGAACAAGACCTATTTTGAACAGCTTGGTTTGAGGAGTTTAGAGGAGAGGTACTTGGAACTTCGTTGTGCTTTGTGTACCGCCGTATGCGGACCCGCTTGTACGGTGGTGTGAGAGGTCGGGGGCTAGCCGCCCCCTCCTACTCGATTGGGAATCTAGTACGAAGTCTACTTGCGCGTACGGGGGCAATAATTCAAGAACCTTGTTCATCAACAAATGCATGAATATTCGATACCACTTCCCATGCCGATGTGTCGCTATGGGGCAGAAGA
>NZ_BCQI01000159.1 GCF_001544355.1 Alicyclobacillus acidiphilus NBRC 100859
AAACTTGTGGTGAGCACCACTGGAACCCCAGACTCCTTATCCGTAAACTTGTTTATGCGGAGGTCGTCTTTATCGTCAATTGTTTCGAGCATGCTCAAAAGAGGAAATGACTCTCGGATATCAACGATAGCCGTGGGACTATCCACCTCGTTATTTGATGGCAACGCTGACCATTCAAAAATCAGGAAACAACGCAGTTGATTGTCAGATTGAAGATGATAAATTCGCGGGATCTTGACTCCTAATATGCGGGTGGCTCTTCCGATACTGGGGAAATCACTGATTTTGGTCCATGGCACATAAGTTTTTTCGGTCCCCTGTCCCCGTCCCTCCTTCAACCACTTATTCAGCTTCTCATTTGTCCACGGCTGTTTCGCCATTCATATCACGCCTCTCTCTACAGACAAAAAAGCGAGTGTCCTTGCCTATAAGCGATACTTCTCCGTTTTTTTTAAGGAGAATCGCTTGGCAAAACACTCGCCCATATTCGATCTGTTATTTTTCAATGAAACTGAGGACACTTGTCTGCTACCCACAGCAACACCGCTACTGAAGGTGTCTTCAGTTAGAAATATCCTTTCGGTACATCAAGCACCAGACCATCTTTGCATCTTGGACATTCAAACTCGTCATACCATCGTTCTTCTTCTGGTATATCTGGAGCACTCACAATGTATGAACCC
>NZ_BCQI01000160.1 GCF_001544355.1 Alicyclobacillus acidiphilus NBRC 100859
AAACATCACCTTTTCCTCCGTTGCGATGCCAACTCCAGAGTCACGCCATTTCTCCATGCCCAACCTCGAAGTTCTTGAATCACTTTGTCCGCATCCGCCAGACTGAACGAAATCGTAAGCGGGTATTTTCGCTCCTTGAAATACACTAAAAACGTGGCGCTTCGGTCAAACACTCGAATTTTCCGCACGTTCTCTGCTTTGAACGCCGTTTTAGGGAATGTCAATTCACACTCTGTTATGCTGAGCCTACGATATTTTGATGCAAGAAAGAAGGCGAATCCGACCCAGGCAATCAGATAAGCCGAACCAATCATCCATACTATGTCCTTGTACGGATTGGGTAGGCTATTTCCGAGAGGAACCCATATGATAATCAACGCCCCAAACGGCGCAACGGTGGGTACGGCGTTCGTCTTATATCCCACTGCAATCACCTCCAACAAACCAGATTCTATGTGATTCTGCGCTCGCAATCCATCTCGATGTTTACATTTCAAGATATGTAACCATTTTTGTAAGCTGATTCGGCAATAGACTCGTTTGTTTATCCCTTCAAATCTAACTCCCTGTCCTGCCGATCCCTCACTGCCTGCTTTTCCATAAGGACTGACACAAAGTCTGAAATCCCTTGACGCAGTAAGGAAAATCGACCAAAACAACTTCCAGAAAACATAAACCTA
>NZ_BCQI01000161.1 GCF_001544355.1 Alicyclobacillus acidiphilus NBRC 100859
CCGAACCAAGCAAGCTTGTTGCCAAAGGTATCGTATTTTGCGCCCCAGTTGGCATTGCCCGTTTCCTGGCTCTTGGACTTAGGTTGTTTTTTCTCGTAGGACTTCACGGCGGCACTGTCCACAGCCAAATGGCGTCCGTTGATGATGCTCGCTTCTTTACATTGACTGACCAGGTCAATGAAGAGCTTCTCAGCGAGACCCAACTCAACAACGGCTGAAAACACGCGACTCAGTGTGGAGACCGACGGGGCTGCTTCGTCGATTCGAAACCCACACTGGTAGCGAAAGCGTATATCTCGCGCCAACCGTTCATGAAGCCTTGTGAACGTTGAGATTCCTTCAAGCGGAGCAGCCAGCAGTGCGCGCAGAATCGCTTCACGATTCATAGGTTTCGCGCCTTGGGGTGACTGTTTTCTCAATTTCGAAGCATAGGGTTGTAAATCCAAGACAGCGAAGAACAAGGGCAGACGATCGCTGGAGTCAATTTCTAGCCAGTCTTCAAAGGAAAAGAGCGATGGTTGGAGAATATACAAGTGGGACTTCCCTCCTCGAAAATTTCTTGTTTGGTCACTTGAAATCTTCTCGAAGGTTGGGGTGAAGTCCTTTTTCATGCCCTAAAAACCCTTGCCCTGCGGGAGTTTATAAATCTGCAAAACGCTC
>NZ_BCQI01000162.1 GCF_001544355.1 Alicyclobacillus acidiphilus NBRC 100859
AAGCGATACGTGATGGTATGGCGAAGATCGAGGACTACTTGTTACTCCGCAGGGATCGCCTGCGGCATCATTGAAGCTCAACCGCGATCCGCTCGATTGGTAAGCCCATGAGCCAAGTTACTCCGCAGGGATCGCCTGCGGCATCATTGAAGCGCGGCGAGCCGTGCGCATATGCATAGCGATTCGAAGAGTTACTCCGCAGGGATCGCCTGCGGCATCATTGAAGCGGATTTGCCTCTCGCCACTGCTCCACCAGGCGCGGATAGTTACTCCGCAGGGATCGCCTGCGGCATCATTGAAGCATTCGCCTCCCGACGATATGGAGTCCATAGATGATCGTTACTCCGCAGGGATCGCCTGCGGCATCATTGAAGCTCTGTAAACATAGTAGTACATATTGTTTTCCGCGTGTTACTCCGCAGGGATCGCCTGCGGCATCATTGAAGCGAGTCGATGACGGCGCGTGCGGTCAATCTACGGCCACGTTACTCCGCAGGGATCGCCTGCGGCATCATTGAAGCTGCATTTTGCCAGTTTTTTACTAGAAAAAAAGTTACTCCGCAGGGATCGCCTGCGGCATCATTGAAGCTTGCTTATCCCGCTGCGGCTTTGGCGTGCGTTGACTGTTACTCCGCA
>NZ_BCQI01000163.1 GCF_001544355.1 Alicyclobacillus acidiphilus NBRC 100859
GGGAAATGTCGCATCTAACCACAAATACGGGTACGTTCCCTCCAGCGAGCGGTTCTTGAAGCCCTGCACTACATCGTCCAGTTCCTTGCAAATCCGAGATACTTCACTTTTGCTGATGCCCTGAATCCCCATCGACTCAACAAGCTCATCCACTTTTCGGGTGCTCACACCATGAACATACGCCTCTTGAACAACGGAGAGGAGTGCCTTCTCAGCCTTCTTCCTTGGCTCTAGGATGCTGGGGAAGTAGCTTCCCTTACGGAGCTTTGGAATCTGCAGATCAATCGTTCCGACACGAGTATCCCATTCCCTGGTTCGGTACCCATTGCGGCTGTTCGTGCGCTTATCACTGCGTTCATAGCGTTCAGCACCAATGAGGGAACTGACCTCAGCTTCCATCACGGCTTGGGTGAGCACCTTCAGCCCCTCCTTCAAGAAATCAACGTCACCATCTTCCAATCCGATCTTGCGAATTAACTCCAAAAGTGCGATCTTGTCTCTAGAAGCCATCGATGTGCCTCCTCTACTGAATTGTTGGTCACTTTTAGTAGATTGCACTCGATGGCTTTCTCGTCAAGACCAAGCCGCTGAATTTACACCACTACCTGAAACTCTAAC
>NZ_BCQI01000164.1 GCF_001544355.1 Alicyclobacillus acidiphilus NBRC 100859
ATCGTTCAGGTCGATGATTTTTATCTGGGCGGCGAGAGCAAAGGAGGTAAGCGCGGGCGCGGTACGGAACAGGTTCCTGTGGTAGCTGGTGTCTCCTTAAAGAAGGGAAAGCCGCAGTATCTGTTCATGGATGTGGTGAGCGATGTGGGCAAACGCTCCGTGCTGGACGTGCTCACCAAGCGTATCGAAACAGGCGTCATCTTGGAGACGGACGGGTGGCCGACCTACGCCAGTTGTGCTGAGGAACTAGGAGCACAGAGCCATCTGGTAACAACGTCAAAAGACGAGAAGAAGAACGAAACGTTCCAGTGGTTGGACAAAGCGATCAGCAACTTCAAGAAATTTATCGACGGCACGTATCACGGTCGTCAAACTGACGACCAACTATACATGGAGGAATACACTTATCGGTACAACCGACGGGGATTCGGCCACCAACTAGCTGAGCGTCTATTACGGGCTTGCGTAGCAGCTAACCTAAATAATTCCATGTACTCTTTGAAAGTGGGGACATAGCCCAAATAACTTATGAGACTTGATATGTATG
>NZ_BCQI01000165.1 GCF_001544355.1 Alicyclobacillus acidiphilus NBRC 100859
AAATTCGTCTTAAGCCTTGCGTTACAACGCTCTACAGCAGTTCGCTCGTTGTATAACAGCTTCCAATTCTGCGTGCCTCGGTGTGGTGCGCAGTAACGCCGAATATCTTCTGTGATCCGCTTTTTGACCACCATACCGTAGTTGGATTCGGAACATGTCGCGATTCCAAGCGGACAATCTACCTTCCCAACCGCGTGCGGGCAGCGAAACTTTAGTCGGTCACCGTCCGCACCCCAATACACCATGTCATATCCCATCGTGCAACGCGGCGTCCCGTCCGATGCGATTCCTTCAGGCGGTTCTTTTTCACCGCGCTTGTTCATCGCGATAATTGCCTGTGCACCATATTGACGAACCGTTTCATAGTTTTTGACTTGATCATATCCAGCATCCATCATGACGAAATCGACTTTCCAACCGTGCGCCTTCACGACGTGTTCCAGCAATGGCGCGGCCATCTCCCCGTCGTAGACGTTTGCAGGTGTGACCTCTAAAGCGACCGGCAGCTCACTCGCGGTATCGACAGCCAGGTGGATTTTGTAC